>JADYZZ010000026.1 GCA_020852865.1 Rubrivivax sp.
CAGCACCTCGTGGCAGGTCTCGCGCATCAGCTTGGCGCGCGGGTCGTAGTTCTTGTAGACGCGGTGGCCGAAGCCCATCAGCTTGACGTTGGAGTTCTTGTCCTTCACCTGCTTGATGAACTCGCCGATCTTCTCGACGCCGCCCATCTTCTGGATGTCGCCCAGCATGTTCAGGCAGGCCTCGTTGGCGCCGCCGTGCGCCGGCCCCCACAGGCAGGCCACGCCGGCGGCGATGGCGGCGAACGGGTTCGTGCCCGAGCTGCCGCACAGGCGCACGGTGGACGTGGAGGCGTTCTGCTCGTGATCGGCGTGCAGGATGAAGATGCGGTCGATCGCGCGCACCAGCACCTCGTTGGGCCGGTAGTCCTCGCACGGCGTCGCGAACATCATGCGCATGAAGTTCGCGCTGTACGACAGGTCGTTGCGCGGATAGGCGTAGGGCTGGCCGACGCCGTACTTGTAGGCCATGGCCACCAGCGTCGGCATCTTGGCGATCAGCCGGTGCGCCGAGATCTCGCGGTGGCGCGGGTTCTGCACGTCGGTGCTGTCGTGGTAGAAGGCGGCCAGCGCCCCCACCAGGCCGGTGAGCACCGCCATCGGGTGCGCGTCGCGCCTGAAGCCGCGCATGAAGAACTGCATCTGCTCGTTGACCATCGTGTGGTAGGTGATGGTCTTGACGAACTTGGCGCGCTGCTCGCCGTTGGGCAGATCGCCGTACAGCAGCAGGTGGCAGACCTCGAGGAAGTCGCAGTGCTGGGCGAGCTGCTCGATCGGGTAGCCGCGGTACAGCAGTTCGCCCTTGTCGCCGTCGATGTAGGTGATCGTCGAGCTGCAGCTGGCCGTGCTCAGGAAGCCGGGGTCGTAGGTGAACTTGCCGCTCTGGCCGTAGAGCTTGCGGATGTCGAGCACGTCGGGCCCGACGCTGCCCTTGTAGATGGGCAGCTCCATGCTCGGGCTGCCGTCGCTGAACGACAGGGTGGCTTTGACTTCGGAGGGGGTCATGGTCGCGCGCCTTTCATCGTCATCGGTCGACCGGCAGCGCCGGCGGGCGGCGCAGCAGCGCCAGCAATTCGTGGACCGCAAGCGTATCGAGCTCGCCCTCGGGCTCCTTGCGCCGGAGCAAGAGATCGAGCAAATCGTTGTCCGCCAGGGCCGTCAGGGCCTCGAGCGCCGCGGCCTGCCGCGGCGTGATGTCCGGGCCATGGGTGCGCAGGAAGCGATCGAGGAACAGGTCGTTCTCGAGCAGGCCGCGGCGGCAGCGCCAGCCGAGCCGCGCCAGCGCGCGTTCGTCGAGGCGCTCGCTCATGGCTCTCAGGCCCCTTCCCGGGGCCCCGCGCGGGCATCGCTCATGCCTTCACCGGCCCTCACACCGCGCGGCGGACCATCAGCTCCTTGATCTTGCTGATCGCCCGCGACGGGTTCAGGTGCTTGGGACACACGTCGACGCAGTTCATGATGTCGTAGCAGCGGTACAGCCGGTACGGATCGAGCAGGTTGTCGAGCCGCTCGCCCGTGGCCTCGTCGCGGCTGTCGGCGAGGAAGCGGTAGGCCTGCAGCAGACCGGCCGGGCCGACGTACTTGTCGGGGTTCCACCAGAAGCTCGGGCAGGCCGTGCTGCAGCACGCGCACAGGATGCACTCGTACAGCCCGTCGAGCTCGTCGCGCTCCTCGGGCGACTGCAGCCGCTCCTTCTCGGGCGGCGGCGTGTCGTTCATCAGATACGGCTTGATCGAGTGGTACTGCTTGAAGAACTGCGTCATGTCGACGATCAGGTCGCGCACCACGGGCAGGCCGGGCAGCGGCTTGAGCACGATCGTGTCGGGCAGCGTGCGCAGGTTGGTCAGGCAGGCCAGCCCGTTCTTGCGGTTGATGTTCATCGCGTCCGAGCCGCACACGCCCTCGCGGCAGCTGCGGCGGAAGGCAAGCGTCGGGTCCTGCGCCTTGAGCCTGATCAGGGCGTCGAGCAGCATGCGCTCGCTGCCGTCGAGCTCGACCGTGTAGGTCTGCATGCGCGGCTTATCGTCCTTTTCGGGGTCGTAGCGGTAGATCTGGAAGGTGCGGCTGGCCATGGCGCGGACGTGTCTCGGTCGTACGGACGGGGTTCGGGGCGGCGCGCACCCTAGAAGGTGCGCACCTTGGGCGGGATGGACGCGACGCCGAGCGGCTGCAGCTTCACCGGCTTGTATTCGAGCCGGCTGCCCTCGGCGTACCACAGCGTGTGCTTGAGCCAGTCGCGGTCGTTGCGGCCGAGCGGGAACTCGGGGTCGTCGGCGCCGCGCTCGTAGTCCATCACGGTGTGCGCGCCGCGGCACTCGTGGCGCGCGGCGGCCGAAGTGATGGTGGCCTGCGCGACCTCGATCAGGTTGTCGACCTCGAGCGCCTCGACGCGCGCGGTGTTGAAGATGCGGCTCTTGTCGGCCAGGCCGGTCGCCTCGGCGCGCCGGCGCAGCGCGGCGACGCGCTCGACGCCCTCGTCGAGGCCGGCCTGCGTGCGGAACACGCCGGCGTGCGATTGCATCGTGTCGCGGATGTCGTTGGCCACGTCCTGGGCGTACTCGCCGCCGCTGCTCGAGTCGAGCCGCGCCAGCCGCGCCAGGCTGCGCTCGGCGGCGTCCTTGGGCAGCGGCTTGAACGCCTCGCCCGAGCGGCGCAGGCTCTCGACGATGTGGTTGCCCGCGCTCTTGCCGAACACGAGCAGATCGAGCAGCGAGTTCGTGCCGAGGCGGTTCGCGCCGTGTACGCTCACGCACGAGCATTCGCCCACGGCGTACAGGCCGCCCACCGGCGCGTCGGGCACGCCGCCGCGCGGCACCACCACCTGGCCGTGGATGTTGGTGGGCACGCCGCCCATCTGGTAGTGGATCGTCGGCACCACCGGGATCGGCTCGCGCGTGATGTCGACGTTGGCGAAGTTGTGCCCGATCTCGAAGACGCTGGGCAGCCGCTTCATGATCGTCTCGGCGCCCAGGTGCGTCATGTCGAGTTCGATGTAGTCCTTGTTCGGACCGCAGCCGCGCCCTTCCTTGATCTCCTGGTCCATGCAGCGGCTGACGAAGTCGCGCGGCGCCAGGTCCTTGAGCGTCGGCGCGTAGCGCTCCATGAAGCGCTCGCCGTTGCTGTTGCGCAGGATCGCTCCCTCGCCGCGGCAGCCTTCGGTGAGCAGCACGCCGGCGTTGTGCACGCCGGTGGGGTGGAACTGCCAGAACTCCATGTCCTCGAGCGGGATGCCGGCGCGCGCCGCCATGCCCAGCCCGTCGCCGGTGTTGATGTAGGCGTTGGTGCTGGCCGCGTAGATGCGGCCGGCGCCGCCCGTGGCCAGCAGCGTGACCTTGGCCTCGAGGATGTAGACGTCGCCCGTCTCCATTTCGAGCGCGGTGACGCCGAGCACGTCGCCGGCGGCGTCGCGGATGAGGTCGAGCGCCATCCACTCGACGAAGAAGTTCGTCTTCGCGCGCACGTTCTGCTGGTACAGCGTGTGCAGCATGGCGTGGCCGGTGCGGTCGGCGGCGGCACAGGCGCGCTGCACCGGCTTCTCGCCGTAGTTGGCGGTGTGACCGCCGAAGGGGCGCTGGTAGATCGTGCCGTCGGCGTTGCGGTCGAACGGCATGCCGAAGTGCTCGAGCTCGTAGACGACGCGCGGCGCCTCGCGGCACATGTATTCGATGGCGTCCTGGTCGCCGAGCCAGTCGCTGCCCTTGATGGTGTCGTAGAAGTGGTAGTGCCAGTTGTCCTCGGCCATGTTGCCGAGGCTGGCGCCGATGCCGCCCTGCGCGGCCACGGTGTGGCTGCGCGTCGGGAACACCTTGGTGAGCACGGCCACGTTCAGGCCGGCGCGCGCCAGTTGCAGCGAGGCACGCATGCCGGAGCCGCCGGCCCCGACGATGACGACGTCGAAACGACGCTTGGGAAGGCTAGCCACTTTCTATAGTCTCCAGAGCACCTGCACGGCCCAGCCCATGCACGCGAGCAGCCAGGTCAGCGTGGCCGCCATCAGCACCAGCCGCACGCCGACCGGCTTGACGTAGTCCATCCAGATGTTGCGCATGCCGATCCAGGCATGCCAGCCGAGCGCGACGACGACGGCGAAGGTGAGCACCTTCATCCATTGCGCGGCGAAGATGCCGGCCCACTTGTCGTAGCCGAGCGCCCCCGGGGTGAGCAGCTGCACCAGCAGCACGAGGGTGAAGAGGGCCAGCAGCGCCGCCGTCAGGCGCTGGGCCAGCCAGTCGCCGACGCCGTAGTGCGCGCCGACGACGAGCCGCTTGCTGCCGTAGTTCACTGTCATCGTCCGACTCCCAGGCGATCAGTACAGGCCGAACAGCTTGCCGGCCAGGCCGAGCGTGAGAAAGAGGCTGACGGCCAGCGTGGCCGCGGCCGTGGCGCGGCCCTGCTCCTTGCTCATGCGGTGCGTGGCGTCCATCCACATGTGGCGCAGGCCGGCCAGCGCGTGGTGCAGATAGGCCCAGATCAGGGCCAGCACGACGAGCTTGACCAGCACCGCCGGCACGAAGCCGATGCCGGCGACGAAGGCGTTGGTGAAGCGTTCGTAGCTGATCTCGCTGCTGAGGCTGGAGTCGAACAGCCAGACGACGAAGGGCAGCAGCACGAACATCAGCGCCCCGCTGGCGCGGTGCAGGATCGACACCAGCGCCGCGAGCGGCATGCGGTACTGCAGCGCATCGGTCAGATGCATCGTGCCGGGCCGCGGCCGGCTCGCGTGGTTCGTCGTCTCGGACATGGCTGGGCTCTGGGGCTGGACCGGCGGGATGCGGTGGAGTTTATTGCAAGGCCGGATACCCACGCGCGACGGCCCGCGCAGCAGCGCTCTCGCCGCGCCGTGCGGCGCGCGGGCTTCACCCCACCTCGTTGCGATAGTGGTGCCGGTCGGTCAGGTACAGGCCGCGGCGCAGCTCGACCGGCTGGTCGCCGTAGGTGAACGAGCGCCGCTCCACCAGCAGCAGCGGCGACGCCGGCGCCACGCCGAGCAAGGCGGCCTCGGCCGGGGCCGCCGCCACGGCGCGGATCCTTTCCTCGGCGCGGATCATGCGCAGCGAGAACTCGAGCTCGAACAGCCGATACAGCGGCCCCTGCCAGCGCGCCAGCAAGGCGGCATCGAGCCGAGCGAAGCGCGCCGCGGGCAGCCACAGGTCGTCGAGCACGATCGGCCGCTCGCCCTCGAGCAGCAGCCGGCGCAGCTCGATCACCGTCTCGCCCGCGGCCAGCTCGAGCGCGCGCGCGACCTCGGGCGTGGCGCGCAGGCGGCGGCAGTCGAGAAAGCGCCGGCTCAGGCGCGGCAGCACGCCGCCGCCGTCGGGCGTCAGGCGCAGGAAGCGGTAGCGCGTGCCCTCCTCGGCGTGGCTGGCGACGAAGGTGCCGCGGCCCTGGCGACGCACGAGCAGGTTGGCGAGCGCGAGCTCTTCGATCGCCTTGCGCACCGTGCCCTGGCTCACCTCGAAGCGCCGGGCGAGCTCCTGCTCGCTCGGGATGAGCTGCCCCGGCTGCCACTCGCCCACCTGCAGGCTGCGCAGCAGCAAGGCCTTGATCTGCAGGTACAGCGGACTGAACGAAGGCAGGGCCGCGCCGCGCTCGCCGCCGCGCGGCCGCGAGCCGCGCAGCGATGCGCGCTCGCGCGCCGAAGCCGCGGAAACAGTCTGCCGATGACGGGTCCCGGCCATGCCGGGATTGTCCGGCCAACGGCGGGGCGTGCCGCACGGGCGCCTCGGTAGAATCCCGCTGCCTCATCCAGGAGAAAGACGTGAGCAAGAAACCCGTTCGTGTGGCCGTCACCGGCGCGGCCGGCCAGATCGGCTACGCCATCCTGTTTCGCATCGCCAGCGGCCAGATGCTGGGGCCCGACCAGCCGGTGATCCTGCAACTGCTCGAGATCCCCGACGAGAAGGCGCAGAAGGCGCTCGAGGGCGTGATGATGGAACTCGAGGACTGCGCCTTCCCGCTGCTGGCGGGCATGCAGGCGCACGCCAGCGCCGAGACCGCCTTCAGGGACACCGACTATGCGCTGCTGATCGGTGCGCGTCCGCGCGGCCCGGGCATGGAGCGGGCCGACTTGCTGGCGGCCAACGCGCAGATCTTCACCGCACAGGGCAAGGCGCTGGACCGCGCCGCCCGCCGCGACGTGAAGGTGCTGGTGGTCGGCAACCCGGCCAACACCAACGCCTACATCGCGATGAAGAGCGCGCCGTCGCTCGCGCGCGAGAACTTCACCTCGATGATGCGGCTCGACCACAACCGCGCGCGCAGCCAGATCGCCGCCAGGACGGGCCGCCCGGTGGACGCCATCCGCAAGCTCTGCGTCTGGGGCAACCACTCGCCCTCGATGTACGCCGACTACCGCTTCGCCACGATCGACGGTGCGAGCGTCAGGGACATGATTGCCGACCAGGCCTGGAACGAGAACGTCTTCCTGCCCACGGTGGGCAAGCGCGGCGCCGCCGTCATCGCGGCACGCGGCTCGAGCTCGGCGGCCTCGGCGGCCAACGCCGCGATCGACCACATGCACGACTGGGTGCTGGGCAGCGGCGGCGAATGGGTGACGATGGGCGTGCCGAGCAACGGCGAGTACGGCATCCCGAAGGACACGATGTTCGGCTACCCGGTCACCTGCGAAGGCGGCCGCTACAAGATCGTCGAGGGCCTGCCGATCGACGCGTTCAGCCAGGCCTGCATCGACAGGACGCTGGCCGAGCTCACGGCCGAGCGCGACGGCGTCAAGCACCTGCTGTGATGCGCCGCGGGCGCTGAACGCCGCTGTCCGGCGGGCCGGCGCCCCTCGCCTCCCCGGCCCCGCTGCGCGCACCGGACCTTGCCGATGTCCGTCGTCGTACCCCCGCGCGCGGCGCTGTTCGAGCCCGAGGAGGCACGCCCGCCGGCGCTGCCGGTGTGCGACCACTACAGCGGGGTCGAGGCGCGCATGCGCAAGAGCCTCGAGCTGCAGGCCGAGCTGGGCCCGGTGTTCGACGTCACGCTCGACAACGAGGACGGCGCGCCGGTGGGCGGCGAGCTCGAGCACGCGCAACTCATCGCCGCGCTGCTGGGCTCGGTCGACAACCGCCACGGCCGCGTCGGCGTGCGGCTGCTGCCCTGGGGGCACCCCCGCTTCCACGAGGTGCTGCACGCGGTGCTGGGCGCCGCGCGCGCGCCGGCCTACCTGATGCTGCCCAAGCCGCGCGGCCTGGCCGATGTGCAGCAGGCCGCGGCCGCGATCGACGCGGCCGGCGGCGCCGCGGTGCCGCTGCACGCGCTCGTGGAGACGCACGGCGCGCTGGCCGACGCGATGGCGATCGCCGCGCACCCGCGCATCGAGTCGCTTTCGTTCGGCCTGATGGATTTTGTCTCGGCGCACCGCGGCGCGATCCCGCCCGCGGCCATGGATGCCGAAGGGCAGTTCGCTCACCCCCTGGTGCGCCGCGCCAAGCTCGAGATCGCCGCAGCCTGCCACGCCCAGGCCAAGGTGCCTTCGCATTGCGTCGTCACCGAGCTGCACGACGCCGCGGCGCTGAGCCGCGCGGCGCGGCGTGCGGCCGACGAGTTCGGCTACACGCGCATGTGGAGCATCCACCCGGCGCAGATCCGGCCGATCATCGACGCGTTCGCGCCGCGCGCCGACGAGCTCGCGCTCGCGCTCGACATCATCCAGGCGGCGCAGGCCGCGCACTGGGCGCCGATCCGCCACCGCCACGCCGGCGCCGAGCGCCTGCACGACCGCGCGAGCTACCGCTACTACTGGCAGCTCATCGAACGCGCCGAGCGCACCGGCTGGAGCGGCGGCGTGGCGCCGCCGCCGGCACTGCGCGCGGCCTGGTTCGCCGCCGCGGCGGGCTGAGGGCCGATGCGCGTCGCGCCCGAAGCACGCCGTCGCCCGGGGCAGCGCCGCGCACCGCGCGGCTTCGTGCTGATCGGCACGCTGGCGCTCGCGCTGGCCGCCGCGCTCGCGCTGGCGGCGGTGCTCGCGGCCGCCGCAGCCTGGTACTGGCCGCAGCTGCCGCCGCTGGACAAGGTCACCGAGTACCGGCCGCGCCAGCACCTGCAGGTGTTCGACGCCGACGGCGTGGAGCTGGCGCAGTTCGGCAGCGAGCGGCGCATCTACGTGCCCCTGGCGCAGATGCCCCGGCGACTCGTGGACGCCGTGCTGGCGATCGAGGACAGCGACTTCTACGCCCATGGCGGCATCAGCTGGCGCGGCCTGGTGCGCGCCGCGCTCGCCAAGCTCTCGGGCGGGCGCACGCAGGGCGCCTCGACGATCACGCAGCAGGTGGCGCGCACCTTCTTCCTGAGCATGAAGCGCACGCCCGAACGCAAGATCAAGGAGGCGCTGCTGGCGTGGCAGATCGAGCAGCGCCTGTCCAAGGACCGCATCCTCGAGCTGTACCTGAACCAGATCTACCTCGGCCAACGCAGCTACGGCTTCGCCGCGGCCGCGCAGACCTACTTCGGCAAGACGCTCGACCAGCTCAGCCTGGCCGAGACGGCGCTGCTCGCCGGACTGCCGAAGAACCCGATCCATGCCAACCCGGCCGTCGCGCCCGAGCGCGCGCAGCAGCGCGCGCTCGTCGTGCTCGCCCGCATGGAGAAGCTCGGCCTCATCGGCGCCGCCGAGCACGCCGCGGCGGCGCGCGAAACCCCCCTCGTGCGCGACGCCGGCCGCATGTCGGTGGGCGCCGAGCACGCCGCCGAGATGGTGCGCCGCGCCGTCTACGAACGGCTGGGCGAGCGCGCCTACACCGAGGGCATCCGCGTCTACACCGCGCTGCGCGCCGAAGACCAGCGCGCGGCGGCGGCGGCGCTGCGCCGCGCGCTGCGCGCGCACGAGGAGCGCCAGCCCTGGCGCGGACCCGAGGACCACGAGACCCTGCCCGACGAGCCCGAAGCGGCGCGGCGCGCGGCCGCGGCCCTGCTCGAGGAGCAGCGCGACGACGACGAGCTGCACGCCGCCGTCGTGCTCGCCGCCGGCGCGCAGGAGGTGCGCGCGCTCGTCGCCGGCGGCGATGTCGTCGTCGTGCGCGGCGAGGGTCTGCGCGCCGTCGCCGCCGCGCTCTCGCCCAAGGCGCCGGCCGATCTGGCGCTGCGCCGCGGCGCCGTCGTGCGCCTGCTGGCGCCGCCCGCAGGCAAGGCCGCGGCCGGCTGGCGCATCGTGCAGTGGCCGCAGGCCCAGGGCGCCTTCGTCGCGCTCGATCCGGCCGGCGGCCGCATCCGGGCCCTCGTCGGCGGTTTCGACTTCGACGCGAGCCAGTTCAACCATGTCACGCAGGCCTGGCGTCAGCCCGGCTCGAGCATCAAGCCGTTCCTGTACTCGGCCGCGCTCGAGCAGGGCGTGATGCCCGCCACGCGCGTCGACGACCTGCCGCTCACCGCTGCCGACGGCGCGACCGCGCAGTGGAACCCGGGCAACAGCGACGGCCGGTTCGACGGCGAGATCACGGTGCGCGAGGCACTGGTGCGCTCGAAGAACCTGGCGAGCATCCGGCTGCTGCGCCAGATCGGGCTGCCGGCGGCACGGGCCTGGCTGGCGCGCTTCGGCCTGGACCTGACGCGCCAGCCCGACAACCTCACGCTCGCGCTGGGCACCGGCAGCGTGACGCCGCTGCAGATGGCCGCGGCCTACGCGGTGTTTGCCAACGGCGGCCACCGCGTGAGCCCGGTGCTGATCGAGCGCATCACCGACGCGCGCGGCGAGGTGCTGTTCGAGGCGCCGCCGGCGCCGCCGCTCGACGACGCCAGCCGCGTGATCCCCGAGCGCAATGCGTTCCTGATGGAAACGCTCATGGCCGACGTCACGCGCCGCGGCACCGGCGCGCGCGCGCAGGCCGCGCTGCAGCGCCCCGACCTGTACGGCAAGACCGGCACCACCGACGGCGCCGTCGACGCCTGGTTCGCGGGCTTCCAGCCCGGCGTCGTCGCCGTCGTGTGGATCGGCTACGACGAACCGGCCAGCCTGGGCACGCGCGAAAGCGGCGCCGCCCTGGCGCTGCCGGTGTGGATCGAGGCCATGGCGCGCATGCTGCGCGGCGTGCCGGTGCAGCCGCTCGCGCCGCCGCCGGGCGTGGTGGAAGTCGACGGCGACTGGCGCTACGACGAATGGGCCGCGGGCGGCTTCGTCGCGCGCATCGGCGAAGCGCCCGCGCCTGCGGCCTCGGTACCGGTCCTTGCTGCGACGGCGGGCACGGCGCCCGCTGCGGCAGCGGCGGTGGCGACGACGGCGGGCGGCGCCTCCGCGCCGCGCTGAATGCGCCGGCGCGGCGCGCCGTCGGGCTCTGCCGCACCGGCCGTCAACCGTTGTCGGGTGCGATCGCCTGGGCGTAGTCGTACAGCGTCTCGAGCAGTTCCTGCTCGCGGTCGTCGGCCGATTCGGCCAGGTCGTCGATGCGCTGGAAGAACTGCGCCAGCGTCAGCGCACCGCCGCTGCCGCCGTGAAGCCGCTCGGCGCGCAGGCGCTCCCAGCGCGCGCTCGCGTCGGCGTCGAGCGTGTGCGGGAAGTTGCGCGCGCGGTAGCGCCACAGCAGCTCGTCGAGGCGCGCGTCGGCGAAGCTCGGACGCTCGCGCGCCAGCGCCTCGGGCGCGAGCGCGCGCAGCCGCTCGAGCCGGCGCCGGTCCTCGTTGCCGACGAAGCCGCCGTACAGGTCC
The DNA here is from genome assembly GCA_020852865.1 of Rubrivivax sp. Lineage (GTDB taxonomy): Bacteria > Pseudomonadota > Gammaproteobacteria > Burkholderiales > Burkholderiaceae_C > Rubrivivax. The sequence continues at coordinate 10,639 of JADYZZ010000026.1, forward strand.
TCGTCGACGTCCACCGGCACGGCGGGCGCGGGGCGCGCGAAGACCTGCGCCCACAGCGCCGCGCGGGGCGCCAGGCGCGCGGCGCGCTCGGCGTGACGCAATGCGGCGTCGACGTCGATCCCGAAGCGCTGCGGCGCGTCGCCCAGCACCGCGAGCTTGCCGATCACGATGGGCGAGCGGTTGACGTGGATGGTCTTGATCGGCAGTCTCGCCTCGCCCGCAGGCAAGGCGTCGGGCGAGGTGAACAGGCGCCGTCGCACCGCGTCGGCGTCGAGTGCGTCGAGTTCGGCCGGGTCCTGCGCCAGATCCCAGACGATGAGTTCGTTCTTGTTCACCGGATGCGGCGCCAGCGGCCACACCAGCGCCAGACAGCCGCGCTCGACCGCGTAGCGCCCCGACAGGTGCACGAACGGGCGGTTGACGCCGATCTCGGCCCAGACCGCCTCCTTGCGGCGCAGGCCGAGCGCGAAGTCCCACAGGCGCGGGCGCCGCGCCTTGACGAGCCGCGCCAGCGCCAGCGTCGCGCGCACGTCCGACAGCGCGTCGTGCGCGGCCTCGTGCGCCAGGCCGTTGGCCGCCGTGAGCCGCTCGAGCCGAAAACTCGGGCGGCCGTCGTCGCCTTCGGGCCAGGCGATGCCGTCGGGCCGCAGCGCCCAGGTCAACCGCACGACATCGAGCAGGTCCCAGCGGCCGCAGCCGTTGGCCCACTCGCGCGCGTACGGATCGAAGAGGTTGCGCCAGAACAGGTGGCGCGTCACTTCGTCGTCGAAGCGGATGCTGTTGTAGCCGACGCCGACGGTGCCGGCCTGCGCCAGCTCGGCCTCGATGCGCGCGGCGAACTCGTGCTCCGGCAGGCCCTCGGCCAGCGCGTGCTGCGGCGTGATGCCGGTGAGCAGCACGCTCTCGGGATCGGGCAGGTAGTCCGGCGCCGGCCGACAGTACCAGCACACTGGCGCGCCGATCTCGTTGAGCTCGGCGTCGGTGCGCACTCCGGCGAATTGCGCCGGCCGGTCGCGCCGCGGCAGGCGGCCGAAGGTCTCGTAGTCGTGCCAGAAGAAGGTGAGCTCGCTCATCGGCCGACGATAGCCCAAGCACGGACGGGCGACGCGCCGCGTGCGCGTTTCCCGCCCGGCCTCGCGCCGCGCCCGGCTCCGGGGGCAGCCGATCGGCGCAACGCGCCAGGAGTGTGCGCGGCAGGAATCCGGCCCCGCTCCTAGCGCAGCAGCACGAGCGCGATTGCCGCGACCATCGCGAACACGGCGGCGTGGTCCTGCCAGTGCAGCGCTTCGCCGAGGAACCAGGCGCCCGAGTAGGTGCCGAGCACGGGGATCATCATCACGCTGATGCTCGAGGCCACCGGCGGCAGGCTGCGCGCGAGGTAGAACCAGGCCGGTTGCGCGAAGCCGAACACGGCGACGGCGTTGAAGACGATCGCGGCCCAGCCGGGCGCCGTCGGCCAGCGCCAGGCGTCGCGCTCGAGCAGCAGCGCCAGCAGCGTGATCACGGCGGTGGTGAGCGCCGTCATCCAGAACGCCAGCGTCAGCAGCGGCAGCGCCGAGCGCGTGCGCCGCAGCTCGTGCGTGCCCCAGGCCCAGACCGCGGCCGCGGCCACCACCGCGGCCGCCGCCAGCGGCGCGCCGCGCATGCGGCCGAACTCGTTGGCCAGCAGCAGCGCGACGCCCAGGCCGGCACAGGCCACGCCGAGCAGCGCGCGCCACGACAGCCGCTCGCCCCAGCGCAGCCGGCCCCAGAGCACGACGAAGATCGGCATCGTGTAGCCGAGGATGGCCGAGCGCCCCGAACTGAGCTGCTGCACGGCGACGACGATCACGACATGCCACACCACCATGTTGAACGCGGTCAGGCGCAGCAGCTCGCGCCATTCGCCGCGCGGCACCGCCAGGGGCACGTCGAGCCGCACGAGGACGAGCGCGAGCACCGGCAGGCCGAGCAGCATCGACAGCGCGCGGAAGGTGAGCGGCGGGTACGGCATCGGCAGCGCCGGCGTGCCGCTGACGGCGAACTTCATCACCGGCCAGTTCAGACCCCAGGTGAGCGTGAGCAGCACCAGCACGGCAAGCTGGCGCCGCGTCAGGTGCGCGCGCGAGACGAGCGCGGCGCTCATCGGGCCGCTCGCCGCGTTGCGCGCGGCGCGGCGCGCGGGCGGAAACGGTGCGGCGCGCTCATGGCGGCGTCGCCGCCAGATAGCGCTTGCGCCGGAAGTACCAGCCCAGGCCGAGCGCGACCAGCGCCATCACCGCCACCGCCACCCACAGCCCGATGCTGGTGTGGATGAGCGGCATGAACTCGAAGTTCATGCCGAAAAAGCCGGTGATCAGGTTCAGCGGCAGGAACACGGCCGTCAGCACGGTGAGCGTGCGCATGATGTCGTTGGTGCGCTGCCCGAGCGCCGAGAAATGCATCTGCACCGCAACGCCGGCGCTTTGCTCGAGGCGCCGCACATGCGCGAGCACGCGCTCGACATGCTCCTGCACATCGCGCGAGCGCACGCGCAGCAGCTCGCGCTCGCGGCGCCGCTCGGGCTCGGTCTCGTCGGGCCACTCGTCGAGCGCGTCGATCCACTCCTGCACGGCCGAGCGCTGGTCCTCGCAGGTGTCTTCGAGCAGGTGCAGCGCGGCGCGCGCCTCGAGCAGCAGCCGCCAGTCGACGAAGCGGCTGCGCGGATCGAGCAGCGCGTGCTGCAACTGGCCCAGGTGGCGCGTCAGCAGCCGGCGCAGCTCGAGGTAGCCGTCGACCATGTGGTTGACCATGCGCAGCATGAGGTCGGCCGCGGTGGTCGGGATGCGCGCGCTGCCCCGGCCCTCGCTGCCGGCGCCGAGCGCGGCCAGGCGCTGCGCGAAATGCTCGCGCACGGCGCAATCGGGCGGGTGCACGGTGAGCAGGACGCGGTCGAAGACGGCGAAGCCGACCGGGCTGGTGTCGATGCCCTCGAGTGCGGCACGCGCCGCCACCAGCGCGTGGCCGGTGTCGGCGCGCGCGGCGGCGGGCGCCGCGGCGGCGGGCGCCAGCCGGCGGAACACCAGCAGGTCGTACCAGGAGGTGTAGTCGTAGTGGCTCGGCAGCTGCGCGTTGAGCAGGTCCGAGACATGCAGGTCGACCAGCGCCGCGCCGCACCAGCGCTGCAGCGCGGCCTGCACCTCGGCCTGGCGCGCCTCGAACTCGCTGCGCGCGCAGCCCACCCAGACGAAGCCGCCCTCGGGCTGCTGCTCGGGCAGCCCGTCGAGCTCGGCGAACCGATCCGGCGCGACGTGGAAGACGCGCAAAGGCGCCGCCCCGCGTGCGCCTAGGCGCGCAGCAAGCGCGCCGCGTCGAGCGCGAAGTAGCTCAGCACGCCGTCGGCGCCGGCGCGGCGAAAGGCGAGCAGCGATTCCATCATCGTCGCCTCGCGGTCGAGCCAGCCCTGCGCGGCGGCGGCCTCGAGCATGCTGTACTCGCCGCTCACCTGGTAGGCGAAGGTGGGCACGCGGAATTCGTCCTTCACGCGGCGCACGATGTCGAGGTAGGGCAGCCCGGGTTTGACCATCACCATGTCGGCGCCTTCGGCGATGTCGAGCGCGACTTCGCGCAGCGCCTCGTCGCTGTTGCCCGGGTCCATCTGGTAGACCTTCTTGTCGGCCTTGCCCAGGCTGGAGGCCGAGCCGACGGCGTCGCGGAAGGGCCCGTAGAAGGCGCTCGCGTATTTGGCGCTGTAGGCCATGATGCGGGTGTGGATGCGCCCGGCACGCTCGAGCGCCGAGCGGATGGCGCCGATGCGCCCGTCCATCATGTCGCTCGGCGCGACGATGTCGACGCCCGCCTCGGCCTGCACCAGCGCCTGGCGCTCGAGCACGACCACGGTCTCGTCGTTGAGGATGTAGCCGCCGGCGTCGAGCAGGCCGTCCTGGCCGTGGCTCGTGAACGGGTCGAGCGCGACGTCGGTGAGCAGGCCCAGTTCGGGGAAGCGGCGCTTCAACTCGCGCACCGCACGCGGCACCAGGCCCTCGGGGTTGACGGCCTCGCGGCCATCGCTCGTCTTGAGCGCGGGCTCGATCACCGGGAACAGCGCCAGCACCGGCACGCCGAGCGCGAGGCACTCCTCGGCCACCGCGTACAGCCGGTCGACGCTGCGGCGCTTGACGCGCGGCATGCTGGCCACGTCCTGCTCCTGGTGCTGGCCGTCGAGCACGAACACCGGCAGGATCAGATCCTCGGGCGCAAGCCGGCTCTCGCGCACCAGCGCGCGCGTGAACGCATCGCGCCGCAGACGCCGCGGGCGGCTCGTCGGATAGGGAGGTGGATTGCGCACGGCCTCGTTCCTTGCAGCGCCCGCGGGCCGCGCCGCGCCGCGCCGCCCTCATTCAGGCCGCGGCATGCTACTGCTAAACTCACCGGCGAGCCGCGGGCCGCGAGGTTCGCGCTCCCTGCTTTTCCTCCCTGAGCAGGTGCTTTGGCGCGACGAACGCATCAAGGCTTGCCGGCCCCGCATCAAGTCGGGGCCGCCTTTTTTCCGGCTGCCGACGCTCGCCATAATGGCTCGATGCGTACCGGCTGGCAGGGGTCCGGAGCGCGCCCCGCCGTCTTCGTCGCAAGCGGCTGCGCGAGGCGCGCCGCAGCGGCGGTGCGCCGGGCCGGGTCGTCGAGGCCACACGCGCGGCAACAGCCGGCAGCGTCGGCGCGAGCCGATCGCGCCGCCGCCGTCCACGCCGACCCCGGTGCCGGCGGCCGCCGCGCGCTGCCGCGAACCGCTGCCGGCATGAATCGCGCCGGCGGTGGCGTGCGCGCACGCTGAGCCTCGGCGCGGCCGGCCGATGGAGCGCACGCCGCATCGCCGCAGCCTCGCCGCCGCCGCGGCGCTGGGCTACACGGTGCTCGTGCTGTACGCGAGCCTGTACCCGTTCACCGGCTGGCGCTGGCCGCCGGGCATCGAGTTGCCGGTGCTGCTGACGCTGCCCTGGCCGCGCTGGCGCGATGCCTTCGACGAGTGGAGCAACCTCGCCGGCTACCTGCCGCTCGGGCTGCTCGCGGCGCAGGTCGCGCTGCGCGCCGGCCGCGGCCGCGTCGCCGCGTTCGCCCTCGGCGCCGCGGCGCCCGCGCTGCTGTCCTACGCCTGCGAGGTGCTGCAGCAGTTCGTGCCGACGCGCCACCCTTCGGCCAGGGACTGGGCGCTCAACAGCGCCGGTGCCGCCGCCGGCGCCGCGCTCGCGCTCACGCTGCACGGCCTGGGCCTGAGCGACGCCTGGCAACGTCGGCGCGAGCAATGGTTCGGAGCCGCCGGCGCCGGTGCGCTCGCGCTGCTCGCGCTGTGGCCCGCAGCGCTGCTGTTCCCGACCCCGGCGCCGTTCGGCGTGGGTCATCTGCACGAGCCGCTGCGCGCGCTGCTGGCCGACTGGCTGGCCGACGTGCCCTGGGCGCAGGCTGCGCATGCGCTGCTGGCCGTCGCACCGGCGCGCGAAGCGGCGCTCACGCCGGCCGCCGAGGCGGCGATCACGACGCTCGGCCTCGTCGCGCCCTGCCTGCTGGCCTATGCCGCCGTGCGGCCCGTCGTGCGGCGCATCGCGCTGGCCGCGGGGCTGCTGGCCGTCGGGGCGGCGGCGATGACGCTGGCGACGCTGCTCAATTTCGGCCCGGCGCACGCCCTGGCCTGGATCGGACGCACGACGGCAGCGGCCTTCGCCGCGGCCGCGCTGCTCGCGCTCGCGCTGGCGCCCGCGTCACGCGCACTCGTCGTCGGCTGCGGGCTCGTCGCGCTCGGTGCGCTCGTGGCCGCGGTGGCGCAGGCGCCGGCCGATCCGTATTTCGCGCAGACGCTGCAGGCCTGGGAGCAGGGGCGCTTCGTGCGCTTCCACGGACTGGCGCAATGGGTCGGCTGGCTCTGGCCCTATGCGGCCATCGGCTGGTTTCTCGCGCAGCTCGGCCGTTCGCGCTGAGCGTCCGCGAAGCCCTGCGTGCCCGGCTGCGGCAGCGCCGCTGCCTACAATCACCGCGATGAGCTACTACGAACGCCACATCTTCTTCTGCCTGAACCAGCGGCCCGACGGCGAGGGCTGCTGCGCCGGCCATGGTGCGCAGGCCGCGTTCGAGCACTGCAAGACGCGCGTCAAGGCCGAGGGCCTGGACGGCGTGGGCCGGGTGCGCGTGAACAAGGCCGGCTGCATGAACCGCTGCGCCGGTGCGCCGGTGGCCGTGGTCTACCCCGAGGGCGTCTGGTACACCTATGTCGACCGCGCCGACATCGACGAGATCGTCGACCTGCATCTGAAGGGCGGCCGCGTCGTCGAGCGGCTGCTGCTGGCGCCCGAAGTCGGCCGCTGAGCCGCGCCGCGATGAGCCCGCATACCGAGTCGGTGTCGATCGCCGGCCCGGCCGGCGCGCTGCAATGCGCGCTCGACGCGCCGGCATCCGACGCTGCCGAGCGCGTGCGCGGCACGGCCGTGCTGTGCCATCCGCATCCGCTGCACGGCGGCACGATGGACAACAAGGTCGTCGTCACGCTGGCGCGCGCCTTCGTGCAGATGGGCCTCGCCGCGGTACGCTTCAACTACCGCGGCGTCGGCGCCTCGGCCGGGCAATGGGACCAGGGGCGCGGCGAGGTCGACGACGCGCTCGCCGTCGTCGACGCGCTGCGCCGCCCGGGGCCCCTCGTGCTCGGCGGCTTCTCGTTCGGCGGCTACGTGGCCGCCGCCGCAGCGGCCCGGCTGGCCCAACGGGGCAAGCCGGCGACGCGCCTGGTGCTGGTGGCGCCGGCGGCGACGAGCTTCGCGCTCGCCGCGGTGCCGCCCGACACGCTGGTGCTGCACGGCGAGGCCGACGACGTGGTGCCGCTGGCCGCGGTGCTGGCCTGGGCACGTCCGCAATCGCTGCCGGTCACGGTGATCCCCGGCGCCGGCCATTTCTTCCACGGGCAGATCACCCTGCTCAAGCAGCTCGTGCTGCGCGCCTGGAACTTCCCGCCGGCGGCGACGCACTCAATCCCATGAATCGTTTCCTCTCCCGCCTGAGCGCACGCGCGTTCACCCTCGCCCTCGTCCTCGCCTGCGCCGCCGCCGGTGCGATCGCGCAGGCGCCGCAGCCGCCCGAGATCGCCGCACGCCAGTACATCCTGCTCGACCTCGCCAGCGGTCAGGTGCTGGCCGAGCGCGACGCCGACGCGCCGGCCGACCCGGCCTCGCTCACCAAGCTGATGACGGCCTACCTCGTGTTCAACGCGATCCGCGACGGCAAGCTCGGCCTCGAGCAGACCCTGCCGGTGAGCAGGCGCGCCTGGGACGAGCGCAAGGGCGGCGCCTCGGTCATGTTCGTCGACACGACGATGACGCCCAAGGTGAGCGAGCTGCTGCGCGGCCTGATCGTGCAAAGCGGCAACGACGCCGCGGTGGCGCTGGCCGAGGGCGTGAGCGGTACGGTGGAGAACTTCGTCGCGGCGATGAACCGCCAGGCTGCGGCCTGGGGCCTGAAGAACACCCAGTTCAAGAACGTGACCGGAATGCCCGAGCGCGGCCACCACAGCAGCGCACGCGACATCGCCGTCGTGGCCTCGAAGATCATCGCCGAGCACCCGCCGTTCTATCCGCTGTACTCGATGCGCCAGTACACCTACAACCACATCAAGCAGGACAACCGCAACCTGCTGCTCGGACGCGACCCGAGTGTCGACGGCATGAAGACCGGCTACACCGAGACCGCCGGCTACTGCCTGGTGGCCAGCAGCGTGCGCGACATGCCCAACGGGCGGCGCCGGCTGCTGTCGGTGGTGCTCGGCACCGATTCGCGCGAAGCACGCGCGGCCGAGAGCCAGAAGCTGCTGGCCTGGGGCTGGCAGGCCTGGGACGCGGTCCGCCTGGTGGAAGCGGGCAAGACCGTCGCCACCGCGCCGGTGTGGAAGGGCAGCGTCTCCGAGGCCAGGCTCGTGGCCGACACGCAGGGCGGCGCGCTCTACGTCACCGTGCCCAAGGGCGAAGGCGAGCGCCTGCGCACGACGATCGAACGCAGCGACCCGCTGCTCGCGCCGCTGGTGCAGGGCCAGCGCGTGGGCACGATCAAGGTGACGACGGCCGGCGGCACGCCGGTGGCCAGCCTGCCCCTCGTGGTGCAGCAGCCGGTCGCGCTGGCCGGCTTCTTCGGCCGCACCTGGGACGCGATCCGGCTGTGGATCAAGTGACGAGCGCGGCGCGCAGCGCGGGGATCGCGTCGTACAGCAGCTTGCCGCCGGTGAGCACCATGCCGGCGACGAAGATGCGCTCGAACCAGGCGCGCGAGATGCGCCGCGCGATGCGCACGCCCAGCCACACGCCGATCGGCACCGCCGGCGCGAGCGCGAGCGCGGTGGCGAGGTTGGCCGCGTCGACGAGTCCGAGCCAGGCGTAAGGCACCCACTTCGCGAGATTGATGGCGGCGAAGAACACCGACAAGGTGGCCGTGAAGACGATCGGCTCGAGCCCGAGCGGCAGCAGGTAAAAGCCGATCGGCGGCCCACCGGCATGGGCGACGAAGCTGGTGAAGCCCGACAGAGCCGCCAGCATCCGCCCCAGGCCCGGCGACAGCGCGCGCGCCGCGCCGCGCTGCAAGGCGAACACGCGCAACGCGGCGAACACGAGTGAGATCACCCCCACCAGCCCGGCCACCAGCGCCGGCGCCACCCAGCGAAACAGAGCCGCGCCGGCCAGCGTGCCGGCCAGCCCGGCCGGCAGCAGCCGCCCGAGCAAGGTCCGGTCGGCCTGACGCAGCAGCGCCGCCACGCCCAACGCGTCGAGCAGCGCGAGCAGCGGCAGCAAGACGGCTGCGGCCTGGGGCACCGGCACCGCAAACGCCATCAGCGGCACCGCCAGCGCGCCGAAGCCGGCACCGAAGCCGCTCTTGGAAACGCCCAGCAGCATCACCGCCGGAATGGCGACGGCGTAGAACGCGGGGTCGGTGATCATGCGGCGGGCGACAATTCTGCGGTGTTCCAGCCCAGCCCGGCCGACGTGCGGCGCTTCTTCTGTGCGGCCTACGCACGCACGCGCGCGGGCGCACCCCTCGAGCCGATACAGGCCCTGGCCGCACGCTGGATCGAAGAACACCCCGAGTACCACGGAGACCTCGCCGACGAGCCCGCTGCGCTGGCCGCCGAGTACCGCGTCGAGCGCGGCCGCACCAACCCGTTCCTGCACCTGTCGATGCACCTGACGATCGACGAGCAGTCGAGCATCGACCAGCCGGCGGGCATCCGTGCCGCCGTGCAGCGCCTGGCCGCCCGCCTGGGCTCGCTGCACGCGGCGCACCACGTGGTGATGGAATGCCTGGGCGAGATGCTGTGGACGGCACAGCGCAGCGGCCTGCCGCCCGACGGCCAGGCCTACGTCGAGGCCGTGCGCACGCGCGCCGGCCGCTGATCGCAGCCCCGAGGTTTCCCTGATCGCCGCCGCGCGGGCGCGGCAACGGGGTCCGGTTTCCGTACAGTTCGGCCCCATTGCGCGCAGCCCCGCGGCGGCCCCGCAGGCGCTGCCTGCCGCCGGGATCGGCCGCGCACGCACAGCGAGGAGAACCTGGTGAATGCATGGCTGGCTCTGGCGCGGGCGATCGACCGCATGAGCGAATGGGTGGGCCGCTGGCTCGCCTGGCTCGTGCTGGCGGCGGTGCTGATCAGCGCCGCCAATGCCTCGGTGCGCAAGGCGTTCAACGTCAGCTCGAACGCCTATCTCGAGATCCAGTGGTACCTGTTCGCCGCCGTGTTCCTGCTCGCGGCCGGCTATACGCTGTTGCGCCAGGAGCATGTCAGGATCGACGTGCTGCTGGCGCGCTTTTCCCGACGCACGCAGGCTGCGGTCGAGGCCGCCTGCCTGGTGCTGTTCCTGCTGCCGTTCTGCCTGAGCGTGATCGACCTGGCGGTCCCGCTCGTGCTCAACGCCTGGCGCACCGGCGAGATGTCCAACAACGCCGGCGGCCTGATCCGCTGGCCGGTGTACGCGCTGGTGCCGATCGGCTTCACGCTGCTTCTGCTGCAGGGCGTGAGCGAGTTCATCAAGCGCATCGCCTTCCTGATGGGACGCGCGCCCGACCCGGGCCGCAAGCAGCAGACCCGGAGCGCGGAGGAGGAACTGGCCGATGTCATCCGGGCGCGCGCCGCCGGGGCCGCCGAGGGGGCCGACAAGTGATCGAATTCGTCTCGGCCAACATGGCCCCGATCATGTTCGCGGGGCTGATCCTGTTCCTGCTGGTGGGTTTCTCGGTCGCCTTCTCGCTCGCCGCCTGCGGGCTGTTCTTCGGCATGGTCGGCGTCGAGCTCGGCCTCCTGCCGGCCTCGCTCATGCAGGCGCTGCCGCTGCGCATCTTCGGCATCATGGCCAACGACACGCTGCTGGCCATCCCCTTCTTCACGTTCATGGGGTTGATCCTCGAACGCTCGGGCATGGCCGAGGACCTGCTCGACACCATCGGCCAGCTCTTCGGTCCGGTGCGCGGCGGCCTGGCCTTCGCGGTGATCGTCGTCGGCGCCATGCTCGCCGCCACCACCGGCGTGGTGGCGGCCTCGGTGATTTCGATGGGGCTGATCTCGCTGCCCATCATGCTGCGCTACGGCTACGACCGCCGCGTCGCCTCGGGCGTGATCGCGGCTTCGGGGACGCTGGCGCAGATCATCCCGCCCTCGCTCGTGCTGATCGTGCTGGCCGACCAGCTCGGCCAGAGCGTGGGCGCGCTGTACAAGGGCGCCTTCGTGCCCGGCTTCGTGCTCACGGCGCTGTACTTGGGCTACGTCGTCGCCGTCAGCTTCGTGCGCCCGCAGTTCGTGCCGGCGCTGCCGCCCGAGGCGCGCACGATCCGCGAGCCCGACGGCAGGTCGGGCCTGCCTTCGCTGGCCCTGCTGTTCGTCGCGTCGACCGCACTGGCGCTGTGGTACGCGCACACCCGGCCGCAGACCACCCCGACCGACGAGCTGATCGTCGTGTCGATGTGCGTGGGCGTCGGCGTGGCGTTCGCGCTGGCGGTGCTCAACCGGCTGTCGCGCCTCGGTCTGCTGTCGCGCATGGCCGAGCGCGTGACCTTCGTGCTGATCCCGCCGCTGGCGCTGATCTTCCTCGTGCTCGGAACGATCTTCCTCGGCATCGCCACGCCCACCGAAGGCGGCGCGATGGGTGCCGTGGGCGCGCTCGTGATGGCCGTCGCGCGCCGCCGGCTCGACCTCAAGCTGCTCAGGCAGGCGATGGACGCGACCATGAAGCTCTCGTGCTTCGTCGTCTTCATCCTGATCGGCTCGACCGTGTTCAGCCTGTCGTTCCAGGGCGTCGACGGCGCGAAGTGGGTCGAGCACCTGCTCGGCGGCCTGCCCGGCGGGCCGCTGGGCTTCCTCGTCGTCGTCAACCTCCTCGTCTTCCTGCTCGCGTTCTTCCTCGACTTCTTCGAGCTCAGCTTCATCGTCGTGCCGCTGATCGGCCCGGTGGCCATCAAGCTCGGCATCGACCCGGTGTGGTTCGGCGTGCTGCTGGCCGTGAACATGCAGACCTCGTTCATGCACCCGCCGTTCGGCTTCGCCCTGTTCTATCTGCGCAGCGTGGCGCCGGCCGACGACTATGTCGACCGCATCACCGGCAAGCGTCTGCAGAAGGTGACGATCGGCCAGATCTACTGGGGCGCGGTGCCCTTCGTGCTGATCCAGATCGTGATGGTGGCGCTGATCATCGCCTTCCCCGGCCTCGTCACGCGCGACACCAACGCAGCGGCGGCCGGCAACCTCGACCTGCTGCAAAAGGAGGTCGAGCGCGAGCAACGCCAGGAAGGCGGCAAGCCCGAGCCGCAGCTTCCCGCGGCCGACGGCAAGAGCCAGCCCGCCGCCGAGGATCCGATGGACGCAATCCGGCGCGCCAACGAGCAGGACAAGCAGAAGAAGTAGCGCGGCACCGGCGCGAGGCAGCCGCCGCCGGCATGGCGTCGCGCCCATCGGGCGCGCGGCGCGCAAGCGGCCGGCGCAGCGGCCGCGCCGAGAAGAAAGGCCCCGCACGCGGGGCCTTCGTCGTTGCAGCGCGGCCGCTCGGCCGCTCGGCCGCTCACAGGCGCTGCGCCTGCATGAAGTCGTCGAAGCCGGCCTCGGTGAAGCGGAACCACAGGTTCTCGTCGCGCCGGAAGGTGGCGAAGTCCTCGTAGATCTTCTTCCAATTGGGGTTGCTCGTCGACAGCTCGCTGTACAGCGCCATCGCTTCCTTGAACGCGGCGTCCATCATCTCCTTGGGGAAGCGGAACAGCTTGATGCCCGAGGCCACCATGCGCTTGAGCGCCGCCGGGTTGCGCGCGTCGTACTTGGCCTGCATGTCGACATGGGCATGGCTGGCCGAGGCCTCGACCGCGGCCTTGTACTCCGAGGACAGGCTGTTCCAGGCCTTGTCGTTGATGAAGAAGTCGAGCTCCGGGCCGCCTTCCCACCAGCCCGGGTAGGCGTAGTTGGGAGCGACCTTGCCCAGCCCGAGCTTCTCGTCGTCGTACGGGCCCACCCACTCGGCGGCGTCGATCGTCCCCTTTTCCAGCGCCTGGTAGATCTCGCCGCCGGGGATGTTCTGCGGCACGCCGCCGATGCGCTCGAGCACCTTGCCGCCGAAGCCGCCGATGCGCATCTTCAGGCCCTTGAGATCGGCCAGGCTCTTGATCTCCTTGCGGAAGAAGCCGCCCATCTGCGCGCCGGTGTTGCCGCCGGGAAGGTTGATGAAGTTGTACTGCCGGTAGAACTCGCGCATCAGCTTCATGCCGTTGCCTTCGTACATCCAGGCGGTCATCTGGCGCGAGTTCAGGCCGAAGGGAATCGCACAGCCGAGCGCGAAGACGGGGTCCTTGCCGAAGAAGTAGTACGGCGCGGTGTGCGCCATCTCGATGGTGCCGTTCTGCACGCCGTCGACGACGCCGAAGGCGGGCATCAGTTCGCCCGCCGCGTGCGTGCTGATCTGGAACTTGCCGCCCGTGATGTCGCTCAGCTTCTTCGCGAAGACCTCGGCCGCGCCCCAGATGGTGTCGAGCGACTTCGGGAAGCTCGATGCCAGGCGCCAGCGGATGTTGGCCTGTGCATGCACCAGCGCGGGCGCCATGCCGGCGGCGAGCACGCCCGCGATGCCGGCGCCTTGGACGAATGAACGACGTTCCATCGATGTCTCCTGTGCGATTGGGTCGGCGGAACCGAAATGCCGACGAAAGCGCGCGGATTCTAGGAGTCGCCCTCGGGCGGGCCCGGCCGGGTTTTCCCGCTGCGCCGCGCCTGTGCCCTGCGCGCGCCCATGCTCTGGCGGCTCGGCGCGCCGTCGGCCCCGGCCGCGCAGCGACGTCGCGGCGGCGATGCCGCGCTCAGGCGCCCGCCAGCTTCATGCGCGCGACGAGCACCGAGCCGACCGTCTTGCTGCCCTGCGTGTAGGCGTCGGCGCCGATGGCGACGATGTCGTCGAACATGCGGCGCAGGTTGCCGGCGATCGTGACCTCGTGCACCGGGTGCACGATGCGGCCGCGCTCGACCCAGAAGCCGGCCGCGCCGCGCGAGTAGTCGCCGGTGACGCCGTTGACGCCCTGACCCATCAGCTCGGTGACGAAGAGCCCGCGGTCGAGCTTGCGCAGCATCGCCTCCAGATCGTCCTCGGGACGCGTCAGGCGGCTCGCGAGGCGCAGGTTGTGCGCGCCGCCGGCGTGCCCGGTGGTGCGCAGGCCGAGCTTGCGCGCCGAGTAGCTGCTGAGGAACCAGCCCTGCACGACGCCGGCATCGACGACGCGCCGCGCCCGCGTGCGCACGCCCTCGTCGTCGAACGGCGCGCTGCCGCGGCCCTTGGGCTGGTGCGGGTCCTCGTCGAGGTCGACATGCGCGGCGAACACGCGCTGACCGAGGCTGTCGGGCAGGAAGCTCGCCTTGCGGTACAGCGACGCGCCCGACACCGCCTGCACGAACGCTCCCAGCAGCCCGGCGGCCACGGGGGCCTCGAACAGCACCGGCACCTCGCCGGTGACCACGCGCCGCGACGTCAGGCGCGCCAGCGCGCGCTCGGCCGCGTAGCGGCCCACCGCCTCGGGCGCGGCCAGCTCGTGCGCGTCGCGCATCGAGCTGTGCCAGGCGTCGCGCTGCATCTCGCGCCCCTTCGAGGCGATCGGCGCCACCGACAGGTAGTGGCGCGAGCTGGCGTAGCCGCCGCGAAAGCCGCGCGTGTTGCCGGCCCAGAAATGCGCCTGCTGCGCCGACACGCCGGCACCTTCGGAGTTGGTGATGCGCGCGCTGGCGGCGAAGGCCGCCGCCTCGCAGCGACGGGCCAGTTCGGTGGCCGCCTCGGCGTCGATGTCCCAGGGATGGAACAGGTCGAGGTCGTGCGCCGCCTCCGCGGGCGTCGCGAGGTCCTCGGCGTCGGGCAGGCCGGCGGCCGGGTCGTCGGCGGTGAAGCGCGCGATGTCGTAGGCCGCGCGCACGGTGCGGCCGATCGCCTCGGGCGAGAAGTCCGAGCTGCTGGCGCTGCCGCGGCGCTTGTCGATGTAGACGCCGACGCCGAGCGACTTGTCGCGGTTGCGCTCGACGTTCTCGAGCTCGCCCTTGCGCACCGAGACCGACAGGCCGACGCCCTCGCTCACCTCGACGCCGGCATCGCTGGCGCCGAGCCGGCGCGCCTCGGCCAGCGTATCCTCGACCATCTGCTGGAACTGCGCGCGCGAGAAGGCGAAGCCGCGTTCGGCACGGGGATCGGTCATCGGCGGCCTCGGAGACGGAACAAGGGAGGACAGGGACGGGCAAGCGCCGCGCGCGGCGGGCCGCGACGACGAACCGTCGCCAGGCCGCTCGTATGATAGCGACGCCCTTCCCCGCAAGACGCCCAGCCCAGCCCGATGAGCCGACGCGCCGCACCGCACCGCGGTCTCGACCTCCACGACGGCGACGACGACGACGGTCAGGCGGCGCGCCCGAGCAAGACCGGGCGCAAGCGCGAGGCGCAGGCCGCGCAGGAGCTCGGGCTCGAACTGGCTTCGCTGCCGCCCGATCGGCTGGCCGCCATCGCGCTGCCCGAGGCGCTGCGCGAGGCGATCGACGCCTACCGGCGCACGAAGTCGCACGAGGGGCGCCGGCGCCAGCTGCAGTATGTCGGCAAGCTGATGCGCAGCGCCGACGAAGCGGCGCTGCGCGAGGCGCTCGCCGCGGCCACGCTCGGCTCGGCGCGCGCGACGCTGGCCCTGCACGAAGCCGAGCGCTGGCGTGCCGAGCTGCTGGCCGACGATGCCGCGCTCGTGCGCTGGCTCCAGGCCAACCCGGACAGCGACGGCGAGCAGTTGCGCCGGCTGGTCCAGGCCGCGCGGCGCGACGCCGCCGGCGTCGCCGCCGGCGTGCGCCAGCCGCCGAGCCTGCGCGCGCTGTACCGCTTCATCCGACCGAGAATCGAGGCACCATGAACGATCACGACCGCGTGCGCATCGGCCTGGTTTCGGTCAGCGACCGCGCCAGCGCGGGCACCTACGAGGACAAGGGCATTCCGGCGCTCGAGGAGTGGCTCGGCCGTGCGCTGAAGAACCCGGTGCAATGGCAACGCCGGCTCGTTCCCGACGAACAGGAGCGCATCGGCGCGGCCTTGATCGAACTGGTCGACGAGGCGCAGTGCGACCTCGTCTTCACCACCGGCGGCACCGGCCCGGCGCCGCGCGACGTCACGCCCGAAGCCACCCTGGCCGTGGCGCACAAGGTGCTGCCCGGCTTCGGCGAGCAGATGCGCCAGGTGAGCCTGGCCTTCGTACCCACCGCGATCCTGTCGCGCCAGGTGGCGGTGATCCGCGGCCGCGCACTGATCGTCAACCTGCCGGGGCAGCCCAGGTCGATCGCCGAGACGCTGGCCGGCCTGCCCGAGCGCAACCCGCCGGTGCACGGCATCTTCAGCGCCGTGCCCTACTGCATCGACCTCGTCGGCGGCCCCTACCTGGAAACGCACGACGAGGTATGCCGGGCCTTCCGCCCGAAGTCCGCCCAGCGCCGCGCGCACGGCTGATCGCCCCGCCGCTGCCGGCCGCCCGGTCGCGGGCGGGCTCTTGCGGAAGCGCCGAGCGCACGCACATAGCGTGGGTGGGGCTGTCCGGAAGGCAGGTTCGGCATGGATGAGACAGTGCGCCCGGCCGCGGCAGCCGGGCGCTTGTATCCGGGGCGCGCAAGCGCGCTGGCGCGCGAGGTGGATGCCTATCTCGAGGCGGCGCAGCCCGTCGCGCGGCCGCTCGACGGGCGCGCGCCGAAGATGCTGCTCGTGCCGCACGCCGCCTATGTCTATTCGGGCCCGGTGGCGGCCAGTGCGTACGCCTGCATGGCGCCGCTGCGCGGGCGCATCCGCCGCGTCGTGCTGCTGGGGCCGGCGCACAGGGTGGCCGTGCGCGGCCTGATGGCGCCGCTGGCCGCGGCCTTCGACACGCCGCTCGGACGCGTCGCGCTCGACCGCAAGGCGATAAGCACACTCGACGGACTGCCGCAAGTCGCTGCCGGCGACCGCGCACATGCCGAGGAGCATGCGCTCGAGGTGCAGCTGCCCTTCCTGCAGCGCGTCCTCGGCGCGTTCCGGCTGGTGCCGCTGGTCGTCGGTCAGGCCGCGCCCGACGAGGTGGCCGAAGTGCTCGAGCGCCTGTGGGGCGGCGACGAGACGCTCGTCGTCGTCAGTTCCGATCTGTCGCATCACCTGCCCTATGCCGAGGCGCGCCGGCGCGACGAGGCGACCCTGGCGCGCGTGCTCGCGCTCGACCCGGCGCTCGGCCACGACGAGGCCTGCGGCGCCGCACCGCTGGCCGGCGCCTTGCTCGCGGCGCGCCGGCATGGCCTCGCGCCGCGGCTGCTCGACCTGCGCAGCTCGGGCGACACGGCCGGCGACCGCCAGTGCGTGGTCGGCTACGCCGCCGTCGCCTTCCTCGCCGCCACGCCGGCCGTACGAGGCATCGACGACGGACAGGCAGCGGCCGGCGCCGCCGGGCGCTTCCGGGACTGAGGCACGGCGCTGGCCGGTCGTTTCGGCAACCGGCCGGCGGCAGCGGCTACTTGACGAGCCGGGTCAGCCGCTCGGCGTCGAAGCGCTCCTGCGTGTGCGCGTCCTGCGGCACGCAGGCCTCGGCCGGCAGCTCGCGCGCGCGCTGCGAGAGCTTCTCGATCGCCTGCCACAGCAGCGCGATCTGATGTTCGTGCGATGCCGCGTTGCCGATCAGACCCTTCATCGCCAGAGCGACGGGGTCGTCGCCCTGCGTCACCGCGTAGGCCGAGAACCCCATCCGGGCCGCGGCCGCCTCGCGCGCGGCGTCGGCCTCGGCCTCGATGATGCGTGAGGGGTTGCCCACCGCGGTGGCGCCCGGCGGCACGGCACGCACGACGACGGCACCCGAGCCGATGCGCGCGCCCTCGCCCACCGTGAAGCCGCCCAGTACCTGCGCGTTGGCGCCGACGATCACGCCGCGGCCGAGCGTCGGATGCCGCTTGGCGCCCTTGGCCAGCGACGTGCCGCCCAGCGTCACGCCCTGGTAGATCGTGCAGTCGTCGCCGATCTCGGCGGTCTCGCCGATGACGACGCCCATGCCGTGGTCGATGAAGACGCGCCGGCCGATCGACGCAGCGGGGTGGATCTCGATGCCGGTGGCCCAGCGCGCGCCGTGCGAGACGAAGCGGCCGAGCCAGCACAGACCGGCGCGCCAGCAGGCATGCGCGAGGCGGTGCAGCACGAGTGCGTGCAACCCCGGGTAGCAGGTGAGCACCTCCCAGGCCGTGCGCGCGGCCGGGTCGCGCTCGCGGATGCAGGCGATGTCTTCGCGCAGACGGGCGAACATGGCCTTCCAGTGTAGCCGTGCGTCCTCGGGCGCTGCGGCATCGGGTCGCCCGGCGTCGTGCTCCGCAGGGGCTTGCCGGGTTCGCGGCAGCCCGTCGTCGCGGCCGGCGCCGCAGCTCGGCCGCCGCGCGCGCGATGCCGCGCAGCGCTCGTCAAGGCTTGGCTGCCCGCCGGCGTGCATCGGCCACCGCGCGCGCGATGCCGCGCAGGATGTGCACTTCCTCCACGCTCAAGCGGGCGCGGTTGAGCAGCTGCTGCAGCCGCGGCATCAGCTTCCTGGGCGCCGCCGGGTCGAGGAAGCCGATCTCGACGAGCACGCGCTGCCAATGCTCGAGCACGCCTTGCACCGCCGCGGCGTCGGCCTGCCGCGCAGCCGGCGTGCGCGGAAGCACGGCAAAGCCGCCCAGCGCCAGGCGCCATTCGTAGGCGACGATCTGCACAGCCTGCGCCAGGTTGAGCGAGCCGTAGGCCGGATGGGTGGGGATCGAAAGGCAGGCGTGGCAGCGGTAGACGTCCGCGTTCGCCAGGCCGGTGCGCTCGGGCCCGAAGACGAAGGCCACGCGCTGCGCCTGTCCGGCCAGCACCGGCAGGTGCGTGCGCGGTGCGTAGGTCGGCGGACCGAAGTCGCGCGGCGTCATCGCCGTCGCGCAGGCCCAGGTGCTGCCGGCCAGCGCCTCGGCCAGCGTGGCGACGATGCGCGCCTGCGCGAGCACGTCGAGCGCGCCGCTGGCGAAGGCAGCGGCCTCGGGCCGCCCGAGCACGCCGGCATCGCGCGGCGCCACCAGCACGAGCTCGGCAAAGCCCATCACCTTGAGCGCGCGTGCCGCCGCACCCACGTTGCCGGCGTGGCTGGGCTGCACGAGCACGAAGCGGGTCGCCGCGCCTGCCGCCGGTAAGATCGCAGCCGCCTCCATGCGCCGCATTCTGGCGCGCGCGCACCGCCTTTGCCGCCCCATGACGCAAGCCGCCCTGCACCCCATGCTCAACATCGCCGTCAAGGCGGCCCGCGCGGCCGGGGCGATCATCAACCGCGCCGCGCTCGACCTCGAGGTGCTGCAGGTCGGGCGCAAGGGCCCGAACGACTACGTGAGCGAGGTCGACCGCGCCGCCGAGCAGGCCATCATCGACATGCTGCTGACGGCCTACCCCGAGCACGGCATCCTGGCCGAGGAATCGGGCCGCGCGCACGGTCGCGCCGAAAGCGAATTCACCTGGATCATCGATCCGCTGGACGGCACCACGAACTTCCTGCACGGCCTGCCGGTGTATGCGGTGAGCATCGCGCTGGCGCAGCGCGGCGTCTTGCAGCAAGGCGTCGTCTACGACCCGACGCGCAACGACCTCTTCTACGCCAGCCGCGGCCGCGGCGCCTTCCTCAACGACCGCCGGCTGCGCGTGTCCAAGCGCACGCGGCTGGCCGACGCGCTGATCGGCACCGGGTTCCCGTTCCGCCGCGGCGACAACTTCCAGCGCTACCTGAAGATGTTCGAGGCCGTCATGCAAAGCTGCAGCGGCGTGCGCCGGCCCGGCGCCGCCGCGCTCGACCTGTGCTACGTGGCTGCCGGCTGGTACGACGGCTTCTTCGAGACCGGCCTCAGCCCCTGGGACATCGCCGCCGGGTCGCTGATGATCACCGAGGCCGGCGGCCTGATCGGCAACTTCACCGGCGAGGCCGACTTCCTGTTCCAGCGCGAGGTCGTGGCCGGCACGCCCAAGGTCTACGGCCAGCTGGTGCAGATGCTGGCGCCGTACACGCGCGTCATCGCGCCGGGGGCGGCAGGCGCGCCGCATGCGGCGCAGCCGGACACCACGGCCGCCCCGGCCGGTGCGGCCGCGCAGGACGCCACGACCGCCTTCGTCGCCGCGGCGGCGACGCCGACCGCCGCGCGGCGCACCGTGCGCGCGCGCAAGCCTCGCGCCTGAGCGCGTGAAGGAAGATGTGGGGGCGCGGCGCCGGCCACCGGCTCCCAGCGTGCAATTGCGCCCGCGCATGACGCGAGGCGACCAGCTGAGCTAGGCTTGCCTTGCGCTGTCCGTGCGGCGGCGCCAAGGGTCTGTCGGTGAGCACGAGGCTGGGTCGACGTGTAGTACTCGGGCTGCTGGGCGTCGCGGTGCTGATCGACGCGGCCGCGCGGATGCCGGCCGGCAAGTACCTCGAGGCCCCCGGATCCCCGGTGGCGGTGATCCTCGCCCACGGCCAGGGTCTGGACGCTGATTCGCAGGTGGTTTCGCCGCTGCGCCAGGGCATCCACCGCGCGCTGGGCGTCCACACGCTGTCGCTGCAGATGCCGGTGCTGCCCGGCCGCATCTCGCAGGAGCTGTTCCTCGCATACGCCGGGACCTTCCCCGACGCCTACGCGCGCCTCCAGGCCGCGATCGACTTCCTGCGCCAGGACAAGGGCGTGCAGCGCATCTACCTGCTGGGCTACAGCATGGGCGCGCGCATGACGACGGCGTTCCTGGCAACGCATCCGGATGCGGGCGTCGCGGGCTTCATCGGCGTGGGCATCACGGCCGGCGGACCCGATCCGCTGAACGCCAACCGCAGCCTGCTTCGGGTTCACTTGCCGATCCTCGACATCTACGCCGAGGACGACATGGACGCGCGCTTCGCCGCCGCACGCCGTCAGATCATCGGCGCGCGCATCGAGCAGGTGCCGATCCCCGGTGCCCGGCACGACTACCGCGGCCACGAGGATGAGGTGCTGCGCGCGGTGCTCGACTGGCTGCGGCGGCGCGAAGCACGCTGAGGCGCCGAGGGGCCGTGCCGCGCTGCGGTGGTGCAAGGCGCGACGGCGGCCGCTCGCCGGCGCGCCCGTGTGCCCGGCCCTAAGATCCCTGCCTCGATGCGCGACCCGCAAGCCCCCGCCGGCCCCGACCTCGCGGCCCACACGCCGATGATGCAGCAGTACCTGCGCATCAAGGCCGAGCATCCCGAGACGCTGGTCTTCTACCGCATGGGCGATTTCTACGAGCTGTTCTACGACGACGCGCGGCGCGCCAACCGGCTGCTCGACATCACGCTCACGACACGCGGGCACAGCGCCGGCGAGCCGGTGGTGATGGCCGGCGTGCCGGTGCACTCGGTCGAGAGCTACCTCGCGCGCCTCGTCAAGCTGGGCGAGGCGGTGGCGATCGCCGAGCAGGTGGGCGACGTGGCCACGGCCAAGGGGCCGGTCGAGCGCAAGGTGGTGCGCGTGGTGACGCCGGGCACCGTCACCGACGCCGCGCTGCTGGCCGAGCGCGCCGACACGCTGCTGCTGGCGGTGCAGCGCGAGCGCGCGACCTGGGGCCTGGCCTGGCTCGCGCTGGCCGCAGGCGAGCTCGGCCTGAGCGAATGCGGCGAGCGCGAACTGCCGGGCTGGCTGGCGCGGCTCGAGCCGGCCGAGATCCTGTTCGACGGCAGTCCGCTGCCCGAGGCGCTGGCCGGGGCGCGCGCCGCGCGTACGGCCCGCCCGCCCTGGCAGTTCGACGCCGCGCTGGGCGCACGCAAGCTGCGCACCCAGCTGGGCGTGGCCACGCTGGCCGGGTTGGGCGCCGAGGGCCTGCCGGTGGCGCATGCCGCGGCCGCCGCACTGCTGGCCTACGCCGAGCACACGCAAGGCGGCGCGCTGGCGCATGTGCAGCGCCTCGCGGTCGAGCGCACGAGCGAGCTGCTCGAGCTGCCGCCGGCCACGCACCGCAACCTCGAACTGGTGCAGACGCTGCGCGGCGAATCCGGCCCCGGTGCGGCGACGTTGCTCGGACTCATCGACCGCTGCCGCACCGGCATGGGCAGCCGGCTGCTGCGGCACTGGCTGACGCACCCGCAGCGCGCGCGCAGCGCGGCGGGCGAACGCCATGCCGCGATCGCCGAGTTCGTCGCGCAGGGCTTCGTGCCGCTGCGCGAGGCCTTGGCCGGCGTGAGCGACGTCGAGCGCATCACGGCGCGCAGCGCGCTGCGCCAGGTGCGCCCGCGCGAACTCGCCGGGCTGCGCGCCACGCTCGCCTTGTTGCCGCGCCTGAGCGCTGCCGTGCCGCGCGGCGCGCCGCTGCTCGAGCGGCTGCACGCGCAGCTGGCGCCCGAGCCGGCGCTGGCCGCCGTGCTGAGTGCCCTGGCCGACGAGCCGGCGGCGCTGGTGCGCGACGGCGGCGTCATCGCCGCCGGCTTCGACGCCGAGCTGGACGAATTGCGCGGCATCGACGCGCACGGCGACGCCTTCCTGCTCGAGCTCGAGGCGCGCGAACGCGCCCGCACCGGCATCCCCAACCTGCGCGTGCAGTTCAACAAGGTGCACGGCTTTCACATCGAGGTGACCGGCTCGCACCTCGAGAAGGTGCCGGCCGACTACCAGCGCCGGCAGACGCTGAAGAACGCCGAGCGCTTCATCACGCCCGAGCTGAAGACCTTCGAGGACCAGGCGCTGGCGGCGAGCGAGCGTGCCCTGGCGCGCGAGAAGTGGCTCTACGAGCAGCTGCTCGACGCGCTGCAGCCCTTCGTGCCGGCGCTCTCGGCGCTGGCGCGCGCGCTGGCCGGCATCGACGCGCTGGCGGCGCTGGCCGAGCGCGCCGCCGCGCTCGGCTGGTGCCGGCCCGAATTCGTGCCCTATCCCTGCATCGACATCGAAGCGGGCCGCCACCCGGTGGTGGAGGCCCGCCTGGCCGCCAGCGGCGCCGGTGCCTTCATCCCCAACCATTGCCGGCTCGACGCGAAGACGCGCATGCTCGTCATCACCGGTCCCAACATGGGCGGCAAGAGCACCTTCATGCGCCAGGTCGCGCTGATCGTGCTGCTGGCGGCGATGGGCTCGTACGTGCCGGCGGCGGCCTGCCGGCTGGGACCGATCGACGCCATCCACACCCGCATCGGCGCGGCCGACGATCTGGCCAACGCGCAGAGCACCTTCATGCTCGAGATGACCGAAGCGGCAGCCATCGTGCACCGCGCCGGCGAACAAAGCCTGGTGCTGATGGACGAGGTGGGCCGCGGCACCAGCACTTTCGACGGCCTGGCGCTGGCCGCGGCCATTGCCCAGCAGCTGCACGACCGCAACCGCGCTTTCACGCTCTTTGCCACGCATTACTTCGAGCTCACCGAGTTCCCGGTCCGGCACGCGCGCGCGCTCAACGTGCACGTGGGCGCAGCGCAAAGCGGGCACGACATCGTCTTCCTGCACCAGATCGAACCCGGGCCCGCCAGCCGCAGCTACGGCGTGCAGGTGGCGCGGCTGGCCGGCATGCCGCCGGCGCTCATCCGCCAGGCGCACGCCACGCTCGAGGCGCTCGAGGCCAAGGCCGCTGCCGGCCACGCGCAGGTGGACCTGTTCGCGCCCGCACCCGCACCGCCCGCCGCCGAGCCCTCGCGTGTGGAGCTCGCACTGCGCGCGCTCGACCTCGACGCCCTCTCGCCCAGGGAGGCACTCGACGCGCTGTACCGCCTGCGCGAGCTGCTGCCCGCAGATCCTTCTCGCAGCGACTCCAGCCATGAAGCGTGAGCCCGTCCGCACGCTCGTGTTCTGCCACGCCAACGGCTTCGTCGGCGGCACCTACGAGCCGCTGTTCGCGTTTTGGCGTGCCGCCGGCTGGCGCGTGCTGGCGCCGACCAAGCTCGGCCACGACCCGCACTACAAGGTCACGAGCAACTGGCCGCAGCTGCGCGACGAACTGCTCGCGTTCGTCCAGCGCGAGGCGCCGGGCGAGGCGGTGGCGCTGGTCGGTCACTCGATGGGCGGCTACCTGAGCCTGCTCGCCGCCGCGCGCGCGGGCACGCTGGCGCACGCCGTGCTGCTGCTCGACGCGCCCATCGTCGCCGGCTGGCGCGCGCAGGGTTTCCGCATCCTCAAGTCCACCGGCTTGCTCGCGCGCGGCGGGCCGGGCAAGGTGGCGGCGCGGCGGCGCACGCATTGGCCTTCGCTCGCAGCGGCGCGCGCGCATTTCGCCGCCAAGCGCGCCTTCGCCGGCTGGGACGCGCGTGTCTTCGACGCCTGGCTCGAGCACGGCTTCGAGCCGGCTGCCGACGGCGGCGTGCAGCTCGCGTTCCGGCGCGAAGTCGAGACGCGCATCTACAACACGCTGCCGCACCATGTCGAGCACGTGCTCGCACGCCACCCGCTGCACTGCCCGTTCGGCTACCTGGGCGGCACGCGTTCGGCCGAGCGGCACCAGCTCGGCATCGGCTTCGTGCGTCGGCTGGCCGGGCCGTGCTGGCGCGAGATCGAGGGCACGCACCTGTTCCCGATGGAAAGGCCGCGCGAGACGGCGCAGGCGGTGCTCGAGCTGCTCGCCAAGGCGGCCGGCGCTCGCGGGTCCGTGACGACATGAATCACGCTCGTGATTCATGTCGTCGCAGGCATCGCGCTCACGGCTGCGCCGGTCGCGCGGGCGCCCCGTGCCGGGGCGC
This sequence comes from Rubrivivax sp., assembly GCA_020852865.1. GTDB lineage: Bacteria > Pseudomonadota > Gammaproteobacteria > Burkholderiales > Burkholderiaceae_C > Rubrivivax. Next base: position 34,771 of record JADYZZ010000026.1, read on the forward strand.
CCGCGGCGCTACGCGTCGAAGCGCCCCAGCCGCACGGCGGTGGCGCCGGGCTCGAGGTTGCGCGTGCCCGGCATCACGAGCACGGTGTCGTCGTACGGCGTGACGATCACCTGCTCGCCGTCCTGAGCGATCGGCGTGCCGGCCCGGGCAACGACCGCCAGCCCCGGCGTCGGCACGAGGAAGCGGAAGTCCTTCGTGCGCGCCACCACCGCCTCGGTCACGCGCACCAGGCGCTGCGCGGCCGGCGGCGCGCGACGCACCTGCGCCGCCACCCAGCCGGCGTCGGCCAGGCCGGCCAGGCCGAGGAAGCGCACCAGCGTGTCCTGCGCCACCTCGGCGGCCGCGCGCTCCCAGTGCTGGCCGCATTCGATCAGCAGGGCCCGCTTGGGCGAGGCCGCGTCGCCGAAGCCGCCACGCTCGACCATGCGCAGCCCCGCCGGGTGGCCGGTGTCGACGAGCAGGAACTCGGGCACCCCGAGCGCGCGCGCCCAGGCCGCGTTCTTGTCCTGCGTGCCGCACACCATCAGCGCTGTGCAGGGCTCGCTCATCGAGTGGATGTCGAGCAGCAGTTCGCTCGCGTCGACGAAGGGCCTGAGCTGGCGCGCGCGGCGCAGCTCGACCGAGTCGCGCGGGCCGAGCAGCACCGCGTCGGCCCAGACCCGGTTCAGATCCTCGTCGACGCAGCGCGACGCGTAGGGATGCGCCGCGTCGAAGCGTTCGTAGGCGGCGACGTTGGCGAAGGCGACGACGAGCCGGCCGCAGCGCGGGCGGAAGCCCGAGCCGAGCAGCCAGTCGAGCGCGATCGCGCCGCAGATCTCGTTGCCGTGCGTGAGCGCCTGCACCATCGCGCGCGGGCCGGGCTGCCCGGAATCGAACGCGTGCACGTAGTCGACGCCGGTGTTGCCGTCGCGCCAGCGCCTGATGTCGGGCGGCACGAGTTCGACCGGCGGCACGATCATGCGGCCCCCTTGGCGCTGCGCGCCGTCCCCCCGAGGGGGATTGAGCGCCTTCGGAGCGGCCGGGCGGCGCTCATGTCGCCCCCTTGGCGCTGCGCGCCGTCCCCCCGAGGGGGATTGAGCGCCTTCGGAGCGGCCGGGCGGCGCTCATGCCTCGCCCCCGAAGCGCGCCGCGATGGCGTCGAGCAGCGCCATCAGCTGCGCCTGCACGCGCTCGAAGTTCGCCACCTTGGCAATCTCGTCGGTGCTCATGTACAGGCGCTTGTTGATCTCGATCTGCAGGCTGTGGCGGCCGGCCGCGGGGTCGGAGTAGGCGCGCACCAGCTCGACGCCCTTGAACGGGTCGTTCACGCGCACGTCGTAGCCCAGGCCCGCGAGGAAGCCGTGCACGAAGGCGGTGAAGGCGGGCTCGCAGGTCGTGCCGTCGCGGTCGCCGAGCACGAAGTCGGGGCGCGGCCGGCCGTCCACGCCTTCGATCAGCACGCTCGTCTCGTGGCCCATCGAGTGGCAGTTGATGTGATAGACCTTGCCGAAGCGCGCGTGCGCCGCGTCGAGCAGGCCCACCAGCGCCGCGTGATACGGCACGTGGCAGCGCTCGATGCGCCGCTGCACTTCGGCCACGCTCAGGCGGCGGTCGTAGATCGGGCGGTCCTGGTCGAGCGTGCGCCAGACCAGGGCCTTGCCGATCGCGCCCTTGCCGCTGTCGTTCACGGGGCCGGGCCAGGGCTCGTCCAGCAGTTCGAGGTCGACGTCGGCGGCGTGGCGGTTCGGGTCGAGGTAGGTGCGCGGGAACTGCGCGGCCAGCAGCGGGATGCCGCGCGCCGCCGCCGGCCGGTACAGCTCGTCGATGAAACAGTCCTCGCCGTCGCGCAGTTCGCGCACCGTGACGGCGGCGCCGAAGTCGTCCGGCATGCGATTGCCCGAATGCGGCGAATCGAGCACCAGCGGCAAGCGCGGCGCAACCGGCGGACGCGGGCCGTGGACGACGAGAACGTCTTCGTTCATGACGGATCGGAAGCGCTGCGGCCGAAGCCGGGAGTGCGAGTATCGCGCGCAGCGTCCCCGGCGCCGGTCGGGTTGGCCTGCCGCGCCGTGCCTGCCGCGCCGGTGGTCCGAGGCCGCAGCGCGCCGCCGGCCGGGCGCGGGTTTCCCCGGGGCGCGGCATACCCGCCGGCGGCGGCCCGGCCCCGTAGCATGCGCGCTCGTCCCCTCGACCGATGGAGTAAAGCGATGCAAGAGAGAGACATCCGCAGCCTGATCGAACAGGTGCGCGAAGGCAGCCTGCCGCGCCGCGGCTTCATCCAGAGCATGGTCGCCGCCGGCCTCACCGCGCCGATGGCCTCGATGCTGCTCATGCACGAGGGTCTGGCGCAGACCGCTGCCCCGATCCCCTACAAGCCCACCAAGCGCGGCGGCGGCGGCACCTTGAAGCTCATCTACTGGCAGGCGGCGGTGCACCTGAACCCGCACTACGCCGGCGGCACCAAGGACCAGGACGCCAGCCGCATCTTCTACGAGCCGCTGGCCGGCTGGGACACCGAGGGCAACCTCGTGCCCTTCCTCGCCGCCGAGGTGCCCACGCGCGCCAACGGCGGCGTCGCCGCCGACGGCAAGAGCGTGACCTGGAAGCTCAAGCGCGGCGTCAAGTGGCACGACGGGCGCGAGTTCAGCGCCGACGACGTGGTCTTCACCGCCCAGTACGCGGCCGACCCGGCCGCGGCGATGACGACCGTGAGCGTCTACAAGGATCTCAAGCTCACCAAGCTCGACTCGCACACCGTGCGCGTGGAGTTCGCCAAGCCCACGCCGTTCTGGGCCGAGCCGCTGGTGGGCAGCGTCGGGCTGATCCTGCCCAAGCATGTGTTCGAGGCCTACACCGGCGCCAAGTCGCGCGACAACCCGGCCAACGTCAAGCCGGTGGGCACGGGCCCGTACAAGATCGTCGACTTCAAGCCGGGCGACTCGATCCGCGCCGCGGCCAACACCGACTACCACATCCCCAACCAGCCGTTCTTCGACGCGCTCGAGGTCAAGGGCGGCGGCGACGCCACCAGCGCCGCGCGTGCGGTGCTGCAGACGGCCGAGTACGACGTCGGCTGGAACCTGGCGGTCGAAGACGAAATCCTCAAGCGCCTCGAGGCCGCGGGCAAGGGCAAGATGCAGTTCTTCGCCGGCAGCGACATCGAGTTCATCATGCTCAACCATTCCGACCCCTGGAAGGAGGTCGACGGCGAGCGCGCCAGCGCCAAGAGCCAGCACCCGGCGTTCGCCGACAGGGCGGTGCGCGACGCGATGAGCCTGCTCGTCGACCGCAAGGGCATCTCCGAGTTCATCTACGGCCGCGGCGCGGTGACGACCTCGAACTTCCTCAACAACCCCCCGCGCTTCCGCAGCCCGAACACCAAGTACGAATACAACGTCGACAAGGCCAACCAGATGCTCGAGGCGGCGGGCTGGAAGAAGGGCGCCGACGGCATCCGCGCCAAGGGCAACGTCAAGCTCAAGTTCCTGTACCAGACCTCGGTGAGCGGCCCGCGCCAGAAATGCCAGGCGATCATCAAGGACGCGTGCAGCAAGGCCGGCATCGACCTCGACCTGAAGAGCGTGGTCGCGGCGGTGTACTTCGGCAGCGACTTCGCCAACCCAGACACCTACCAGAAGTTCTGGGCCGACATGGAGATGTACACCACCACCATGACGCAGCCCGACCCGCAGACCTTCATGGAGCAGTACTGCTCGTGGGAGATTGCGCAGAAGGCCAACAAGTGGGCCAGCCGCAACCTCTCGCGCTGGTCCAGCCCCGAGTACGACGCCGCGCACAAGGCCGCGCAGGTCGAGCTCGACCCGGTCAAGCGCGCCGCGCTGTTCATCAAGATGAACGACCTGGTGGTGGGCGACGGTTACATCATCCCGCTCTTCGCGCGGCCGCGTCCGGTGGGCACGGTGAACAAGCTCGTCACCACCATCTCGGCCTGGGACAACCTGACCTCGTTCATGACCTACTGGTACCGCGAGGCCTGATCGGCCGGCCCGGCGCGCGCGGGCGCTTGCGCGCGCCGGGGCGCGCCGCGCACGGCCCGCCGCAGCGGCGCGTGCGGCCGATCGACCGGACCCCCACGCCAGGCGGCCGTCTTGCTCAACTACATCCTGCGCCGACTGCTGATCGCGCTGCCCAGCCTGCTGGGCATCAGCGTCGTGCTGTTCACGGTGCTGGCGCTGGCTCCGGGCGACCCGTTCGACGAACTGGCCACCAACCCGAACGTGCCGCCCGAGGTGCGCCTGATGCTGCGTGCGCAGTTCGGGCTCGACGACCCCGTCTGGCAGCGCTACCTGCACTGGCTGGCGAGCATGCTGCAGGGCAACTGGGGCTTCTCGTTCGTGAGCCGCATCGACGTCGACCAGCTCATCCGGCAGCGCCTGCCCACCACCATCGTCGTCATCGGCCTGTCGCAGCTGCTGGCCATCGTGGTGGCGCTGCCGGCGGGCATTCTGGCCGCGGTCAGGCCCTATTCCTGGTTCGACCGCATCGCCAGCACCTTCGCCTTCGTCGGCTTCTCGCTGCCGACCTTTTTCACCGGCGTGCTGTTCATTCTGTTCTTCAGCATCTACCTGGGCTGGCTGCCCTTCGTCTACCGCAGCGACATCGCCGCCAGCGGCTGGCAGTTCCTGTGGGAGCACTTCAAGCAGTCGATCATGCCGGTGACGGTGCTGGGCCTGTTCCAGGCCGCCAGCCTGATGCGCTACACGCGCAGCGCGGTGCTCGACGTGGTGCGCCTGGACTACGTCACCACAGCGCGCAGCAAGGGCCTGGCCGAGCGCAAGGTGATCACCAAGCATGTCGTGCGCAACGCGCTGATCCCAGTGGTCACGCTGGTGGCGCTGCAGATGCCGGCGGTGTTCGGCGGCGCCATCGTCACCGAGCAGATCTTCCGCGTGCCGGGCATCGGCAGCCTGCTCATCGACGCCATCCTGCGCAACGACACGCCCGTCATCATGGCGGTGACCTTCGTCTTCAGCTGCCTGGTGATCTTCTTCAACCTCGTCGCCGACCTGCTCTATGGCTGGCTCGACCCCCGGATCAGCTATCGCTAGCCCGGTCGTCACCGACCCGGATGCCGCAGCGCCGGGCGCCACCGGTGCGGGCACGCCCGGGCGCGGGCCCGGTGCCGCCGCCGGGCTGGGCAAGCCCGTCGCCAGCGTCTCGCCCTGGAAGGAGGCCTGGCGCCGCTTCAAGCGCCACCGGCTCGCCTACTGGAGCCTGTGGGTGCTCGGGCTGATGGTGCTGGCGGTGCTGCTGGGGCCGCTCGTGTACAAGGTCGGCATCAACGACGTCGACTTCAAGGCGCGCCTGGCCGGCCCCTCGGCGACGCACCCGATGGGCACCGACGACCTCGGCCGCGACCTGCTCGCGCGCATGCTCTACGGCGGGCGCATCAGCCTGGCGGTGGGCATGGCGGCGATGCTGATGGCGATGACGGTGGGCGTCGTCGTCGGCGCGCTGGCCGGCATCTCGCGCGGCTGGCTCGACGCGGCGCTGATGTGGGTCACCGACCTCTTCCTCAGCCTGCCGCAGCTGCCCGTGCTGCTGCTGCTGATCTTCCTGTTCCGCGAGCCGCTCAAGCAGATGTTCGGCCTGGAGGTCGGCATCTTCATCCTCATCGTCGCCGTGATCGGGGGCTTTCGCTGGATGCCGGTGGCGCGCCTGGTACGCGCGCAGTTCTTCAGCCTGCGCGAGAAGGAGTTCGTCGAGGCGGCGCGCGCGCTCGGCGCGTCGACGGCGCGCCAGGTCGCACGCCACATCCTGCCCAACAGCCTGGGGCCGGTGATCGTCGCCGCGACGATCGACGTCGCTGCGGCCATCATCGCCGAGAGCACCCTTTCCTTCCTCGGGCTGGGCTTTCCGCCCGACATCCCGACCTGGGGCCGGATCCTCTACGACGCGCGCGACTACATGGACCTGGCGCTGCACTGGGCGCTGTTCCCCGGCCTGGCGGTATTCGTCGCCGTGCTCACCATCAACTTCATCGGCGACGGCCTGCGCGACGCGCTCGATCCGCGCCGCGTGCTGTGATGGCGCTGCTCGAGATCCGGGGTCTGAAGACCCACTTCAAGACCGACGACGGCTGGCTGCACGCGGTCGACGGCGTCGACCTCGCCGTCGACGCCGGGCAGACGGTGTGCGTGGTCGGCGAGAGCGGCTGCGGCAAGAGCGTCACCGCCAAGACGGTGCTCAAGCTCATCGACATGCCGCCGGGACGCATCGTCGCCGGCCAGGTGCTGTGGCAGGGCCGCGATCTCGTGCCGCTGGGCCCCGCGGCGATGCAGCGCATCCGCGCCAAGGAGATCGCCATCATCTTCCAGGAGCCGATGACGAGCCTGAACCCGGTGTACACGATCGGCGAGCAGATCGCCGAGAGCGTGCGCCTGCACGAGGGCCTGTCGAAGCGCTCGGCGATGGCGCGCGCCGTCGAGATGCTCGGGCTCGTCAACATCCCGACGCCCGAGCGGCGCGTGCGCGACTACCCGCACCAGTTCTCGGGCGGCATGCGCCAGCGCGTGATGATCGCCATCGCGCTGGCCTGCAGCCCCAAGCTGCTGATCGCCGACGAGCCGACCACCGCGCTCGACGTGACGATCCAGGCGCAGATCCTCGAGCTGCTGCAGGATCTCAAGCAGCGCCTGGGCATGGCGGTGCTGCTGATCACGCACGCGATGGGCGTGGTCGCCGAGGTGGCGCAGAAGGTGGTCGTGATGTACGCCGGCCAGGTGGTCGAGGAGGCGCCGGTGGTCGAGCTGTTCGCGCGGCCCAGGCACCCGTACACGCAGGGGCTGATCCGCAGCATCCCGCGCATCGACCTCGCCGCCGAGCACAAGACGCGGCTCGAGGCAATCCCCGGCACGGTGCCCAAGCTGATCGAGCCGGCGCCGGGCTGCCGCTTCGCCAGCCGCTGCAAGTACGTCATGCCCGAATGCCTGGCGGCGACGCCGCCGCTGTACGACATCGGCCCGGGGCACCGCGCGGCCTGCGTGCTGGTCGACCCGCGCCGCGGCGCCGTGGGGGCGGCATGATCGCCCGGCGGCCGGCGCGAAGGCGCTCGTTCCCGCTCGGGGGAACGGCCTGCCGGGCCGGGGGGGCACGATGAACGCGCCGCTGCTGCAGGTGCGCAATCTGGTCAAGGGCTTCCCGATCCGCGCCGGGCTGCTGCGGCGCGAGGTCGCGCGCGTGCACGCCGTCGACGGCGTCAGCTTCGAGCTCGCCGCGGGCGAGACGCTGGGCGTGGTCGGCGAATCGGGCTGCGGCAAGAGCACCACCGGGCGCTGCGTGCTGCGTCTGATCGAGCCGACTTCGGGCGAGGTGCACTTCGAAGGCCGCAGCGTCAGCGGCGCGAACCGCACCGAGCTGCGCGCGCTCACGCGGCGCATGCAGATCATCTTCCAGGACCCCTATGCCAGCCTGAATCCGCGCATGACGGTGGGCGCGATCATCGGCGAGGGGCTGGTGATCCACGGCCTGGCGCGCGGCGCCAGGCAGATCGAGCAGCGCGTGGCCGCCCTGCTCGAGACGGTCGGACTCAGCCCGGACCACATGCGGCGCTATCCGCACGAGTTCAGCGGCGGCCAGCGCCAGCGCATCGGCATCGCACGCGCGCTGGCCGTCGACCCCAAGCTGGTGGTGTGCGACGAAGCCGTGAGCGCGCTCGACGTGTCGATCCAGGCGCAGGTGATCAACCTGCTCGAGGACCTGCAGCAGCAGTTCGGCCTGACCTACATCTTCATCGCGCACGACCTCTCGGTGGTCGAGCACACGAGCGACCGCGTCGCCGTGATGTACCTCGGGCGCATCGTCGAGATCGCGACGGCGCGCACCCTGTACACCAACCCCCTGCACCCGTACACCGAGGCGCTGCTGTCGGCCGTGCCGATCCCCGACCCGCAGGCGCGGCGCAAGCGCATCATGCTGCAAGGCGACGTGCCCAGCCCGATCGATCCGCCGCCGGGCTGCCACTTCCACACGCGCTGCCCGATCGCCAGGAAGGGCCTGTGCGACCGGGTGCGGCCCGAACTCGAGCCGCGCTCGCCCCAGCAGCAGGTGGCCTGCCACCTGCGCTGATGCCGGCCTGCCGCCGGCGCGCCGTCAGCTCACCTCGACCACGAGATCGGGCTGGAACAGCGCGTTCTCCGGCACGCCGGCGCGCGCATAGCCGCGCGCGTTGCACAGCACGCGTGTGCCGTTGACCTCGTAGTCGAAGCTGTCGTGCGTGTGCCCGTGGATCCACAGCGCGGCGCGCTGCGGGCGGATCAGGTATTCGGCGTCGGAGACGAAGCAGGCGTTCATCGGCGAGCCGGCAAAGCGCGCATGGATGCTGCGCACCGAAGGTGCGTGGTGCGTGATCACCACCGTCGGGCCCGCGTGGGGTTGCGCGAGCCGGCTGTCGAGCCAGGCCGCGTCGCGCCGGAACAGCTCGGCCGCGTGGTCGGGCGTGAACAGATCGGCGGCGTCCTCGCGCAGCCGGATGCGGCTGAAGTCGCGCACCAGCCGGGTCGCGGCCTCCTTGGCCGCGGTGCGCTGCCCGGGATCGGGCGCGAGCGCGAAGTCGGTCCACAGCACGGCACCGAGGAAGCGCACGCCGCCGATGATGAGTTCGTCGCGGTCGAGCAGATGGATCTGCGTGCCCTCGCACAGCCGGCGCAGCTGCGCGTCCACGCCGTCGAGGCTGCCGCCGTAGTACTCGTGGTTGCCGGGCACGTAGAGCACCGGCTTTTCGAAGCGCAGCGCCCAGGCCACCGCCTCGCGCGGGCGCGAGATGTCGCCCGCGAGCACGACGACGTCGGCCGCATTGAGCGGGCGCTCCATCGCCCCGAAGCCGAGGTGCAGGTCGGACAGGATGTTGAGTTTCATCGGCAGCAGGCCCCGGCGAACATGCGCATGGCCATGGCCGTCGATTCTGTATCAACACCCGGCGCGGGGGCATCGCGTCGCGCCCTGCGCCCGCGCCGGCATTGCGGTCGAATCGCGCGCGTCATGGTGCCGCGGCGCCGCGATGCCGCGACGCGGCGGCGCGAACCACGGCGCCGTCGGCCCGCCGAGCCCTGGGAGGAGCCTGCCCGATGCCCGAATCCGCAGCACCCGCAGCACACGCACCCGCGGCACCCGCAGCACCCGCGGCCGAGCTGTACCGGGGCATCGTCGAGCAGAACACCGAGGCGATCGTCTTCGCCGACCGCGAGGGCACGATCCGCATCTGGAACCGCGGTGCCGAAGCGCTGTTCGGCTGGAGTGCCGCCGAGGCAGAGGGGCAAAGCCTCGATCTCATCATCCCACCGCGGCTGCGCGCGGCCCACTGGGCCGGCTATCGCCGTGCCGTCGCGCAACGGCACACGCAGCACGGCGGACAGATCCGCATGACGCGCGCCGTTCACCGCGACGGCGGCAAGCGCTACGTCGAGATGAGCTTCGGCCTCGTGCTCGGGCGCGACGGCTCGGTGCTCGGCTCGATGGCGCTGGCACGCGACGCGTCCGCGCGGCGCGCGCTCGAAGACGAGCTCCGCGCCTGGCGCGACGCGCAGGCCTCGGGGCGGGCGCGCAGCCGCTGAACCCGCCAACCCGTGGCGGGCGTCAGCCCGGGATCGTCGACCTCTCCGGCGGGCCCCGGCCGCGTGACAGGCTCTCAGAACAGTTGCAGTTGTCCGTCCGTATCCGCCGGTGCCGGACCGGGCTCCGTGGCCGGTTCGAGCGCCTCGCGCACCCACCGGATCGACTCCGTCGGCCGTGGCCGGTGGTCGATCTCGCGGCCGCAGCCCCGGTCGATCCAGGCCAGCGCCAGCCGCTCGTAGACCGGCTGCCAGCCCTCGCCGTCGCGCAGCTGCATCTGCGGGTTGGGGAAGTAGTGGCCGTTCTTCGTGCGCACCCAGAGGCGCCGCGCCGGCTGGTAGCTGCTGTGGACTTCGGCGCGGGCCAGCACCTGATTGACGTAAGTGCGCTTGCGGCGCGACCCGGCCCACAACCAGGCCGGCAGCTCCTGCAAGACGTCGTGCAGTTGGTCGGCGAAGAAACCCGAAAGGTAACGATAGGGGTCGAGCCGACGCGTGACGCATTGCGACCACTGCGTCTTCAGCCCGGCCAGCATCAGCGTCAGCGGCCAGTACTCGCCTTGATGGCGTTCGAGGCGCACCAGGCGGCCCTCGGTCTGAACGTCCAGCGCCGGCGGTGCCAGCAGTTCGAAGAGGCCCGGCAGACCGCTGCCCGCGAAAGCAGCCTCGCGCATCGCACGGCCGACGGCATGGTCCCAGGCCGTGTGCCCGAATTCATCGCGGCGTGCAGGGTCGGCGCCCTTGGCCAGCAGCGCCTCCACCATGGGTGCGTTGCCGGCCGTCGCGGCCAGCATCAGCGGCGTGGCGCCCACCGGCGTGGCGTGGTCGGGGCCGTAGGTATCGGCGGACCGCAGGATGTCCTTGATGTTCTTCGCCTGGTACGGCTGAAGGTGGCGTTGATGCACGGCGGCAACCGTCTTGCGCACCAGCTGCTGCCGTGCGAGCCAGGGCCCTTCGATGCCGTATTGCGGCGCCAGCAGCGTGCCGGCGCCGGCGAACTCGTGCTCCTCCATCAGGCCGCGTGCCGGTGCGTAGCGGACATGCGCCAGCGATTCGATCCACGCGTGCTGGCCGTGCCACAAGGCATAGTCGAAGACGGTCTGCCTGGGCTTGCTGCTCGGGTCGTGCGGATCGAACGCCTTGGGCGACTGCTCCTCGATCAGCGCCAGACTCCACGGCGTCCATGGCACGGGCTTGCGCTGCAGGAAGGCATCGCGGACGGCCTGAGCCTGCTCGGCCTTGCCCTGCAGCTCGAGCCGGCGCGCCTCCTGCGCCCACTCGTCCTGGCTCGACCTGGCCACCGGCTGGGCCTGCGCCTCGCCCGGCCGCAGGTTCAGCAGCGCCAGCAGCGGGTGGCCGGTGTCGTGCTCCACGAGGGTGAGCGTCTGCACCGCACGCGTCATCGCGACATACAGCGCATTGACGTGGAACTTGTACAGCTCGAGCGACTTGTCGGCCTTGTCGCGGGCACGGCGGTAGTCGAGTGCCTCACCCTGCAGGTCGGCCTCGCTCACGCCCTCGCAGACCTCGGCATAGGCCTGGCGCTGACCCGACACCAGGTCGAAGAGCAGCACATGGGGATACTCCAGGCCCTTGGCCTCGTGCACGCTGAAGACCAGCGGCGTGTGGAAGGCCCGGCGTGCGGCGGGCTTGTCGTCGTCGCGCAGCACGATCACGGCGTGCCGGGCCGACTGCCGCGTTGCCGCGTCGAGCTGGGCCAGCGTCCGTTCCTTCGCGTCGAGCAGGCGCACCTCGCCGGCCGCGGCCGAGGTGCTGCGCACGAGGAAATTGCTCTCGCGGTCGACCGAGCCGAACCGCGCCTGCTTGAGCTTCAGGAGGCGGTTGGCCAGTTCCGTGACGGCGCGCGTGTTGCGGAAGTTGGCCTGCAGCAGTTTCAGCGGCTGGCGCTGCGCCGCGTCGCCTGCCAGACCCTGCCAGAACAGGCTCTTGAGGGCCGCCCAACTGAAGAAGTTGGGGTGCACGATCTGGTGGCTGTCGCCGCACAGGATGAACTGGCCCGGCGCCTTCAGCAGCGCCAGCACCAGCGCCAGCTGGACCGGCGTGAGATCCTGCACCTCGTCGATGACGACGAAGTCGTAAGCCGGCGGCTGCTTGCCTGCGATCTGCGTGCGCCACTCGTACGCGACGAGGTTGCTGTCGTGCAGCCCGGCTTCGGCCAGCCAGGCGCGGTAGCGCTGGAAGAGCTCGTGGGCCCGTTCGCGCTGTGCGGCGTCGAGCAGGCTCTGCCGCGCGCCCAGCGCCAGATAGTCGGCCAGCGACAGCGGGCCCGCAGGCTGTGCGCCGATGACGCCGCGGAACTCCTCGAACAGCGCGTGCGCGTCCAGCTCGCCGAGCTTGCGCAGGGCCTGGCGATGCCGCTCGCACCAGCCCCCGAACAGCGGCAGCGTCACCTCGCGGCCCGGCGGCACGCGCAGCGTCTCCAACAGCTCACGGTAGCTGAGGAAATCGACCTCCTGCTTCGGGTTCTCGAAGCCGAGTGCGGCGTGCAGCGCGCGGGCACCTTGCGCAAGGTAGGCCGACAGCGTGACGTAGAGCACCCGACCCTCGGCCTCGCGCAGCCGCGCCAGCGTGACCGCGGTCTTGCCCGAGCCGGCCGAGCCGATCACGACCAGCGGCGCCGGGTGCCGGTAGGCCTCGTCCTGTGCTTCGTCGAAGACGATGGGCTTGTCGAGCAGTTCGAACTGCGTGCGGCCCGGGCCCAGCCAGCGCAGCGGCGCGGCCTCGGCGCCCAGCGCGGGCGCCTTCGCGTCGGCCGCCGGCTCGCGTTCGATGCGGGCCTCGTTCACGACCGCGCCGCGCAGGAAGCGCGAGCGTTCGTAGGCATGGTTCTCGATCACCTCCAGCGCCAGGCAGACGGTCTCGCTGCCGCCTTCGGCCGCCGGCCGGTCGATGCGCGCGAACTGCAGCAGCAGCCGGTTCGTGTAGTCGAGCCTGGCGCGGTAGTAGGGCCCGGCGTTGAGCTTCTTCACGTCGGCCGAGCGGAAGTCGCCGGCCTCGATGGCCGCCTTGACCTTGTCGAAGGCGGCCTTGACGCGACGGAGGTTCAGGTCCTTGTACTGGAGCAGGCGCATGCGGAGTTCAGCCCGAAGCCGAAATCATGCGGCCGGCTGTTTCGGATTTTCCGCCATGGGCGCGCGGTCACGGCCTCGGCTCGCCCGGGCCTCTTGCACCGGCCGGCCTCGATCCGCTCTGCCTGATCCGCAGACCCAGCCGTTTTCCGGTGCGCCGTGTCGGGTGAAGCCCGGCTGTTGTGTTGTTCGGGCGCGCGAGGGATCGCGGTGGCCCCCTTCCTGCCCAGCGAGCGCATCGATCCGGATGAGGCGGCGCGTGGTTTCGGCAGCCTCGGGGAGACGCCCGCGACGGCGCGGACAGAGCGCTTGCGTGAAGCTGCCGATCAGGGCGCAAGACCCGCTGAACCGCGGCAGCAGCACGATGTCGTATCGGGGGGGCTCGATCGCAGAGCGTCGGCGGGACAACGGCGATCGTGCCCTCGGCTTGTGGCGACCCGGGCTGACCGTCCGGCGTTCGAGAAGGCACTCATCGAGCGTGCGCCGGGCGCCGAACTGTCGCACCACCTGGGCTACCGGCCCGGGGCGACCAAGCCCGAGGATGCGGGTAACCACCGCAATGGTGCCAGCGGCAAGACCGTGCTCACGCAGGACGGCCCACTGCGCATCGAGGTGCATCGCGACCGGGCGGGCTCCTTCGCGCCGGTGCTCATCCCCAGGCATGAGCGGCGCTTCACCGGTTTCGACGACAAGATCGTGGCCATGTACGCGCGCGGCACGACCGTGCGCGAGATCCTGGGCTTCCTGGCCGAGCGGTACGGCACCGAGGTGGCGCCGGATTACCCCATACCTTGCGAGCGCATGATCCAGACGCGCGACCAAAAGGTGGGCGATCACGCCAAGGCGCGCGCGACGCTGGCCGACATCCCGTTCGTTCACATGCGCCACGGCCGGCCCGAGCCGCTGATCTGACGGGGGCCGGGCGCGCTTTGCCGATGCGGTGCAAGCCGCGCGAGAGCACCTCGGGCCGCCGGCGCTGACGCTGCTGCTCGACCGCCAGCGCATCGTCGCCGCCGGCCGCGACATGGCGCCGCCGCCGGCGGAACGCGCGTTCCTCGCCTGGTTCGCGCGCCGCGCCGCAGCGGGTGCGCCATCGCTGCCATGTCCAGAGGACGGCGTACCCGAGCCGGCGTTTCGCGACGCGTACCTGCGCGAATGCCGGCGCGTCGCCGGCTCGCTCGGCGTCGACGAGCGCACCCGCCGGCGCTGCCGCGACGGCATGAGCAAGGCCGATGTCGAGGAGCACAAGTCCAAGCTCAAACGCGTGCTCGTCGAGGCGCTCGGCGCGGCGGCGCTGCCCTCCATCGTTCACGGCAGCGGGCGCCACCCGATGCGCTGCGGGTTGGCGTTGCCGCCGGCGGCGATCACGTTCGACGATGTGCGTGTCGTGCACGGCTTCGGCACCTGGACGCTGGCCAGCGGTGCTCGCAGCAGCGAAGGCGCAGCGTGAGCGATCGTCCGCACCTTCGCACCCCGCTCGGCCGGCTCGGCGCGCGTGCAACGCGCCCGAGCGCGCAGCTTCAGTCGCGCAGCAACCTCAGCCCCGGCACCACATCCGCGATGCGGTCGAAATCGCGATCGTCGTGCAGCAGCTGCACCCCGGCAGCCAGCGCGGTCGCGGCGATCAGGCAATCGTGCGGACTGCGCGGCGTCACACCGGCCCAGCGGCAACGGGCATACAACGCGCCCGCGTCGGCGTGGACGTCCAGAGTGCGTTTCGGGGTCAGCACCGGCAGCGCGCTGAAGCGCCGACGCAACACGAGCAGTGCGGCGGTATCGACCGCACCCTGCAGAAGTTCCTGCAGGATCACCGGCGCGAGCGCCGCATCGCCCTCGTCGAGCAGCGCTGCGAGCCGCGCGACCGGCGGCGAAGTCCGGCCGCGCAGCCAGTCGATCCAGACCGTAGTGTCAACCAGGACCACTGCCCATCGCCCGGCGCACTGCCCGCACGTCGTAATCCGGCGCGATCAGCGGCTTGCCGCGCAAACGAACGAGCTGGCGCGCGCGATGGCGCGCCACCAGCTCCTCGAGCGCTATCCGCACGGTCTCGCGCTTGGTTCGCGCGCCGGTGAGCTTCATCGCCTGCTGCAGCAGTTCGTCGTCGAGCACGATGTTGGTCCGCACCTACACCTCCGGATGTGTATTCAGGATGCGATTGTAGACGCACGCGCTGCGCGGTGCGGTGAACGATGCCGGTCGATGCCGCAGGGCAGGTCGGCGCCGCGCATGCCGGCGATGGTCGATGCACGCCAAGCGCCATGCGCCATTTGCCCATGACGGGGCATAGTCGTTCCAATGCCCTCGAGGTCGATCTGAGTCGGTCCAGCTGCGGCATGAGGAGCTTGGACTTGGCGACCGTGACGTCGCGCAATGCTGCGTCGGTTCGCCCTCCAGCGCTCACAAGGCTCGCTGGTGACCACGTCGTCGGGGTTGACCCCGGGTCCGATCGTGCCTCGCTGACGCGTCGCGCGAAGCTGCCCCGGCTGCGGTTTGGCGTTGCCGCCTGGGGCGAGGTGTTTGCGACGGCCGGCGCGGCTCGGTTGGCTTCAGTCGTGCCCTGCTTCGCGCGCTCGGCTCCCGGGAGGCGGCTGCGGATCCAGCCCCAGGTGGGCGAGGATCGTCTCGACCACGGTCCGCTGGAGGATGGCCGCAGTGATCTTCAGCTCGCCGGCCCCGCAGTTCGGGCAGTACTGCATGGCGGGCGACGCACGGCGCATCAGCGCCGGTGTGCGCCGCCTGCCCGACCTGCTGACCGAGGCCGACTACCTGGCGCGCGACGCCCGGCACGAGCGGATCGAGGCCGACGACGTCGGCGCGGCCATCGCCGCCCGCCGCGAGCGCGCCGCGCGCGTCGACCGCCGGCTGCGCGAGGCCATCTGCGCGACATCCTGGCGGTGGTCACCGAGGACGCGGTGGTGACCGTGCCAGAAGCAGCCGTGCACGAACACGGCGATCCCGTAGCGCGGTAAGAGGATGTCCGGCCGGCCCGGCAGGCCGGCGACGTGCAGGCGGAAACGAAAGCCGGCGGCAAACAGCGCACGCCGCACATACAACTCAGGCGCCGTGTCTGTTCCGTGGACGGCGGCCATCATGCGCGACCGCTCGCCCCGAGTGACGCGGTCGGTCACGATGCCGCTCTAGCGTGCTCCGAGTTGCCGCGTCGCGGACCGATCCGACCGCTGCACCGAACGGTCGTCACGCCACGACTTCGAGGCCGCGCTTCTGCACCAAGTGCAGGAGCTTCAGGGCCGTGCCGGTCGGCTTCTTCTGGCCGATTTCCCACTTCTGGACCGTGGAGAGGCTCGTGTTCAACAGGCGGGCGAAGACCGCTTGGCTGACATGCGATGCCTCGCGGATGCGCTTGATCTGGGCGGGCTCCAGGGGCTCGACCGGCGGCAGGCACAGTTGGTCGAACTCGCGCAGCGTGACCTGATCCATCACGCCGGCCTTGTGCAGACCCTTGGCCGTGTCATGCACGGCCGCCAGGATGGGGGACTTAGTCTTCCGCATCGCAATCCACCTCGATCAGTTCACCTGCTTCCGTTGCCCTCGTCACCGCCTGCGCGATCAGCGACAGCAGGTGTGTCGCCAGCTTCTTCAGGGCTTCCGCTTCGTCCTTGTCGATGTTGGCCCGTTCGCTCTTCGGGAAGCCATAGACGAAGACCCAGCGGTTGCCCTTGTTCGTCGCTACCAGCGTCCGGAAGCCGCCGCTCTTGCCTTGCCCGGGACGGCCGATCCGCTTTTTGAACAGGCCGCTGCCGAGGTCGGCATCGAACAGGCCGTTTGCCATCTCACGCACGGCAGTGCACAGGCTGGACACGGCCAACCCTTCCTTGCGCGCCCAGCGGTCGAACCATCGGGTCTTGTAGATCGCCATGACCCCGTCCCTTCGTCACATTGTATAGCACTTAGTGCTATAGACAAGCAAGCTCGATTTTCGCTGAGACAGCGGGCGCCCCGGCCCGCATGAGTACATGCCGGCCGACCGGGCTCTATCCGCTGCGCGGACCGGGCCTCGTGTCCCGGCCTGCCGGTAACGATCCCTGGCGCATAGCCCCGTAGTCAGCAGCACCGGCTCCGCCCGTGCCGGGTGATCCGGGCCATGCCGGGTACGGCATCGCCCGGCTGGTGACGCGGGCGCGGCCCCAAGGCTGCGCCTTCAGCCCGCGCCCGGAAGCCGGCTAAGGGGTCTCCCCTGGCGCGGCGCAAGGGTGAAGGCTGTGCCCGCCCAGCGGGGTATCCCCAACCTTCCTCTGCTTCGCGCCGTGCAGGCCGGGTGAGCCCCCTCCCCGCCTGGCGCCCTTGCGCCTTGCCTCCCCGGTCTCGGCGACGGCCAGAGGCTCAGCACAGCGCAGTGCTGATGCCTCACAGCCGATCCAAATCAAGCTGTCGGGCTTGCCTTGCTGAAAGCGATCGCCCTAACCGCGCGCGCACCTTCTGACCCCGGTCAAGGCGCAGGAAGGGCAATCGCGCGTCGAATGCGGGCACGGACCACGGTTCCCGGCCCGCGTGAAAGGGGAAGCGATGGACCTCCCGACGATCGCGATCGTGCAGGCCCTGGCGGCGCCGGCGTTTTCGCTGCTGTGCGGCATCACGACGACGGCCAGCAGCTTCAGCTCCTCACGCGTCAGCATCAGGCGCTGGCGGCGCGCCGGCCGTTCGCCCAGCAGCGCCGAAAGCATGATGCCGTGGCAGGGGTTGGCGTTGATCAGCCGCTTGCCGCAGGCGTGCGTGAACAGGCATTTGGTGGTGATGAGCAGCATGTTCGCTTCGCCCCAGGTGAGGCCGGCGCCTTCGATCAGCGCCACCACGTCGCTGGCCTCGATCTCGCGTACGGTCAGCGCGCCCAGCTTCTTCTCCGCGCGCTTCAGCTGCCGGCCGTAGCTCACCTGCGTGCTGTGCGCCAGGCTCACCAGCTTCTTGGCGCGGTAGTCCTTGGCCAGGTCACGCACCGTCCAGTCGCGCGCGGCAGTGGCCTTGGCCTTCTGCTTTTCGGCCGCGGGGTTGCGGCCCTGCTGCACCTCGGCGCGCTTGAGGGTGGCGATGCCGCGCGCCTCGGCCAGACCGATGTCGGGGTAGCGGCCAATGGTCAGTTCGCGACGCCGGCCGCCGTGCCGGTAGCGCAGGATCCAGCCGGCCACGCCGGCGGCCGAAAGCGTGAACGTGAGGCCGTCGCTGTCGGCCTTGATCGAGTGCCTGAGTTGCAGATCCGTCAGGTGGCCCTTGTCCCGTCCCATGCGCACCCCCGTTGTTCGGATGTGGGCCGGATCGCGGCTACCCGTCCAGCTACCCATCCAGCTACCCGATTGGAGTGGGACTTGGTGTGACTTCAAGGGCCTGGAAAAAACTTGCCACCCGAAAACGCCTGCGAAATCAGGCGCTTGCGAGCGGCAACCGGCACGGGGTGAGACCCCGTGGAGCGCTACATCAGAACGATGTCGTACTGCTCCGGATTCATCACCGGCTCGGCCGCCAGCGAGATGGGCTTGCCGATGAACTCGGACAGGCCCGCCAGGTGCACGCTCTCCTCGTCGAGCAGCATCTCGACGACGGCGGCGCTGGCGACGATGCGGATCTCCTTGGGCGCGAACTGGCGCGCCTCGCGCAGGATCTCGCGCAGGATGTCGTAGCACACGCTGCGCGCGGTCTTCACCTGGCCGCGGCCGGCGCAGGTGGGGCAGGGTTCGCACAGCATGTGCGCCAGGCTCTCGCGCGTGCGCTTCCTCGTCATCTCCACGAGGCCGAGCTGCGTGAAGCCGCTCACCGTGCTGCGCGTGCGGTCGCGCGCGAGCTGCTTGCGCAACTCGGCCAGCACCGCCTGGCGGTGCTCGTCGCGCGTCATGTCGATGAAGTCGGCGATGATGATGCCGCCCAGGTTGCGCAGGCGCAGCTGGCGCGCCATGGCGCCGGCGGCCTCGAGATTGGTCTTGAAGATCGTGTCGTCGAAGTTGCGTGCGCCGACGAAGCCGCCGGTGTTGACGTCGATCGTCGTCAGCGCCTCGGTCTGGTCGATGATCAGGTAGCCGCCGCTCTTGAGCTCGACGCGCCGCGCCAGCGCGCGTGCGATCTCCTCCTCGATGCCGAAGAGGTCGAAGATCGGCCGCTCGCCCTTGTAGTGCTCGAGCTTGGCGGCGGCGCGCGGCATGTAGGTCTCGCCGAACGCCTTCAGTTGCTCGAACTGCATCTTCGAGTCGATGCGGATCGCCTGCGTCGCCTCGCCGACGAGGTCACGCAGCACACGCTCGGCCAGGCTCAGGTCCTGGTGCAGCAGCGAGCCCGGCGCGCGCGTCTGCGCGCGCTCGCGGATCGCGGCCCAGGCCCGGCGCAAATAGGCGATGTCCTCGGCCAGCTCGGCGTCGCTCGCCTCCTCGGCGTTGGTGCGCAGGATGAAGCCGCCGGGCTTGTCGGCCGGGGCGCCCGCGCCCGCGCCCGCCGCGCCCTGGGTCGCGAGTGCGGCGACGCGCGCGCGCAGCTGCTCGCGCAGCTCGGGGCTGCCGATCTTCTGCGATACGCCGATGTGCGTGTCGTGCGGCAGGTACACCAGCATGCGCCCCGCGATCGACACCTGCGTGGACAGGCGCGCGCCCTTGCTGCCGATGGCGTCCTTGATCACCTGCACGGTGAGCGTCTGGCCCTCGAACACCTGGCGCTCGATGGGCGGCGGCGGCGCGTCGGCACGGCCGGTGGCGGCGGCACGCGCGCTGCCGTTGCCGGGAGCCTGCGGGTACAGGTCGGCGACGTGCAGGAAAGCCGCGCGCTCGAGGCCGATGTCGACGAAGGCGCTCTGCATGCCCGGCAGCACACGCACCACCTTGCCCAGGTAGACGTTGCCCACCAGGCCGCGCTCGAGCGTGCGCTCGACGTGCAGCTCCTGCACGGCGCCGTTCTCGACGATGGCCACGCGCGTTTCCTGCGGGGCCCAGTTGATCAGGATGTCCTGGCTGGCCATGGACGCGGAGTCTACGGGGCCGGTGCCGGGCGGCGGCGCACGCGCGCCGCCGCTCAGAGCCTGTGAAGACATGAATCACGCCCGCGCATTCATATCTTCACAGGCTATCAGGGCGCATAGGCGACAGCGGCGCGCGCCAGCAGTTCGCGCGTCTCGTGCAGCGGCAGGCCGACGATGCCCGAGTAGCTGCCCTCGATGCGCTCGATCCATTGCGCGATGCGCCCCTGCACCGCGTAGGCGCCGGCCTTGCCGAAGGGCTCGCCGCTGGCGACGTAGGCGCCGATCACGCGCTCGGACAGCGGCGCGAAGCGCACGTGCGACACGCTCACGAGCAGCGGCGACTGCGCGCCGCAGCTCACCGCCACCGCACTCAGCACGCGGTGCGTGCGCCCGGCCAGCGCACGCAGCATGCGTGCGGCGTCCTCGGCATCGGCAGGCTTGCCCAGGATGCGGCGGCCCAGCGCCACCGTCGTGTCGGCGCACAGGATGGGCGCATCGGGCAGGCCGCGCGCGCGGTGCCGCGCGCGCGCCGCGAGCAGCTTGGCCAGAGTGACGCGGCGTACGTAGTCCTCGGGCCGTTCGCCCGAGCGCTCCTCCTCGAGCCGCTCGACGTTCTCCTGGCGCGTGGCGACAAGCGGCCGGTGCGGCACGCCGATCTGGTCGAGCAGCTGCGCGCGGCGCGGGCTGGCCGAGGCCAGGTAGACGAAGGCGTGCGAGCGCGGCGCGAGCGGCACCATGCGGCGATTGTGGCGCCGCCGCCCTGCCCCCTTTCGGGATCGGCGCGCGCAGCGTAATGTGTCGATCCTGCCTGGACGGCAGCAAGCGGGGCGCGGCCGCGTCGCTGCGCGCCGTCCGCCCGACCGGAGCCCGCTGACATGCGCCACCCGCCCGCCTCGTCGCTGCTCGGCCGCGTCGCCGCGTTCGCACTCGCCGCGGCACTCGCCGCCGCACTGCCCGCCGCGCCGGCCGCCGCCGCCGCGGCCGCGATGCGATTCACCCCCTACACGATCACCGACCCCAGCTACGGCGGCATGCGCGTGGCCACCCTGTCGCTGCCCGCGGGCTGGCAGGTGCAGCAGCGCGTGCAGTGGGATTACACGAGCGCCAACTACCCGGTGCGCGTGCACCTGCGCGCGCAGTCGCCCGACGGCCGCATGTGGATCGAGCTGCTGCCGATGGATGCGGTGTACTGGATGGACCGCTTCACGCAGGGCCTGCGGCCTGGCCAGCGCAGCTTCGGCGCCGTCTACGCGCCCAACGCGACGATCGACCAGGCGATGGAGCATCTCGTCGTGATGCCCTGGCGCGGCCAGCTGCCCGGGTTGCGCATCGTCTCGCGCCGGCCGGTCGACGCGGCGCGCATGGCGCAGGCCTTCGGCTACCCGGCGCTGCGCGGCGAGGCGATGGCCATGCGCGTGCGTTACAGCGTCGACGGCGCCGCCGCCGAGGAGGACTTCTACGGCTTCTACACGGCGACGCACACCATCCCCTACCAGGGCCCGCAGGGCCTGAGCCACGAGTACCACCGCATGCTGGTGCTGGCGCATGCCGTGGGGGCCACCGACGGCCTGCTCGACTCGGTCTATCCGCTGCTGGGCACGGTGGCGGCATCGGTGCGCCCGGACCCGGATTACCAGCGGCACGTGCAGGAGGTCTCGCGCTACATCACCGAGCAGTTCAACGCCTACTTGCAGCGCGGCTACGACAGCATCCGCGCTGCCGGCCAGCTGTCGCGCACGATCAGCGCCAACAACGATGCGCTGCTCGCCTCGATGCAGCAGCAGCGCGCCGCGCAGCAGCGCGCCGACGCGGCGCGTCGCCAGGCCGCCGGCGGCGGCCGCGACGCCGCCGACGCGTTCTCTCAGTACATCCGCGGCACCACGCGCATGACCGATCCGTACTGGGGCACGTCCGAGCGCGACAGCAACTACAGCCACCACTGGACCGACGGCCAAGGCAACTACCGCGCCAGCAACGACGCGACCTACAACCCCAACGTCGGTGCCGGCGGCGGGCCGACCTGGCAGCGCATGGAGCCGGCGCGCTGAGGACACCGGCGAGGCCGAAGACACGGAGCACGCCGCCGCGCGCCCTTGGGCACCCCTGCGCGGGCGCGATTCATGTCTTCACACCCTCTCACTCCCGGTGGTAGGGATGGCCCGCGTCGAGCGTCCAGGCGCGATACAGCGCCTCGGCCAGCAGCACACGGGCCAGGGCGTGCGGCAGCGTCAGGTCCGACAGGCGCAGCGTCTCGTCGGCGCGCGCCGCGACCGCCGGATCCAGCCCGTCGGGCCCGCCGATCACGAAGGCTGCATCGCGTCCGTCGTCGCGCCAGGCGCGCAGGCGCGCGGCGAGCTGCGCGCTCGTCAGGCGGACGCCGCGCTCGTCGAGCACGACGCGCCGCGCACCGCGGGCCTCCCTGGCGAATACGGCCTCGATGCGCGCGCCTTCGGCGGCCATGCATTGGGCGGCGGTCCTGGCACCGGCATGCGCGCGGCGCGGCTCGGCCTTGAGCGCCCGCAGCTCCAGGCGCATCTCGGGCGGGAAGCGCCGCGCGAACTCGAGCCAGGCGGCGTCGGCCCAGGCCGGCTGGCGCTGGCCGATCGCCACCACCAGCAGGCGCATCGCGTCAGCCGCGCCTTGCCTTGCGGACGAGCGGCCGGGCTGCCTTCGCCGGTTTGTTCGCGGCGGGCCGGGCGCCGGCCTTGCGGGGTGCGGTCTTCGTGGCGCTCGCCTTCTTCGCCGCGGGCACCCTGACCGGCGCCCGGGCCGGCGCCCGGGCCGGCGCCCGCGCCGGGCCCGCGGCGCTCGCCGCAGCGCGCGGCGGCGCCTTGCCCGACGATGCCTTCGCGGCCGCGGTCCGCGGCGTCGTGGCCCGCTCGGGCTGGGCCATCCCCGTCGCCGGCTTGCGGACCCGCGCCTTCGCGGTCGGCGCTTGCGTCGCCCGCGCGGCCTGCGTCGCGGCGGATCCTGCTGCCTTGGGCAGGCGGGCGGCCGCGGCGATCTTCAGCTTCACGGGCTTGCCGCCCCAGAGCTCCTCGAGCCGGTAGTACTCGCGGATCGCAGGCTGCATGATGTGCGCCACGGCGGCGCCGCAGTCGACGATGATCCATTCGCCGTTGGCTTCACCTTCGGTGCTCAGGACGTGCAGGCCGCGCTTCTTGACGGTCTCGCGCACGCTGCCGGCAAGCGCCTTGGTCTGCCGGTTGCTGGTGCCCGAGGCGATGATCACGCGCTCGAACAGCGGCGAGAGCCGCTCGGTGTTGTAGACGACGATGTCCTGGGCCTTGACGTCTTCCAGGCCATCGACGATGGCGCGCTGCAGCTTGCGGATGTCCATTCAGCTCCCTGCGGGCGAACGATAGAGCCCGTGGCGGGCAATATAGCCGGCCACTTCGGGCGGCACCAGGGTCGCGATGTCGGCCCCGGCGGCCACGCGCCCACGGATGTCGGTGGCCGAGATGTCCAGCATCGGCAGCGGCACCACCCGGTGGCCCGAGCGTGCGACCTCGGCGTTTACCGTCTGCGGCGCCGCGGGCCGGCGCGCCACGGCCAGCGTCACCAGGCCCAGCAGCTCGCGCCAGCCGCGCCAGGTGTGCAGGCCGGCGTACTGGTCCTGGCCGAGCAGCAGCACCCAGTCGGTGTCCGGGAAGGCGGCGCGCAGCGCGATCACGGTATCGAGCGTGCAGCTCGGGCCGGCACGCTCGATCTCGATGCGGTCGAGCACGAAACGCGGCTCGCCGGCCAGCGCCAGGCGCAGCATCGCCTCGCGGTGCACGGCCGGCGTGACGGCGCGCGTCTTCTGCCAGGGCCGGCCCGCCGGCACCCAGCGCACCTCGTCGAGCGCGAGTGCCGCGAGCGCCGCCTGCGCCAGCGCCAGGTGCGCGTGGTGCACCGGATCGAAGGTGCCGCCGAACAGCGCTGCCCGCCTCATGTGCAGCGCGTCATTCGTCGGCCCAGTCGCGCGGGCGCAGGAAATCGCTGAGCAGGCGCGCCTCGGGCGTGCCGGGCTCGGGCTGCCAGGCGTAGCGCCAGCGGGCCAGCGGCGGCATGCTCATCAGGATGCTCTCGCTGCGCCCGCCGCCGTGCAGCCCGAAATGCGTGCCGCGGTCCCACACCAGGTTGAACTCGACATAGCGGCCGCGCCGCCAGGCCTGGAAGTCGCGCTCGCGCTCGCCGTAGGGCAGATCGCGGCGGCGCCGCACGATGGGCAGGTAGGCATCGAGGAAGGCGTCGCCGGTGGCACGGATGAGCGCGAAGCCGCCCTCGTGTCCGCCTTCGGCATGGTCGTCGAAGAAGATGCCGCCCACGCCGCGCGGCTCGTTGCGGTGGGCGAGAAAGAAGTACGCATCGCACCAGGGCTTGAAGCGCGCGTAGCGCTCGGCGCCCACCGCCTGGCGGCACACGCGGTGGAAGTGGCGCGCGTCGTCCTCGAAGCCGTAGTACGGCGTCAGGTCCATGCCGCCGCCGAACCAGCTCACGGTGGTGCCGCCGACCGGTGTGGCCGCGAGCATGCGCACGTTCATGTGCACCGTGGGCACGTAGGGGTTGCGCGGATGCAGCACGAGCGACACGCCCATCGCCTCGTAGGGCGCGCCGGCCAGTTCGGGCCGGTGCTGCGTGGCCGAGGCCGGCAGCGCGCGGCCCTGCACGCGGCTGAAGTTGCAGCCGCCGCGCTCGAACAGCCGACCCTCCTCGACGACCTGCGTCAGGCCCTCGCCGTCGAGCGGCCCGCCGGGCGCGCGGCGCCAGCCGTCGGCGACGAAGGCCCGGCCGTCCTCGGCCTGCAGCGCCGCGACGATGCGCGCCTGCAGCGCCACGAGGTAGTCGTGCACCCCGCGCGTATCGCTCATGGTGTCGGGTTCCTGTGTGCCGGCCGATGAAGGCGTCGCCTTGCCGGCGCGGGCGCGCGCATCAATGCCGGCCGATCGCGCGCTGGCCGATGTCGTTGCGCCACTGCGCCCCCTCGAAGCGGATGCCGCGCACCGCCGCCAGCGCCCGGCCCTGCGCGATGCGCGCCGAGTCGCCGAGCGCCGTCACGCACAGCACGCGCCCGCCGCTGGTGTGCAGCACGCCGTCGTGCAGCGCGCTGCCGGCGTGGAAGACCTGCAGGTCCTCGGCGGCCGCGGGCAGGCCGGTGATCGGGTCGCCGCTGCGCGCCGCCGCCGGGTAGCCGGCTGCGGCCATGACGACGCCCAGCGCGATGCGGCGGTCCCACTGCAGTTCGGGCTCGCCGAGCGCGCCGTCGGCGGCACCGGCGAGCAGTTCGGCCAGATCGCTCTTGAGGCGCATCAGCAGCACCTGCGCCTCCGGGTCGCCGAGCCGGCAGTTGAACTCCACCGTGCGCGGCCGGCCCTGCGCGTCGATCATCAGCCCGGCGTAGAGGAAGCCGGTGAACGGCGTGCCCTCGCGCGCCATGCCGTCGATGGCCGGCCGGATGATCTCCTGCATGACGCGCGCGTGCACGTTGGGCGTGACCACCGGCGCCGGCGAGTACGCGCCCATGCCGCCGGTGTTGGGGCCGCGGTCGCCCTCGAAGATGCGCTTGTGGTCCTGGCTGCTGGCCAGCGGCACGACGTCGCGACCGTCGCTGAGCACGATGAAGCTGGCCTCCTCGCCGGCCATGAACTCCTCGACGACGATGCGCGCGCCGCCGGGCGCACCGGGCGCGAGCAGTTCGTCGATCGCGGCGTGCGCCTCGGCCGGCGTGGCGGCCACGACCACGCCCTTGCCGGCGGCCAGGCCGTCGGCCTTGACGACGATCGGCGCGCCGTGCCGCTCGACATGCGCGTGCGCGGCCGCGGCGTCGTCGAAACTGGCGTAGAGCGCGGTCGGGATGCCGTGGCGCTGCATGAACTCCTTGGCGAAGGCCTTCGAGCTCTCGAGCCGGGCGGCCGCACGCGTGGGCCCGAAGATGCGCAGCCCGCGCGCGCGGAACCGGTCGACGATGCCGGCGGCCAGCGGCGCCTCGGGGCCCACCACCGTGAGCGCGATCTTCTCGGCGGCGGCGAAGTCGGCCAGCGCCTCGATGCCGGTGAGCGGCAGGTTCCTGAGCGCCGGGTCGAGCGCCGTGCCGCCGTTGCCCGGCGCCACGTACACCGCCTGCACGCGCGCGCTCTGCGCCAGACGCCACGCGAGCGCATGCTCGCGGCCGCCGCCGCCGACCACGAGCACCTTCATGCCTCGGGTTCGGCGTTGTGGTAGACGGCCTGCACGTCGTCGAGGTCTTCGAGCGCGTCGATCAGCTTGTTCATGCGCTCGGCGTTCTCGCCGGCCAGCGCCACCGGGTTCTCGGCGCGCATCGTCACCTCGGCCAGCTCGGCCTGCAGACCCCGGGCGGCGAGCGCGTTGCGCACCGCCTCGAACGCGGCCGGCGCGCACAGCACCTCGATCGAGCCGTCCTCGCCGCTGACGACGTCGTCGGCGCCGGCGTCCAGCGCTGCCTCCATCACGGCGTCCTCGCTCGTGCCCGGCGCGAACAGCAACTGGCCGCAGTGCCTGAACTGGAAGGCGACGCTGCCCTCGCTGCCGAGGTTGCCGCCGTGCTTGCTGAACGCATGCCGCACCTCGGCCACCGTGCGCACGCGGTTGTCGGTCACGCAGTCGACGATGACGGCCGCGCCGCCGATGCCGTAGCCCTCGTAGCGGATCTCCTCGTAGGCCACGCCCTCGAGCGCGCCGGTGGCCTTGTCGATGTTGCGCTTGATGGTGTCGGCCGACAGGTTCACCGCCTTGGCCTTGTCGATGGCCAGGCGCAGCCGCGGATTCGCCGCCGCGTCACCGCCGCCGGCGCGCGCCGCGACCATGATCTCGCGGATCACGCGCGTCCAGGCCTTGTTGCGCCGGTCGTCCTGACGGCTCTTGCGGTGCTGGATGTTGGCCCACTTGGAATGACCGGCCATCGGGTTGCCATGCGCTCGCTTGCTGTGGGGCGTCGATTTTACCGGGCACACCCGGCGCACCCGGCACGCGCGCCCGGCGCCGGAATCCGGCCCGCGCCGCGCGGGCCGGATCGGCGATGCGCCGGCCTGTTAGCGTAGCGCGCCCATCGACGATCCTGCGGAGCCTGCCCATGCAGTTCGAGACCTGGCTCGACGCGGCCTGGCGCGACCACGCCGACGACAGCGCGGGGGTCGCCGCCCGCATCGAAAGCCAGGGGCCGGATCTGGCGCGCGGCGACGCCGACCTTGCCGCGCTCGCGCGCCTTGCGCAGCATGTGCTGGGCGAGCACCTGGGGCAAGGCGCCCGGGCGCGCGCACTGCTGCAGCGCCTGTCGGCCCATCCCGGCGCTGGCCGCGCCGCCGCCGATGCGCTGCGCGTGCTCGACGCCAGCCTGGCGCTGTGCGAAGGCGAGGACCCGCGCGCCGCGCTGGCGCCTTCGCAGCGCGTGCGCGCGGCGGCGCTGGCCGCAGCCGCGCTGGCCGGGCGCGACACGCCGCGTGCGGCCGCGCTGCTGCACGAGGCCCTGGCCGCCGCCGAGGCCGCGGCGCTGGCCGACGACGACGCGGCGGTGCGTGCGCTGGCCGTCACCGGCAACAACCTCGCGTGCACGCTCGAGGACAAGGCGGTGCGCAGCGAGGCCGAGCGCCGCCTGATGATCCTCGCCGCGCGCACGGCACGTGCGCACTGGGCGCGCGCCGGCACCTGGCTGGAGACCGAACGCGCCGAATACCGGCTGGCGCGCACCTGGCTGCAAGCGGGCGACACCGTGCAGGCACGCCGCCACGCCCAGGCCTGCCTCGATCTCGTGCGCGCGCACGACGGGCCGCCGCTCGAAGTCTTCTTCGGCTGGGAGGCACTCGGCCTGGCCGAGGCGGCCGCCGGCAGCGGCGGCGGGCACGCCGAGGCCCTGGTGCAGGCGCGCGCCGCCTTCGCCCGGCTCGACGACGCCGACCGCGGCCGGTGCCGGGCGAGCCTGGACGCGCTCGCCGGACTCGTGGCGCCGGCGGCAAGCCCCGGCGCGCCGCCTTCGACGGGCTGACCCGGCCTCGTCGCGCACGCGGCGCACGCGGCGCACGCGGCCGGTGCCGCGCTGGCGCGCACCACGCGATCGAAGCGCGCCACGCGATCGCAGCTCGGCAAGCGCGGGCTGGGCGCAGGCGCTGGTCTAGACTGCAACACGCGCTTCGCCGTTCCTCCGAGGTTCCGTCTATGCCCGAGCCCCTCCTCGTCGCCCAGCATGGCGACATCCAGTGTCTGTTGCTGCCGGCGCTGGCCAACCGCCACGGCCTCGTCACCGGCGCCACCGGCACCGGCAAGACGATCACGCTGCAGAAGATGGCCGAGTGCTTCAGTGCGATCGGCGTGCCCTCGTTCATGGCCGACGTCAAGGGCGACCTGAGCGGCATCACGCAACCGGGCCGCATCTCCGGCAAGCTGGCCGCGGTGCTCGAGGAGCGCGGCCTGCCCGCGCCCGCGAGCACGGCCTGTCCGGCCACGCTGTGGGACGTGTTCGGCGAGCAGGGCCACCCGGTGCGCGCCACCGTGAGCGACATGGGGCCGCTGCTGCTGGCGCGCATGCTCGCGCTCAACGAGACGCAGGCCGGCGTGCTCGCCATCGTCTTCAAGATCGCCGACGACAACGGCCTGGCGCTGCTCGATCTGAAGGATCTGCGCGCGATGCTGCAGCACGTGGGCGACAACGCCGGCCAGTTCACCACCGAGTACGGCAACATCAGCGCGGCCAGCATCGGCGCCATCCAGCGCGGCCTGCTGCAGGTGGGCGAGCAGGGCGGCGACCGGTTCTTCGGCGAGCCGATATTCGACGTCGGCGACTTCCTGCAGACGGTCGAGGGCCGCGGCGTCGTCAACATCCTCGCCGCCGACCGCCTGCTCACCGCGCCGCGCCTGTACGCGACCTTCCTGCTGTGGATGCTGTCGGACCTGTACGAGAAGCTGCCCGAAGTGGGCGACCTCGACAAGCCCAAGCTCGTCTTCTTCTTCGACGAGGCGCATCTGCTGTTTGCCGACGCGCCCAAGGCGCTGATCGAGAAGATCGAGCTCGTCGTGCGCCTGGTGCGCAGCAAGGGCGTGGGCGTGTACTTCGTGACGCAGAACCCGCTCGACATCCCCGACACCGTGCTCGGCCAGCTCGGCAACCGCGTGCAGCATGCGCTGCGCGCCTTCACGCCGCGCGACCAGAAGGCGGTCAGGAGCGCCGCCGAGACGATGCGCGCCAACCCGAAGATCGCCGACATGTCCACCGCCATCACCGAGCTGGCCGTCGGCGAGGCGCTGGTGAGCTTCCTCGACGACAAGGGGCGCCCGAGCATCACCGAGCGCGTCTACGTGATCCCGCCGGGCAGCCAGATCGGCCCGATCGCGCCCGAGCAGCGCCAGGCGCTCCTGGCCGGCTCGCTGGTGGCGGGCGTGTACGAGAAGACGGTCGACCGCGAGTCGGCGTACGAGAAGCTCAGGGGCCGCGCCGCGGCGCCAACGGGCGCCACCGCGGCGGGCGGAACGGCCGACGCTGCGGCGGCCGGCGCGGCGGTCGGGACGGCGGGTGCGGCTGGGGGCGCGGGCATGTTCGACGCGGTGAAGGACATCGTGCTCGGCAGCACCGGGCCGCGCGGCGGCAAGCGCGAGGGCCTGGTCGAGAAGGCGGCCTCGTCGGCGGTGCGCAGCATCGGCTCGGCAGTCGGACGCGAGCTGATCCGCGGCGTGCTCGGCTCGCTGCTCGGCAGCAAGCGCCGCTGACGGCACGCGCCCGGCGCCATCGGCGTGCTGCGCGACGCCGCCCTGCGCGAGGCTGTGCGCGCGCGCCTGGCCGGCTGGCCGCGCCGGGCGATCGAGCCCGCTGCCACGCCCGGCCACCGCCGCGCGGCCGTCGTGCTGGCGATCGCCGACGCCGGCCACGGCGCGGCGCTGCCCGGCCTGCCGCGCCACCGGCACTGGAGCCACGAAGCGGCGCTGCTGCTGACGCGACGCGCCGCACGCCTGCACCGCCACGCCGGGCAATGGGCGCTGCCCGGCGGCCGGCTCGAAGAGGGCGAGCCGGCGGTGCAGGCGGCGCTGCGCGAGCTGCGCGAGGAGCTCGGCCTGGTGTTGCCCGCAGCCAGCGTGCTCGGCCTGCTCGACGACTACGCCACGCGCTCGGGCTTCGTCATCACGCCCTGCGTCGCCTGGACCGAAGGCGCCCCCGCGCTCGCGCCCGATGCGGCCGAGGTGGCGAGCGTGCACCGCGTCGCGCTCGACGAACTGCTGCGTGCCGACGCCCCGCTGCTCGACCCGCCGCATGCCGGCAGCGTGCATCCGGTGCTGCGCATGCCGCTCGGGCGGCACTGGGTGGCCGCGCCGACGGCGGCACTGCTGTACCAGTTCCGCGAGGTCTGCCTGCTCGACCGACCGACACGCGTGGCGCATTTCGACCAACCGCGCTTCACCTGGCGTTGAGAGCGCGCCGATCGGCGCGATCGGCGCGATCGGCTCGATAGGCGCGACGCCGCGACGGAGGCAGCGAGCGCGGCGAGCGCAGCACTCCATCGGAGCACTCGGCGGCGCGCAGCGAGCGTTTCGCGCCGCCGCCGCGCCGGCGGTCGCATCGCGCTCGCGCCGCGGCCGGCAGCGGCGCACAGTGGCGCCGACGGCCGCGAACCTTGCATCCCGCTTCACGCGCGGCCCGGGAGTCCGAGATGCTCGAAATCCTCAGCCATACCCCGCCCTGGGTCTGGGCGCTGCTCGCCGCGCTCGCTGCGCTCGGCCTGCGGCAGACACGCACGCAGCGCCTGGCGCGCGCACGGCTCGCGGTGTTGCCGGCCGTCATGCTGGCGCTCGGGCTCAACGCCTCCTGGTCATCGTTCAGCGCGCACCCGCCGCTGGCTGCCGCCTGGCTCGGCGCGTTCCTGCTCGCCGCGCAGGCCGGCCGCGGCTGGCGCGCGCCGGCGGGCACCGCCTGGGACGCGGACGCGGCGCGCCTGGTCGTGCCAGGCAGCTGGCTGCCGCTGGCGCTGATCCTCGTCGTGTTCTGCCTGCGCTACGGCATCAGCGTCGGCTTCGTGCTCAACCCGGGCTGGCGCGACGCGCTCGCGCTGCTCGCCGGCGTGTCGATGCTCTACGGCGCCATCGGCGGCGTCTTCGTCGGGCGCGCGCTCGGCCTGTGGGCATTGACGCAGCACGCCACAATGTCGGGCGATGTCCTCGGTGTCGACGCTCGCGCAGCCGGGTGAGCCGGCGCGCGGAGCGCTGCCTGCCGCGCTGCGGCGCATGCGCCGGCGCGCCGCACGCACGGCGCTCTTTGTGGCCGTCCTGTGTCTGGCGGTGGCGGCACTGCTCGCCGCGATCGACGGCGGCGGGCTCGGCACCAAGCTCGTCTACGCGTTCGCCATCGGCATCGCCTGCACCGTGTACACGTCGCTCGCGCGGCTGGCGGCGGCCGGCGCCTCCGACCTCTGGCGCCGCCGGCGCGGCCTGCCGGCCGCCGAAGCCGGCTTCGGCGCGGGCTGGACGGGCGTGCTGCCGGCGCTGCTGGCGGCCATGCTGGCCGGGCCACCCACCGGCCTGGCGATTGCCGATCGCCTGACCGGCCATGCCAGCCCGAGCCTGCTCGAGATGCGCTGGGCCAGCACGCGCCTGACGATCGCGCTGGCCGTCATCGGCACCGTCGCCAGCATCGTCGTGCTGAGTCTGCAGGAGCGGCTGGCCGCCGCGCGGCTGGCGGCCGAGGCGGCCGAGCGCCAGGCCGCGCAGAGCCGGCTGCGGCTGCTGCAGTCGCAGCTCGAGCCGCACATGCTGTTCAACACGCTGGCCAACCTGCGCGTGCTGATCGGACTCGATGCGGCCGCCGCGCAATCGATGCTCGACCGCCTGATCGCCTTCCTGCGCGCGACGCTCGGCGCCTCGCAGGCGCCGCAGCATGCGCTGGCGCGCGAGTTCGCCTGGCTCGACGACTACCTGGCGCTGATGCGCGTGCGCATGGGCGAGCGCCTGCACTACGAGCTCGATCTGCCGCCCGAGCTGGCGGCGCTGCCGGTGCCGCCGCTGCTGCTGCAGCCGCTGGTGGAGAACGCCGTGCGCCATGGCCTCGAGCCGCAGCTCGCGCCCGGGCGCGTGAGCGTATGCGCGGCGCGCGCGGGCGACGCGCTCGTGCTCACGGTGCGCGACAGCGGCGTCGGCTTCGCGCCGGGCGTGCCGGGCGTGCCGCGCGCCTCGGCAGCGGGCGGCGGCGGCGGTTTCGGTCTGGCGCAGGTGCGCGAGCGGCTGAGCACGATCTACGGCCCCGACGCCGGCCTCTCGCTCGAGCCTGCCGCCGGCGGCGGCACGCTCGCGACGCTGCACCTGCCGCTGGCGCGCAGCGTGCGGGGCTCGGCGTGAACACCGGCGCCGCGGCTGTGCCCGGGCCCGCGGCCCGCGCGCTCATCGCCGAGGACGAGCCGCTGCTGGCCGCCGGGCTGGCGGCCGAACTCGCGGCGCTGTGGCCCGAGCTCGCGATCGTCGCGCGCGTCGGCGACGGTGCGTCGGCGCTGGCGCAGGCGCTGGCGCTGCGGCCGGATCTGTGCTTTCTCGACATCCGCATGCCCGCCATGAGCGGCCTCGATGCAGCCGCCGCGCTGGCCGAGGACTGGCCCGAGCAGGTGCCGTTCCCGCTGCTGGTCTTCGT
The DNA here is from genome assembly GCA_020852865.1 of Rubrivivax sp. Classification (GTDB taxonomy): domain Bacteria; phylum Pseudomonadota; class Gammaproteobacteria; order Burkholderiales; family Burkholderiaceae_C; genus Rubrivivax. Next base: position 66,952 of record JADYZZ010000026.1, read on the forward strand.
CACCGCCTACGACGAGCATGCGCTGGCGGCTTTCGAGCATCAGGCCGTCGACTACCTCGTCAAGCCGCTGGCGCGGCAGCGGCTCGCCGCCTGTGTGGCACGCCTGCGAAGCAGACTGGCCGAGCGCGCGGCCGGCGCGGCGGCGGCGAGCGCGGCATTCGACGCCGCGCTGGCGCAGCTGCGCGCGCTCGCCGCCGCCGCGCCGGCGCCTGCCGCCGAGCGGCTGCAGCTCATCCAGGCCCAGGTCGGCGCGCTGGTGTACCTGGTGCCGATCGACGAGGTGATCTACTTCGAGGCCGCCGACAAGTACCTGCGCGTCGTCACCGCCGAGCGCGAGCACCTGATCCGCCTGTCGCTGCGCGAGCTGCTGCCCCGGCTGGACCCCCAGCGCTTCTGGCAGGTGCACCGCGGCACCGTGGTGCAGGCACGCTGCATCCGCCAGGCGCAGCGCGAGGAGTCCGGCAAGCTCACGCTCGCGCTGCACGCGCGCCCGGAAAGGCTCGGCGTCAGCCGGCTCTACGCGCACCTGTTCCGCGGCCTGTAGCGCTGCCTGTAGCGCTGCCTGTAGCGCTGCCTGCAGCGCGGCCTGCAGCGCTGCCTGCAGCGCGGCCTGCAGCGCGCGCCTGCTGCGCAGCACGCACGCCGCGCGGCCTGCATGCGCCCTGGCGGGCACGCGCCGCTGCCCGACGCAGCACGGCAGGAGGCATCGCTGCCGGGCATCGCTGCCGTGGGCCGCCCGCCTACAATCGGGCCGCCTGCGCGCTCCCCGGTCGGACACCGGGTATTGCGGCGCCCGTCCATGTGCCCAGGGAGTCATTCGTGTCCTCGCCGCAACCCGCATCCGCTGCCGACGTCGTGCCCGTGCCCGCCCACGGCGCGGCCGTAGAAGCCGAACTCGCGCAGCTCTTCGTCGATGCGCTGAACCTCGAGATCGCCGCCGCCGACGTCGACCCTGCAGCGCCCTTGTTCGGCGAGGGGCTCGGTCTGGACTCGATCGACATCCTCGAAGTGGCGCTCGAGATCTCGCAGCGCTATGGCTTCCAGCTGCGCAGCGACGACGAGAACAACCAGACGATCTTCCGCAACCTGCGCAGTCTCGCCGCGCATGTCGCGGCGCAGCGCACGCGCTGACCCATCACCCATGCGGAGTTGGCGCCCGCTCGCGGCCGCGGCAGCGCTGCTGGCCTATGCACTGGGGGCGTACCTGCTGATGGTGCACGCGCCCGCCCACCCCTGGTCGGTGGCCGTGCTCGTCGGACCGCTGCTGGGCGCAGCGGCGCTCGACGCGCTGCGCCGGCGCCACCGGCCCATGCTCGCAGGCTGCGCCGCGGCGACGCTGGCGCTCGCGCTGCTCGTCGCGCACGGCGGCGTGCCCGACCTGCAGCGCCTGTACGTGCTGCAGCACGCCGGCGTGCACCTGGCACTGGCCGGCACCTTCGCAGCCACGCTGCGGCCGGGCCGCACGCCGCTGGTGACGCGCCTGGCGCAGCGCGTGCACCTGCACTTCACGGCGGCCATGGCCGCCTACACGCGCCGGCTCACGGCGGCCTGGGTCGTTTACTTCGTCGCCATGGTCGGCGTGTCGGTCACGCTCTACGCGTGCGCGCCGTGGCGCTGGTGGTCGCTGTTCGGCAACCTGCTCACGCCGCTGGCAGCCGCGGCCTTCTTCGTCGTCGAGTACGGCTGGCGCTGCCGACGCCACCCAGAGTTCGAGCGCGCGTCGCTCGGCGCAGCCTGGCAGGCCTGGCGCGCGCGCCCGCCGTCGGGCGCCGTGCGATGAATCCGTTCGCGCCGGGCGCTGCGCAGGCGCCGCCGCCATCGGCCGCTGCCTACCCGCTGCTCGCGCCGCGCGTGCTCGCCGCACCGCTGGCCTGGCGCCACGGCCGGCCGCTCGACGCCGCGCGGTTCCTCGCCGCGGCCGAGAAGCTGGCCGCGCGCCTGCCCGCCCGCGGCCGTCCGGTCAACCTGTGCCGCGACCGGCTGCTGTTCGCGCTCGGCCTGGCGGCAGCGCTGCGGCGCGGGCAGACCAGCCTGCTGCCGCCGAACACGCTGCCGGCCACGCTGCGCCAGCTTCCCGCAGGTGCCGCGCCGACCTACCTGATCGTCGACGACGCGGCCGACCTCGGTGCCGAGATGGCCGCGGTGCGGCTCGGCGACGTCGATCTGGCGGTCGAACCAGCGGCGGGCGTCGCGGCCACGCAGGCGCCGCAGCTCGACGACCGGCTCGACGCGCTGTGTCTGCTCACCTCGGGATCGACCGGTGCACCGCAGCCGCACGTCAAGCGCTGGGGCGCGCTGGTGGCCAACATCGATGCCGCTGCGGCAAGGCTGGCCGCCCTGATCGGCCGTCCCGATCTCGGCGGCCTGACGCTGCTGGCCACCGTGCCCGCGCAGCACAGCTACGGGCTTGAATCGAGCGTGCTGCTCGCCCTGCTGGGCGGCGCCGCCTTCGACGCCGGGCGGCCGTTCTATCCGGCGGACATCACGGCCGCGCTGGCACGACTGCCGCGGCCGCGCGCGCTCGTGACGACGCCCTTCCACCTGAAGACGCTGCTCGACGCCGGCCTGGCCCTGCCGCAGGCCGACCTCGTGCTGTCGGCCACGGCGCCGCTCACGCCGCAGCTCGCCGCGCGTGCCGAAGCCGCGCTCGGTGCGCCGCTCGTCGAGATCTACGGCTGCACCGAGGCCGGCCAGATCGCGACGCGGCGCACCACGCAGAGCCGGACCTGGCTGGCCTTCGACCGGCTGCGCCTGACGCGCACGCACGATGCGGCGCTGGGCGAGCGCTTTTGCGTCGTCGGCGGCCATGTCGGTGCGCCGACGCCGCTGGCCGACGTCCTCGAGCTCGTCGACGAGACGCATTTCCGTCTGCTCGGGCGCGCCAACGACCTGGTCCACGTCGCCGGCAAGCGCAGCTCGCTGGCGCACCTGGACTTCCAGCTCAACCGCATCCCGGGCGTCGAGGACGGCGCCTTCTGGCTGCCCGACGAGGTGCCCGGCACGGTGACGCGGCCCGTCGCCTTCGTCGTCGCACCGCGGCTCGCCGCGCGCGACATCGTCGCCGCCCTGCGGCGCGAACTCGAAGCCGCCTTCGTGCCGCGGCGCGTCGTCCATGTCGACGCGCTGCCGCGCGCGACCACCGGCAAGCTCACGGCCGACGCGCTGCGCCGCTTCGCACTCGCCACGCTCGCGCGCAGGCGAGGCCCCGCAGCGCGTGACGCCACGCACCCTGCCGGTTTCATGCCTTGCCAGGCGGGCCGCGCCGAAGACGAGGCGGCAATCACGCTGCAGGTGCCTGCCGGGCACCCGGCCTTCGCCGGGCATTTCCCGGGCCGGCCGGTGCTGCCCGGTGCGACGCTGCTCGCTTTCGTGCTCGCGGCGCTCGAGGCACGCCCGGCGCTGCGCAGCCGGCTCGCGGACCGGCTGGTCGTCGAGCAGGTGAAGTTCTTCGCCGCGGTCGAGCCGGGCAGCACGCTGGCGCTGCGCTTCGCGCCCGCAGCACGCGGCCTGCGCTTCGAGGTGAGCGCGGGCGAGCGGGCGATCGCCCGCGGTACGGTCTGCGGCCTGGGCGCGTCGGATCACGCCGGCGAGCGGGCGCGCGATCGCGCCCCGGAGCAGGCACCGGATCACGCATGAAGCCACGCATGAGACCAGGCATGGGCAACATGGGCCGGGCATGGGCAGCACGCGCAGCGTGACGGGCGACGAGGCCAGCGGCGCCGCCGCGCCCAGGCGCGTCGCGAGCGCAGCCGCCCACTGGTCGCTTCAACGCGAGCGCAGCAACCTGCCCGCGCTGCGGGTGATGGCCTGGATCGCGCTGCACCTGGGCCGGCGCATCGCCCGCCTCGTGCTGCTGCCCATCACCGCATACTTCCTCGTCTTCGCGCCGGCGGCGCGGCGCCACTCCAGGAGCTATCTCGCACGCGCGCTGGGCCGCCGGCCGCGCCTCGCCGACGGCTGGCGCCACGTGCACGCGTTCGCCTCGGTGGTGCTCGATCGGCTGTACTTCGTGCGCGGCGCGCTGCACGAGTTCGAGCTCGAGGTGCACGGCGGCGAGCTCGTCGGCGCGACGCTGGCCGAAGGACATGGCGCCTTCCTGCTCGGCGCGCACCTGGGCAGTTTCGAGGCGCTGCAGGCCCTGGGCGCGAGCCGGCCGCATCTGCGCGTGGCCATGGTCATGTATCCCGACAACGCGCAGCGAATCCAGTCGCTGCTGCGCAGCGTGGCGCCGGCCGCGCCGCTCACGGTGATCGCGATCGGCCGCGCCGGCTCGACGCTGGCGATCCGCGACTGGCTCGATTCCGGCGGCCTCGTCGGCCTGCTGGGCGACCGCCTCGCGCCCACCGATGCGGCGCGTGATGCCGGGGTCCGGCGCCCTTTCCTCGGCGTGCCGGCGCGCTGGCCCGATGGCCCGCTGCGGCTGGCGCAACTGCTGCGCCGGCGCGTCGTGTTCATGGTCGGCCTCTATCGCGGCGGGCGGCGCTACGAGCTGCGCTTCGAGGAACTGGCCGACTTCCGCCGCCGCCCCGAAGACCCCGCCCAGCGCGAGCGCGCGCTGCAGCAGGCCCTCGACGCCTATGTGGCGCGGCTCGAGGCCCTCGTGCGCGAGGCGCCGTACAACTGGTTCAACTTTCACGATTTCTGGGGCGAGGAGGCCCGGGAGCCGGTGCGGAGATGAACCGCGCCGGCACGATCCTGTGCACGGCCGGCGGCAGGGGCGCACGGCGCCGGCTGCTCGCCGCCGCGGCACTGGCGCTGCTGGGCGCGGCGTGCGGCGGCGGCCGGGCCCAGGCTGCAGCGGCCGCCGGCTCGTTCGACCTGGGCGCCTTGATGGCCCTGCTCGCGCGGCGCAAGAGCGGCCGCGCCCGCTTCACCGAGGAGCGCTTCGTCTCGGGCTTCGATTCACCGCTGCACAGCTCGGGGCTGCTGTCGTTCACGGCGCCCGACCGCTTCACGCGCGAGACCCTCGAGCCGCGCGCCGAGTCGATGGAAGTCGCCGGCAACCTGCTGACGCTGCGCCGCGGCGCGCGCACGCGCCAGTTGACGCTCGACGCCGCGCCCGAGGCGACGGCGCTGGTCGAGGCCCTGCGCGGCACGCTCGCCGGTGATGCGGCGCTGCTGCGCCGCCATTTCGAGCTGAACCTGGCCGGCAGCGCGGCGCTGTGGACGCTCGCGCTCGTGCCACGCGACCCGGCGCTCGCCGCGCAGGTGCGCCGCGTGCAGCTCGCCGGCCAGGGCGGCGAGCTGCGCAGCGTCGAGCTCCTGCTGGCCGGCGGCGACCGCTCGCTGATGCTGATCGATCCGCTGCCGCCCGAGGGCGGTGCGACGCCGCGGCCGAGCAGCGGCCGATGAGCGCGGCCCGCCGCGCCTGGATCGTCGCGCTGTGGCTGCTGGCGCTGGCCGCGGCCGCGCTGCAGATCGCGCGCAGCCCCTTGAGCACCGACCTCTCGGCCTTCCTGCCGCGCAGCGTCGAGCCGCAGCAGCGTGTCCTGGTCGAGCAGATCGAAGACGGCGCACCCGCGCGCACGCTGCTCGTGGCCATCGAAGGCGGCAGCGCGGCGCAGCGCGCCGCCGCCTCACGCGCGCTGGCTGCGGCGCTGCGCGCGAGCGGCCGCTTCGCCCAGGTGGGCAACGGCGAGCGCGCGGGCTACGCCGAGATCGGCCAGTGGCTGTTCGCGCACCGCTACCTGCTGAGCCCGGCCGTGACGCCCGCGCACTTCACGCCGGCAGGGCTGCGCGAGGCCTTCGACGAGACGCTGTCGCTGCTCGGCACGCCGGCCGGCGCACTGGTCAAACCCTTGCTCGAGCGCGACCCGAGCGGCGAGACGCAGCGCATCGCCGAAGGGCTGATCCCGCAGGGCGCGCCGCGCAGCGACCATGGCGTCTGGGTTTCGCGCAGCGGCGACGCGGCGCTGCTGATGCTGCTCACGCGCGCCTCCGGCAAGGACCTCGACGCGCAGCAGGCGGCCATCGACAGCGTGCAACGGGCGTTCGGAGCCATCGCCGCGCGCGGCCTCGTGCTGCAGCTGAGCGGAGCGCCGCTTTTCGCGGTGCAAAGCCGCGCGCAGATCGAAGCCGGCGTGCGCTTCCTCGGCGTGGCCGGCGCGCTGCTCGTGGGCGCGCTGCTGCTGGCCGTCTTCGCCTCGCCGCGGGCGCTGCTCGTGGCCGCACTGCCGGTGGGCACCGCGGTGGCCGCCGGCGTCGCCGCGGTGGGCTTCGTGTTCGGCTCGGTGCACGGCATCACGCTCGGCTTCGGCACGACGCTGGTCGGCGAGTCGGTCGACTATGCGATCTACTACCTGATCCAGGCGCGCGGCGCGGCCGGCACGGCGGCGACGGCAGGCCGCGCAGGCGCAGCACGCGCGCCGGACGAGGCGGCAGCCGCGCCGGGGTGGCAAATCTGGCTCGCCGAGCGCTGGCCGACGGTGCGGCTCGGTCTCGCGACCTCGCTCGCCGGCTTCGCCGCCTTGCTGTTCTCGGGCTTTCCCGGCCTGGCCCAGCTCGGCCTGTTCTCGATCGTCGGGCTCGTCGCCGCGGCGCTCACCACGCGCTGGCTGCTGCCCGTGCTGCAACCCGAGGGCGCGGGCGGCCGCGGGCTGCGCGGGCGTTTCAGCGCCTTCGCGCTGGTCGCCGCGCGCCGTCTGCCGCGCTGGCGCCGCGCGCTGCTCGGATCGGGTTTGCTCGCCGCGTTGCTGCTCGTGCTGCGCGGCGGGCTGTGGCAGTCGGACCTGAGCGCGCTCAGCCCGCTGCCCAAGGCGGCGCTCGAACTCGACCAGCGCCTGCGCGCCGATCTGGTCGGCAGCGACCTGCGGCCGCTCGTCGTCGTGCAGGGTGCCGATGTCCAGACCGTGCTCGGGCAGGCCGAGGCCGCCGCCGCGCGGCTCGACGGCCTCGTCGCGCAGGGCGTGATCGGCGGCTACGACAGCGTCACGCGGCTGCTGCCGAGCCTGGCCACGCAGCGCGAGCGACTCGCGGCGCTGCCGCCGCCCGACGCCCTGCGCGCCGCGCTCGCCGAGGCCACGCGCGGCACGCCGCTCACCGCGACCCGCCTGGCGCCCTTCGTCGACGAGGTGGCGCGCGCGCGCCAGGCACCGCTGCTCACGCCGGCGGCGGTGCACGGCACGCCGGCGGCGCCGCTGGTCGACGCGCTGCTCGTGACGCGCCGCGACGGCAGCGCCGCGGCGCTGCTGCCGCTGGCAAGCCCGCCCGGGCGCGCCGAGCCGATCGACCGCGCGGCCGTGCGCCGCGCGCTGGCCGGCCTGCCCGGCGCACGCCTGCTCGACGTCGGCAGCGAACTGCAGGCGCTGTACCGGCATTACCTGCGCGAAGCGCAATGGCAGGCGCTGCTGGGCGCGGCCGGCGTGGTGCTGCTGATGGCGCTGGCGCTGCGCTCGCTGCGGCGGCTGCTCGCGGTGTGCCAGCCGCTGCTGCTGGCGGTCGTGCTGACGATGGGCGCGTTCGCTGCGGCCGGCGTGCCGCTGGGCATCCTGCACCTGGTGGGGCTGCTGCTGGTGGTCGCCGTCGGCTCCAACTACGCGCTGTTCTTCGACGCGCTGCAGCGCCAGACGCAGCGGCCCTCGGCCGACACGCTGGCCTCGCTGCTGCTGGCCAACCTGACGACGGTGGCCGGCTTCGGCCTGCTCGCGGCTTCGCCGATCGCTTCGCTGCGCGCGATCGGCCTCGTCGTCGCACCCGGCGCGCTGCTGGCGCTGGTGCTGGCCGCGGCCTTCGCGCCGGCGCCGGCACCGGCCACGCCCACCCCGGCCCCGGGCGGCGACCTCGCCCTGTGACCGAATTTTCGTCACCCATGCCCGATGTCCTGCTGCACCCGACGCCGCCGCGCTGGCCCTGGCCGCCGGCGCTCGCGGCCAGCGTCGGCGTGCACGCACTGGCCGCGGCCGGCGTGCTCGTCGACCCGGCGCAGGGCGCGACCGCGCTCGCCGCCGTGGCGCTGAACCAGCTCGTGCTCACCGCAGCCGGCCTGTGGCCGCGCAGCACGCTGCTCGGGCCCAACTGGCGGCGGCTGCCGGCCGCGGCCGCGCAACGCGCACAGGTGGCGCTCACCTTCGACGACGGCCCCGACCCCGAAGTGACGCCGCGGGTGCTCGACATGCTCGACGCCGCCGGCGCGCGCGCCACCTTCTTCGTGATCGGCCGGCGCGCGCAGGCCGCGCCCGCGCTCACGCGCGAGATCGTCGCGCGCGGACACGCGCTGGGCAACCACAGCGCCGTGCATCGGCACCATTTCGCGCTGCTCGGGCCGGGCGGCTTCGCGCGCGAGATCGGCCGCGCGCAGCAGATCCTGGCCGATGTCGCCGGCGTGCGCGCGCATTGCTTTCGTGCCCCTGCGGGGCTGCGCAACCCGCTGCTCGACCCGGTGCTGCATCGCCTCGGCCTGCAGCTCGTGAGCTGGACGCGGCGCGGCCTGGACACGCGCGACGGCGACGCCGCGCGCGTGCACGCGCGCCTCGTGCGCGGGCTCGCCGCCGGCGACATCTTGCTGCTGCACGACGGCCACGCTGCGCGCACGCCCTCGGGGCGCCCGGTCGTGCTCGCCGTGCTGCCGCCCCTGCTGAGCGCACTGCGCGCTGCGGGGCTTGCCACCGTCACCCTGGCCGAGGCGGTGCCGCTGCGGTACCCGCTGCCGTGAGTGCGATCCCGGACCTGGCCGCGAACGGGCGTGCGCAGCCGGCGCCGCAGGCCGAGGCCGCGTGGCAGGCGCTGCGCGAAGCGGCCGCCGCACCGTACCGCCGCGCCGGGCGCTTCGCCTGGCATTTCGCGCGCGGCAAGCTCGGCGGCGACCCGGTGTTCCGCGCTCTGCTCGAAAGCGGCGCGCTGGCCGGGATCGGGCCGCCCGGCGCGGCCCCGGGCGCGCCGGATGGCCCGCGACGCGGGGCGCGCGTGGTCGACATCGGCTGCGGTCAGGCGCTGCTGGCCAGCCTGCTGCAAGCCGCTGCCGACGCCGCCGAGCGCGGCCGCTGGCCCGCGGCCTGGCCGGCGGCACCGCGCACCGCGAGCTACCTGGGCATCGAGCTCATGCCGCGCGATGTCTCGCGCGCCACCAGCGCCCTCGCCGGCTGCGCCCTCGCCCCGCGCCTGGTCTGCGCCGACATGCGCCAGGCCGCGCTGCCGCCCTGCGACTTCGTGGTGATCCTCGACGTGCTGCACTACGTCGACCATGCCGCGCAGGCTGCCTTGCTCGCCCGCGTGCGCGACGCCCTGCAGGCCGGGCGACGCAGCGGCCGCCTGCTGCTGCGCGTGGGCGACGCCGCCGCAAGCTGGGGCTACCGCGCCAGCCAATGGGTCGACCGCCTCGTCACCTGGGGTCGCGGCCATCGTGCTGCACCCACCTTCGGCCGCACGCTCGACGACTGGGTGGCGCTGCTGAAGGGGCTGGGCTTTGCCGTGCGCGCCGAGCCGATGAGCCGCGGCACGCCCTTCGCCAACATGCTGCTCGTCGCCGACCTGTCGGCCGCGCCCGCACGCTGATGCAGCCGCTGGCCGTCACCGACTACACGCTCGTCAGCGCGCTGGGCGCCGGATGCGCGGCGAACTTCGAGGCGCTGGTGGCCGGGCGCAGCGGCCTGGCGCAGCACGACTTCGAGACCGCCCGGCTCGGCACCTGGGTCGGCATCGTCGACGGCCTGGACGAACTGCGCCTGCCGCCGGCGCTGGCCGCCTGGGATTGCCGCAACAACCGCCTGGCGCACGCCGGCCTGCAGGCCGACGGCTTCGCCGCGCGCGTCGCGCGCGCGGCCGCGCGCTGGGGTGCGGCGCGCGTCGGTGTCTTCGTCGGCACCAGCACCTCGGGCATCCTGCACACCGAGGTCGCCTATCGCCAGCGCGACCCTGCCACCGGTGCGCTGCCGGCCTGGCTCGATTACGCGAAGACGCACAACACGGCTTCGGTGGCGCGCTTCGTGCGCGCCGCGCTCGGGCTGGCGGGGCCCGCCTTCGTCGTCTCGACCGCCTGCTCGTCCAGCGCCAAGGCATACGCCACCGCGGCGCGGATGATCGCGCTCGGCCTCGTCGACGCCGCGCTCGTGGGCGGCGTCGACAGCCTGTGCATGACGACGCTGTACGGCTTTCGTTCGCTGGAGCTCGTCGCCGACGACATCTGCCGGCCCTGGGACGCCGAGCGCTCGGGCCTGTCGATCGGCGAGGCCGCGGCCTTCGCGCTGCTCGAGCGCACGCCGCCGCCGGGCACGCCGCCGCGGGCCTGGCTGCTGGGCACCGGCGAGAGCAGCGACGGCCACCACATGAGTGCGCCGCACCCCGAGGGCGCCGGCGCGGCGCTGGCGATGCGCGCGGCGCTGGCCGATGCCGCGCTCGCGCCCGCCGCGGTGGGCTACCTCAACCTGCACGGCACCGCGACGCCCGGCAACGACGCCGCCGAGGATCGCGCGGTGCGCAGCGTGTTCGGCACGGCCGCCGCGTGCAGCAGCACCAAGGGCTACACCGGCCATACGCTGGGTGCGGCCGGCGCGGTGGAAGCCGCGATCACGATGCTTGCGCTCGAGCAAGGCTGGCTGCCGCCGACGCTGAACCTGCGGCGGCCCGACCCGGCGCTGACGCTGCCGGTGCTGCGCACGCCGCTGGCGCGCCGCGTGCGGGTGGCGGCAAGCAACTCGTTCGGCTTCGGCGGCAGCAATGCCTGCCTCGTGCTGGGAGCGGCGGCGTGATCGAGCTCGTGCTCACCGGCGTGGGCGTCCTCGGCCCCGGGCTGCCCGACTGGACAAGCGCCGCGCCGCTTCTGGCCGCACTCGAGCCGTGGTCGCCCACGCCCACCGCGGTGCCGGCGCCGATCCGGCTGCCCGCGAACGAGCGCCGCCGCGCCGGCACGGTGGTCAAGGCCGCGCTGGCCGTGGCCGACGAGGCGGTGGCGATGGCCGCAACCGACCCGACGTCGCTCGCCACCGTGTTCTCCTCGTCGACCGGTGATCCGCTCAACTGCCACCAGCTTTGCGAGGCGCTGGCCACGAGCGAGCGGCTGGTCTCACCGACGCGCTTCACGAACTCGGTGCACAACGCGGCTGCCGGCTGCTGGCACATCGCCACCCACAGCATGATGCCGTCGACCAGCCTGGCCGCGTTCGACGCCAGTTTCGGCGCCGGACTGCTGGAAGCCGCCGTGCAGTGCGTGCACGCGGCGCGCCCCATGCTCCTCGTCGCCGTCGATGTGCCGTATCCCGAGCCGCTGCATGCGCTGCGGCCGCTGACCGACTGCTTCGCGCTCGCCTTCGTCGTGGCGCCGGCGCCGCCGCGCGGGCTGACGCCGGCGCCGCAACCTGGGCTGGCGCGGCTGCGCATCGGTCCGACGGACGAGCCGCAGACGCCCTGCGTCGCTGCGGCTTTCGAGCCGCTGCGGCGCTCGATTCCTGCCGCGCGCGCGCTGCCGCTGCTCGAGCGGCTGGCCGGCGGCAGCGCCGGGCGCGTCGTCGTCGAGGCCGCCGACGGCTGGCGCCTGGCCGTCGAGATCGAACCGGCATGAACGCTGCCGGCGCCCGGCTCGATCGCGCCGGCATCGAGGCGCGTATCCCGCACCGCGGTGCGATGTGCCTGCTGCATGAGCTGCTCGACTGGGATGCCCGTGAGCTGCGCTGTCTTGTCGTCTCGCACGCCGACGCGGACCACCCGCTGCGCGAGGCGGGCCGGCTGCCCGCCGCGGCCGGGCTCGAGCTCGCCTCGCAGGCAATGGCGCTGCACGGCGCGCTGAACACGCCCGCCGAGGCGCCGCGCCGGGCCGGATTCCTGGCCAGCGCGCGTGACCTGAGACTGCACGTGGCGCGGCTGGACGACGCCCCGGGACCGCTGGTCGTGCATGTCGTGCACCTGGCGGGCGACGGGCTGCAGGCGCTGTACGCGTTCGACATCGCCGACGCCGGCGCACGCGTGCTGCTCGAAGGCCGCGCCGCGGTGGTCTTGGACGCCGGCGCGATGCGATGAAGCCGCTGCACGACAAGCGCGCGCTCGTCACCGGCGCCGGCGGGGCGCTGGGCAGCGCGATCGCGCGCCGCCTGGCGGCCGCCGGCGCGCATGTCGTGCTGCACGGGCATGCGCATCCCGCGCGCGTGCAGCAGCTCGGCGCCGAGATCGCCGCGGCCGGCGGCAGCGCCGAGCCCTGTGTGTTCGACATCGCCGACGACGCCGCCAGCGCCGCCGCCGTGGCCGCGCTGCTGCAGCACGGGCCGGTGCAGATCGTGGTCAACAACGCCGGCGTGCACGACGACGCCGTGTTCCCCGGCATGCGGCCGGCGCAATGGCAGCGCGTCGTCGACGTCTCGCTCAACGGTTTCTTTCGCGTCACGCAGCCGCTCGTGCTGCCGATGCTGCGCACGCGCTGGGGCCGCATCGTCAACATCTCGTCGGTGGCGGCGCTGGCGGGCAACCGCGGCCAGGTGAACTACGCCGCCGCCAAGGCGGCGCTGCACGGCGCGACGAAGGCGCTGGCGCTCGAGCTGGCCAGCCGCGGCGTCACCGTCAATGCGGTGGCGCCGGGCATCGTCGATTCGCCGATGGCCGCAGCCGCGTTCGACGCCGAGGCCGTCAAGCGCCTGGTGCCGATGCAGCGCGCCGGCACGCCCGACGAGGTGGCGGCGCTCGTCGCCTTCCTCGCCGGGCCCGAGGCCGGCTACATCACCGGGCAGGTGATCTCGATCAACGGCGGCATGTACTGAACCTGCGGGGCGTGCACCCGGCGCATCACGGCTGGAACGGCGGCGCGCGGCGCGCGCGGCGCCACAGCAGCAGCGGCAGCCGCACGCAGAACTCGAGCATCAGCCGCAGATGCATCCAGGTGAGCAGCGCGTTGTCGCGCAGATAGCGGAAATGCGAGACGCCGCCCTCGGCCGCGCTCAGGTAGCGCACCGGCGCATCGACGTTGATCGGCTTGACGCCGCGCCAGGCCAGCCGCACGACGGCCTCGGTATCGAAGTCGAAGCGCCGCATCCAGCGCTGCGCACGCATCACGGCCACGAGCGGCGCGAGCGGGTAGACGCGAAAGCCGTAGAGCGAATCGGCCACGCCTGCGCCCAGCGTCTCGAGGTTGGTCCACCAGTTCGAGACCCGCCGCCCGCGCACGCGCAGCAGCGGCGCGCTGGCGTCGAACACCGGCCGGCCGAGGATCATCGCCTCGGGGCGCGCGGCCGAGCGCTGCATGAAGGCGGCGATCAGCCGCGCCGGGTGCTGGCCGTCGCTGTCCATCGCCAGGGCATGCGTGAAGCCGCAGCGCGCGGCCTCCTCCAGGCCGTGCAGCAGCGCCGCGCCCTTGCCGTGGTTGACCGGCAGCACGAACACGCGCAGGCCGCTGTCGCGCGCGGCCAGCGCCTGCAGTTGCGCGGGCGTGCCGTCGCGGCTGCCGTCGCACACCACCCACACCGGCGTCCAGGCCGCGCGCGCCTCGGCCACGGTCTCGAGCACCTTCGCTCCGGTGTCGTAGCTCGGGATCAGCACGAGGTGTGTGCGCGAAGCAGGCACCACGCCGGCCCCTGCCCCGCTGCCTGGCGCCGGCTCGGCCGCGCAGGGCCCGCCCGGCTGCGGCGCGGCGCTCATGCGCGACTCGAGCGCGCAGCGGCATCGGCGCGGAAGTAGGCCTCGATCTCGCGCGTGAGCGCTTCGTGATCGGCGCGCGGCTCGAAGCGCCGCCCCAGGCGCACGCCGAAGCGGATCGGCAGCGGCGGCAAACGCCACAGCGGCCAGCCCTTGCCGAGGTAGGGCGAGTCGGTGTCGATGAACAGGGTCTGGATCGGCGCGTGCGCGTGCTTGGCAATCAGCGCGAAACTCGGATGGAAGGCGTTGAGCGGAGGCGACGTCGTGCGCGTGCCCTCGGGAAACATCACGAGCTGGCCGCCGGCGCGCAACTCGGCGACCGCGCCGCGCACCATCGCGTGCGCCGAGTCGTTCGGGATGTAGCGCGCCAGCTTGGCGCCGGCCCCGAGGAAGGGGTTGTGCAGCAGGCTCGACTTCATGATGCAGAAGGCGCGCGGCAGCCGTGCGACGAGCAGCATCGCGTCGAGCAGGCTCGGGTGGTTCGCCACCAGCACGAGCCTGGGTTCGTCGGCCAGCGGCGCCAGCGCATCTTGCTCCAGGCGCAGAAGGCCGAAGGGCCGCGTGAACGCCCAGTAGCCGCGGTAACCCCAGGCGATGCCGGCGCGGCCCGCACGCCGCCCGCGCTCGCGCCCGAGCAAGGGGTACAGCAGCAGCGCGCCGAGATTGAAGCCGAGCGACACCAGTGCCAGCGCCAGCAGCTGCAGCTGCAGCGCCAGCCAGGCCGCCGCGGCCGGCGCTGCGCTCACGCACCGGCCCTCCGCGCCGCACGCGACGCGGTGCGCGCTCGCGCAGGCGCCGGCGCGCTCATGGCGCCGCGCGCTGCGCCGAGGCAGCGAAGATCCAGGCCAGGCCGACGCCGAAGGAGACGTCGTCGCGCCGACGCACGAGCGGGCTTGCCTCGAACGCGGCACCGGCCAGCGTGTCGACGCGAACGAACGCTCCGAACCAGAGCGAGGCGTCGCGCCGCGTCGCGCTCAGCGTGCCCTGCCAGCCTGCGCGTCCGGCGGCGGCACGCCAGGCGGGCCGCGCCGCCGTGGCGTAGGCAGACGCGACGTCGTAGTAGTAGGCGTGCAGCCGCCGGTCGCCGGCCAGCGCCGCGAGCTGGGCGCCGAAGTTCCATTGCCGCGAACGCAGGTCGAGATTGAGGTTCGGCGCGACGCTCCAGCCGATGTGCTGCGGCGTACCGCGCAGCGTGAACACGGCGCGCACCGGCAGGCGCAGCTCGAGCTTCCAGTCGGCCGCGCGCGCGAGCACCAGGCTCGCGTTGGGTCCGAGTTCCACCGTGGGGGCGAGGTCGGGCATGCCGGCGCGCGCGTCGCTCGAGCGGCTCGCCGTCGGCGGGCTGGCGGTGGCGCTGAGATCGATCTCGAGGCGCTCGCCGTCGACGAGCATCGCGCGCGCGCCATCGCGGTCGGCGCGCAGCACGCGGCCGCGCAAGGCCAGATAGGGCATCGGCAGCAGCCAGTTGCGCGACTGATCGGCGCCTCGGTAGTAGGGCAGCCGCAGTGCGGCGGCGCCCAGGCCCAGCTCCCACAGCGGGGCATCGGCCAGCGCCGGCGCGGCCGCGCCGACGGCAAGGGCGGCCAGCGTCTGGCGCGCCCGCTGCGCCAGAGGGCGACGGAGCCGGCGCCTCACCGTCATCGGCGCGCGAACGCGAGCCGCCTGCCCACGCACGCTCGGCTCGGGGCAGCGCCCACGCCGCCGCGCAGGCGCCGCCGGGCAGCGGCGCCGGCGGCATGGCAGGATCGGACAGCGTTCATGCGGGGAAACGAATCGCCAGCATCGCGATCCGGGATGTTAGCTTGCGTGCCGCCCGCGCCCTGCCCCGGCGCCGTGCGCGCAAGGCCCTGGCCGCCCGCGCTGCCCGCAAGGGCCGGCGCCGCGGCGCCGCCAGACGATCAGGCGGCCGGGCGACGCGCCACGTACTCGGAGAAGATGCCCAGCGAGACCTCGCGCCGCGCTTCGGCCAGGCCGGCACGCGCGAGCGCCGCCAGCACCTCGGCCGGCGAGATGCAGGCTTCGATCGTGTCCCAGTAATAGCGCCACAGCAGTGCCGTATCGCGGCGGCGCGCGACCAGCCGCGCCAGCGCCGGCACGACGCCGCGCATGTAGGCCTTGAGCAGCACCTGGCCGAGGGCGCCCGCCGGGCGGGTGATTTCCAGCACCAGCAAGCGCCCGCCCGGTCGCAGTACGCGGCGGAATTCGGCAAACGTGGTGTCGACGTCGTCGATGTGGCGCAGCGCGTAGCCCATGCAGAGGAAGTCCACGCTCGCATCGGGCAGCGGAATCGCCTCGGCGCGGCCGACCAGCAGCCGCGCGCCCTGCAAGCGGGCCTTGCCCATCATGCCCGGACTGGGGTCGACACCGACCACTTCGCCCGCGGGCCCGACGAGGGCCAGCGCCTCGCGCGTGAGCAGGCCGGTGCCGCAGCCGACGTCCAGCACCTGCATGCCGCTGCCCAGCCCGGCGCGCGCGAGTGCCTGCCGCCGGTACCAGCGCCCGCTGCCCAGCGCGAGCACGCCCTCGACGCGGTCGTAGTCGACCGCGGTGTCGTCGAAGATGCGCTGCAGGAAGCGCCGATGCTCGACCTCGTCGCCGTAATACGCCGGCAAGGGGCGGTGCGGACGCAGCCCGCCGCTCACGGCAGCAGGCGAAGGCGCGATCGGATCCATGGTGGATTATGGCTTGCGCACCGTCGCCGGAAGGGCGCCTGCCCGGCCTCGCACGCCGGGCGTGGCACGCCTGGATCCGCCGCGGCACTGCCATGATCCGCGACGCCGCGTGCCCGCGGCGACCGCGATCGCCGCCATGTGGTTTCTGCGCTTGCCCGCTGCGAGCTCGGCGCCCCCGGCCAGGCGGCTGCGCGCGCGCGCTCGCGCGAACGAGGCTGCTCTTCGAGGCCCGCTCGCTAGAATGCCGCGCCTTCGCGCGCAGGGGCGGCTTGGCTTCGGGCGCCGTTCGGGCCGCACGACGACCATCGCGTCCTCGTGCGCAACGCGATGTCGCCGCTCGGGCCGCCGCACCGGCGCGCAGCCCTGCGGCACGCCGCAGGGGCCAGGGGACCAGAGATGAGCGAGACCGATCACCGACCGAGCAATTTCCTGCGCGCCATCATCGAGCGCGATCTGGAAGCCGGCACCTACGCCGACCGCCCCTTCGGCGGCTCGCCCGGCGACGCCGCGCACCACGCCGCCGGCGCGCCCGACCCGGCGCGCATCCGCACGCGCTTTCCACCCGAGCCCAACGGCTACCTGCACATCGGACATGCCAAGAGCATCTGCCTGAACTTCGGCCTGGCGCGCGACTACGGCGGCGTGTGCCATCTGCGCTTCGACGACACCAACCCGGAAAAGGAGGAGCAGGAGTACGTCGACGCGATCATCGAGGCCGTGCACTGGCTCGGCTTCGACTGGCAGGCCCATGGCACCAGCCATCTGTACTTCGCGAGCGACTACTTCGACTTCATGTACCGCGCCGCAGAGGCGCTGGTCGAAGCCGGGCTGGCCTACGTCGACGAGCAGAGCGCCGAGGAGATGCGCGCGCGCCGCGGCGACTTCGCCACGCCCGGCAGCGCCAGCC
Organism: Rubrivivax sp.; assembly: GCA_020852865.1. GTDB lineage: Bacteria > Pseudomonadota > Gammaproteobacteria > Burkholderiales > Burkholderiaceae_C > Rubrivivax. The sequence continues at coordinate 84,079 of JADYZZ010000026.1, forward strand.
CGTACCGCGAGCGCGCACCGGCCGAGAACCTCGCGCGCCTGCGCGAGATGCGCGACGGCCGGCACGCCGACGGCGCGATGGTGCTGCGCGCGAAGATCGACATGGCCTCGCCGAACATCAACCTGCGCGACCCGACGATCTACCGCATCCGCCGCGCCACCCACCACCGCAGCGGCGAGCGCTGGTGCATCTACCCGATGTACACCTACGCCCATCCGATCGAGGACGCGCTCGAACGCATCACGCACAGCATCTGCACGCTCGAGTTCGAGGACCAGCGCCCGTTCTACGACTGGCTGCTCGAGAACCTGGCCGATCTGGGCCTGCTGGCGCGGCCGCTGCCGCGGCAGTACGAGTTCGGCCGCCTCAACCTCGAGTACGTGATGACGAGCAAGCGCCGGCTGCGCGCCCTCGTCGAAGAGGGCATCGTCGAGGGCTGGGACGACCCGCGCATGCCGACGATCTTCGGGCTGCGCCGGCGCGGCTACACGCCGGCCGCCATCCGCGCGCTGGCCGACGGCACCGGCGCCAGCAAGACCAACATCTGGATCGACGACCGCGTGCTCGACGGCTGCCTGCGCACCGACCTCGAGGGCCAGGCGCCGCGGGCGATGGCGGTGCTGGCGCCGCTCGCGCTCGATCTGACGAACTGGGCCGAGGTGTTCGGCTCGGCCGACCATGTCGAACCCTGCCGCGCACCGGCGCATCCGCAACGCCCCGAACTCGGGCAACGCAGCTTCGGCCTGTCGCGCGCGGTCTGGATCGATCAGGACGACTTCGCTCAAGCGCCGCCCAAGGGCTTTCATCGCCTCTACCCCGGCAACAAGGTGCGTCTGAAGTACGGCCTGGTGGTCGAGTGCACCGGCTGCGAGAAGGACGCGGCGGGACGGGTGACGAGGGTGCTCGCCAAGGTGGTTCCCGGCACCAAGAGCGGCAGCGCGGGCGCGGACGCCGTCAAGGTCAAGGGCACGATCACCTGGGTCGACCGGCACGAGGCCCGGCCCGCCACGGTGCGCCTGTACGAACGCCTGTTCACCGCGGCCCAGCCCGAGGCCGGCGGACGCGACTTCCGCAGCGTGCTCAACCCGGCCAGCCTGAGCGTGGTGCAAGCCTGGCTCGAGCCGGGCCTGGCACGCCTGCCGCGCGAGCAGCGCGTGCAGTTCGAGCGCCACGGCTACTTCGTCGCCGACCGCGTGCTGCACGCCGAAGACGCCCCCGTGTTCAACCGCATCGCGACGCTGCGCGATACCTGGGGCGCCTGAGGCAAGCGCGCCTTGCGGGCGGGTGCGCAGGGCAACGCGCGACACGCTCCCGAGCGGCGCGCGACGCGCGACGACGCGCCGGCGTAAAGTTCTGAAAACAGGCTGGGCGGCGCCGGTGTCGTGATCGACACTGCAGGCGCGGCAGGCGCGCGCCGCCGCGCATGTTCTCGAGCAGGAGGCGAAGATGTCGCCGATCCCGAGACCCCAGGTCGGCCACGGCCGCGCCGCGACGCGCGGCTCACGCCCGCCACGCCCGCGCGTCTGGGCCGCGCTCGTCGCCGTACTGGCCGCGCTGGCCGCCGCGCTGGCGCTGGTGTTCGTCACGCCGCCGGCACGCGCCGCGGGCACGGCCGTCGTGAACTTCGTCCACGCCGAGCGCTACACCGACATCGGCCGCACATCGGCCGAGCGCGAACGCACGCTCGAGGTGCTTGCCGACCACGTGCAGGCCCTCGCCGCCCGGCTGCCCGCGGGGCAAACGCTCGGCGTCGACGTCCTCGACGTCAAGCTCGCCGGCGAGCAGGATCCGCTCGTCTTCGACGACGCACGCGTGCTGCGCAACCGGGCCGACTGGCCGCGCATGACGCTGCGCTGGCATCTCGACGGCGCGGGCGGCACGCTGGCGCGCGGCGAGGACCGGCTCGCCGCCCCCGACTACTTCTTCGGCACGCTCGGGCGCGACGCCGGCCGCGAACTGCCCTACGAGAAGCGCATGCTCGACGCGTGGTTCGCCGAAAAGGTGCTCCCCGCTTCGCGGCGCTGAGCGCGCGGCACGCTGCACCGGGGCGCCTGGACGCGGCGTTCAGTTGCGCGCGGCACCGCCGCGGCGCTGCCACAGGGTGAGCAGCGCAAGCAAGGCGGCACCGACGGCCATGCCGAGCAATGCGCCGGCCAGCGCAGGCGCGAGCGCCGAGGTCAGGCCGCCTCGCCCGCTCGCCCAGTCCTGCACCGCCTGCTGCCAGGCCGGCACGCCGTGCAGCACGATGCCGCCGCCGACGAGGAACATCGCCGCCGTGCCGGCGATCCCGAGCGCCTTCATCAGCGCCGGGGCGGCGGCCAGCACGCAGCGGCCGAGCGCCTGCGACAGCAAAGCCGGGCGCCGTCCCAGCCACAGCCCGAGGTCGTCGAGCTTGACGATGCCGCCGACCAGGCCGTAGACGCCCACCGTCATCGCCAGCGCGATGCCCGACAGCACCAGCACCTGGGTCGGCAACGGCGCGCGGGCTACGGAGTCGAGCGTGATCGCGACGATCTCGGCCGACAGGATGAAGTCGGTGCGTACCGCACCACGGATCTTCCGCCGCTCGAGTGCCGCGGCGTCGAATGGCCCGGAGTCGATCGGCCCGGCCTCGGTGGGCCTGGCCCCGATCTGGGCGGCTTCGACGTCGGCGACCCCCGCCGGTGCGGCGCCGCACACGACGGCCGCAGGCACCGCTGCGGCCGGCTGCTTCGCGGCTTGCCCGCCCACGTGCAGCAGCTTGTGCGCCAGCTTCTCGCTGCCTTCGTAGCAGAGGAAGGCGCCGCCGGCCATCAGCAGCGGCGTCACCGCCCAGGGCGCGAAGGCGCTGATCGCCAGCGCCGCCGGCACCAGGATCGCCTTGTTGACGAGCGAGCCGCGTGCCACCGCCCACACCACGGGCAGTTCGCGCTCGGCGACGACGCCGCTCACCTGCTGCGCGTTGAGCGCGAGGTCGTCGCCGAGCACGCCCGCGGTCTTCTTGGCCGCCAGCTTGCTCAGCAGCGCGACGTCGTCGAGGACGCCGGCGATGTCGTCGATGAGTGCGAGCAGGCTGGCAGCGGCCATGCGGCCATTGTCCACGCCCGGCCGCGCGCGATGCGAAGATCACGCCGATGCGCGAACTGTTCCTGCTCGACCCGGACATCGTCTTCCTGAACCACGGCTCGTTCGGCGCCTGTCCGCGTGCCGTGCTCGAGGCGCAGCAGCGCGGGCAGCTCGAGATGGAGCGCAACCCGGTGCAGTTCCTCGGCCGGCGCTCGGCCGCGCTGCTGGCCCAGGCGCGCACGGCACTGGCCGCCCACCTCGGCGCGGGCGCCGACGACCTCGTCTTCGTGCCCAACGCCACGACGGGCGTCAACATCGTCGCGCGCTCGCTCGCGCTGCGCGCGGGCGACGAGGTGCTGGCCACGGACCACGAATACGGGGCCTGCGACGCCGCCTGGCAGCAAGTCTGTGCGCGCACCGCGGCCGTCTACCGGCGCGTCGAGCTGCCGCTGCCGTTCGAGCCGGAGCGCTTCGCCGCACGCCTCCTCGGCGCCGTCACGGCGCGCACGCGTGTCGTCTTCTGCAGCCACGTGACGTCGACCACCGCGCTCGTGTTGCCGCTCGCCGAGCTGTGCGCCGGCGCACGTGCGCGCGGCGTGCTGACGCTGATCGACGGCGCGCACGCACCGGGGCAGATCGAACTCGGGCTCGATCGGCTCGGCGCCGACTTCTACGTCGGCAACTGCCACAAGTGGTTGTGCGCGCCCAAGGGCACCGGCTTCCTGCACGTGCGCGCCGAGCACCACGAGACGCTGCACGCGCCGGTGGTGAGCTGGGGCTATGTCGCCGAAGCCGCACCGGCCGGCGCCGCGGCCGCGGGCGGCCACACCGGATTCGACGCCTACACCGGCCGCAGCACGCTCGAGCGCAGGCTGCAGTGGCAGGGCACGCGCGACCTCTCCGGCTTTCTTGCCGTGCCCGCCGCGCTCGAATTCCAGCGCACGCACGACTGGCCGCGCAGGCGCGCCGCCTGCCACGAAGCAGCCGTGGCGCTGATGCACCGCGTGCTCGCCGCCAACGGCCTGTCGGCGATCGCACCGGACACCGCCTTCGCGCAGATGGTGTCGATCCCGGTACGCCGGCACGATGCCGAGGTGCTGCGTGCGCAGCTCTTCGAGCGCCACCGCATCGAGGTGCCGGTGACGCAGCACGGCGGCCGGACCTTCGTGCGCGTGTCGGTGCAGGCGTACAACACCCGGGCCGAACTCGACGCGCTGGCCGCAGCGCTGGCTGCCGAAGCGGCCTGAGCGGGTGCGAGTGCGTCCCGAGCGCGGCGCACGGGTGCGCCCCTCGCAGATGCGCCGCGGCGGCCTCGAGGCCGCCGCGCGCTCGCGCTGACGTCGTCGCGCGCGACGGCGCAGCCCGGCTACTTCTTCGCGGCCGAGGCGGCCTTGGCCGCAGCCTTGGCTTCCTGTTCCTTCTTCTTCGCTTCGGCCTTCTCGGCCTTTTCCTTCTTCGCGGCCTCGGCCTTCTCGGCCTTCTCCTTCCTGGCCGCTTCCTTGGCCGCCTTCGCATCGGCCTTCGCATCCGCCTTCGCTTCGACCTTGGCGGGCTCGGTCCTGGCCGCCGGCGCGGCTGCCGTCGCCGCCGTTGCCGCCGTTGCCGGCTTGGCCGCAGGCGCCGGCGTCGCGGCCGGCTTGGCCGCGGCCTTGGCCGGCAGGCCCTTGAACGCGGCCCCGTTGACCGTCAGGCCGGCCTCGGAGAACTTGGCGGCGTTGTGCTCGCCGACGCCCTTGACGCGCTCGATGAAATCGGACCAGTCCTTGAAGGCGCCGGCCTTGCGTGCCTCGACGATATGCCCCGCGATGGCCGGGCCGATGCCCTTGATGCCGTCCAGATCGGTCTGCGAGGCGGTGTTGGCGTCGACGGCGGCGAACACCGACATCGCGACGAAGGCCAGCAAGGCCGCAAGGATCCGCTTGAACATGTCTGCTCCTGGGTTGCACGGGCACCCGCCCGCGAGGCTTGGGCGCCCGGCGGGCGCGTGCCGACAACGCCCCGGCCCACGCCGGCGTTGACCGCGCGGGCAGCCGCGGCGCGTCAGCGCTTCCTGCTCGTGCCCGCGGCGCTGCGCGGCGGAAGTCCGGTGTGCTGCGTGAGGATGCTGCCGCGCCGGGGTGCCGGCGCCGTCGGGGTTGCGCCCGTCGACGCGGCGCTCCTGCGTCGGGCGCCCTGGCAACCGGCACCGGCCGGCTGCCGGCGCGGCACCAGGTGATGCCGGCCCGGGCCGATCAGATCGGCGCGTCCCATCGCCTCGAGCGCCTCGCGCAGCAGCGGCCAGTTGGCCGGGTCGTGCCAGCGCAGGAACGCCTTGTGCAGCCGGCGCCGGCGCTCGCCGCGCACGACGTCGACGCGCTCGCCGCGGCGCTCGTCGCGGTGGATGCCGGCCAGCGGGTCGAGGCCGCTGTGGTACATCGCCGTCGCCGTCGCCATCGGGCTCGGGTAGAAGGTCTGCACCTGGTCGGCCTTGAAGCCGTGGCGCTTGAGCCAGAGCGCCAAGTTCATCATGTCCTCGTCGCTCGTGCCGGGGTGCGCGGCGATGAAGTACGGGATCAGATACTGCTTCTTGCCGGCTGCTGCGCTGGCGGCGTCGAACAGCTGCCTGAAGCGCTCGTAGGTGCCGATGCCCGGCTTCATCATCTTGGCCAGCGGAGCGGCCTCGGTGTGCTCGGGCGCGATCTTGAGGTAGCCGCCGACATGGTGCGCCACGAGCTCGCGCACGTACTCGGGACTGGTCACCGCGAGGTCGTAGCGCAGCCCCGAGCCGATCGCCACCTTCTTCACGCCGGGCAGCGCGCGTGCCTTGCGGTACAGCTGCACGAGCGGTGCGTGGTCGGTGCGCAGGTTGCCGCAGATGCCCGGGTAGACGCAGCTGGGCTTGCGGCAGGCGGCTTCGATGTCGCGGCTCCTGCAGCCCAGACGCCACATGTTGGCGGTGGGCCCGCCGAGGTCGCTGACGACGCCGGTGAAGCCGGCCACGCGGTCGCGCACCTCTTCGATCTCGCGCAGGATCGACGCCTCGCTGCGGCTTTGCACGATGCGGCCCTCGTGCTCGGTGATCGAGCAGAAGGTGCAGCCGCCGAAGCAGCCGCGCATGATGTTGACGCTGAAGCGGATCATCTCCCAGGCCGGGATCCGGGTGGCGCCGTCGTGGCGGCCGGCCGCGTCGGCGTAGCTCGGGTGCGGGCTGCGCGCGTAGGGCAGGCCGAACACCCAGTCCATCTCCGGCGTGGCGAGGGGAATCGGAGGCGGGTTGATCCAGACGTCGCGCGCGCCCGCACCCTCGCCGTGGCGCTGCACGAGCGCGCGCGCATTGCCCGGGTTGGTCTCGAGATGCAGCACGCGGCTGGCGTGCGCGTAGAGCACCGGGTCGGCCTTGACCTGCTCGTAGGCCGGCAGGCGGATCACCGTGCGTGCGCGCGGCGGCAGCTTGGCGGCGCCGGCACGCGCAGCGGCAGGCGGCGTCGGCGTCACCGGCGCGGCCGCGCCGGCGGCGCCGGCGGCCGCTTCGGCGTCGGCAGGCGCGGCCGATGCCGCACACCCGGCAGGTCGGGCGGGTCCGGCATACGGGCTGACATGCTCGTCGACGCGGCCCGGCAGGTCGACGTCGGTGGAATCGAGCTCCATCCAGCCCGTCATCGCGGCGCCGGCGGCGGGGCGCACGACGAAGGCGCTGCCGCGCAGGTCGGTGATGCTGCCGATCGGCTCGCGCCGCGCCAGCCGGTGCGTGAGCTCGACGATCGCGCGCTCGGCGTTGCCGTACAGCAGCAAGTCGGCCTTGCTGTCGACGAGGATCGAACGCCGCACCTTGTCCTGCCAGTAGTCGTAGTGCGCGATGCGGCGCAGACTGGCCTCGATGCCGCCGATCACCACCGGCACGTCGGCGTAGGCCTCCTTGCAGCGCTGCGTATACACGAGCGTGGCACGGTCGGGGCGCCTCGCGGCCTCGCCGCCGGGCGTATAGGCGTCCTCGCTCCTGATCCTGCGCTCGGCGGTGTAGCGGTTGATCATCGAATCCATGTTGCCCGCCGCGACGCCGAAGTACAGATTCGGCCGGCCGAGCGCGCCGAAGGCGTCGGCCGACTGCCAGTCGGGCTGCGCCACGATGCCGACGCGAAAGCCCTGCGCCTCGAGCACGCGTCCGATCACCGCCATGCCGAAGCTCGGGTGGTCGACGTAGGCGTCGCCGGTGACGATGACGACGTCGCAGCTGTCCCAGCCCAGCGCCTCCATCTCGGCGCGGCTCGTCGGCAGGAAGGGGGCCGGCCCGAGGCGCTTGGCCCAGAAGGGCTTGTAGCGGTCGAGCGCCATGGGCGGCGCGGCGTCCGTCGGTACGCCGCGCAGGGAAGTGGTGTCGGACATGCGGCGCCCATTGTCGTGCGGCGCGCTTGCCCCTGCCGCCGCCTCCGGGCGGCCGCCCGTGCGACGATCGCGCAACCAGCGGGAGACGAGCGATGAGCGACAAGCCCGGACGCAGCGAAGGCGAATGGCAGACCTGCCTCAGCCCCGAGCAATACGCGGTGCTGCGCCGCGCAGGCACCGAGCGTGCGTGGACCAGTCCGTTGTACGAGGAGCAGCGCAAGGGCACCTACCTGTGCGCGGCCTGCGGCGCGCCGCTGTTCACGAGCGCCATGAAGTTCGACAGCGGCACGGGCTGGCCGAGCTTCTTCGCGACGCTGCCCGGCGCCTTCGCGACGCAGACCGACCGGCGCCACGCGATGATGCGCACCGAGTACCACTGCGCGCGCTGCGGCAGCCATCACGGTCATGTGTTCGACGACGGTCCGCAGCCCAGCGGCCAGCGCTGGTGCAACAACGGCGTGGCGCTGCGGTTCGTCCCCGAAGGCGAGGTCGGCTGAACCGCGCGGCTCGCGCGCGCAGCGCCGACACGGCCGGGGCCTTGGGCACCCCGCCACGCAGCGACACGGCGTCACGCCGCGGCCGACGACCGGTGGCGCGCCGGCACCGCCGGGCTCAAGCCCCGGACCGAGGTGCCGATAGCGGTCGGATGGACGAAAGCCTGCTCCCGATCGGCATCGCCCTCGCCGGCCTCGCCGTCGTCGCAGCCGCTGCCGCGCTCGCCTGGGGGCAGCGCCAGCGTGCGCTCGAGACCCTGCGCCACCTGGCCCGGTCCGAGCAGTCGCGCTTCGAGGCCGAACGGCATGTCGAAGCGATGGAGACGCGCATCGCCGGGATGTACGCAGCGCTGCGCGCGCGCCGCATGGCCGCTGCCGTGCCGCACGCCGATGCGCCGCAGCGCGCAGGCGGCGACGGCGCCGAGCGACGCGCCGCACTCGGCCAGGCGCTCGGCCGCATGAGCCGCGGCCCCGGCGCGGCCGAGGACTCGTCGTGGATCGACACCGAGCCGATCGTCACCAAGACGATCGTGCCGGCGTTCGCCGAGACGATGCCGTTCGATCTCGAGCTCGAGCTGGCTTCGGCGCCCGGCCCCGGCCGCACCGTCTGAAGGCGAGCTGGCGCTTGCGCCGGACGCAAGCCGGCGCCTCGGGTCAGACCGCAACGCGAGAAGACGCCGCGCCGGCCGCGCCCTGCGGTCCGGTCGCGTCGTCGTCGGCGTCCTCGCCCAGGAAGCCGCCGCTCTGGTGCGCCCACAGCCGCGCGTAGATGCCGCCCCGCGCAAGCAGGCTGCGGTGGTCGCCGGTCTCGACGATGCGGCCCTGTTCCATCACCACCAGTCGATCCATCGCGGCAATGGTCGACAGGCGATGCGCGATCGCCACCACCGTCTTGCCTTCCATCAGCCGGTACAGGCTGGCCTGGATCGCGGCCTCGACTTCGCTGTCGAGCGCGCTGGTCGCCTCGTCGAGCAGCAGGATCGGCGCGTCCTTGAGCATCACGCGCGCGATTGCGATGCGCTGGCGCTGCCCGCCCGAGAGCTTGACGCCGCGCTCGCCGACATGCGCGTCGTAGCCGCGGCGGCCCTTGGGGTCGGCCAGGCCGGCGATGAACTCGTGCGCCTCGGCGCGCTCGGCGGCGCCGCGCATCTCGGCTTCGGCGGCGCCGGGCCGGCCGTAGACGATGTTGTCGCGCACCGAACGGTGCAGCAGCGAGGTGTCCTGCGTGACCATGCCGATCGCGCCGCGCAGGCTGACCTGGGTGACGGCGGCGATGTCCTGGCCGTCGACCAGGATGCGGCCGCCCTCCAATTCGTACAGCCGCAGCAGCAGGTTGACCAAGGTGCTCTTGCCGGCACCCGAGCGGCCGACGAGGCCGATCTTCTCGCCCGGGCGCACGACGAGCGCGAAGTCGTCGATCACCTTCTTGCCGCCGCCGTAGGCGAAGCTCACCTGCTCGAAGCGCAGTTCGCCGCGCGTCACCACGAGCGGCACGGCATCGGGCCGGTCGACCACCGCGCGCGCCCGGGCCAGCGTGTTCATGCCGTCGGCAACGGTGCCGACATGCTCGAACAGCGACGCCATCTCCCACATCATCCAGTGCGAGATGCCGTTCAGGCGGAAGGCCATCGCGGTGGCCGCCGCCACCGCGCCCAGCGTCACCGTGCCCTGGGTCCAGCCCCACAGGCAGGCACCGGCGGTGGCCGCCACGAGCGCGACCGACAGCGCCTGGATCGAGACCTCGAATCCGGTCACCAGGCGCATCTGACCGTGCACCGTGACCATGAACTCCTCCATCGCGCTGCGCGCGAACTGCGCCTCGCGCCGGCCATGGCCGAACAGCTTGACGGTGGCGATGTTGGTGTAGGCGTCGGTGATGCGGCCGGTCATCAGGCTGCGCGCGTCGGCCTGCGCCCGCGCGACCCGGCCCAGGCGCGGCACGAAGAAGCGCAGTGCAACGAGGTAAAGACCGAGCCAGCCGAGGAAGGGCAGCGTCAGCACCCAGTCGAAGGCGCCGACGATGCCGACCATGGTGACGAAGTAGATGATCACGTAGACCAGGATGTCGGTCACGATCAGCCAGCTGTCGCGCACCGCGAGCGCGGTCTGCATCACCTTCGTGGCGATGCGGCCGGCGAACTCGTCCTGGTAGAAGCTCATGCTCTGCTCGAGCAGCAGGCGGTGGAAGTTCCAGCGCAGCCGCATCGGGAAATTGCCGTATACGGCCTGGTACTTGAACAGGGCCTGCAGCGCGGCCAGCGCGATCGAGCCGACGAGCACGCCGGCGAGCAGCGCGAGCGTCGCGCCGTGGCGCGCCCACAGCTCGGCCGGGCGCGTCTGCGCCAGCGCGTCGACCACGTGCGCCATCATCGAGAACAGCAGCGCCTCGAAGGCGCCGATACCGGCGGTGAACAGCGTCACCAGCAGCAGGAACGGCCGCACGCCGCGCGCGCACTCCCAGAGGAAGGCGAAGAAATCCCGCGGCGGCGGAGGCGGCAACGCATCCGGGTAGGGATGCACCAGGCTCTCGAAGCGCTGCAGCAGCAAGGGCGTTGTCTCCCGTGCGATCCATTATCGATGCGCCCGCGCCGCCCGTGCTCTTCGGGCGCGCCGAAGCGGCCGGGTCGAGCCCGCGCGCACGGCACGGCGCTGGACCGTTCGGCTTCGGTGACGGCGCTGTAGCGCCTGCGCGGCCGGCGCGTGGAAGAAGGCAGCCGGCCGGTTGCGCCGGACCTTGTACCAGGCGTGTCGAGCGCGCCGGGCGCCCTGAGCACCCCCCAAAACGGCAACCCCTCCGCGCCGTTGCCGGCGGGAGGGGCGGGCGGCTCACGCCGCCTTCGGGGCTCCGGAGGTAGGAAGTCCGGGGCTCCTGACGCGCTTGGTTTGCGCCGTCGGTAAATGCCTGCGAGCAGGCAAGCCGAGAGTACGGCACGCACCGTGCGCGTGCAAGGGCAGGCCGCGCGACCGACTCGGCTATCGCGCCGCACGCGGGCAGCGCGGACTAAACTGCAGGGTTGCTACTGCAGCGCGTCCAGCAGGCCCTCGACACGCGCCTGCACGGTCGGATCCATGACGATCGGCCGGCCCCATTCGCGCGTCGTCTCGCCCGGCCACTTGTTGGTGGCGTCCAGCCCCATCTTGCCGCCCAGGCCGCTCACCGGTGAGGCGAAGTCCAGATAGTCGATCGGCGTGTCGGGCACAAGCAGCGTATCGCGCACCGGGTCCATGCGGGTGGTGATCGCCCAGATCACCTCCTTCCAGTCGCGGATCGTCACGTCGTCGTCGGTGACGACGATGAACTTCGTGTACATGAACTGGCGCAGGAAGCTCCACACGCCGAACATCACGCGCTTGGCGTGGCCTGGGTAGCTCTTGCGCATGCTGAGCACGGCGAGCCGGTAGCTGCAGCCCTCCGGCGGCAGATAGAAGTCGACGATCTCCGGAAACTGCTTGCGCAGGATCGGCACGAAGACCTCGTTGAGCGCCACCCCCAGCACCGCCGGTTCGTCCGGCGGCTTGCCGGTGTAGGTACTGTGGTAGATCGGGTCGCGGCGGTGGCTGAGGCGGTCGATGCGCAGAACAGGGAACCAGTCCTGCTCGTTGTAGTAGCCCGTGTGGTCGCCGAACGGGCCCTCGAGCGCATGCAGGTAGCCGCCTTGCTCGCGCAGGCGCACGCCAGACTCGCTCGCGCCGGCGAAACCGGGCGGCGCCGCGGGAACATGCCCCTCGAGCACGATCTCGGCGCTGGCGGGCACCTGCAGGCGGCGTTCGCCTTCGCCGACCCGCGTGTCCACGAGTTCGGTGCGGCTGCCGCGCAGCAGGCCGGCGAACTGGTACTCCGACAGCGAGTCGGGCACCGGCGTCACCGCTCCCAGCATGGTCGCCGGGTCGGCGCCGAGCGCTACGGCAACCGGGAACGGTCGGCCCGGGTTGGCCCGGGCGAACTCGCGGAAGTCGAGCGCCCCGCCGCGCTGCGCCAGCCAACGCACGATGACCTCGCGCCGGCCGATCACCTGCTGGCGATAGATGCCCAGGTTCTGGCGCAGCCGGGGCGCTGTCACGCCCTGCGGTCCCCGGGTGACCACCAACCCCCAGGTGATCAGCGGGCCGGCATCGCCCGGCCAGCAGGTCTGGATCGGCAACTGCCCGAGATCGACTGCGTCGCCCTCATGCACGACCTCGCCGCAGGGCGCTTCGCGCAGCACCGCCGGCCTCATGTCCCACAGCGCCCTGGCCATCTGCCACAGACGTCCTGCGTCCTTGCGTCCGCGCAGCGGATCGGGTTCCTTCAGCGCCGCCAGCAGCTCACCGATCTCGCGCAACTCGTCGGCCGAGCCGGCACCCATGCCCAAGGCCACTCGTTTAGGGGTGCCGAACAAATTGATCAGGCAAGGAATCCGGTGCCCGACCGGTTCGGTGCACAGCAGCGCCGGCCCGCCGGAACGCAGCAACTTGTCGCCGATAGCCGTCAGTTCGAGGCGCGGCGAGATTGGTTTGGCGAGTTTTCGAAGCTCGCCGACACCCTCGAGCTGACCCAGGAAGCCCCTGAGGTCTGTGTACTTCATTCCAATTTTGAATTAAGAGCGAGTTTCAAATTCTTGACCGCGTATTTGACGGTTCCTAGAATCGCCCGAAACCTGAGACATCAGGGTAAACCCGCCCTACCTGGGTTCGCAGGCGTTCAGCGCCAGCGGCGAGAGCAGCGGCCGAGACGGCCGGCGCAGCGCGAGGGCGATTATGGTCGCGCGGTCATCCGGCCCCTTGGCTTCGATCCGCGCGACAAGGAGTGAGCCAGGATGCGAGCCAATGAATGGCTGTGCCGTGCGTGGCAGGGCACAGCCCGGTCGCTGGGGGTTTTCGTCCGCGACGTCGGGCACGGGATGCTGGAAGTCAGCCACAACACCCTGGCCCTGGTGGGGCTGGCGGCCGTGGTGACGCTGGCATTCGGCTTCGGCCGTGCCGACTTGCGCCAGCAGTTCGAGAGCGTCACCCTCGAATACCTGCAGCAGCGCCACGAGCAGCGCGAACTGGCCGCCGGCAACCTGCTGCCGTCCCTGTCGGAGCCGGAGGCGGTGACGCGCGCGACCGCGGCCGACCCGCGCTCGCTGCCGCGCGAACAGGCCGCCGTGGCCAACTGGATCGCACGCCGCTACAAGGTGGCGCCCGAGCCGATCGGCGCCTTGGTGCAGGAGGCGTGGATGATCGGCCGGCGCGCCGGCATCGACCCGACCCTGATCCTCGCGATCATGGCCATCGAGTCGAGCTTCAACCCGTTCGCGCAAAGCCCGGTCGGCGCGCAGGGCCTGATGCAGGTGATGACGCGCGTGCACGACGACAAGTACGTGGCCTTCGGCGGCACCCACGCGGCCTTCGATCCGATCAGCAACCTGCGCGTGGGCGTGCAGGTCCTCAAGGAGTGCATCGCGCGCGCCGGCAGCCTGCAAGAGGGTCTGCGCCAGTACGTCGGCGCGGCGCTGATGGAAAGCGACGGCGGCTATGTCGGGCGCGTGCTGGCCGAACAGTCGTTGCTGCGCCATGTGGCCGACGGCAAGAAGGTGCCCGCCGGCACGACCCGGCCCGCTGCACCGAGCGCGCCGCAGCGATCCGCCGACGGACCCGCCGGCGCGCCCGCGCCGGCCGACGAGGCGCCCGGCGCCGTGGCGATGCTGCGCTGATGCCCTGGCACGGCGGCCGAAGTGCCGCCGGTGGGGCCGTGATTGGGCCGTGAACTCCGCACGCTACACTGAGAGCCGGCACAAGCGGCGATAGAAGAGCGGAGATGGGGCAGGCAGCGCCGCGGCCCTGCGCCGCCGGCCGACCCCGAGTCGGGGCGGCCACCGGAAAGCACGCATCGCAGCAGCCTCCCGGTCGCGCGCGCTTCGGGCCGTTCACCCGGCGCAGGCTTCGCGCCGGCCGCTGCGCCCAGCGTCGGGGCCCTCCACCGCGAAGCGCCGAAGAGCCAGAGAGGACCGCCATGTTCGACCGCACCCAATCCACGATCGCCCGCGTCGACCCCGAAGTCTGGGCCGCGATCGAGGCCGAGAACCGCCGCCAGGAAGAGCACATCGAGCTGATCGCCAGCGAGAACTACACCTCGCCGGCGGTGATGGCCGCGCAAGGCTGCCAGATGACGAACAAGTACGCCGAGGGCTACCCGGGCCGGCGCTATTACGGCGGCTGCGAATACGTCGACGTCGTCGAGACCTTGGCCATCGAGCGGCTGAAGAAGCTCTACGGCGCGGCCTTCGCCAACGTGCAGGCCAATTCGGGCAGCCAGGCCAACCAGTCGGTGCTGTTCGCGCTGCTGCAGCCCGGCGACACCATCATGGGCATGAGCCTGGCCGAGGGCGGACACCTCACGCACGGCATGGCGCTCAACATGAGCGGCAAGTGGTTCAAGGTCGTCAGCTACGGCCTCGACGCGGCCGAGGCCATCGACTACGAGGCGATGGAGCGGCTGGCGCACGAGCATCGCCCCAGGCTCATCATCGCCGGCGCCAGCGCCTACAGCCTGCGCATCGACTTCGAGCGCTTCGCCCGGGTGGCCAAGGCGGTCGGCGCCTACCTCATGGTCGACATGGCGCATTACGCCGGGCTCATTGCCGCCGGCGTCTACCCCAACCCGGTGCCGCATGCCGACGTCGTGACGAGCACGACGCACAAGAGCCTGCGCGGGCCGCGCGGCGGCATCGTCGTCACCAACCACGAGGAGATCGCCAAGAAGATCAACAGCGCGATCTTCCCCGGCATCCAGGGCGGGCCGCTGATGCACGTCATCGCCGCCAAGGCGGTGGCCTTCCAGGAGGCGCTGCAGCCCGCGTTCAAGCTCTACCAGCAGCAGGTGGCCGACAACGCGCGCGTGCTGGCCGAGACGCTGGCCGCGCGCGGCCTGCGCATCGTCAGCGGCCGCACCGAGAGCCACCTCATGCTGGTCGACCTGCGCCCCAAGGGCCTCACCGGCAAGGAAGCCGAGGCCATCCTCGGCCAGGCGCACATGACCTGCAACAAGAACGGCATCCCGAACGATCCGCAAAAGCCCATGGTCACGAGCGGCATCCGCCTGGGCACGCCGGCGATGACGACGCGCGGCTTCGGCATCGAGCAGGCACGCCGGACGGCGCACCTGATCGCCGACGTGCTGGACGAGCCGCACAGCGCCGGGCGCATCGCCGCCGTGCGCGCCGAGGTCGCCGCGCTGACGAGCGCGTTCCCCGTCTACCGCTGAACCCCCGGCCCCCCGCAGCATGCGCTGCCCCTACTGCGGCCACGACGAGACCCAGGTCGTCGAGACGCGCGAGTCCGACGAGGGCGATGTCGTGCGCCGGCGCCGGCGCTGCACGCATTGCGAGAAGCGCTTCACCACCTACGAACGCGGCGAGATCGCGCTGCCGGCGGTGGTCAAGAAGGACGGCTCGCGCGTCGAGTTCGACCCGGCGAAGCTGCGCGCTTCGATGATGCTCGCGCTGCGCAAGCGGCCGGTGAGCACCGAGCAGGTGGACGCCGCGCTCGAGCGCATTCAGGACAAGCTGCTCGCCGGCGCGGCGCGCGAGGTGGCCAGTGCCCGCCTCGGTGAGCTCGTGATGCGCGAGCTCAAACGCATCGACAAGGTGGCGTACGTGCGCTTCGCTTCGGTGTATCGCGAATTCGAGGACGTCGACGCCTTCCGGCAGCTGATCCGCGACATCTGAGCCGTCGCGCCGTGCGCGGCGCCGCCCCTCCTGCTGCCCCCGAGCGGGGGATACCTACACCCCACCCCTCGGAGCCCCCGACTGCACCCACCTGCCGGGGTCGCGCCGGGCGGCGCGTCTTCCTACATTGGGCGCCATGCCACACCGCATGGAGCCCGAAATGAAGCGCATCCCCGTGCCCCGCCGCCGCGCCGCCGGCTTCAGCCTCACCGAATCGATGGTCGCCCTGGCGGTGAGCCTGGTCGCGCTCGGAAGCGCCGTCCCCGGCTTCGAGACCGCGCGTGAGCGGCGCCATCTCGAAGGCGTGGCGGCGCAGCTCGAGACCGATCTCCAACTCGCGCGCAGCGAGGCCGTCGCGCTGAACCGCACGGTGCGCATCGCCTTCGACGCCGATGCCGCCGGTGCCTGCTACGTCGTGCATGCCGGCGGCGCGCAGCCATGCCGCTGCGGCGCCGCCGGCCCCGCGTGTGCTGCCGACGCGGCGGTGCTGCGCCACGTGCGCGTCGCCGCCGCGGGCGGCGTCACGCTGAGCGCCAACGTGCGTTCGCTGGTCTTCGCGCCGCTCGAGGGCACGGTGACGCCGACCGCGACGATGCGCATCGCCGGCCGTGACGGCCGCGAGATCCGGCAGATCATCAACATCATGGGACGGGTGCGCAGTTGCTCGCCCGGTGCACGCGTCGGCGGCCTGCCTGCGTGCTGAAAGCGGCGCGCCGACGACCGGCAGACGAAAGCCGACAAGCGGCATGGCGGCGGCCGCGCCCGGCCGGAACAATCGGCGGCATGGGGCTTGGTCATGATCGGCTGCCGCAGCGTGGTTTCACGCTGATCGAGATGATGATCGCGGTGGTCATCGTGGCCATCCTGGTCGCCATCGCGCTGCCGGTCTACCAGAATTCGATCCGCAAGAGCCGGCGCAGCGAGGCCTTCGCGGCCTTGTCCAACGTGCAGCAGATGCAGGAGCGGCACCGCAGTACGCAGCCGGTGTACGCCGCCTCGCTCACCGACGCGCGCAACGCCGTGCCGCCGGGGTTGGGCATGGCCGGCGTGCGCACCGCCAACGGTTACTACGATCTCGCTGTGGCGCTCGTCGGCGCCGGCGACCGCGGCTATGTGCTGAGCGCGACGGCCGTCGCCGGCACCTCGCAGGCCCAGGACGGCAGCTGCAAGGTGCTGGCCGTGCGCATGCAGGACGGCAACCTGCGCCAGGCAGGCGCGGCCGCTGCGGCCGGCGTCGACTGGGCGCTCGCCGACCCGGATCCGGCGCGTTGCTGGGCACGCTGAGACCGAGGGCCCGCGCCGATGGAACCGCTGCTGCCGCCCCGCCGCCCGCTGCGCCGCGCCACCCAGGCGCTGACGCTGCTCGAGGTGATGATCGTCATCGCCGTCATCGGCGTGCTGATCGCGCTGGTGGCGCCCTCGATGCGCGAGATGATCGGCATGCAGCGGCTGCGCGGCATCGCGGCGCAGGCCGTCACCGACGTGCAGTTCGCGCGCAGCGAGGCGCTGTCGCGCAATCAGTTCGTCGGGTTCTTGGTGCGCAACAACGCGGCCGAATCGATGAGCTGCTACACGCTGTTCGCGAGCAGCATCGACCCGCTCAACGCAAGCTCGCTCGACCCGTCCAAGTGCAACTGCACGGCCAACCCGGGCAACGCCTGCATCGGCACGCAACGCGAGGTGCGCATCGTGCAGGTGCCGCGCAGTCAGGACATCCAGTTGCGCCTGCCGCGGTTCCAGGAGAAGTGGTTCGCCTACAACCCGGTGATCGGGGGCATCAGCATCGTCAGCTCCGGCGCGCCCATCGACCGCGACTTCTGCTTCGAGGTCACGCGACGGCCGCGCGGCCGCCTGCGTATCGACATCAGCCTCGCCGGTCGACCAACCGTGTGCTCACCGGATCAATCGGTGCCGGGGTTCGACCTGTGCCCGGCGCCGGACCCGGGCGTAAAGAACTGCCTCGGCATCCCGGCACCTTGAGCGGCAGCGTGACATGACCCCATCGAGCGCTGACCATCGACGCCTGGCTTCCCGTCACCGGCGTCGCGCGCCAGCGCGCGGCCTGTCGCTCGTCGAGTTGATGGTCGGGGTCGTGGTCGGGCTGTTCGTCGTCGCCGCCGCGTCGCTCATCGTCTCCGGCCAACTCGGCGAGAACCGTCGCCTGCTGCTCGACACGCAACTGCAGCAGGATCTGCGCGCCACCGCCGACATCGTGGCGCGCGAGTTGCGCCGCATCGGAGCGTGGAACGAATCGTGGAGGGGCATCGTCAGCGACGACACTCCGGCGGCGGCCAATGCGCTGAACACCACGTCGGCGCCGGCCAACGTCGCCACCAATGACGTCAACTTCAGCTACCAGCGCACAACGGAGACGGGCGGCTGGCGCTTCCGGCTGGTCAACGGCGTCGTCCGCACCACGCTCGGCCCGAACATGCCCGAGCAGGACCTCACCGACGGCAACGTGATGGTGGTCGATTCGTTCCAGGTGACGCGGGAGCCGCTGACCACGGTGCGCATCCCCTGTCCCAAGTTGTGCCAACCGGGCAATACGGTCGATTGCTGGCCCGAGCAGACGGTGAACGAATTCGTCGTCGAGATCACCGCCCATGCGCGCGCCGACGACACCGTGCGCCGCTCGATCCGCAGCCGCGTGCGCCAGCGCAACGACAAGGTCCAGTTCAACGTCGCGGGCGCGCCGCCGCAGGCCTGCCCGAGCTGAAGCGTCGCCATGCCCTCCCTCCGGCCAGTCCACCACACGCCCCCGCGGCTCGCCGCACGGCAGCGGCTGCCTTCGCGCCGGGCCGCGCGCGGCGCGGCCTCGCTCGTCGTCGTGATGGTGCTGTTCTTCATCGTCTCGCTGGTTGCCGCCTATACCAGCCGCAACCTGATCTTCGAGCAGCGCACCTCGGGCAACCAGTACCGCTCGACGCTCGCCTTCGAAGCCGCCGACGCCGGCATCGAGTGGGCGATCGCGCGGCTGAACGACGCCCGCATGAGCGACGACTGCCAGCCATTGGCCAATGCGGCGGCCGTCAACGCCGCCGCGCCGCAGCCGTCGTTTCGTGAGCGCTACCTCGCCATCGACGCGGCCACCGGCAACATCACGCCGGTGCCGGACCGGCTCGCCGGCTGCGTGTTCGACGGCACCGGCTGGTCCTGCGACTGCCCGGCCGCCGGCGAGCCCAACCCGGCGTTCGTCCAGAACGGCGCCGGACCCTACACCGCGTTCTGGCTGCGCTTCACGGCGATCGCGGCGCGCCCCGGCATCGTGCGTGTCGACGTCAACTCCTGCACGCGGCCCGATCCGGCCTGCCTGCGCTTCACGCGCAGCGCACAGTCGGGCGACGGACTGGCCGCGCTGTCGACGGTGCTGGCGCTGCGCAGCGGCCTGGGCACGCCGCCCAACGCGCCGCTGCTGGTGCGCGGCACGACGACGGTCGCGCCCGGCGCCACGCTCACGGTGACCAACACCGACGCCGCCTCGAGCGGCACCACGGTGCTTTCCGGCACCGCGTTCAACCCCGCGATCGCCACGCTGCGCACGCTGCCCGGCACGCCGGTCGCACGTTCGGTGATCGACAACGATCCGGCCATGCAACTGCCCGATCTCGTGCCGCCGCTGGTACCCGCCACGCCGGCCAACAACGGGGCCGAGCGCATGTTCGACAGCGTGTTCGGCATGTGGACCGCAACCTACTTCGAGCAGCCGGCCGCCGCTGCCGTGGCCTGCGCCGGCGGCTGCAACGCGAGCGACGCCGACGGCGTCGTCGACAGCGCGCTGCTCCGGCCCGGTCACGTGATCCACGTGCAGGGCGCCGGTCCGCTGCGCATCGACGTCGATGTCGGCAGCGCGGCCGCGCCGGTGGTCATCGTCGCCGACGGCAGCGTCGAGTTCGCCGGCGCGCCGACGGTGCACGGCGTGATCTACAGCCGTGCCGCCGCCTGGGCCACGGCCAACGCGGGCACCGTGCGAGGCGGCATCGTCGCCGAGCACGACCTGCAGGTCGCGGGCAACCCGACGCTCGTCTACGACAGCGCGGTGATGAACCGTCTGCGCCGCACGGCCGGATCGTTCGTCAAGGTTCCCGGCGGCTGGAGGGACTTCGCGCCATGACCTCCCGCATGGCTCCGGCGGCCTGCGCCACACGAGTCCGGCGCGCCGCGCGCGGCGTCTCGCTGATCGAAGCGCTGGTGGCCTTCGCCGTGCTCGCCTTCGGCATGCTCGGCGTCGTCGGCATGCAGGCCACGCTGCGCTACAACGGCGACATCGCCAAGCAGCGCTCGGAGGCGGTGCGCATCGCCCAGGAGTCGCTCGAGGACCTGCGCGCTTTCTCGGTGCTCGCTCCCACGCCCGGCCATGCCCAGTCCTATGCCGCCATCGCCAGCGCGCCGCAGGCGGTGGTGCCCGGCTACACCACCAACACCGAGTACCGCCGCAGCGGCACGGTGCGGGACTCCGCGCCGCTCAACACGCAGCCCGCGACGAAGACGCTCGTCGCCGACGTGGAATGGACCGACCGCAGCGGCGCCGTGCAGAGCGTGCGCCTCGCGTCGATGGTGGCCGGCGTCGCACCCGAACTCGCCGCCACGCTCGTCGCGCCCGGCGCCGGCGTCCCGTCGCGCAACCCGCTGGGCCGCCATCGCGGCATCCCGCCGCAGGCGCGTGACTTCGGCAACGGCCAGAGCGGCTTCCTGCCGCCGCAGCCCGGCGGCGTGACGGTCGGCTGGCTGTTCGACAACGTCAGCGGCCTGTTCAAGCTGTGCTCGACGGTCGTGCAGGACAACGCCTTGCTGCAGCTGGCCGATCTGGTCTGCAACCCCGCGCAGAACTACATGCTGGTGAGCGGCTATGTGCGCTACGCGACGCAGGCAGCGCAGCCGCAGGCGGCCGATGTCGACGACGCTGCCGCGCTGGGGCCGGACTTCGCGCTGCCCGGGATCGCCGTCGTGCAGACGGCGCCGGCGGCGCTCGCCGGCACGCACGGCTGCTACGTTTCCCTGGTCAACGCGGCGACCTTCCGCGACTACTACTGCGGCGTGCCGATCGACATCGTGCAGCCCAAGTGGAGCGGCTCGATCCAGTTCGGCGCCCCGCTCGCACTCGCGGCGAACGCCGCCGACGCCGCGGCGAACCGCTACCGCGTCTGCCGTTACTTCGCCGCCGCGAACTACGCCGACGTGAAGACGGCGTTGCAGAACCAGAACTTCGTGATCATCAAGGCCGGCAACGGCGCCGTCGCCTTCGCCTGCCCGGCCGGCGTCACCTGGACGCACCAGCCGCCGCCCTAAACTCGGCGGCGATGCCGCTCGCCGCCCTCGATCACCTGCGTCTCGCCGAGGCGCTCGAGCTCGCCGCCGAGGCCATCGGCGTCAGCGACCCCAACCCGCGCGTCGGCTGCATCGTCGGCCGCGCCGACGGCCGCGTGCTCGGCCGCGGCGCCACGCAGCGCGCCGGCGGGCCGCACGCCGAGGTGGTGGCGCTGGCGGCGGCACGCGCGGCGGGCCACGCGACACAGGGCGCCACCGCCTGGGTCACGCTCGAGCCCTGCGCCCACTTCGGCCGCACCCCACCTTGCTCGGACGCGCTCGTCGCGGCCGGCATCGCGCGCGTCGTCGTCGGCTCGGCTGACCCCTTCGCCGCCGTCAACGGCAGCGGATTGGCGCGGCTGCGCGCCGCCGGCGTCGAGGTCGATCTGGCCGACGCCGCCTTCGCCGCCGCCGCGCGCGAGCTCAACATCGGCTTCTTCTCGCGCGTGCTGCGCGCCCGTCCCTGGGTGCGCATGAAGATCGCCGCCTCGCTCGACGGCCGCACCGCGCTGGCCGACGGGCGCAGCCGATGGATCACCGGCGCGGCCGCCCGCGCCGACGGCCACGCCTGGCGCCGGCGCGCGTCGGCCTTGCTCACCGGAGTCGGCACGGTGCGCGCGGACGACCCGCGGCTCGACGTGCGCGAGCTGACGACCACGCTGCAGCCGACGCTGGTGGTGGTCGACACGCATCTCGGGACGCCGCCCGCGGCGCGGCTGTTCGAGGTAGCCGAGCGCGCGGTGTGGATCTACGGCGCACGAGTCGACGGCGCGCGCGCGGCCGCGCTCGCGGCGCGCGGCGCCGAGCTGCGCCGGCTGCCCGCCGCACAAGGCGGGGTCGACCTCGCCGCCCTGATCGGCGAGCTTGCCGCGCGCGGCGTCAACGAACTGCACGTCGAGGCCGGCGCCCGACTCAACGGCGCGCTGCTCGCGGCCGACCTCGTCGACGAGCTGCTCGTCTACGTCGCGCCCAAGCTCATCGGTCCCGGCCGCGCGATGGCCGCGCTGCCGCCGCTGCCGGCGCTCGAGGCGGCCGGCGCGTGGCACTTCGTCGACGTGCAGGGCATCGGCGAGGACCTGCGCATCGTCGCGCGGCCGCCTGGGCGAGCGCAGTTCTGATCGCCCGCGGAGCCGGGGGCTCGCCAGCCGGGGGCTCGCCAGGCCGGCCACCTACAATCCGCCCATGCCGATTGCCCCGATTCCCGAGCTGGTGGCGGAGCTGGCCGCCGGCCGCATGGTCATCCTCGTCGACGAGGAGGATCGCGAGAACGAGGGCGACCTCGTGCTCGCCGCCGAGCATGTCAGCGCCGAAGCCGTCAACTTCATGGCCCGCCACGCACGCGGGCTGATCTGCCTGACGCTCACGCGCGAGCGCTGCGAGCGCCTGCGCTTGCCGCTGATGTCGGCGCGCAACGGCACCCGGCACGGCACCGCCTTCACCGTCAGCATCGAAGCGGCCAGCGGCGTGAGCACCGGCATCTCGGCGGCCGACCGCGCCCGCACCGTCGCCGCCGCCGTGGCGCGCGAGGCCAGGGCCGAGGACCTGGTGCAGCCCGGCCACGTGTTCCCGTTGATGGCGCAGGACGGCGGCGTGCTGATGCGCGCCGGCCACACCGAGGCCGGCTGCGACCTCGCGGCGCTCGCCGGCCTGATGCCCGCCGCCGTGATCTGCGAGGTCATGAAGGACGATGGCACGATGGCGCGGCTGCCCGATCTCGAGGTCTTCGCGCAGACGCACGGCCTGAAGATCGGCACCATCGCCGACCTCATCAGCCACCGCGTGCGCCACGAATCACTGATCGAACGCCTGGGCCGCCGGCCGCTGGAGACGCCGTTCGGCGGCTTCGAGGCGAGCGTGTACCGCGACCGCACCGGCGGCCTGCATCTGGCCTTGACGCACGGCCGCTGGAGCGAGCAGGACGTGGTGCCGGTGCGCGTGCACGAGCCGTTCACCGCGCTCGACCTGCTCGACAGCGCCGCGGCGGGCCACTCGTGGCCGCTGCCGCGCGCGCTGGCGGCGCTGCGCGACGGGCCCTGCGGCGTGGCCGTGCTGCTCAACTGCTCGCACGACGTCGAGCGGCTCGCCGCGCAACTGCTGCCCGAGTCGGCGGCCCGGGCCGCGGCGCCGGCGCGCAGCCAGTTCGACCTGCGCCTGTACGGCGTCGGTGCGCAGATCCTGCGCGATCTGGGCGTGCGGCGCATGCAACTGCTGGCCAACCCGCGCCGCATGCCGAGCATGACCGGCTACGGCCTCGAGATCAGCGGCTTTCGTGCCGCCGCCTGAGGAAGCCCACGCGATGCAGGAAGCCGACAAGGGCCGGGCCGGCGAGCTCGAAGGCGAAGGACTGCGCATCGGCATCGTGCGCGCACGCTTCAACGACGCACTGACGACGGCGATCGCACGCGCCTGCGTCGCCGAGCTCGAGCGGCTCGAAGTCGACGCCGCCGACGTCCGCCACGTCAGCGTGCCCGGCGCGCTCGAGGTCCCGGTGGCGCTCGAGGCGATGGCGCGCTCGGGCGAGTACGACGCGCTGGTGGCGATCGGCTGCGTGCTGCGCGGCGAGACCTACCACTTCGAGCTCGTCGCCAACGAAAGCGGCGCCGGCGTCACGCGCGTCGCGCTCGATCACCTGCTGCCGGTGGCCAACGCCATCCTCACCTGCGACAGCGAGGCCCAGGCCTGGGCGCGCGCCGAGGACAAGGGGCGCGACGCCGCGCGCGTCGCCGTCGAGATGGCCAATCTGCTGGACGAGCTCGCGTGACGCTGGCCGCCGCACGCAGCGACGCGCCGGGCGCACCGGCGCCCGGCGCGTCGCGGCGCGCGGCGCGCACGGCCAAGCCGCCGCGGCGGCGCGCGCGCGAGCTGGCGCTGCAAGGCCTGTACGAGTGGCTGCTCGCGCGCAGCGATGCCGGTGCCATCGACGCGCACATGCGCGAGATGGACGGCTTCGGCAAGTGCGACCGCGCGCACTTCGACGCCCTGCTGCACGGCACGATCGCCCAGGCGGCGACGCTCGACACGCTGCTGGCGCGCCACCTCGACCGCCCGACGGCGCAGCTCTCGCCGATCGAGCACGCGCTGCTGCTGATCGGGGCCTACGAGCTCGTCCACTGCGTCGACGTGCCCTATCGCGTCGTCATCAACGAGGCGGTCGAACTGGCCAAGGCCTTCGGCGGCACCGACGGCCACAGGTACGTCAACGGCGTGCTCGACAAGGCCGCGGCCGAGCTGCGGCCGGCCGAAGCCGGCACGCGCGCGCCGTGAACCGGGCGGGCGCGCCGCTGCGCCTGGCGCAGCGCCTGCAGCGCATCGAGCCCTTCTACGTGATGGAATGCGCCAAGGAGGCGGCGCGCATCGCCGCCGGACGCGAGTGCGATCCGGCACAGGGCGGCGAGCCGATGATCTTCCTCAACATCGGCGAGCCCGACTTCGCTGCCGCGGCGCGCGTCGTCGAGGCCGCCGAGAGCTGCCTGCGCGCGGGCCGCACGCAGTACACGCAGGCCACCGGGCTGCCCGAACTGCGCGCGCGCATCGCGCGCTGGTACGGCGAGCGCTTCGGCCTCGATGTCGACCCGGCCCGCGTGGTCGTCACCGCAGGCGCCTCGGCGGCGCTGCAGCTGGCCTGCCTGGCCCTGTTCGAGCCGGGCGACGAGGTCTTGCTGGCGGATCCTTCCTACCCGTGCAATCGCCATTTCGTCGCCGCGGCCGGCGCGCAGGCGCGGCTGCTGCCGGCCGGGCCCGCGGCGCGCTTCCAGCTCGATGCCGGCAGGGTGCGCCGCGCCTGGGGTGCGTCGACGCGCGGCGTGCTGCTCGCCAGCCCGGGCAACCCGACCGGCACCTCGATCGCGCCGGAGGTACTGAGCGAGATTGCAGGCGCAGTGGCCGAACGCGGCGGCGTCACGCTGGTCGACGAGATCTACCTCGGCCTCGGCTACGACGAGCGCTTCGGCACGAGCGCGCTCGGCCTGGCCGGCGTGCCCGACGAGCATCTCGTCTCGATCAACAGCTTCAGCAAGTACTTCGGCATGACGGGCTGGCGCCTCGGCTGGATGGTGCTGCCGAGCGCGCTCGTCGCGCCGGTGGAGCGGCTGGCACAGAACCTCTACATCTGCCCGAGCACGGTCGCGCAGTACGCGGCGCTCGCGTGCTTCGAGCCCGAATCGATCGCGGAGTACGAGCGCAGACGCGCCGAGTTCAAGCGCCGGCGCGACTTCGTGGTGCCGGCGCTCGGGGCGATCGGACTGCAGGTGCCGGTGCTGCCCGACGGCGCCTTCTATGCCTGGGCCGACTGCTCGGCGCACAGCGCGTCGAGCTGGGACTTCTGCTTGGAGATGATGAGCCGCGCGCATGTCGCGCTGACGCCCGGGCGCGACTTCGGTCCGGCCGCGGCCGAGCGCTACCTGCGGCTGTCGTTCGCCCGTTCGATGACCGAGCTCGAGCAGGCGCTGGCGCGGCTGGCGCGCGTGCTGGCCTGAGCGCCTGTGAAGACATGAATCGCACGCGCGCGTGGTGCATGTTTTCACGGGCCCTGCGCGTCGCACCCGCACCGAACCCACTCGCAAGAACCGTGACAACGCGTTAGAGACGCCGCGGCGCGGCCGTTTGGCGCAGCGGCGCCGTACGGCCGTCCCGTAAGCTGCGCTGCATCGTGGGTTTTCTCCCCTTGCAGCGGCGCCGCGCGGCCGACGCCGCCGAGTCGGACTTCGCCGTCACCGAGGCGCTGTGGTCGATCGGCTCCGGCCCGGGCAATGCACGCCGGCCCTCGGCGTGGCCGGGGCGCTCGGCGTCGGTCGAGGAATCGAGCCTGCCGCAATCCATTGCGCCGGACACGGCGCCACCGGATTCGTTGCCGCCCGATTCGTTGCCGCCCGATTCGTTGCCGCCGGACTCGATCCCGCCCGACTCGCTTGCTGCGGCATTCGACGCCACCGTGGTCTTGCCGCGCGTCGAGTCGACGCTGCGGGAACGGCCGCCCGCCTCGTCCCTGGCCGGCGCCGCCGCGCCGAGCGCGGGCGCACTCGCCGCTGGGCGGCCGACGCTGACGCACATCGGCCGCTATGCCCTCGAGCACAGCCTGGGCATCGGCGGCCTGGGCCAGGTGCACGAGGCCTGGGATCCGCTGCTCTCGCGCGCGGTGGCCGTCAAGACGCTGCACTTGGACGCGGATGCGGCGACCCGCACCGCGCTCGAACGGCTGTTCCTCGCCGAGGCGCGCGCGATCGCGTCGCTGTCGCATCGGCATATCGTCACCGTGCACGACGCCGGGCTGACGCCGCAGGGTGTGTACATCGCGATGGAGCGCCTCGAGGGCAGCGATCTGCGGCACCGGCTCGCGCGCGGCTGGCGGCCCGGCCAGGGCAGCGCCGCACAGCTCGTGCGGCGCGTGGCCGATGCACTGGCCTGCGCGCACGCGCGCGGCATCGTGCACTGCGACATCAAGCCGGCCAACATCTTCGTCACGCAGCGCGACCGGCCCAAGGTGCTCGACTTCGGCATCGCGCGCGTGGCGCGCGGGCGCAGCCCGCCCGGCCTCGAAAGCTGGGTGGCGGGCTCGCCGCACTACCTGGCGCCCGAGCAGCTGCGCGGCGAGCCGGTCGACGCGCGCACCGACGTCTATGCGCTCGGCGTCGTGTTCTACGAGCTGCTCGCCGGCCGCAAGGCCTTCCGCGGCGAATCGGTCGAGCAGATCACCGCGGCCGTGCTCGGGCAGAGTCCGACGCCGCTGCACGAGCTGCGCCGCGACGTCTCGCCGACGCTCGCGCGCATCGCTGCCAAGGCCATGGCGCGCGCGCCCGCCGCACGCTACGCATCGGCCGCGCAGATGGCGGGCGAACTGCGGCGCTGGGCCGAGCGGCACGCACACGCCCAGGCCAGGACGCATGCCCGTCCCACGGCGGCCGTCGCGCGCACCGCGCGGCCGGGCCGGGCCGGCGGCGCGCGGCGCCTGCGGCTGGCCTGGCTGGGCATCACGGCTGCCGTGCTCGCTGCCGGCCTCTTCGCCGGCTGGACGATGCAGGCGCGCCGCACCGCGCCGCTGGCGCCGATGCCCTGGCGTGGCCCGCTTGCCGCCGATGCGCAGGCCGGACGGACGGGCCTCACGGCGCAGCCGCTCGGCGCGCGCTGAGCGCGCCGCGACATGCGTCGCGGCGGGCCCGGCGGCGCCGGTGCGCACCGCTATCATCGACGCCGCCGATGTCCGACAGTCCACTCGCCGCGCACGCCGCGCAGCGGCCCTTCCGTCACCCGGTGCGTGTCTACTGGGAAGACACCGACGCCGGCGGCATCGTCTACTACGCCAACTACCTGCGCTTCTTCGAGCGCGCGCGCACCGAGTGGCTGCGCACGCTCGGCGTCGAGCAGGCCGCGCTGCGCGCGAGCAGCGGCGCGCTCTTCGTCGTCATCGACACGCACATCGCCTACCGCGCGCCGGCCCGGCTGGACGACCGCCTCGACGTCACGGTGGAACTGCGCCGCGCCGGGCGCGCCGCGCTGACGCTCGGGCAGCAGGCCTGGCGCGCGCGCACGCTGCTGGCCGAGGGCGAGGTGCGCGTCGGCTGCGTCGACGCCGCAAGCTGGCGGCCGCGCCGCATTCCGACCCCCGTCCTCGACAGGCTGGCATGAACAACGAACTGTCCTTCCTCGTCCTCGTCCAGCAGGCGAGCATCGTCGTGCAGGTGGTGCTCGCGGGCCTGGCGCTCACCTCGATCGCGAGCTGGGCGGTGATCTTCGGCAAGCTCTTCGGTCTGCGCCGCGTGCGCAACGGCAACGAGGAGTTCGAGCGTGAGTTCTGGAGCGGCCGCAACCTGGCCGAGATGAACCAGGCGATCGGCAGCAAACCCGACACGGCGCCGCTCGAGCGCATCTTCGCCAGCGGCATGCGCGAGTTCCTCAAGCTGCGCGAGAAGCGCCTGGATGCGCCAGCGCAACTCGACGGCGCGCGCCGCGCGATGCGCGCCAGCTTGCAGCGCGAACTCGACGCGGTCGAGAGCAAGCTCAGCTTCCTGGCCAGCGTCGGCTCGGTCAGCCCGTACGTCGGACTGTTCGGCACCGTGTGGGGGATCATGCACGCCTTCGTCAACCTGGGCGCGCTGCAGCAAGTGACGCTGGCCACGGTCGCGCCGTCGATCGCCGAGGCGCTCGTGGCCACCGCGCTGGGCCTGTTCGCCGCCATCCCGGCCGTGGTGGCCTACAACCGCTTCGCGCGCGACATCGACCGCATCGCGATCCAGCTCGAGACCTTCATCGAGGAGTTCACCAACATCCTGCAGCGCAACGTCGGCGCTGCGCCGGCGGCGGCGGCGATGGCGACGACGCAGGGCCCGGCGGCCGCCGGCGCACGCTGATGCCTGCCGTGGCCGGGCGCGGGACGCGACGCCGCTCGATGAGCGAGATCAACATGGTCCCGTTCATCGACGTGATGCTGGTGCTGCTCATCATCTTCATGGTGACGGCGCCGCTCATCACCACCGGCGTTGTCGACCTGCCGACGGTGGGCAAGAGCACGCAGCGCCCGGCCAAGGTGGTCGAGGTCGTGGTCGGCGCCGACGAGCGCCTGCGCATCCGCGTCGACGCCTCGGAACCGGTCCCCCTGCCGCTGCGCGAGCTGGCCGCCCGCGTACGCGCCGAGCAAGGCGGCAACGCCGACGTGCCGGTGGTGATCAGTGCCGATCGGAACGTGCGCTACGACAGCGTCGTCAAGGTGATGGACAGCCTGCAGCGCGCCGGCGTGCGCCGTGTCGGGCTTGCCGTGCGGCAGGCGGCGCGCTGACCGGACGGCAGGCGCGTGCCATGACGAGCACCACGCTGCCGCACGACGCGCTGCTGCCGCGGCCGCCGGGCGGGCAGGCGCTGGGCACCGCGGTCTCGCTGGCGGCGCATGCGCTGCTGCTGTGGGGACTCGTCAGCGCCGTGCAGTGGCACACGCGCAGCCCCGACACAGTGAGCGCCGAGCTCTGGGCCAGCGTACCCGAGGCGCCGGCCCCACCGCCGCCCGCGCCCGCGCCAGCTCCCACGCCAGTGCCGCCGACGCCGACGCCGGCGCCGGCCACGCCGGCCACCGAGCCGCCGCCCCCCAAGGTCGACATCGCCACCGAGCGCGCCGCACGCAAGGAACGCGAACGCCAGGCCGCCGAGGCCGAGGCGGCGCGAAGGAAGAAGGAACAGCAGCGCCAGCAGGCCGAGCGCAGCGCGCGTGAAGAACGCGAGCAGGCCGAGCGCGCAGCGCGCGAAGAGCGCAGCCGGCGCGAAGCCGCCGCCGCCGAGGCGCGCCTCGAGAAGCAGCGGCAGGACAACCTGCGGCGCATGATGGGCGCTGCCGGCGCCGCGTCGGCCGCGCCGGCAGGTGCCGCGGCGCCCGGCGCGGGGCCCTCGGCGGGCTATCGCGCCAAGCTGGTGGCGATCATCCGCAGCAATCTGGTCTTCGCCGACAACCTGCCCGGCAATCCGGTCGCCGAGGTGCGCGTCACCGCCGCCGCCAGCGGCACGATCATCGCCAGCCGGCTCGTCAAGTCCAGCGGCAACGCCGCCTGGGACGACGCCGTGCTGCGCGCCATCGACAAGACGGGTCGGCTGCCGCGCGATGTCGACGGCAGCGTGCCGCAGGATCTGATCGTGCGCTTCCGCCCGAAGGAGTAGCGCTCAGCGCGCCTTACACCGCGGCCAGGGCCTGCTGCAGCCGCTGCCGCACCTCGGCCGCGAGCGCCGCCACTTCGGGTCGGTCGACCAGGCTCAGCACGGCGTGCGGGTCCATCAGTTCGACGTGCACCGCGCCTGCGGCGTCCTGGCGCACGACCGCGTTGCACGGCAGCAGTGCGCCGATCGCGGGTTCGGCCGCGATCGCATGGCTCGCGAACTGCGGGTTGCACGCGCCGAGGATGCGGTACGGCGGCATCTCGAGCCCGAGCTTCTTCTTCATCGTCGCGGCGACGTCGATCTCGGTGAGGATGCCGAAGCCGACCTTGGCGAGTTCCTCGGTGATGCGGCGCTCGGCGTCGGCGAAACCGAGTGAGACCTTCTTGCCGATGACGTACTGGCTCATGGCGGATGCGGGAGTGGAGAAGCTGGCGGTCAGTATGGCGCATCGCCACAGCCTCGGCACGATGCGGCTCTTTGCGCGTCGGCCGGCCGCGCCGTGCCGGCCTGCCGCACCCCCATCGGGCGCCGGCGCGGCGTCTACGTGATTGCCATGAACCTGCATCGTTTGCAATTCTTTACAGTTCGCCCCTTGCGCATTCACCGTCGGACAGCCGCAGCCTCGCGCGGCCGAACGGCCCGCCATGGCTGCTGCCTCCTCCGCCGCAATCGGCCGGCGCGCGATCGCGCGCGAGCTGTCGATCCCCGCCCAGCTGGCGCTGCTGCTCGCCGTGCATGTCCTGCTCTGGACCTGGGCGGGCGTGGCCTCGCGCTCGAACTTCGACACGCCGGGCGATATGGTCGAGGCCTACGCCTGGGCGCAGGGCTGGCAGTGGGGCTACTACAAGCACCCGCCGCTGTCGGCCTGGGTGGCGGGCCTTTGGTTCGCCCTCGTCCCCGAGTCGCATTGGGGCTACGCGCTGCTGGCGGCGCTCAACAGTGCCGTCGGCCTGATCGGCCTGGCATTGCTTGCGCGCGAGTTCCTGCCCCGGCCCTGGGTGCTGCTGGTGGTAGCGGCAGCCTCGCTCAACCCGGGCCTGACGACGCTGGCGATGCGCTTCAACGCCAACGCCATCCTGATCTCGACCTGGCCCTGGGCGATGTGCCTGTTCGTGCGGCTGATGCGCCACGGCCGCGCGCGCGACGCCGTCGGCTGCGGCCTGGCCTGTGCGCTGGCGATGCTGGGCAAGTACTACTCGGCCGTGCTGCTGCTGACCCTGCTCGCAGCGGCGCTGTGGGTACCCGCCTGGCGGCAACGGCTGGCCACACGCTCGGCCGCCCTGGCGCTGCTCGCCTTCGTACTCGCCTTCGGGCCGCACGCGGCCTGGCTGCTGTCGCAGGCCGAGGGTCCGCTGCAGTATGCGCAGCATGCGGCAGGGGTCGAGCCGCCCGCAGCGAGCCTGATCCGGGCGTTCACCTTCGCGCTCGCGCAATGCATCTTCCCGGCCATTGCGCTGGTCGTCTTCGGCTGCGCCCTCGTCGGACCTCGGCGCCGGCATGGCTTCGCACAGGCCGTCCTGGCACCGCTTTGGCCGCGCAACGAGCTGCCCTGGCTGCTGGCCGTGCTGCCGATCGTGGCCACCATGCTCGCCACCGTGTTTACCGGCGCGCGCACCGCCGCGGTGTGGGGATTGCCGATCGCTTGCGGGCTGGCGCTGCTGGCGGCCGTGCGCGCCCGGGCCGCCGGTGCCGACCTGGATCTGCGCCGGCTTTGGCGCGCGCTGGGCGTCATCTGGCTCGTCGTCGCACTGGCGGCGCCGCTGTGGTGGGTGCTGCGTGCGCGCGCCGCGCATGCCTCGGTCACCGAGCCGCGCCAGGAGCTCGCCCAGGCGCTGGCCCGCGTCTGGCACCGCGAGCACGGCGCGCCGCTGCCCTGGGTCGCCGGCACGCGCGCGCTGGCGGCGTCGACGGCGTTCTACGCCGAGGGTCATCCACGCTACTTCAGCCTCTGGAATGCCGGCGTCGAGACGCCCTGGGTCCGGCTCGACGCGATCGTGCGTCAAGGCGGCATCATCGTCTGCGACGGCTCCGACGAAGCCTGTGTCGATCGGGCGCGGACCTGGAGCGACGGCGAGCGCGAGCTGTCGGTGGCGAAGAGCGATCTGGGCTGGCATTTCGCGCCGCGCAGCTATCACGTGTTCGTCATCGCGCCCAGCCGCGCGCCCCGGGCCGACGGGCCGTGAGCGCCTGCGCGGCCCCAGGTGCCGGACGGCACCAGGCCGGGTCCGCACGCTGAACGGCGGCGCAGGACCCATAGCCCCCGACGCGATCACGCGATCACGCGATCACACGGTCGCACGCCATCCACGCGCGCCGCATCCCGCGCCGCGAGGTGATGCAGGCGCACCTCGCGTGCACCGGGCGGCTGACGCGGCGCTTCGATGCCATCGTGAGCAGACGGTCCAACGATCTTGCGCTGCGCGCCGTCGCCGCCGACACAGCGTGCATGTCGCGCGCATGCAGGCGGCCGGCGCCATCGTCATCGGCAAGACCCAGCGGTCCGAGCCGGGCCCGGGCTCGCATACCTGCAGCCGGCTCCTCGGCGCCACCGGCAATACCCGGGATCCGGGCCGCAGTGCCGTCGGCTCGAGCGGCGACGCCGGACTGCTGGCCGCTGCCGCCGACTGCGCGGCGCTGAGCGCCGATCTGCGCCAAGGCGCGCGCCGGCACCCTGACGAGCGCGTCGCGCGTCGGCGGCGACGCGCGATGCGTTGCGACATTCGGGACGAGGCGCGCGCGGCCCCGACAGCGCACGCTGGCCCGCCGCGGCGGGCGGCCGCTGCGGCAGGCGACCGCTCGACGGCACGGCGCAAGCCGGCAGCGCGAGCCGGCACAATGGTGGCGCACCTGCATGCTGGCGCGCGCTGCACGCCGAACGAACAGGGCGCGGCTCGACGCAACGATTCGCCGCAACCCGCTTCGCATCCCGCTTCGCATCCCGCTTCGCATCCCGCTCGAGATGAACCCGGCCCGGCCAAGCTCCATGTCCCAGCGACCGCCGGGCGGCGCGCGCGCAGCCCGAGGCCGCGGCCGCCGCGCCGGGTGATCCTGTGAGCGCCGCGCCCTTGCCCGCTGCGGGCTGGTATCTGCTGAGCCGCCTGGGCGAAGCGCAGATCCTGCTGCCGGTCATGCTGGCCACCGCCGCCTGGCTGGGCTGGCGCGAGAAGGCCTGGGCTCTGCTGCGCCGATGGCTGGGCACGACCGCCGCGGCCGCCTTGCTCACCACCGCGACCAAGGTCGCCTTCATCGGCTGGGGACTGGGCTCGGCGGCGCTCGACTTCACCGGCATCTCGGGTCATGCGATGTTCGCTGCGGCCATCCTGCCGGTGCTGCTGCGGCTGTGCGAGGGTCCGCTGCCGCCGCGCCTGCGTGGCCTGGGTTTCGCGCTCGGCTGCGCGCTGGCGCTGGCGGTCGCCGTCTCGCGCTGGGTGCTGGACGCGCATTCGCCCTCGGAAATCGTCGCCGGCAGCCTGCTCGGGCTGGCGGCCAGCGCCGCCACGCTGCAGCGCACCGGTCTGCCGCCGCCGCGCCTGCCTTTCGCGCTGCCGCTCGCTCTGGGCGTGGCGCTCGCGCTGGGCGTCGCCGCGGCGCCGCCGTCGCGCACGCACGACTGGGTGACGCGCCTGGCGCTGGCCGTCTCGGGCCACGCGACACCCTACACGAGGCACCAGATGCTGCGCGCGACGCGTGGGCGGGTGCGGCCCGCGGCGGTGCCGCGCCCCGCGCGCTGAAAGCCCCCGATCATGCCGCCGCGCAGGGCGCGCCGCGCAACCGCGCGCTCCGGCCACGCCGGCGCGAGACCGGCCGCGCGACCAGGGCCCGGGACGATTTCAGTACACGCCCTGGGCCCGCATCGCGTCGGCCAGCTTGACGAAGGCGCTGATGTTGGCGCCGTCGACGTAGTTGATGCGGCCGTCCTTGCGCTTGCCGTGGCGCACGCAGTTGCCGTGGATGTCCTTCATGATCAGGTGCAGGCGCTCGTCGACCTCGGCATGCGTCCAGGCCAGGCGCATCGCGTTCTGCGTCATCTCGA
Source organism: Rubrivivax sp. (assembly GCA_020852865.1). Classification (GTDB taxonomy): domain Bacteria; phylum Pseudomonadota; class Gammaproteobacteria; order Burkholderiales; family Burkholderiaceae_C; genus Rubrivivax. The sequence continues at coordinate 117,639 of JADYZZ010000026.1, forward strand.
GCCCGGACACCGCCACGCCGCCGGCGTTGGACGCCTTGCCCGGCGCATACAGCACATCGGCGGAGTGGAACACCTCCACCGCCTCCAGCGTCGAAGGCATGTTGGCGCCTTCGGCGACGCAGACCACGCCGTTGCGCACCAGCGTGCGCGCGTCGCGCTCGTCGAGTTCGTTCTGCGTCGCGCAGGGCAGCGCGATCTCGGCCGGGATGTGCCAGGGGCGGCGCCCGCTCAGGTACTCGAAGCGCGGATCGTCGCCGAGCGCGGCGAGACGGCCGCGCCGCACGTTCTTCAACTCCATCACCAGGTTGATCGCCTCGCTGTCGAAGCCCTTGGGCGCGTAGAGCGTGCCGTCGGAATCGCTGAACGTGAGCACGCGGCCGCCCAGATCGGTGGCCTTGACGGCCGCGTACTGCGCCACGTTGCCCGCGCCCGAGATCAGCACGCGCGCCCCGTGCGTCATGCGGTGCGCGTGCTGCAGCATCTCCTCGACGAAGTAGACAGTGCCGTAGCCGGTGGCTTCCGGCCGCATCTGGCTGCCGCCATAGGCGATGCCCTTGCCGGTGAAGACGCTGCCGGCGTGGTTCGAGAGCTTCTTCATCATGCCGGCCATGAAGCCGACCTCACGTGCGCCGACGCCGATGTCGCCTGCGGGCACATCGGTGTCAGGGCCCAGGTGGCGGTGCAGCTCGAGCATCAGCGCCTGGCAGAAGCGCATCACCTCGGCATCGCTCTTGCCCTTGGGGTCGAAGTCGGAGCCGCCCTTGCCGCCGCCCATCGGCAGCGTCGTGAGCGCGTTCTTGAAGGTCTGCTCGAAGGCGAGGAACTTCAGGATCGACAGGTTCACCGAGGGGTGCAGCCGCATGCCGCCCTTGAACGGGCCGATCGCCGAGTTGTGCTGCACGCGCCAGGCGCGGTTGACCTGCACCTGGGCACGGTCGTCGAGCCAGGCGACGCGGAACTGGACCACGCGCTCGGGCTCGATCAGCCGCTCGACCAGACCGTCGCGCGCGTATTCGGGGTGGCGCTCCAGGAACGGCCACAGACTGGCGACGACCTCGCGCACGGCCTGCAGGAACTCGGGCTGGTGCGGGTCGCGCTGCTGCACGTAGGCGAGGAACTCCTCGGTCGAGCGGATGGCGGTCATGGGCATTCCCCTGGGCGGCGGGCGGGAGCGGCGCTCGCTTCGCGGGGCCGCAAAAAGCCCCGCACGCGACGGGCTGCGGGGCTGACCGGATTATGCCGCCGGGAAGGTGGCCCTCAGCGCGCGGCGGCCGACGCGTCCCGGGCCGGGCCGGTCCGGGCGGGGTCGGGCCGTACGGCAGCGCGCCGCAGCGCGCACGAGCGCGGGGTTTAGGCCTTCTTGACCCAGGCGCTGCACCAGCCCTTGGCGGCGACCTGCCGGCCGCTGAATATCGTGCACGGGCCGAACGCGGCGCCGGCCTTGCCCTGGAACTGCAGGCAGTTGCCGCAGTCGTGGCCGGCGGCATAGCTGGCGAACTTCGCCTTGTCGGCACGCGCCGCGTCGAGCACATAGCCCAGCGCCACGGCCTGAGCATCCTTCGGGTCGAGCCGGGCCGCCTCGGCACCCAGGCTGGTGCGGCCGCCCAGCAGCGCGGCCCCGGCGAGCGGGACCGTGCGGATGAAATCGCGACGTGAGGTCATTGCGGGCAACTCCGGTTGCGTCCGGTGGACGGGGCAGGGATCTTAGGCATCCCGCCAAGCCCGACACGCGCACGCGCCTTCTGGCGTCGGCTCGCTCAGCGGCATTGGTCGGCCAGGATCTCGTAGCCGATCGCGAATATCGACAGCAGCGAGCCTCCCGGGCGCAGGCAAGCGGGCTTGGCCGATCGCGCCACGCCCTGCGCGAGCGGCGACTCGGCGGCCGAGGGCGCGGCGCCGCTGGCCGCGCTGCCGGGCTGCGCCAGGCGCCCCCACGCGCTGCGGCTGGCGCGCGCGGCCTCGCGCAGCACCCGAGTGTCGAGGCGAAGCGGCGCGCTGCCGGCCGAGCCGGGTGAGCCGGCGGCGGCTGTGTCATGCAATGCGGACGCAGCGGCAGCCTGCGGCGCCTGCGTCTCCTGAAGCATCTGCGGCGTCTGCGGCGGCGCGAATTCCACGGGCGGCGGCACCGGTCGCCGCCGACGTTGCGAAGCCACCGTGCCGGTCGCGGGCCCGATCCATGGCAAGGCAGCGGGCTGCGCAGGCGCGATCAACAGCACCTGCAGCGCAGGGGCCTGCCGCACACCGGGAACGCTGCTGCGGCCGAGCAGAAACGGCGCGAGCAGCGCGAGCGTCATCGCCGTCGCGGCCGCCGCGGCAACGCCGCGTCCGACGCGCCCGGCTCGGCCGCCTTCCAGGCCGCCCCGCGCGCGGGCCGAGGCCCGTGCGGCCGGCATCGTCCCTCGTACAGGGCGCGCGCTCCTAGGCCTCGCCGCCGAACGTCTTGATCAGGTTGTCGATGTACTTCTCGACCAGCTTCTCGAACTCGCCGTGGACGACCGGCACGACGATCATCTTCATCAGCGCCGGCAGCGCCACCTCGACCTGGCCGGCGGTCTTGAACACGATGTTCGTCGCGCCCTTCTTCTCGCTCGCCTTCCAGCTGCCGTGGATCTGCGCGTTGCCCACGCCCTTGACCGGCGTCCAGGTCACGGTTCCCTTCTTGCGGTCACTCGCGTACTTGCAGGCGTGGACGGTCTGGATGCCGACCTGGGCCGTGCCCACGCGCTGCATCTCCCAGCGGTAGACGCCCTCGCCCATGTCGACGAGCTTGTCCACCTTGGGAAAGTGGCTGACCGAGAGCGGCACGTCGGCCAGCACCCCGAACACCTTGTCCAGGGGCGCCTTGACGGCGAATTCGTAGCCGAGGTCGATGTCGACGGTGACGGTCACGGGTCGGTCCCTCCTTGCGTGTCAGATCTCCTGGCCGGGCCAGGGCAGCATCATCGCGACCAGCAGCAGTTGCTCGAACTCGCTGCGGAAGCGGTCGATGATGGCCTGCGGCTCGCGGCACAGCTTCTCGTCGGTCATGAGCGCGAACTGCACGCCGCCGCCGTAACTCAGGATGCTCACGTGCACGCCGATGTCGCCCGAGGCCGGCACCCAGAACACCGTCTGGCGCAGCGTGCTGCCGCAGAACTTCAGCGGCTCGCGCGGCCCCGGCACGTTGGTCATCACCGCGGTGGCCTTCTTGGCGAACATGCCGAGCACGGCGTCCTGCACCGGCTTGGCGAACAGGCCCGTCATCGAGAGGATGGCGAAGGCCAGCAGCGGCTGGTAGCTGCCCTTGAGCTCCTCCATGCGGCGGTGCACCGCGTACACGCGCGCGACCGGGTTGGCGATGCCGATCGGCAGCACCAGCGGCGCCAGGCCGAAGCGGTTGCCCAGCTGCCAGGCCCGCTCGAGCGGACGCAGGTTCACCGGCACCATGGCGCGGATCTCCTTGCCTGCCGGATCGTCGCCGCGCTCGCGCAACCAGCTGCCGATGGCGCCGGTCACGCACGACAGCAGCACGTCGTTGATGGTGCAGCCGAGCGCCTTGCCGACGGCCTTGACCACGTCCAGCGGCATCGGGTCGTTCCAGGCCACGACCTTGCGGCCGCTGCCCTTGCCCTTGAGCAGCGTGCGCGAGTCGTCGGGCAGCAGCGCCAGCGCCGCCACGTCCTGCAGCACCTGCACGCCCGAGCGCACCATGTCGACGGAGCCGAGCAGCGGCTGCGCCGGATGGGCCAGCGCTTCGAGCGAGCGCACGACGCCGCTGCCGGTCATGTCGATCGCCTTGAGCGCAATGCCGGTGATCGGCCTGAGCACGGACTCCGACAACCAGTCCTCGTGCGCCTCCTCCGCGGGCGCGCTGCGCACGGGCGGATCGCTGCCGCCGTCCGTGAGGCTCAGCATCACCGAGATCAGCGCGATGCCGTCGGCGATGCAATGGTGGATGCGCACGACGATGGCGCTGCCGCCCTCGTAGTCCTCGATCAGGTCGAACTGCCACAGCGGGCGGTTCGGGTCGAGCGGCGTCGCGGCGAGCCTGCCGCACAGCGCCTGCAGTGCGGCGCGCTCGCTCTGGCCGCGGCGGCGCTCGAGCTTCACCGTCCCGACGTGGCGCGCGATGTCGAAATCGTCGTCGTCGACCCAGCTCGCGCCCATCGCGTCGAGCACCACCTTCTGGCGGAAGCGCTCGTACTTGAGCAGCTTGTCGGCATAGCGTCGCCGCACTTCCTCGAGCTTGACCTTGGGCGCGACCATCCAGACGCCGACGATCATCATCAGATTGACGTCGCTGTCCATGCGCAGCCACGAGGTGTCGACGCGCGACATGCGCTCGCTGGCCATCGGGGTTCTCCTCGGTTCGGACGGGTTGTGAGGCGGCGACCGGATGCTGGTTAACATGGTCGCCGCCGTCAAGCGTCCATTCTCACCCAAGCCCCAACCCCGCCCGAGGAACCTGCCATGGCCAAGCTGAAAGCCGCCTTCGACAAGGCCGTCGCCGAGAGCAAGCAACTGCCCGAAAAGCCCGACAACGCCACGCTGCTGAAGATCTACGCGCTGTACAAGCAGGCCACCGAGGGCGACGTCGAAGGCAAGCGCCCCGGCTTCACCGACCTCGTGGGCCGCGCCAAGCACGACGCCTGGGCCGGCGTGAAGGGCAAGAGCGCCGACGCGGCGATGCAGGAGTACATCGATCTCGTCGAGAGCCTGAAGTAGCCGCCGCCGGCGAGGCGCGCGGCCGCCACGGGGGCCGGCGCCGCCGCCTTGCCGCGCGCCCGGCCCAGCGTCTCTGCAGACATGAATCGCGCCCGCGATTCATGGCGTCACGGGCTCTTGCCGCCGGCGTGCAGTCGGGCGTGGATGCGCCGCACCGTGCGCCATACGCCCCACAGCACGAGCGGGATCGAGGCACCGGCGGCGAGTTCGGGCTCGATCGACAGCCCGGCCGCCTTGGCCGCCTTGGCGCCGTACAGCACGAGGCTGACCACGTAGTACGAGATGGCGGCGATCGACAGGCCCTCGACGGTGCTCTGCAGCCGCAGCTGCAGCTGCTGGCCGCGCGTGAGCCTGGCCAGCAGCTGCTGGTTCTGCGCCTCGGTGGCGATGTCCACGCGCGTGCGCAGCAATGCGCCGGCGCGCTCGATGCGCTGCGACAGCGCGCTCAGGCGCTCGGCCGTCGAGGCCACGGTGGCCATCGCCGGCGCCAGCCGCCGCTGCATGAACACGCCCAGCGCCTGCGCGCCCGGCAGCGCACGCTCGCGCAGCTCGCCGATGCGCTGGCGCACGATCGCGTGGTAGGCCGCGGTGGCCGAGAAGCGGTAGCCGTTGGCCGCCGTCGCCTGCTCGGTGCGCGCGGCCAGCGCCGTCAGGCGCGCCAGCAGATCGGCGTCGGCGCTGTGGCGGTCGACCGTCTGCGCGGTGATCGCAGCCAGCTCGGCCTCGGCCTCGGCCAGCATGGCCGCCAGCGCTTTGGCCGCCGGCAGGCCGCGCAGCGCCATCAGGCGATAGATCTCGAGCTCGAGCAAGCGCTGCGCGATGCGTCCGGCGCGCGTCGCACTGGTGCCCTCGGCGCAGCGCACGGCGATGCGTTCCCAGCCGTCGGGCTGCACGCGGAAGTCGGTCGCCGCCAGCGCATCGCCGTCGCCCAGCAGCGAAGCGGCGACCTCGTCGCCGCCAACGCGCCGGCGCAGCGCCGCGCACGCGGCGGACGCATCGGCCAGATCGCCCGGCTCCAAGTCGAGTTCGATCGCCGCCACCAGGCGCCCCGGAATGCCGGCCCACCAAGACGGCGGCAAGGCCGGCGTGCCGCCCGGCGGCGCGACCAGCGTGTAGCGCGTGAATTCGCTGTGCCGCTCGCGCCGCAGCGCCGCACCGCCCAGGTCCAGCTCCAGGTACGGCTGCGCCAGTGATGCCGCCGCCGCGCCCGGCAGCTGGGCGACATGGTGTGCCTCGGACGCGTGCGACATGCCGGCGTTGAGTACGGCCACGCAGCGCACGCGCGCGGGCAGCGCGATGCGCGCCGCCGGTCGTGCATGGATCTCGTCGTGCAGCTCGCGCCGCAGCGCGTCATCGCGCGGCAGCGCGCCGCCGGCGGCGGCAGGATCGGCGCTGCCGGGCTTCGGTGCCGGCCGGGCCATCGAATGCGTCCGCGCCGCGGCCATCACGGGCGCGCACGCCCGCGCCGGCCGCGCGTCCTCGCCGCCGACTTGCGCGCCGCGCCGTTGCCCTGCGCGAGCAGCGTGTCGAGCTCCTTCTCGATCTCGCGCTCGATCGTGCCGGCGAAGGCGCCGACCAGGAAGCCGAGCCTGGCCTCGAGCTCGAAGTGATCGGGCGCGACGATGAGACGGCCCGCAACGCCGCTGCGCCGGAACTCGACGGTATCGCTGGTACGGCCTTCGATGACGGTGCACTCCATGCCGTACCGGCTCTCGACCTGCTCGGCCCAGGCCCAGGCGACCTTGCGCGCCTTCGCCAGGCCCAGCTTGTGTTCGCGATGGATGTTGATGTCGGCCATGGTGTCGGCTGGCGAGCTGCCCGCTACTCGATCGCCGCGAGTTTGGCGCGCCGCTCGGCCCTGGGCAAGGCCGCCAGAACCCGCACCGCAGCGTACCAGTGCGCGAAGTCGCGGCCCTCGCGTTCGAACAGCCGCTCGAACGGCGGCACCAGTTCGTCGTAGGCCGCCTGCACGCCCAGCGCCGCGTTGTCGGCGCGCGCGAACCAGCCGTCGTAGCCGGCGAAGCCGCCCCAGCGCTCGGCCTTCAGGCGCGCGTATTCGGCGCGCATCGACGCGTACAGCGCCGCCTTGCGCAGGCGCTTGTCGTCGTCGGCGAGCGCGCTCGCGTAGAGTGCACCCAGGGCCTCGCGCCAGCGCAGCGTGAGCGCGCGGAAATCGCGCCGCCGCGCCTCGCGCTCGGCGTCGGCCGCGCGCGCCTGGGCACTGCCGTGCCGCGCCAGCCAGCGCGCCGCACCCAGCCGGCCCACGGCGTCGGCGAAGGACTCGTTGAAGGTGGTGTCGTCGTCGACATACACGACCTGATGCGCCAGCTCGTGGAAGACAAGCCGCGCCAGATCGCCGTCGGGCCAGTCGATGAAGGTGTCGAGCAGCGGGTCGCCGCCGAGCCAGTCGAACTTGCCGAGCGTCGAATAGGCCGGCACGCCATAGACGCTGGTCTCCCAGCCCTGGGCGCGCAACTGCGCGGCCAGCGCCTCGGCGCGCGCGCGCGCGAAGTAGCCGCGATAGCCCACACAGCCCACGAGCGGGAAGCACCAGGTCCTGAGCTCGAGCGAGAGCTCGGGCGCGGCCACGACGTTGTAGACGGCGGCGTCGCGGCCGAGCGCGGCATAGCTGCGGTAGCTGCGGTTGTCGGGCAGCGCCAGTTCGGCGACGGCGAAGTCGCGCAGGCGCTGGCTCGCCTCGAGGCGCGCGCGCAGCGCGGCCGGCGTCGCCGCGTCGTGCAGCCACTCGGCGACCGGCCGTGCGCGCTGCACGATGTCCAGGTGCCCGGCCACCGCCTGGGCGTAGTAGCCGAGCGTGCTGCAGCCGCCGGTGAGCGCGGCAGCGGCCAGCGCCAGCGCGCCGAGCGCGCGCCGGCCGGCCGTACGCCGCCATCCGCGTGCCAACCGGCTCACCGCGCCGCCATGTCCTCGCGCACGCACTCCACCTCGACCAGGCAGTCGTAGAAGGTCGGCCCACGGCCGATGTCGGTGAGCCGCTGGTGCGTGAGCTGGTTGACGTTGACGCCGTCGCAGGCGAACTTGCGCCACCACAGGCCGAGCGCGTTGACGACGCCGGGCCGCGCGCGCTCGCCCACCGCGGCGATGCACCGATAGCTCCCGCGCCCGTTGTACACCCGCACCGCAGCGCCATCGACGATGCCGCGCGCGGCGGCGTCGTGCGGGTTGATCTCGAGGCGCGGCGCCCCCTCGGTGGCGCGCAGGCTCGGCACGTTGACGAAGCTCGAGTTGAGGAAGTTGCGCGGCGGCGGCGAGATCAGCGCCAGCGGCCAGCGCGCGGCCAGCTCGGGCGCGCTCTGCGCGCATTCGTGGTTGGGCACATGGTCGGGCACGCCAAGGCCGGGCGCGTCGACCACCACCTTGCCGCTCGGCGTCGGGAAGCCGCCGGCCGCGAACGGCGCCTCGGCCACGTCGAGCCGCGTCCAGCCGCGCGCGGCCAACGCATCGAGGTCGACCCGGGCAGCGTCGAAGGCGCCCAGCGCCATCGCCTCGTCGCTGTCGCGAAAGCATTGCTCCGTGCAGCCCATGCGTGCGGCCAGGCCGCGGAAGATTTCCGCGTTGCTGCGCGCCTGGCCGAGCGGCGCGATCGCCGGCCGGTTGAGCAGCGCATAGACATGGCCGTAGGCGCTGTGCGCGTCCCAGTGCTCGAGCTGCGTCGTGGCCGGCAGCACGTAGTCGGCGTGGTCGGCGGTGTCGGTGAGGAAATGCTCGAGCACGACGCTGAACAGGTCGGCGCGCGCGAAGCCGCGCGCCACCTTGGCGCCTTCGGGCGCCACCGCCAGCGGGTTGCTGTTGTAGACGACGACGGCCTCGATCTTCGGTCCGAATTCGGGCGCCGCCGCACGCAGCAGGTCGTCGCCGATGGTCACCATGTTGATCGTGCGCGGGCGGCGCGCGCCCAGCAGATCGGGCCGCTGCAGCCAGGCGTCGCGCCGCGCGCCGGCGAACCAGTCGCTCGACGACAGCAGCAGCCCGCCGGCGCGCTGCCGCCAGGCGCCCACCAGACAAGGCAGCAAGGCCACCAGCCGCACCGCGCTGCCGCCGCCGTGCACGCGCTGCATGCCGTAGCCCAGACGGATCGCGGCCGGCCGGGCCGCGGCGTACTCGCGCGCCAGCGTGCGCACGACCTCGGGCTCGATGCCGCAGACGGCGGCCGCGCGCTCGCTCGGCCACTCGGCGGCGCGCGCGCGCAGCTTGTCCCAACCCTCGACGTGGCGCTCGAGCCAGTCGCGGTCGAGCCATTCCTCGTGCGCGAACAGCTCGTGCATCAAGCCCAGCGCGAGCGCGCCGTCGGTGCCGGGCCGCAGCGCGACATGCTGGTGGCAGCGCTCGGCCGTCTCGCTGCGCCGCGGGTCGATGCACACCAGCTTGGCGCCGGCGCGCTTGGCCTGCTGCGCGTAGGTCCAGAAGTGCACGCTGCTCGTGATCGGGTTGCAGCCCCAGACGAGGATCATCCGGCTTGCCGCGAAATGCTCGACGTGCATGCCGACGCGCCCGCCGTAGGCAGCGGCCAGCGCCGCGCTGCCGGCGGCCGAGCAGATCGTGCGCCCGAGCCGGCTGGCGCCCAGGCGGTGGAAGAAGCGCGCCGCCATGCCCTCGCCCTGCACCAGGCCCATCGTGCCGCAGTAGCTGTAGGGCAAGATGGCCTCGGGCGCGCGTGCGGCGATCGCCTGCAGGCGCGCGGCGATGTCGTCCAGCGCCTCGTCCCAGCCGACGCGCTCGAAGCGCCCCGCGCCCTTGGCGCCCACGCGCCTGAGCGGGTGCAGCACGCGCTCGGGGTGGTAGGTGCGCTCGGCATAGCGGCTGACCTTGGTGCACAGCGCGCCGTGCGTGGTCGGGTGCTCGGGGTCGCCGGCCACGCGCACCACGCGCCCGGCCCGCACGCCGATCTGCAGCGCGCAGGTGTCGGGGCAGTCGTGCGGGCAGGCGCCCTGCACGACGCGCGTGTCGGGGGCGGCGGCGGTCTGGGGCATCGCGCGAATGTGCCACAGCGCGGGCGGCATCGGCACCGCGGGCGGGTCCGGGCGCATGCCGGCACCAGCGCATAAGATGGCGCTTCGCCGAAGGAGCCGCCGTCATGAACCTCATCGAGCCCATCCTCGCCGACGCCGCCGCCATCACCGCGATCCGGCGCGACCTGCACGCGCACCCCGAGTTGTGCTTCGAGGAGACGCGCACCGCCGACGTCGTCGCGCGCTGCCTGGACGAATGGGGCATCCCGATCCACCGCGGCCTGGGCAAGACGGGGGTCGTGGGCATCGTGCGCCACGGCACGAGCCGGCGCGCCGTCGGCCTGCGCGCCGACATGGACGCGCTGCCGATGACCGAGTTCAACCGCTTCGCGCACGCCAGCCGCCATGCCGGCAAGATGCACGCCTGCGGCCACGACGGCCACACCGCGATGCTGCTGGCCGCCGCCAAGCACCTGGCACGGCAGCGCAACTTCGACGGCACCGTCTACCTGATCTTCCAGCCCGCCGAGGAAGGCGGCGGCGGCGCCAAGGCGATGATCGACGACGGCCTGTTCGAGCGCTTCCCGATGGAGGCGGTGTTCGGCGCGCACAACTGGCCCGGCTACGAAGTCGGCAGCTTCGGCGTCGCGGTCGGCCCGATGATGGCCTCGGCCAGCACCTTCCGGCTCGTCGTGCGCGGCAAGGGCGCGCATGCCGCGCTCGCCTATCTGGGGGTCGACCCGGTGCCGGTGGCCTGCCAGACGGTGATGGCGTGGCAGACGATCGTCACGCGCAACCTGCGCGCGATGGAAGCGGCCGTGATCTCGGCGACGATGATCCGCGCCGGCGAAGCCACCAACGTCATCCCCGAATCGGCCGAGATCCAGGGCACGGTGCGCACGCTGAGCAACGAAGCCGTCGCGCTGATCGAGCGGCGCATGCGCGAGGTGGCCGAAGGCATCTGCGCCGCGCACGGCGCGCAGAGCACGTTCGAGTTCACGCGCGGCTATCCGGTCACCGTGAACCACGCCGCCGAAACCGAATTCGTGCGCCGCGTGCTCGGCCAGCTGGTCGGCGCCGACCGCGTGCGCGCCTTCGAGCCCACGATGGGCGCCGAGGACTTCAGCTTCTTCCTCGAGGCCCGGCCGGGCTGCTACTTCGTGATCGGCAACGGCGAGGGCGGCCACCGCCTGCCCGGCCACGGCGAGGGCCCGTGCACCCTGCACAACCCGAACTACGACTTCAACGACGAGCTGATCCCGCTCGGCGCCACGGCCTGGGTGCGCATCGCCGAGCAGTGGCTGGCGGCGCCGCGTTGAGCCTGCGCGCGATGGACGCCGAGCGCTTCTTCGCCGCCCGCTACGCCGAGGCACGCGCCAAGTTCCTGGCCGCCGCCGACGCCGCCGGGCTGGACCTGCAGTCGCACCCGCATCCGCTCACCGGGCGCGACGGCGAGGCGCTGGCGATGGACGTCGCACGCCAGGGCGGCGCCGAGGCTGCGGCCTTGCTCGTCGTCTCCAGCGGCTGCCACGGCGTCGAGGGCTACTGCGGTTCGGGCGTGCAGTGCGCGCTGCTGGCCGATGCCGAGTTCGCGCGCGAAGCGGCCGCGGCCGGCGTCGCCGTGCTGCACGTGCACGCACTCAACCCCTACGGCTTTTCCTGGCTGCACCGCACGACGCACGAGAACGTCGACCTCAACCGCAACTGGCAGGACTTCCGGCGCCCGCTGCCGCGCAACGAGGGCTACGACGAGATCGCCCACCTCGTGGTGCCGCCGGCCTGGCCGCCGGCACCCGAGACCGAAGCCGCGCTGCAGGCCTACGCCGCGCGGCGCGGCATGCGGGCGCTGCAGACGGCGCTGTCGGCCGGGCAGTACCACCACGCCGAGGGCCTGTTCTTCGGCGGCCATGCACCCACCTGGAGCCGCACCACGCTCACCCATGTGCTGGAGGAACACGGCCGGCGCTGCACGCGGCTGGCCTGGATCGACCTGCACACCGGCCTCGGACCGAGCGGCCACGGCGAGCGCATCCACGCCGACCGCGACGACGCCGCAGCGCTGGCGCGCGCGCGCCGCTGGTGGGGGCCCGAGGTCACGTCGATCTACGACGGCAGCTCGGCCTCGGCGCTGCTCACCGGCATGCTCTTCAACGCGGCCTACGAGGTCTGTCCGCAGGCCGAGTACACCGGCCTCGCGCTCGAGTACGGCACGCAGCCGCTCGAGCAGGTGACGCAGGCGCTGCGCGCCGACCAATGGCTGTACCGGCACCCCGAGGCGCCCGCCGCGCAGCGCGACGCGATCGCGCGCGCCATGCGCGAGGCCTTCTACACCGACGCGCCCGAGTGGAAGCAGCGCGTCGTCGCGCAGGGGCTGCAGGCGGCACGGCAGGCCCTGGCCGGGCTGGCCGCTGCGGGGCACGCGCCGCAACCCTGATCGAACGCAAGGCGCGCAGGGTTGCACCGGTTCCCCGGGGCGCCGCGGCACGTTAGGCTCTGCCCTGGGGCCGCCGCGGCGGCGCGACACGACACACGACACACAGGCGGGACACCATGGCCGACCAGAGAGGGATCCTCGAGTTCGTGCTCGACCACGAGGCGGCGCACCCCGACCGCGTCTTCCTCACGCAGCCGGTGGGCGGCGGGCGCGTCGTCGACTACAGCTGGCGCCAGACGCTCGACGAGGCACGGCGCATGGCCGCGCATCTGCAGGAGCTCGGTCTGCCGCGCGGCGCCAAGATCGCCATCCTGTCGAAGAACTGCGCGCATTTCTTCATCGCCGAGCTCGCGATCTGGCTCGGCGGCTACGCCACCGTGGCGATCTTCCCGACCGAGACGGCCGAAGTCGTGAACTTCGTGCTCGAGCACAGCGAATCGAGCCTGCTGTTCGTCGGCAAGCTCGACGCCTGGGAGGCGCAGAAGCCCGGCGTGCCTGCCGCCATCCCGCGCATCGCGCTGCCGCTGGCGCCGCTCGGCGCGCAGGAGGAGTACGACACCTGGGACGAGATCATCGCGCGCACCGCGCCGCTGGCCGGCCGCGTGCAGCGCGACGCCGACGAACTGGCGATGCTGATCTACACCTCGGGCTCGACCGGCCGGCCCAAGGGCGTGATGAACAGCTATCGCGCCATCAGCGCAGCCGGCGAGGGCTTCGCGCGCTTCTCGCGCGCGCAGACGCACCAGCCGCCGCAGGCCGAGGCCCGCATCATCTCGTACCTGCCGCTGGCGCACAGCTTCGAGCGCTCCTGCGTCGAGGCCTCGGCGCTGGTCGACGGCAACACGCACATCTACTTCAGCGAGTCGCTCGAGACCTTCGTGAACGACCTGCGGCGCGCGCGCCCGACGATGTTCATCTCGGTGCCGCGGCTGTGGCTGAAGTTCCAGCACGGCGTGTTCGCCAAGATGCCGCCGGCCAAGCTCGACCGGCTGCTCGCGATCCCCGTCGTCGGCAAGCTGGTCTCCAAGAAGGTGCTCAAGGGCCTCGGGCTGCAGGACGTGCTCTACGCCGCCAGCGGCTCGGCCCCGCTGCCGCCCGAGCTCATCCGCTGGTACCGCAGGCTCGGCCTCGAGCTGTACGAGGGCTACGGCATGACCGAGGACAACTCGTTCTCGCACGCCTCCTGGGGCGAGTTCGCCGAGCCGGGCTGGGTCGGCGTGCCGCACCGCGGCGTGGAGGTGCGCCTCGACGCCAACGGCGAGGTGCTGATCAAGTCGCCCGCGCAGTGCACCGGCTACTACAAGGATCCCGAGCTGACGCAGGCCTCGTTCACCGAGGACGGCTTCTTCCGCACCGGCGACCTGGGCGAGCGCCGACCCAACGGCATGCTCAAGATCACCGGCCGCGCCAAGGAGCTGTTCAAGACCGCCAAGGGCAAGTACGTGGCGCCGGCGCCGATCGAGAACCTGCTCAACGCCAACCCGATGATCGAGATGTCGATGGTCTCGGGCGTCGGCCAGAGCGCGGCCTACGCGATGGTCGTGCTGGCCGAGGACCTGAGGCCCAGACTCGGCGACAAGGCGGTGCGCAGCCAGGTCGAGCACGACCTGGCGCAGCTGCTGGCGCAGGTCAACGCCGCCGTGGCCGAGTACGAGCAGCTGAAGATGCTCGTCGTCGCGCGCGAGCCCTGGACGATCGAGGCCGGCACGCTGACGCCGACGATGAAGATCCGCCGCGCCCGCATCGAGACCACGGTGGCGCCGCAGCTCGAGACCTGGTACCGCGCGAGCAGCCAGGTGGTGTGGGCGTGACGGGGCGCCGCCGGCTGCTCGTCGCGCAGCGCGCCGCGCGCGACGTCGTGCCGTGACCGGCGCGCCCCCCTATCACGGCGGCGACCGCGTCGCCGACGTGCTGCACGCGCACGGCGTGGCGCGCCTGTTCACGCTGTGCGGCGGGCACATCTCGCCGATCCTGGCGGCGGCCAAGGCGCGCGGCATCCGCATCGTCGACGTGCGCGACGAAGCCACCGCGGTGTTCGCCGCCGACGCCACCGCGCGCCTCACCGGACGGCCGGGCGTGGCCGCCGTGACGGCCGGCCCGGGCATCACGAACACGATCACGGCGCTCGACAACGCGCGGCTCGCGCAGTCGCCGCTCGTGCTGCTCGGCGGCGCGGCGCCGACCGCGCTGCAGGGCCGCGGCGCGCTGCAAGACATCGACCAGCGCCCGCTCGTCGCGCCGCACGTCAAGAGCTTCTTCAAGCTCGGACGCGTGCGCGAGCTGGGCCCGGCGGTGGCCGAAGCGCTGGCGCTGGCCGCTGCCGGCGTGCCCGGTCCGGTGTTCGTGGAATGCCCGGTCGATCTGCTGTACGACGAGGCATCGATCCGGCAGTGGTACGCCGAGGCCGCCGGCAAGGGAACGGGCCTCGCCGACCGCGCGCTGCGCTGGTACCTGAACCGCCATGCGGCGCGCATGCTCGCGGGCAGCGCAGACCGCAGCGTGCCGACGCCGCGGCCGGCGCAGGTGCCCGAGGCCGATGCTGGCGCGGTGCGCGCGGCGGCCGCAGCCCTGGGCCGCGCCGAGCGGCCGCTGGCCGTGATCGGCAGCCAGGCCGTCGTCTGCGCCGCCGAGGTCGACGCGCTGGCCGAGGCCGTGACGCACCTGGGCCTGCCGGTGTACCTGTCGGGCATGGCGCGCGGGCTGCTCGGGCGCGACCATCCGCTGCAACGCCGCCACGCACGGCGCCACGCGCTGCGCGAGGCCGACTTCGTGCTGCTGGCCGGCGTGCCCTGCGACTTCCGGCTCGACTACGGGCGCCACGTGCGGCGCAGCGCCACGCTCGTTGCCGCCAACCGCAGCCGGCGCGACGCGCGCCTGAATCGCCGACCCGACATCGCCGCCATCGGCGACGCCGGGCGCATGCTGCGCGCGCTGGCCGCGGCGGCACCGGCACCCGGCGCGCGCTGGGACGCCTGGCTCGCCGCGCTGGCCGAGCGCGACCGCGCACGCGAGGTGGAGATCGATCGCCAGGCCGCACGCGCGGGCACGCAGGTCAACCCGCTCGCCTTCTTCCGCGCGCTCGAGGCCGAGGCCGGCGACGACGCGCTCTTCGTCGCCGACGGCGGCGACTTCGTCGCCACCGCCAGCTACGTGCTGCGCCCGCGCGCACCGCTCACCTGGCTCGACCCCGGCGTCTTCGGCACGCTGGGCGTCGGTGCCGGCTTCGCGCTCGGCGCGGCGACGGCACGTCCCGGCACCGAGACCTGGATCGTGTTCGGCGACGGCGCCTGCGGCTGGAGCCTGACCGAGTTCGACAGCTTCGTGCGCCAGGGCATCCCGGTCATCGCCGTGGTCGGCAACGACGCCGGCTGGACACAGATCGCGCGCGAGCAGGTCAAGATGCTGGGCGACGACGTCGCAACGGTGCTGGCACGCACCGCCTACCACGAGGTTGCGGCCGGCTTCGGCGCGGCCGGCCTGCTGGTGCAGCGCGACGCGGAGGTGCGCCCGGCACTGGCCGAGGCACGTCGGCTGGCCCAGGCGGGGCGCCCGGTGCTCGTCAACGTCTGGCTCGACGGCACCGAGTTCCGCGAAGGTTCGCTGTCGATGTGAGCCCCTCGGGCGCCGCGCCGCTGCGCGGGGCAGACCGGCGGGTCAGAGCCGACCCAGGCAGCTCATCTCGCGGTGCACGCCGATCCAGCCGCGGCCTTCGGCGTCGACCCAGCCGCGCGCCATGCCCAGGGTGTTGAAGGGCGCGACGACCTGGCCCGAGGCATCGAGCGCGACCCAGCCCATGCCCACGTCCTCGCCCGCGAGTTCCTCTTCCATCAGCGCTCGGCTGGCCGCCTCGAGGGTGGCGCCGCCGTGGCGCATGCGCGCGGCCAGTTCGTGGGCGACGACATGGCGGACGAAGACCTCACCCATGCCGGTGCACGAGATCGCGCAGACGCCGTCGCGCGCATAGGTGCCGGCGCCGATGATCGGCGAGTCGCCGACGCGGCCGACGGGCTTGTTGTTGTAGCCGCCGGTCGACGTCGCCGCGGCGAGATGACCCTCGGCGTCCAGCGCCGCCGCACCCACGGTGCCGTGGCGCTCGGCCTCGCTCGCGCGCCCGATGCCGCCGCGCTGCGCGAGCGCCTTCAGCTGCGCCAGCGCCTGCACGCGGCGCGGCGTCGTGAAGTGGCGGTTGGGGACGCTGTCGAGCCCGATGCGCTGCGCGAAGGCGTCGGCCGCGTCGCCGGCGAGCAGCACGCAGCCCGAGCGCTCCATCACCGCACGCGCCAGGCGCACCGGGTTGCGCGTGCGGCGCACCGTGCACACGGCGCCGGCGGCCAGGTCGGCGCCGTTCATGATCGAGGCATCGAGCTCGTGGCGGCCATCCTCGCACAGCGCGGCGCCATGCCCGGCGTTGAAGTGCGGACTGTCCTCGAGCACGACGACGGCGGCCTCCACCGCGTCGAGCGCGGGCCCGCCGCGGCGCAGCACGGCATGGCCGGCGTGCAGCGCCGCGGCCAGATCGCGATGCAGCGCCTCCCAGTCGGCGACGCCGAGCGCCTCGGGCGCGGGCGCGCCGCAGCCGCCGTGCAGGGCCAGTGCAGGGATGGTCATCCGCGTATCTCCGGTTGGCGGTGCAGGCTCGGGCGTCGTCGACGCCGCGCGCACTCGATGATGCGCTCACGCGCGCGCTCCGAGCGCACCGAGTCGCGCACGCCTTTGCGTCGCCTGCCCGCCGGGCTGCACCGCAGCTGCGCGCTGCCGCCGCCGCGCAGATCGCGGGCGCGGCGGGCCCGGCACGCACGCTCGTGCGCACTTGGAACGAAGGGCCGCCGCCCGGTCCCGCGACCCCCATCGCGCAGCGCGCCCGGAGCGAGCCCGACCATGGGGCGCTCAGGGCGTGCCGACGAAGAGATACGCGTTGAGCGCGCCGCCCAGACCGCGCCCGATGCCCAGGTAGGCGGGCCCGAGCGGCGTCTCGCCGCCCACGTACAGCGCGAGCGAAGGCAGCCAGCCCGTGCGCGCCTGGCGTGCGTAGGGCATGCCGACCTTGCCCGCCTCGAGCGCCACGCCGAGGCGCATGTCGCCGCGCAGGCCCAGCGGCAGGCGGCCGACGATGCGCTCGGCGCGCAGTTGCGCGTAGGCGACGTCGTCGCCGACGAGCTGCCCGCTCGTGTAGGCCGTGAGGTTGAGGAACCCGCCGAGCTTGCCGGCGTCGTTGACGGGCAGGACGCCGGCCGGCGAGCCGACCCAGCTCGCGCGGCCGCCCATCACCCATTGCTCGAGCGGCCAGGCGCTGCGCAGGTCGAGCGCCGCGCGCGTGTAGCCGCGCCGCGCGGCGTGGTACCACTCGGCCTGGGCGCTCCAGCCGCTGCGCGGGAAGTACAGGCGGTCGAAGCGGTCGAAATCGGCCGCCAGCAGCCAGCCGCCGCTGCGCGTGGGTGCCGCCTCGAGCGCGTAGAGGTCGACGCCGGTCTCGAGCGCATTGGCCGTGCGGCGCTCGCGCCAGCCCAGGCGCAGCTGGCCGAGCCGCGCGAAGGCCAGCCCGGCATCGGCCTCGACCGAGGCCTGCGCCGTGCTGTACTCGGCGATGCGCCGATCGCCGTAGAACCAGTCGCTGCGCACGCGGTGTGCGGCGCCGCGCGCCTGGAAGAACAGGCGCTGCGCCGGTTCGAGCGGCTGGAACCACTCGACGCCGACGCCGCTGCGGCTGCCGAGGTCGCCGCTCACCAGCAGTTCGCCTCCGAGCGGGTTGATCCAGGTCTTCTGGTAGCCCAGGCGCAGCAGGTAGCTCGAGCCGCGCGACAGGCTCGACTCCAGGTGCACGCCCAGGCGCAGGTAGTCGGGCCCCCAGCTCTTCTCCACCGGCAGCACGCGCAGCACGGTGCGGCCGCGTGCGCCCAGCACTTCGTAGTCGACGCGCTCGTACCAGCCGTCGCCGTAGATGCGCAGCACGTCCTCCTCGAGCACGGCGCGCTCGAGCGGCGCACCGGCGCGCTGGCGCACATGGCGGCGCACGGCCGCGTCGCCGACGCGTTCGAGGCCGGCGATCTGCACCTCGTCGATGCGCGGCACGTCGCGCCGATGCACCGCGATGCCGGCACGCCAGCGCGCGTAGGCGGCGGCGTCGACGCCGAGCGTCGCCAGCCTGCCGCGCAGCGCCTCGGCGGCAGCGCGGCCGCGCGCGGCCGCCTCGGCCGAACGCTCGAAGTCGCCGGCGCCGATGCCGCCCAGGTCGGGCTGCACATAGATGTCCTCGAGCCGCAGCCCGGCCAGCGAAGCCTGCACGTTCTGCTCGGTGAGCAGCGCGATCACCTGCGCGCTGATGCCGAGCAGACCGCTCACCTGGTCGGAGCGCAGCAGCGGCGAGCCGACGTTGACGGCGATCACGACGTCGGCCGCGCAACGCGCGTGCACCTCGCCGATCGGCAGGTTGTCGACGAGTCCGCCGTCGACGAGCTTGCGGCCGCGGTATTCGAGCGGCGCCAGCAGCCCGGGCACCGACATGCTGGCGCGCATCGCCTGCGTCAGGCTGCCGTCGCGCAGGACGACGCGCTCGCCGTTGCCGATGTCGGTGGCGATGATCGAGACGGGCAGCGGCAGCCGTTCGAGCATCGGCTCGCCGGCGTCGGCGTGCACGAGCCGGTTGAAGAAGAGTTTGATCTTCTGCCCGCTCACCACGCCTGGCGGCGTCTCGGCGCCGCCGGCCTTGATGCCGGCCTCGGGGCCGAGCAGGAAGCGCTGCGACAGGCGCTTGTTGCGAAAGGCGAACTCGTTGTAGACCGGGTCGTCGTTGAACATGTCGGCCCAGTCGGCCTGGGCCAGGGCCTGACGCATGCGCGCCGGGTCGAGACCGGCAGCCCAGGCGCCGGCCACGAGCGCGCCCATGCTGGTGCCGGCCACGCAGTCGACCGGCACGCGCAGCTCCTCGAGCAGTTCGAGCACGCCGATGTGCGCGGCGCCGCGCGCGCCGCCGCCGCCGAGCACGAGTCCGATGCGCGGGCGCTCGGCAGCGCCCGCCGGCGCGGCGGACAGCAGCGCGGCGCAGACGAGCGCCGCGCCGGCGGCAGGCAAGAGCGGGCGCGCGCGCATGGCGGGCCGCATTGTCGCGGCCGGCGAGCGCCCCGCGCGGCGCCCGGCGGCCTACTGCATGAAGCCGATCGGCGCACGCCGCGGCGCGGCGTCGGGCAGGTCGCCCGCTTCGAGCGTGCTGCGCCCGGCCAGGCGCGCGTTGCCGAAGGCCGTCATCCAGGCGCGGCGCATCTCGCGCGGCGCCAGGCGCGCCAGCGCGTCGAGCACGGCCTCGGCGGGTTCGTCGTCGAAGCGGCGTCCCCAGTCGTGTGCGGCGCGGATCGAGCGGTACAGGCGCAGCGCGATCAGGCGCGCGGCGTCGCGGTCGGGCGCGTTCACCTCGAACACGTTCATGCGGTTGAGGATCGGCTCGGGAATCGCGCGCTCGTCGTTCGCCGTCGCCACCCAGATCACCTGGCTGGCGTCGATCGGGACTTCGGCGAACTCGTCGGTGAAGTGGCCCGCCGTGTCGTGCTCGAGCAGCGCGTAGAGCGCGCCCAGCGGATCGTAGGCATGTTCGGCGCGCGCCTTGTCGATCTCGTCGACCACCATCACCGGATTGGCATAGACGCCGTCGACCAGGGTCTCGAACACCTTGCCCGGGCGCGCGCCCTTCCACTGGCTGCTGGCGCCCGAAAGCACCCAGCCGGCGGTGAGGCTGCTCATCGACACGAAGCCGAGGCCGGTGCCCAGCAGTTGCGCCAGCTGCTGCGCGAAATGGGTCTTGCCGATGCCCGGCGGGCCGAGCAGCAGCATCGGCGTGATCTCGAGCGCGTCGCGGCTGTCCTGACACAGCGCGAGCTGGCGCCTGAGGTCGTCGAGCACTTCGCCGAAGTTGGGCAGGTCCTCGTACAGGTGCTGCATCGCCGGCAGCCCCGAGGGCTTGACCTGGAAGCGCTCGGCGCCCTTCTCGATCATGCGCTCGTAGGTGGCGCGCAGCGTCTCGTGCTCGCGCGGCGGCAGCTTGTCCAGGCGCTTGGCGACCTCGCCCATGCGATACAGCGGCCGCATCGAGGCCAGCGGGATCGACCCCGCGCTGCTGGGCACCAGACCGCGTTCCTCACTCATGCGTCGAGCCTCCTTGGAGGGGTGGAGCAAGCCGACTGCCGGACCATTGAAGCAGAGCCTGCCACAACTGCGGCGCGCGAACAAACCGGGCAATGCCCCGCATTTGGGGTGGGTGCGCGTCGCCGGGCGCCGATTCCGCCACTAATACGCCCGGCCCTTGCGATACAGCGCGTGCGCCCGGCGCCCGAGCGGGCCGCGTCCGCCCAGCGCCGCCAACGCCGCCGCGGCGTGGGCGTGCGAGATCGCCAGTCCGAGCGCGTCGGCGGCGTCCTTGCCCGGCAGGCCCGGCAGCCCGAGCAGCCGGCGCACCATCTCCTGCACCTGCGCCTTGGTCGCCAGGCCGTGGCCGACGACCGCCTTCTTCATCTGCAGCGCCGTGTACTCGGCCACCGGCAGGCCGCCGGCCACCAGCGCGGCCAGCGCCGCGCCGCGCGCCTGCCCCAGCAGCAGCGTGCTCTGCGGGTTGACGTTGACGAACACGATCTCGGCGGCGGCGCAGTCGGGCGCGTAGCAGGCGACGACCTCGCGCACGCCCTCGAAGATGAGGCGCAGCCGCTGCGGCAGGTCGCCGCGCGGCGCCTCGGCCGTGCCGATGGTGCCGCTGGCGACGTAAGCGAGCCGCTGCCCCTCGGCCTCGACGACACCAAAGCCCGTTCGCTGCAGACCGGGGTCTATGCCGAGGATGCGCATGCGCGAGTGTCGCCGAGCCGATCGAGGCCGCCAGGGCTTGGGCGCAGGCTCATGTCGCCGCAGGCGACGTGAAGGCGCGCCAGCGCCGTGCCGCAGCCAAAGCCCGTTCGCTGCAGACCGGGGTCCATGCCGAGGATGCGCATCACCTGAAGTACCAGCGCACGGAGTGGAAGAAGACGGGCGCGGCGAAGCACAGCGGCGCGACGCGGTCGAGCAGGCCCACGGCGCCGGTGACGGAGCTGCGGTTGCCCCACCAGCGCACGCCGGCGTCCTTCTTCAGCGCGCGCATCACGAACGCGCCGAGCGAGCCCGTGCCGCCGGCCACCGCGGCCATCACCGCGGCGCGCAGCGGATCGACCGGAGTCACCCAGAACAGCGTCGCGCCCAGCGTCGCCGCGGCGGCGAGGCCGAGGCCGAAGGCGCGCGCCGAGAAGCTGCGGTCGATCTGGCGCGCCAGCGGCCGGCGTCGCAGGCGACGGCTCGCCAGTTCCTGCGCCAGTTGCGCGACGGCCGTCGCGATCACGAGGAAGAACAGCAGGAAGGCGCCGCGCTCCTCGTAGCCGCGGAACTCGAGCAGGAGCAGCGCGGGCGCGTGCGAAAGGCCGTAGACGCACACCATGATGCCCCACTGGATCTTGGCGTTGCGCTCCAGGAAGCGCTCGGGGTCGCCGGCGAGCGCGCTCGCCACCGGGATCGCGAGGAACACGTACACCGGCACGAAGACCGTGAACAGGTCGAACGCACGCAGGCCGACGAGCAGGTACTGCAGCGGGACGACGACGAAGAACGCGAGCACCAGGCTGCGGTGGTCGCCGCGGCGCGTCGGCGCCAGCGTGATGTACTCGCGCAGCGCGAGAAACGAGAGCACGGCAAAGGCGAGCGTCGCGCCCACGGGCCCCGAGACCCAGGCGACCCAGAACACGAGAGCGGCGACCCACAGCGCACGCAGGTGGCGCTGGCGCTGCCGCTGACGCTCGGCGCCGGCGTCGTCGCGCTCGCGCAGCGACTGCAGCACGATCACCACGCTCGCGGCCGACAGCAGCCCGAACAGCGCGACGAACAGCAGCGCGACCTGCTGCGGCACACTCCACTCGCGCAGCGCGATCAGCGTGGGCATCGCGCGCCTGCCGCCCTCACGCGGCCGCCGGCCGCAGCGCGACGACGGCCGCGCGCGCACGCTCGAGGAAGGCGCGCCTGTCCTCGCCCGCCGCCAGGCGCAGCGGCGCGCCGAAGGTCACCGTGCACAGGATCGGCACCGGCACCACTTCGCCCTTGGGCATCACGCGCTGCACGTTGTCGATCCAGGCCGGCACCAGCGCCACCGCGGGGAAGCGCGCGGCCAGGTGGTACAGCCCGCTCTTGAACGCCTGCGGCTCGCCCCGGCTGCTGCGCGTGCCCTCGGGGAAGATGACGAGCGAGTCGCCGTGCGCGAGCGCCTCGGCCAGCGGCTCGAGCGGATCCTCGTCGTCGCGGCGCTGGCGCGCCACGTACACGGCGTTGAAGACCGCGCTCGTGAGCCAGTGTCTGAACGCGCTCTTCGTCCAGTAGTCGCGCGCCGCGATCGGCCGTGTTGCAGCGCGCAGCTCGCGCGGCAGCGCCGCCCAGATCAGCACCCAGTCGAGATGGCTCTGGTGGTTGGCGAAGTAGATGCGCTGCTCGGCCATCGGCGCGCAGCCCTTCCAGTGGCCCTGCGCACCGGTGATCAGGCGCGCGACGAAGGCGAGCAGCACGCCCATGGCGTCGGCGAGCGACATGCAGCGGATGCTACCGGCGTGGACGCCGCTGCGGCTTGCGCGCCGGCAAGCCGGGCGCGCGCCGCGCTCAATGCCTGAAGTGGCGCGTGCCGGTGAAGACCATCGCGACGCCGCGCTCGTCGGCCGCCGCGATGACCTCGTCGTCGCGCATGCTGCCGCCGGGCTGGATGACGCAGGCCGCGCCCTCGTCGACGACCACGTCCAGTCCGTCGCGGAAGGGGAAGAATGCGTCGCTCGCCACCGCCGCGCCGGCGAGCGAGAGGCCGGCGTTGCGCGCCTTGATCGACGCGATGCGCGCGCTGTCGATGCGGCTCATCTGCCCGGCGCCGACGCCCAGCGTCATGCCGCCGCCGCAGAACACGATGGCGTTGCTCTTGACGAACTTGGCCACCTTCCAGGCGAACAGCAGGTCGTCGAGCTGGGCCTCGCTGGGCGCGCGCCGCGTCACCACGCGCAGTTCGCCGCGCTCGACGTTCTTCAGGTCGGGCGTCTGCACCAGCATGCCGCCGCCCACGCGCTTGAAGTCGAGCGCGTTGGCGCCGGCGCCGGGCGGCACCTCGAGCAGCCGCAGGTTGGCCTTGGGCGCCAGGACGGCACGCGCCGCCGGCGTGACGGCCGGGGCGATCAGCACCTCGACGAACTGCTTGTGCTCGCCGATGCGTTGCGCGGTGGCCTCGTCCAGCGGCCGGTTGAAGGCGAGGATGCCGCCGAAGGCCGAGGTCGGGTCGGTCTGCCAGGCCTTGACGTAGGCCTGCTCGGGCGTGTCGGCGACGGCCACGCCGCAGGGATTGGCATGCTTGACGATGACGCAGGCCGGCAGTGCGAAGGTGCGCACGCATTCCCAGGCGGCGTCGGCGTCGGCGATGTTGTTGTAGCTGAGCGCCTTGCCCTGGATCTGCGTCCAGCCGGCGAGCAGGCCGGACGCCGCCTGCGCGTCGCGGTAGAACGCCGCCGCCTGGTGCGGGTTCTCGCCGTAACGCAGCTCCTGCGTGCGCGCCAGCTGCAGCGAGTACACCGCCGGGAAGGGCGCGCGCGCCGGCACGCGCTGCGGCGCGTCCTCGGCGCCGGCCGCGAGCGCGCCGAGGTAGTTGCCGATCATGCCGTCGTAGGCGGCGGTGTGCGCGAAGACCTTCTGCGCGAGCCGAAAGCGCGTGGCACGGCACACACCGCCGGCGCGCAGCTCGTCGAGCACGGCCGCGTAGTCGGCCGGGTCGATCGCCACGGCCACGTCGGCCCAGTTCTTGGCCGCCGCGCGCAGCATCGCCGGGCCGCCGATGTCGATGTTCTCGATCGCCTCTTCGAGCGTGCAGTCGGCGCGCGCGGTGGCCTGCGCGAACGGGTAGAGGTTGACCACGAGCAGGTCGATGGTCTCGATGCCGTGCGCGGCCAGCGCCGCCAGATGCGCCGGGCGGTCGCGCCGCGCCAGCAGGCCGGCATGGATGCGCGGGTGCAGCGTCTTCACACGGCCGTCGAGCATCTCGGGGAACCCGGTCACGTCGGCCACCTCGGCGACCGCGAGCCCGGCATCGGCGAGCAGCCGCGCGGTGCCGCCGGTCGACACCAGCCGCACGCCGAGCGCGGCGAGCGCGCGCGCGAAGTCGACGACGCCGGTCTTGTCGGAGACCGAGAGCAGTGCGGTCGTCATGGCAGCAGTCCGTGGGCGACGAGCTTGCGGTGCAGCGTGTTGCGGTTGATGCCCAGCCACTCCGCCGCCCGGCTCTGGTTGCCGCCGGCTTGGCGCAGCACGACGTCGAGCAGCGGCTTCTCGGCCGCGCCGATGAACAGCTCGTGCAGCGCACCGGGTGCGGCGCCGCGCAGGTCCTCGAGGTACTTCTCGACGCTCTTGCGCATGCACTCGTCGATCGCCTTGCGGCTCATGGGGCGTTTCCTCCCGGTTCGGCGGCGCCCTCGGGCAGCCGCGCATGACGCTCGGCGAGCGCCTCGAAATACGCCGCCACGGCGGCGAGCTGGGCGCGGCTGTCGGCGAGCGCGTTGACCTGCGCGCGCAGCCCCGGGCCGCCGGGCAGCGCGCGCACGGCCCAGCCGATGTGCTTGCGCGCACTGCGCGTGCCCGCCGCCTCGCCGTACAAGGCGTAGTGCGCGTGCAGCTGCTCGAGCAGCCAGCGCGCGACGTCGCTCGTGGCCGGCGGCGGCGCGTGGCGCCCGTGCTCGAGGAAATGCGCGATCTGGCCGAACAGCCAGGGCCGGCCGAGCGCGGCGCGCCCGATCATCAGCGCGTCGGCACCGGTGCGCGCAAGCACGTCGCGCGCGCGCTCGGGGCCGTCGATGTCGCCGTTGGCGACGACCGGGATGCCGGCCTCGGCCTTGATCGCCGCCACGGTGTCGTGCTCGGCCGCGCCGCCGTAGCCCTGCTCGCGCGTGCGCCCGTGCACGACCAGCAGCGCAACGCCCTCCGCTTCGGCCGCGCGCGCGATGGCCGGCGCGTTCCTCGACGCGCGGCACCAGCCGGTGCGCATCTTCAGCGTCACGGGCACGCCGTGCGGCCGGCAGGCGGCGACCACCGCCCGCACGATGCGCAGCGCCTGCGCTTCGTCGCGCATCAACGCCGAGCCGGCCCAGCGGTTGCACACCTTGCGCGCCGGGCAGCCCATGTTGATGTCGATGATCTGGGCGCCCCGGTCGATGTGGTGGCGCGCAGCGTCGGCCATCTCCTGCGCATCGACCCCGGCGATCTGCACGGCGACGGGGCCGCGCTCACCGGCGTGGTCGACGCGGCGCACGCTCTTGGCGCTGCGCCACAGCTCGCGGCGGCTGCTCACCATCTCGCTCACCGCGTAGCCGGCGCCCAGGCGCCGGCACAGCGCGCGGAACGGCCGGTCGGTCACGCCGGCCATCGGCGCGACGAACAGGCGACCGGAGATCTCGTGGATGCCGATGCGCATCGGACGGGCTGAGAGGGGAAACGACAGCGTGCCTGCAAAGGCGGCCCTGCTCAAAAAAGCGGCGCGAGTATAGCCCTCGAACCGGTGCGAACGGCGCCGTCGGCGCACGCCACCTGCCCGCTGCTTCGGCGTGTCGTCGGTACGCGTTCGGCGCTCGTTCGGCGCTCGTTCGGCGCGCGCGCGAATCCGCATCGGCGTGCCTGCGGCGCGTCATCGGCCGCACGCGCGGCACGGCGTGGCGCCGGCGCGCCCGGCCCGCCGCCTGCGGATAATGCGCCGCGATGGAAGCCTGGCTGCAATCGCTGCTCGCCGCGCTGGCGCTGCCGCAGTACGGGCTGCTCACCGTCTTCGTCGTCTCGACGATCTCGGCGACGCTGCTGCCGATGGCCAGCGTGCCGGCCGTCTACGGTCTCGTCAAGCTCAACCCGGCGCTGTTCTGGCCGGCCATCCTCGTGGCCACCGCGGGCAACACCCTGGGCGGCGCCATCAGCTACTGGATGGGCCTGGGCGCCGAAGCGGCCTACGAGAAGATCGCGCACGCCGAGCGTCACGACGCGCGCGCGCTGGCCTGGCTGCGGCACTGGGGGCCGCCGGCCTGCCTGTTGGCATGGCTGCCCGTGGTGGGCGACCCGCTGTGCGCGGTGGCGGGCTGGCTGCGCCTGCCGTTCTGGCCCTGCGTGATGTACATGGCGATCGGCAAGTTCCTGCGCTACGTCTTCTACGTCGGCGGCCTGTACTGGGCCGCGCCGGGCGCGTGGCGGCTGTGAGCGCGGCCGCCGCCCGCCACAATCGCCCACCCGTCTGCCGCATCGGCGGCCCGCGCGCCGGACTGCAGCGCGCGCCGCACGCACCGCCATGACCCACAGCCGCACCCCCGCCTACGACGAACTCGCTCGCGCCTGGTCGCGCATGCATCACTTGGGCCACCTGCAGTCGATCGCCGGCTGGGACCGCGCCACCCACATGCCGCCCAGGGGCAACGAGGCGCGTGCCGCGGCGATGGCCGAGATGGCCGCGCTGCTGCACCGCATGCGCACCGACCCGGCGCTGCGCGAGCGGCTGCAACGCGCCGAGGACGAACCGCTCGACGCGGTCGCGCGCGCCAACCTGCGCGAGATGCAGCGCGAATGGCGCCTGGCCAACGTGCTGCCCGAGTCGCTCGTGCAGCGCCAGCAGCTCGCCGCCAGCCGCTGCGAGCACGCCTGGCGCAGCCAGCGCCCGGCCAACGACTGGCCCGGCTTCGTCGCCAACTTCCGCGCGGTGCTGGCCCTGGCGCGCGAGGAGGCGGCGCGGCTGGCCGACGCCGGCGGCCTCGCGAAGTACGACGCGCTGATGGATCGCTTCGAGCCGGGCATGACCTGCGCGCGGCTGGACCTCGTCTTCGGCGACCTGCGGCGCTGGCTGCCCGATCTGGTGCAGCGCGTGCGCGCGCGCCAGGCCGCCGAGCCGGTGCTCGCGCCGCAGGGCCCGTTCGCGCTGGCGCGCCAGCGCCAGCTGTGCGAACAGGTGATGCGCCGGCTCGGCTTCGACTTCGACGCCGGCCGCCTGGACGTCAGCACGCACCCGTTCTGCGGCGGCGTGCCCGAGGACGTGCGCATGACGACGCGGTTTCGCGAGGACGACTTCCTGGGCGCGCTCACCGGCACGATCCACGAGACGGGGCACGGCCGCTACGAGCAGAACCTGCCGCGCGCGTGGCTCGGGCAACCGGTCGCGCTGGCGCGCTCGATGGCGCTGCACGAGAGCCAGAGCCTGGCCTTCGAGATGCAGCTGGGCTGCCACCCGGGCTTCGTCGCGCAGCTCGCGCCGCTGCTGGACGAGGCCTTCGGCGCGCAGCCGGCGTTCGCGCCGCACAACCTGCACCGACTGCTCACGCGTGTCGCGCCGGGACCGATCCGCGTCGACGCCGACGAGGTCACCTACCCGGCGCACATCATCCTGCGCTACGAGATCGAGCGCCCGCTCGTCGAAGGCGAGATCGAGCCCGAGGACGTGCCCGCGCTGTGGGACGCCAAGATGCAGGAGCTGCTCGGCATCGACACGCGCGGCAACTTCAAGGACGGGCCGCTGCAGGACGTGCACTGGCCCGAATCGCTGTTCGGCTACTTCCCCTGCTACACGCTGGGCGCGATGTACGCCGCGCAGTGGTTCGCCGCGATGCGCCAGGCGATGCCCGATCTCGACGAGCGCATCGCGCGCGGCGACCTGGCCGCCGTCTTCGACTGGCTGCAGGCGAACATCTGGAGCCAGGGCAGCCGCTGGAGCACCGACGAGCTGGCCGTGCGCGCCAGCGGCGAAGGGCTGAATCCGGCGCACCTCGAGGCGCACCTGAAGGCCCGCTACCTCGGCTGAGCAGCCTGTGAAGGCATGAATCGCGCCCGCGCAGGGGGGTGCCCAAGGTCGCTGGGCAAGGCGCGGCGCGCGGCGCCGGCGGGCCGGGGGGGCCTATGCGCCCGCGCCGGGCGCCGGCGCGCGCGAGCGGCGCAGCGCATCCATGAAGTCGCTGTGGCTGCCTTCCATGATCACCACCGTCGCCTCGGGGTCGAAGGGCGAGAGCCGGTGCGTGGTGGCCGGACCCGCCTGGCGCAGCGCATGCTGCAGCCGCGCCACGAGGTCCTGCAGCGGTGCGTCGTCCTCGGGCAGCGGCAGCACGCGCAGCTGCCGGAACACTTTGCCGACGAACTGCAGCGGAATGCGCTCGACCGCGGCGGCACCCTGCTCGCCGAGTGCGCCCTCGAGCGCCGCCAGATGCGGCAGCACGTCGCGCGCACCGCGCACCTGGTCGAGCAGCGCGCGCAGCGAGCGCTGCATCAGGCGGCCGCGCAGCAGCTCGGCATCGGAACAGGCTTCGGCAGGTGCGTTCATGGAGTCGATCCGGTTGCGCCGGATATCGGCTGCGCACGCACGGGCTTGAGGGTCGCCGCCTCGCGCCGCGGCCGGCCGCAGGCATAGGCCACGCGGCTCGGCGCCGGTGAAGACATGGATCGCGCGCGCGATTCGGGCCTTCACGGGCTCAGGCCGCCGCCAGCGTGCGCTCCAGGTCGTCGAGCACCTCGTCGAGCCGCGCCAGCGTGCGCGCGGCCTGTCCCTGCCCCGGCAGCGCGCGTCGGCGGCGGCGCAGCAGGCGTCGCGTGGGGTCGTCGAGCACGGCGTGATCGAGCGCCAGGCCGTGGCGCGCCAGCAGCGCCGACAGCAGCGTGCGCCGCGAGCGCAGATCGGCGCGCGTGCGCTGGTAGGCATGCTCGGCCAGCGCGCGCCGCTGCGAGTAGCCGAACAGGTTGGCGAGGAACAGCTCGGGGTCGTGGTGGTCGGGCTCGAACAGCACGATGTCGGTGTCGGGATGGCTGTGCCGGTAGCCCTGCAGGCCGAGCTCGAGACGCGAGTGGATCAGCGTGCGGAAGGTTTGCGACAGCACCAGCGGCAGCCCGCCATGCACGAGCTTGGGGATGCGCTGCTGGGCGCTGCCGAGCACGCGGTGCCGTCCCGGCAGGCTGGCGTCGAAGGGCACGAGCGGATTCAGGCACAGCACGAGGTCCAGGCCCATGTCGAGCAGCACGCGCGCGTGCAGCGTCTTCTTGAGCGCACCGTCGACGTACCAGCGCCCGCCGATCGCGCGCGGCGGAAAGAGCCCCGGCAGCGCCGCGCTCGCGGCTACCGCTTCCGAGATCGGCACGTGGTCCCAGCCGGGCAGGCCGAACGGCGCGGCGGCGCCCGTGTCGAGGTCGGTGGCGACGACGACGAGCCGGCGCGGCAGCCGCCGGAAGTCGTTGCTGCGCCCCGGCGCCGCGAGCACGCGGCGCAGCTGCGCCTCGAGCGGCGCGTTGCTGAACAGCCCGGTGGGCAGCGCCGAGCCCAGCCGCTCGAGCGCAGCCAGCAGGGAATGCCGGTCGAACAGGTAGCCCAATCCGGCCTGCGCCGCCAGGCCCGGCAGCGCAGCCAGCCGGCGCAGGTACTCGCCCCAGGCCGGACGGATGAACAGCGTCGGCCGGATGAGCTCGGAGCGCGGCCCTTCACCCTCGATGAACGAGCTGCAGAGCTGGCGCACCGTGATGCCGTTGGCGAGCGCGGCGGCGATGATGCCGCCGGCCGAGACGCCGACATAGCCGTCGAGCGCGTCCAGCTCCAGCCCTTGGACCGCCTCTTCGAGCGCGCACAGCGCGCCGATCTCGTAGATGGCCCCGAGCGGCCCGCCGCCGGCCAGCGCCAGGCCGATGCGCGGCGGCGCGCCTGCGGCAGGCTGGCGCGACGCGGGCGCCGCCGGGACGCCCGCCATGCTCAGACCGCCTTGCGGCGCGGCGCGCGCTTGGCCGGCTTCGCCGGCTGGGCCGCGTCGGCGGACTCGGGCTGAGCCGCGGCCGCCGGCGTCTTGGCCGCCGCATGGGGTGCTGCCGGCGCTCGCCTGGCCAGCTTGGCCACCGCCGAGGCGAGCGCGTCGACGCGCTTGGCCAGCGCCTCGACGTCCTTGGCGGTGGGCACGCCGAGCTTGTTCATCGCCTTGGCCGTGCGCTGCTCGAAGATCGCCTCGAGCTTGTCCCAGTTCTGGCCGGCCTTGGCGCTGACGCTGTCGGCCATCGCGCTCATGCGGCCGGTCATCTCGTTGATGCGCTCCTCGGCCAGGCCCTGGGTCTTCTTCTGCAGGTTGACGCCCTCCTTGACGAGGGCCTCGAAGACCTTGCCGCCCTCGGCCTGCGCCTTGCCGAAGGCGCCCATGCCGGCCAGCCAGATCTGCTGGGCCGACTCCTTCACCGCAGCGGCAAGCGCGCTGCCCTGCAGTGCGCCCAGCCCGGCGCCGTGCCGGCCTGCGGCCTTCTTCGCCCCGGCCGCTTCGGCCGCGCTCCTGAGTTTCCTGACCATGATCGATCCTTTCCCGAACGATGTTCACGCCGCAGGGCCGTTGCCCTCACCGGCCGCCGGCACCCCTTGGAAATATAGGGTTCGCCCTCGGGCCACGCAGCCGAAACTTGTAGTGAGAGCGCTCTATGCTCGCGGCGCCGAGCACAGCCTCGCGCGGCGCCGCGCGAGCCCACCGACAAGGAGAGGAGTCATGCATTACTTCGTCACCGGCGCCACCGGCTTCATCGGGCGGCGCCTGGTCAAGGCGCTGCTCGCGCGCAAGGGCGCGACCGTGCACTTTCTCGTCCGCGCCGGCAGCGAAGGCAAGGTGGCCGACCTGCTCGCGTACTGGGGCACGACCAAGGCGCGTGCCGTCGCCGTGCCCGGCGACCTCACCGCCGACAGGCTCGGCGTCGCCGCCGACACGATCAAGGCGCTGAAGGGCCGCATCGATGCCGTCTATCACCTGGCGGCGGTCTACGACCTCGAGGCCGACGCCGAAAGCCAGGTGCGCGTGAACGTCGAGGGCACGCGCAACCTGGTCGCGTTCGCCAAGGCGATCGACGCGGGCCACCTGCACCACGTCAGCAGCATCGCCGCCGCGGGCCTGTACGAAGGCGTGTTCCGCGAGGACATGTTCGACGAGGCCGAAGGCCTCGAGCACCCGTACTTCATGACCAAGCACGAGAGCGAGAAGATCGTTCGCCGCGAGTGCAAGATCCCGTGGACGGTGTACCGCCCGGCCTTCGTCGTCGGCGACAGCACGACCGGCGAAATGGACAAGATCGACGGGCCGTACTACTTCTTCAAGCTGATCCAGCGCATGCGCCAGATCCTGCCGCCCTGGGCGCCGGCGATCGGGCTCGAAGGCGGCCGCATCAACATCGTGCCGGTCGATTTCGTCGTGCGCTGCATCGACCATGTCAGCCACGGCCAGGGCGCGATCGCGGGCCGGGCCTTCCACCTCGTCGACCCGATGGGCTACCGCATCGGCGACGTGCTCGCCCTCTTCGCCAAGGCCGCGCACGCACCGAAGATGAGCCTGTTCGTCAACGCCGCGCTGCTCGGCTTCATCCCCAAGAGCGTGAAGAAAGGCCTAATGGCGCTGGCGCCGGTGCGCCGCGTGCGCGCCGCGGTGATGAAGGACCTCGGGCTGCCCGAGGACGTCCTCACCTTCCTCAACTGGCCCACGCGCTACGACCGGCGCGACCTCGACGCCGCGCTCGCCGGCAGCGGCATCGAGTGCCCGAAGCTGGACGACTACGCCTGGCGGCTTTGGGACTACTGGGAGCGCCACCTCGACCCCGACCTCTTCATCGACCGCTCGCTCGAGGGCACGGTGGGCGGCAAGGTGGTGCTGGTCACCGGCGGCAGCTCGGGCATCGGGCTGGCCGCGGCGCACAAGTTCGCCCAGGCCGGCGCCACCACGATCATCTGCGGCCGCGATCAGGACAAGCTCGACGCGGCCTGCGTCGAGGCCGAGGCGCGCGGCCACGCCTTCGTCGCCTACGCGGTCGACCTGGCCGACCTGGCCGACTGCGACCGCTTCGTCAAGCTCGTGCTCGAGCGGCACGGCGGCGTCGACTTCCTCGTCAACAACGCCGGACGCTCGATCCGGCGCGCCATCGAGAGCAGCTACGAGCGCTTCCACGACTACGAGCGCACGATGCAGCTCAACTACTTCGGCTGCCTGCGCGTCACGCTCGGCCTGCTGCCGGCGATGGTGGCCCGGCACCGGGGCCATGTCGTCAACATCAGCTCGATCGGCGTGCTGACCAACGCGCCGCGCTTCTCGGCCTACGTCGCGAGCAAGGCCGCGCTCGACGCCTGGACGCGCTGCGCGTCGAGCGAGTTCGCCGACCAGGGCATCACCTTCACGACGATCAACATGCCGCTGGTGCGCACGCCGATGATCGCGCCGACCAAGATCTACAACAACGTGCCGACGCTCGCCCCCGACGATGCGGCCGACATGATCGCCCAGGCCTGCATCGGCCGGCCGGTGCGCATCGCCACCCGGCTGGGCGTCTTCGGCGAGGTGCTGCACGCGCTGGCGCCGCGCGTGGCGCAGATCGTCATGAACACGAGCTTCCGCATGTTCCCCGACTCGGCGGCAGCCAAGGGCGACAAGGCCGGCGCCAGGCCGCAGCTAAGCGCCGAGGCCATCGCGCTCGAGCAGATGATGCGCGGCATCCACTTCTGATGCGCGGCACCCGGTTCTGACGCGCGCAGGGCGCGCCGGCCGCGGCTGGCGGCCCGCCGCCGCCGCCGCCACCACCACCGCCAACCCGGGCGCCCCGGCGCCCCGGCGCGTCACTCCGGCGCGATCTGCAGCACCAGCTTGCCGAAGTTCGCGCCGCTGAACAGACGCTCGAACGCCTGCGGGAAGGCCGCCACGCCTCCGGCGACGATGTCCTCGCGGCTCTTCAGGCGGCCCGCCTGCAGGTGGCCGGCGAGCTCGGCCACCGCCTGTGGGTAGCGTGCGGCATAGTCGAATACCACCATGCCTTCCATGCGCGCACGGTTCACCAGCAGGGCCAGGTAGTTCTTCGGGCCGGCCACGGCGCCTTCGGCGTTGTACTGGCTGATGGCGCCGCAGATCACGATGCGCGCGCCGCGCCGGATGCGCGCGAGCACGGCGTCGAGGATCTCGCCGCCGACGTTGTCGAAGTAGATGTCGACGCCTTCGGGGCAATGCCGCTTCAGGCCCTCGCGCACCGCATCCCGGCGCTCGGCACCGGGCGGCGCCGGCGCCTTGTAGTCGATGCAGGCGTCGAAGCCGAGTTCCTGCACGACCCATTCGCACTTGGCCGGGCCGCCGGCGATGCCCACCACGCGCAGGCCGCGGATCTTCGCCAGCTGGCCCACCGTCTGCCCGACCGCGCCGGCCGCGGCCGAAACGACGAGCGTCTCGCCGGCCTGCGGCCGCCCGACTTCCAGCAGTCCGAAGTAGGCGGTCATGCCCGGCATGCCGAGCACGTTGAGCCACTGGCCGACGCTGCCCAGGCGCAGGTCGATCTTCGCCAGGCCCGCGCGCGCGAGTTCCTCGCTGCCGACGCCCCAGTACTCCTGCACGCCGGTGCCGCCGGCAACCAGCTCGCCGACGGCGAAATCCGGATGGCGCGACGCCAGCACGCGCCCGACGCCGCCGGCGCGCATCACCTCGCCCAGGCCGACCGGCGCGATGTAGCTCCTGCCTTCGTTCATCCAGCCGCGCATCGCCGGGTCGATCGAGATCGCGAGCACCTCGACCAGCACGCCGCCTGCATCCGGCGCGTGCACCGCTTGCGCGCGGAGCTGCCAGTCGCTCGCCCGGGGCAGGCCCGAAGGCCGGGCCGCCAGGCATATCTGGTGGTTGACGAGCGAGGCGAGCGGCGCGCTCATGGCGGTGTTCTCCTGCGGGTCGAGAGCGACGCCGGACGCCGGCGTCCTCAAGGCGCCTTCACGAGCGCGGTGACGGTGAAGTTGCCGTCGACTTTGTCGGCCGTGAAGCGCACGCGGTCGCCGACCGCCACGCCGTCGAGCAGCCTGGGGTCGCGCACGCGAAAGACCATCGTCATCGCCGGCATGCCGAGGTTCCTGATCTCACCGTGCTTGAGCGTGATGCGGGCGCCCGGCTTGTCGATCTTCAGCACTTCGCCGGCGGTCTGCGGCGCCTGCGCGCGTGCCGTCGGCGCGAGCACCGCCGCGGCGACGACGGCCGCGGCGATGGCATGGATGATGGGTTTCATGACGGTCCTCCGGGGTCGCAGCGCCGCCGGCCGGGAACGGCGGCTGGGCGCAGTGTGCCGCAAGATGCCGGTCGGCAGGCGGCGCGGTCATGCGGCGCGGTGGGCCATTCCTACAATGCGCGACCGCCGCCACCGCATCGCCGCCATGAACGCCCCCGCCGCCGAACACGACCTGAGCCACGTCACGCCGCGCGATCAGGCCGAGATCCTGGCGCAGGCGCTGCCCTACATCCGCAAGTACCACGGCAAGACGCTGGTCATCAAGTACGGCGGCAACGCGATGACCGACCCGGCGCTGCAGCAGGACTTCGCCGAGGACATCGTGCTGCTAAAGCTGGTCGGCATGAACCCGGTCGTCGTGCACGGCGGCGGACCGCAGATCGACGAGGCGCTGGCCAAGATCGGCAAGAAGGGCACCTTCATCCAGGGCATGCGCGTCACCGACGAGGAGACGATGGAGGTCGTCGAGTGGGTGCTCGCCGGCGAGGTGCAGCAAGACATCGTCGGCCTCGTCAACGCCGCCGGCGGCAAGGCCGTCGGCCTGACCGGCCGCGACGGCGGCCTGATCCGCGCGCACAAGATGAAGATGGTCGACCGCGACGACCCGAGCAAGGAGCACGACATCGGTCAGGTCGGCGAGATCACCGCCATCGACCCGGCACTGGTCAAGGCGCTGCAGGACGACCAGTTCATTCCCGTCGTCAGCCCGATCGGCTACGGCGAGCGCAACGAGAGCTACAACATCAACGCCGACCTGGTGGCCGCCAGGCTGGCCACGGTGCTCGGTGCCGAGAAGCTGCTGCTGCTGACCAACACGCCGGGCGTGCTGGACCGCTCGGGCAAGCTGCTCACCAACCTGAGCGCGCGCGAAGTCGACGCGCTGTTCGCCGACGGCACGATCAGCGGCGGCATGCTGCCCAAGATCAGCGGCGCGCTCGACGCCGCCAGGAGCGGCGTCAACGCGGTGCACATCATCGACGGCCGCGTGCCGCACGCGATGCTGCTCGAGATCCTTACCGACCAGGCCTACGGCACGATGATCCGCGCGCGCTGAAGATGCCGCCCGCACGCGACCCGCGCCGGGTCTGGCTGTTCGACCTCGACGACACGCTGCACGACGCGCGCACGGCGACGATGCCGCAGCTGCACGTCTCGTTCGGCGAGTACATCCAGCGTCACCTGCAGCTCACGCGCGAGCAGTCCGACGCGCTGCGCCGCCGCTACTGGACGCGCTACGGCGCGACGCTGCTCGGCCTGGTGCGCCACCACGGGGTGGACGCGGCGCATTTCCTGCACGAGACGCATCGCCTGCCCGGCCTCGAGCAGCGCGTGCGCGGTCACCGCCCCGACCTGACGGCGCTGGCGCGGCTGCGCGGGCGCAAGGTCGTGCTCACCAACGCGCCGGCCGCCTACGCCGAGCGCGTGCTCGACGTGCTCGGCATCGGGCATCACTTCGAGCTCGTGCTGTCGATCGAGGACATGCGCATGTTCGGCCAGCTGCGGCCCAAGCCCGACGCGCGCATGCTGCGCCAGGTGGCGGCGCGCCTGGGCGTGCCGCCGGCGCGCTGCGTGCTCGTCGAGGACACGCTCGCGCACCAGAAGGCGGCGCGCAGCATCGGCATGGGCACGGTCTGGATGCAGCGCTGGCTGGGGCCGCCGCAGCAGCAGCGTCGGCGCCCCGCCGGGCGGCCCGCTTACGTCGACCGCCGCATCGGCTCGCTGCTGCGGCTGCTGCGCGCCGCGCCCCCCGCGCCGGGCCGCGAGTCCGGGCCGGCGTGAATCACGCCCCGCGCCGAGCTGCCGCGGGGCGTCGGGCAAGGCGCCGCGCCGCACGCGGGCGGTGGCGATGTCAGTGTTTACCTGCACCGGGCAACGCCCGGGGGCCGTGCCAGAATCTTTTCGCCGCCCGACCGCGGTCAGACCTCCGCTTCCCCCCTCCTGCCGCCCGCACCGCACCATGCCCGAACTGCCAGCGCCCAAGCCCGAGGTGGACGCGGTGGAGCCAGAGCCCGAGGCGGCTGAGGCCGAGCGCACGTCGCCGCCGGCGCGCAAGCGTCCGCGGCCGGGCGAGCGCCGTGTGCAGATCCTGCAGACGCTGGCGGCCATGCTCGAGCAGCCGGGCGCCGAGCGCGTCACGACGGCTGCGCTGGCGGCGCGGCTCGACGTCAGCGAAGCCGCGCTGTACCGCCACTTCGCGAGCAAGGCGCAGATGTTCGAGGGCCTGATCGAGTTCATCGAGAGCAGCGTCTTCACGCTCGTCAACCAGCTGCTCGAGCGCGAGGGTGCGCCGTCGCTGCAGGCGCAGAAGATCACCGCGGTGCTGTTGCAGTTCGGCGAGAAGAACCCGGGCATGGTGCGCGTGATGGTCGGCGACGCACTCGTCTTCGAGCACGAGCGGCTCGGCGCACGCATGAACCAGTTCTTCGATCGCGTGGAGTCGCAGCTGCGCCAATGCCTGCGGGCCGCGGCCGAGGCCGCGGGCTCGCCCACGCCCACCGTGCAGGCGCAGGCGCTGGCCTCGGCGCTGGTGGCGCTCGTCATCGGTCGGCTGCAGCGCTATGCGCGCAGCGGGTTCAAGCGCCTGCCCACCGAGCACCTCGAGCCGGCGCTGTCGCGGCTGACCGCCTGAACCCGAGCCGGGCGGCGCGTCGTGCCGCGTGCGGCAGCGGGCAGCGGGCAGCGCGGCCGCACCAGCCGCGTCCGGCGAGCCTCTACACTGCCGCGCATGATCGATTCCATCGAGGCCCTGCTGCGCCGCGCCGAGGGCCTGCTCGCCCGCATCGAGGCGGTGCTGCCGCAGCCGCTGCGGGCGCCGGACTGGGACGCCTCGGTGGCGCTGCGCTACCGCCGCCGCGGCAGCGGCCGGCTGCTCGAGCCGGTGCGGCATCTGGCGCCGATCCGCCTGGCCGACCTGCGCGAGATCGACGCGCAGAAGGAGCGCCTGGTGCGCAACACCGAGCAGTTCGTCGCAGGGCGCGGCGCCAACAACGTGCTGCTCACCGGCGCGCGCGGCACCGGCAAGAGCTCGCTCGTCAAGGCCATGCTGAACGAATACGCGCCGCGCGGGCTGCGCCTGATCGAGGTCGACAAGAGCGATCTGGTCGACCTGCCCGACCTCGTCGATCTGGTCGACGGCCGGCCCGAGCGCTTCGTCGTCTTCTGCGACGACCTGAGCTTCGACGAGGGCGAGCCCGGCTACAAGGCGCTCAAGAGCGTGCTCGACGGCTCGGTGGCCGCAGCCGGCGACAACCTGCTGATCTACGCCACCAGCAACCGCCGCCACCTGCTGCCCGAGTTCATGCGGGACAACCTCGCCTACCGGCACACCGAGGACGGCGAGGTGCATCCGGGCGAGGTGGTCGAGGAGAAGACCTCGCTGTCCGAGCGCTTCGGGCTGTGGCTGAGCTTCTATCCCTTCTCGCAGGCCGAGTATCTGGCGATCGTCGCGCAGTGGCTGCGCAACTTCGACGTGCCCGAGCCCGAGCTCGCCGCCGCACAGAAGGAGTCGCTCGTGTGGGCGCTCGAACGCGGCTCGCGCTCGGGCCGCGTGGCGCAGCAGTTCGCGCGCGACTGGTCGGGGCGCCGCGGTGACTGACGCCGGCACGGCGGCGCTCGTCGTCGACGCGGACGTGGCGCGCGCCGCCGGCCGGCAGCCGGTCGACGTCGCGGTGGGCGTGCTGATCGACGCCGCGGGGCGCTTCCTGCTCACCTCGCGCCCGCCGGGCAAGTCGTATGCCGGCTGCTGGGAATTCCCGGGCGGCAAGGTCGAGCCCGGCGAGAGCGTCGACGCGGCGCTGCGGCGCGAGCTGCACGAGGAGCTCGGCATCACGATCGGCGCCGCCCAACCCTGGCGCGAGGAGATCGTCGACTACCCGCATGCGCTGGTGCGGCTGCACTTTCGCAAGGTGCTCGCCTGGCACGGCGCGTTCGAGATGCGCGAGGGCCAGGCGATGGCCTGGCAGGTGCTGCCGGTGCAGGTGCGTCCGGTGCTGCCGGGCACGGTGCCGGTGCTGAGCTGGCTCGCCGCCGAGCGCGGCTTCGCCGGCACCACGCACGACGAGGCACGGGCCGAACCGCGAGCCGGATCGGCAGCAGGCCACTAAACTGCCGCCATGGACTGGCTCGACCGCGTCAAGTGGGACCGCGACGGCCTCGTGCCGGCCATCGCGCAGGAGCGCGACAGTCGCGACGTGCTGATGCTCGCCTGGATGAACCGCGAAGCGCTCGCCGCCACCGCCGAGTGCGGGCGGGCGGTGTACTGGAGCCGCTCGCGCCGGCGCCTGTGGGTCAAGGGCGAGGAGTCGGGCCATGTCCAGCAGGTGCACGCGATCCGGCTCGACTGCGACGCCGACGTCGTGCTGCTCGAAGTCACGCAGCACGGCCGCACGCCGGACGCGCCCTCGGTGGCCTGCCACACCGGGCGCCACAGCTGCTTCTTTCGGCAGCTCGAGGGCGGGCAATGGCGCGTCGTGGAGCCGGTGCTGCTCGACCCGGAGCGGCTGTACAAGTGAACGGCAACGACACCCTCGCGCGCCTGGCGGCGGTGATCGAGTCGCGCCGGCCCGAGCGCGGCGGCGACCCCGACCGGAGCTACGTCGCGCGCCTGTTCGCGCGCGGCGAGGACGCCATCCTCAAGAAGGTGGGCGAGGAAGCCACCGAGGTCTTGCTCGCCGCCAAGGGCGGCCGGCGCGAGCGCATCGTCGCCGAGGTGGCCGACCTGTGGTTCCACACGCTGGTGGCGCTGGCGCAGCATGGACTGGCGCCGACCGACGTGCTGGCCGAGCTCGAGCGGCGCGAGGGGCTGTCCGGGCTCGACGAGTTCGCTGCGCGCGCGCGCACACCGGGCTCCGGGGAGGCCGCATGAACCCGATCGTCGTCGCCGGCCGCGACGCCGGCGCCGCGCCCGCCTGGGACCGGCTGCTGCACCTGCTGTATCTGCTGCACCTGCTGTCGTGGCCGTCGGCGGGCCTGTTCTCGGTGGTCGCGATGGCCATCAACTACTGGAAGCGCTGGGAGGCGCCGAGCGAGCTGCACCGCAGCCACCTGCGCTGGCAGAGCCGCAGCTTCTGGTTCACGCTGATCGCGCTCGTCGCCACTTCGCCGCTGTGGCTGGTGTTCGTCTTTCCCGGGTACTTCGCCTGGACGCTGATCGGGCTGTGGTACCTCTACCGCTTCGTCAAGGGCTGGTGGTGGTTCTTCGAGCGCCGCCCGATGCCCGCTCCGGAAGTCTGAACGCGTTGCCGCGCCCCAAGCCGATGAGTGCCGACCCGAACTGCGTCTTCTGCAAGATCGTCGCCGGACAGATCCCCTGCCGCAAGGCCTACGAGGACGACGAACTGCTGGTCTTCCACGACATCGCGCCCTGGGCGCCGGTGCACGTGCTCGTGATCCCCAAGCGCCACATCGCTTCGCTGGCCGACGTCGGCCCGGAGCACGACGCGCTGCTCGGCCGCATGCTCGGGCTGGCGCCGCGCCTGATGCGCGAGCTGGGCGTGCACGACGGCTTCCGCACTCTCGTGAACACCGGCCGCGACGGCATGCAGGAGGTGCCGCACCTGCACATGCACGTGATGGGCGGGCCGCGGCCCTGGGCGCGCGGTTGAAGCGCGCGCCGCCCGATCCGAGCGCGATCCGAGCGCGGTCCGCGGCGCCGTCCTGCGACGCCGGCGCCCCTCACCTAAAATGCCGGCTCATTCTCCTGGAGATCGTTCATGGGCTCGTTCAGCATCTGGCACTGGCTCATCGTGCTGCTGGTCATCGTGCTGATCTTCGGCACCAAGAAGTTGCGCAACATCGGTGAGGATCTGGGCAGCGCCGTCAAGGGCTTCAAGCAGGGCATGAAGGACGGCGGCAGCGACGAGCCGGTCCCGCCCAGCCAGCAGGTGACCGCGGCCAAGAAGGCCGACGCCAACACCGTCGACGTCGAGGCCAAGGCCAAGAACTGAGCGCGTCGCCCTGCCGGCCGGGCCCGCCCCCGGCCGACGCGGCACGCCGGCCGGCGCCGCCCAGATGATCGACTTCGGCTTCGACAAGCTCGCGCTGATCGGTGCGGTGGCGCTCATCGTCATCGGGCCGGAGAAGCTGCCGCGCGTGGCGCGCACCGTCGGCCATCTGCTGGGCAAGGCGCAGCGCTACGTCGCCGACGTGAAGGCCGAGGTGAACCGCTCGATCGAGCTCGAAGAGCTCAAGAAGATGAAGACGCAGTTCGAGACCGCCGCGCGCGACGTCGAGCAGACGGTGCGCAGCGAGGTCGACGGCGTGGCAAGCGGGCTGAACAACGAGTGGGCCGGCAGCGGCGCCGACCGCTCGATCGAGGCCGCCGAGCCGTACGTGCCGCCGCCGCCGCAGTACCGCCACCCGAAGAAGAACTGGCGGCTCAAGCGCGGCGCCACGCCGCAGTGGTACAAACAGCGCAACGGCGTGCGCACCCGGGCGCAGTCGGGCGCGGCGCGCGTCGCGCGCTTCCGCCCGCCGGGCATCGGCCCGCGGCGCTGAGCCGGCACGGTACGCAACGCGATGAGCGAGAACCGCCCCGACCAGGAAGACGAGCTCGCCGGCACCGAGGCGCCGTTCCTGTCGCACCTGATCGAGCTGCGCGACCGCATCATCCGCGCCGGCATCGCCGTGGCCGTGGCCTTCGGGCTGCTGTGCCTGTGGCCCGGCCCTTCGGGGCTGTACGACCTGCTCGCCGCACCGCTGCTGGCGCACCTGCCGCAAGGCGCGCGCCTGATCGCCACCAACGTGATCTCGCCCGTGCTGGTGCCGCTGAAGATCACGCTGATGGCAGCGCTGCTGCTGGCGCTGCCCTACGTGCTGTACCAGGTCTGGGCCTTCGTCGCACCGGGCCTGTATTCGCACGAGAAGCGCATGGTGCTGCCGCTCGTGATCAGCAGCACCCTTCTCTTCCTCGTCGGCGTGGCCTTCTGCTACTTCCTCGTGATCCCGGGCATGAGCCGCTTCATCCAGGCCTTCGCCCCGGCCTCGATCACGGCCGCGCCCGACATCGAGCAGTACTTCGGCTTCGTGCTGACGCTGTTCGTCGTCTTCGGCATCGCGTTCGAGGTGCCGATCGCGGTGATCGTGCTGGCGCGCATCGGTATCGTCAGCATCGAGCAGCTGAGGAAGACGCGCGGCTACTTCATCGTCGGCTCGTTCATCGTCGCGGCCATCGTCACGCCGCCGGACGTGATCTCCCAGCTCGCGCTCGCGGTGCCGATGTGCATCCTCTACGAGCTCGGCATCGTCGCGGCGCAATTCTTCATCGGGCGCACGCAGGCGCCCGACGCGGCGACGGGCGACAAGCCGGCCGCCTGAGGGCTCTTGCCGAGATGAATCGCCGCGGCGTCCGGTGCCGGCACGAGTGCCGGTCCGCCGCAGCGGCACGAGCGCCGGCGCGCTCGCGCACACGGACCCCGCCGCGCGCCGTGCCGCAGGCCGTCCGGTGAACGCAGACCGCTGCACGCTCGACGTCGCGGTCGAGCGCTGGCCGATCGCCGGAGGCTTCACGATCGCGCGCGGCAGCAAGACCGAGGCCCGGGTGGTCGTGGCGCGCGTCACCGGCGACGGCGCGTCGGGCAGCGGCGAAGGCGTGCCCTACGCCCGCTACGGCGAATCGGTGCCGGGCGTCGTGGCGGCGCTCCAAGCGCAGCGCGAAGCGCTCGCCGCCGGTCTGGACCGCCAGGCGCTGCAGCAGGCACTGCCGGCCGGCGCCGCGCGCAACGCGCTCGACGCCGCGCTGTGGAGCCTGGCGGCGCGCCGCAGCGGCCGGCCCGTATGGCAGCTCGCCGGACTGCCGCCGCCGCGGCCGGTGGTGACGGCGTACACGCTCAGCCTGGCCGAGCCGGCCGCGATGGCGGCGGCCGCGGCACGCGCATCGGGGCGCCCGCTGCTCAAGGTCAAGCTCGGCGGCCCGGCCGGCGGCGAGGGCGACGACGAGCGCATCGCGGCGGTGCGCACTGCCGCACCCGCGGCGACGTTGATCGTCGACGCCAACGAGGCCTGGTGCGAGGCGACGCTCGAGCGGCGCCTCCAGGCATGCGCCGACGCGCGCGTGGCGCTCGTCGAGCAGCCGCTGCCGGCAGCCGACGACGCCTTGCTCGAGGGCTACGCGAGCCCGGTTCCGCTGGCCGCCGACGAGAGCTTCCACGGCCTGCCGACGCTCGACGCCGTGGCACGCCGCTACGCCTGCGTCAACCTCAAGCTCGACAAGACCGGGGGCCTGAGCGCCGCGCTGGCGCTGGCGGCCGCAGTGCGGACGCGCGGCCTCGATCTCATGCTGGGCTGCATGGTCGGCACCTCGCTCGGCATGGCGCCGGCCTTCCTGCTCGCAGGCCTGGCGCGCTGGGTCGACCTCGACGGGCCGCTGCTGCTCGCGCGCGACCGCGCGGGCGGCTTCCGCTACGCGGGCAGCGTGATGCAGCCGCTCGCTTCGGACCTGTGGGGTTGAGCCCCGGGGCGCGCGCGGGCGGGAGTCATGCCCGCGCGCTTGCCGCCTTCGCTCCTAGGAGCGTGGGCTGTCGTCGCCCCGGCGCCCCAGCCAGGGGGCCATCAGCCGCAGGGTGTTGTCGCGCATGACGTAGTGGTGGAACAAGGCGGCAGCAGCGTGCAGTCCGATCAGGGCGAAGCCGATGTTGCCGATC
The DNA here is from genome assembly GCA_020852865.1 of Rubrivivax sp. Taxonomy (GTDB): domain Bacteria; phylum Pseudomonadota; class Gammaproteobacteria; order Burkholderiales; family Burkholderiaceae_C; genus Rubrivivax. Next base: position 160,430 of record JADYZZ010000026.1, read on the forward strand.
ACCTCGTGCACGTCCTCGAGCCGCTTGCCCAGGGCCTTGTCGGCGTCGAGCAGCGCCGGCAGCTGCAGCCCGAACCAAGGGATCGGCTTGCCCTTGGCGCTGAGCGTGAGCCAGCCCAGCAGCGGCATCACGACCAGGAAGGCGTAGAGCGCCAGGTGCATCGCCGAAGCGAGCCGCTGCTGCCACGGCGGCGGCGCGGGAACGATGTGCGGCGCGCTGAACGTCGTCCGCAATGCCAGGCGCAGCACGACGAGCGCGAACACCGTCAGCCCGAGCATGTCGTGCCAGGTCTTCATCGCCTCGCGCGCGTCGCTGCCCTTGGGGAAGATCCCGCGCAGCTCGATCAGCGCGTAGACGGCGACGAGAAGCAGGAGCGTCAGCCAGTGCGTGCCGATCGCCAGGGGGTGGTAGCGGGTGGAAGCGGAGGATGCGTTCATGTTGGATTGCGGCGCCGACGGCGCGAGCCGGATGCGTGGTGACAGGGCCGCCGGCGCGGATCGGACCGCGCCGGTCGGCATGTGCGGCATACCCTAGCGCACGCGCGTACGCTCGACCGCACCGCTGCGCGCGTTGACATGGAGCTTGACGCTTTGCCCCTGGGCGTTGCGCGCCTTGACTTCGTAGCGGCCCTGGGTGTATTCGATCTCGCGCATCTCGCGATAACCGGCCGCCTCCAGGCGATCATAGATGTCGCGGATCGTCAGCGACGCCGCGCCGGTGGCGGCGGATGCGGCCGGCGGCGACGCCGCTGCCGTGGTCTGGGCCTGCGCGCTGCCCAGGGCAAGCAGAGTGCCCGCGCCGAACGCGAGCAGCGCGCGGCGAACGACGGATTCGAAGGTGCGTGCGATGAGCTGCATGGTGACGAGTCCTCGATGCGGATGGGGGAAGTACCCGGCACGGCGCCGGATGCGGGGCATTCTGGGCAGGACGCCGTGAACCGGGGCTGAACGCCGCGTTCATGTACGGTTCATCGGCGCTGCGCTACAAACCTCGACCATGAATATCCGAGGATTCGCGCGGCTGCGCAGCCTGGCTGTGCTCGGCCTCGCCCTGTGCGCGCTGGGTGCGGGCTGGTCCGTGCACGCCGACGACGACCACGAGCTGGCGCGCCGGCTGCTGGAACAGGGCAAGGTGCTGCCCTTGCGCAGCGTGCTCGAGCGCGTCGAGCGCGAGTTTCCCGGGCGCGTGCTGAAGATCGAGTTCGAACACGACGAGGGCCGCTTCGTGTACAAGATCCGCCTGCTGCAGGCCGACGGCCGCGTCGCCCGACTCGAAGTCGATGCCGTCGACGGCCGCGTGCTGAAGATCAAGCGCAAGGAGCGGCAGGCCGATGCGCATCCTGGTCGTTGAGGACGAGCCGACGCTGCGCGCGCAACTCGTGCAGGCCGTCGCCGAAGCGGGCCACACGGTCGAGTCCACCGGCGACGGCCGCGAGGCGCATTACCTGGGCGAGGTCGAGGACTTCGACGCCGTCGTGCTCGACCTCGGCCTGCCCTCGCTCGACGGCCTGTCGATGCTGCGCCGCTGGCGCGCGGCCGAGCGCAACATGCCGGTGCTGATCCTCACCGCACGCGGCGCCTGGCAGGACAAGGTCGCCGGCATCGACGCCGGCGCCGACGACTACCTGGCCAAGCCCTTCCACATCGAGGAGTTGCTGGCGCGGCTGCGCGCGTTGCTGCGCCGCCGCGGCGAGCATGCCAGCGCCGAGTGGCAATGCGGGCCGATCGTGCTCGACACGCGCGCTGCGCGCGTGCTCGTCGACGGCCGACCGCTGCAGCTCACGAGCCACGAGTTCAAGCTGCTGGCGCTGCTGATGCAGCGCAAAGGCGAGGTGCTCTCGCGCACCGAGCTCTCCGAGCACCTGTACCCGCAGGCGAGCGAGCGCGACTCGAACACGATCGAAGTGTTCGTCGGCCGGCTGCGCAAGAAGCTGCCCGCCGGCAGCATCGAGACCGTGCGCGGCCTGGGCTACCGGCTGGCGGACGCCGGCGCGTGAGCCCGGCCGTGCCCGCCGGCTCGCTGCGCTGGCGCCTGCTCGCCGGCACGCTGGCCTGGATCCTCGTCACGCTCGGCGTGGCCGGCTGGGGCCTGCGCGCACTGCTGCGCGAGCACATCGCCGAGCAGCTGCAGGTGCAGCTCGCGGCACAGCTCGACGTCTTGAGCGCGGCGGTCGACTGGGAACCGGGCAAGGGCATTGCCGTCACCCCGCCGGCCTCGGACGCACGCTTCGCGCGCCCGCTCTCGGGCCTGTACTGGCAGATCGACCGGCTGGGCGACAAGCCGCAGAAGGCGCTGGCGCGCTCGCGCTCGTTGTGGGATCAGACGCTTGCGCTGCCGGCGCCGCGCGCCGCCGACTCGGCGCCCGACGACCGCCCGCTGCCGTTGCGCGGCGCGCAGGGCCAGACCCTGCTGGCGCTGGCGCGCACGCTGCAGCTGCCCGAGGACGACGCGCCGCCGCTGCGCCTGGTGGTGGCGGGCGACGAAGCGCTGGTCGCCGAACCGCTGGCGCGCTTCACGCGGTTGCTGCTTGTCGCCATGGCGGCGCTCGCCGCCGGCCTGGTGCTGGCGGTGGCCGTGCAGCTGCAGCTCGCGCTCGCGCCGCTCGAGCGCCTGCGCCGACGCCTGGCCGCCGTGCGCGGCGGCCAGGCCGAGCGCCTCGCGGGGCAGTTCCCGCGCGAGCTCGAGCCGCTGGTGCAGGAGTTCAACCACGTGCTCGCGGCCAACGCCGAGCTGGTGCAGCGCGCGCGCACCCAGGCCGGCAACCTCGCGCATGCCGTGCACACGCCGCTCACGATCCTCGGCAACGCCGCCGCACGCGAGAGCAGCACGCTGGCCGCGCTGGTGCGCGAGCAGGTCCGGATTGCCGAGCGCCAGGTCGACCATCACCTCGCGCGCGCGCGCGCCGCGGCCGCGGTGCGCGCGACCGGCCTGAACACGCCGGTGCTGGCGCCGCTGCACGCCATTCTGCGCACGATGCGACGGCTGCACGCCGGGCGCACCGTCGCCTTCGAGCTCGCACCGGGCGCGGTCGATGCCGCTTTCCGCGGCGAGGAGCAGGATCTGTACGAGATGCTCGGCAACCTCGTCGACAACGCCGGCAAGTGGGCGCGTGCGCGCGTCGTCGTCGACGTGCAGCGCGCCGGCGCGCGCCTGTGCCTCGACGTCGACGACGACGGCCCCGGCATCCCCGCGGACGAACGCGCGCGCATGTTCGAGCGCGGCGTGCAGCTCGACGAGCGCCGCCCCGGCTCGGGCCTGGGGCTGGACATCGTGCGCACGCTGGCCGAGACCTATGGCGGCCGCATCGAGGCGCTGCCCTCGCCGCTGGGCGGCGCACGCCTGCGGCTGTGCCTGCCCGCCGCGGATTGAGATCGACACCGGCGGACGGCGACCGACGCCGCCCGCGAGGCGCTTGACCCGGGCCGCATAAGCTAGTAATCTATTACTATCAAATCGACACGGACTCCCATGCCTCCCGGTACTGCTTCGAGTGAACGCCCCCCGTACCTGCCCGCCGAGGAGCGCCGCGCGGCCACCGTCGAGGCCGTGATCGAACTGGCCGCCGAGGGCAACCCCGCCGACATCACGACCATCGCGATCGCCGAGCGCATGGGCCTGACGCAAGGGGCGCTGTTCCGGCACTTCCCGAGCAAGGACGCCATCCTCCAGGCGGCAATATCCTGGGTCAGCGAACGCCTGCTCGCGCGTCTGGACAAGGCAGCGGCAGCGGCGGCCTCGCCGCCGGCCGCGCTCGAGGCCATGTTCATGGCGCACATCGAGTTCGTGTCCAGGTACCCGGGCGTGCCGCGCATGCTCTTCGGCGAACTGCAGCACGCGCACATGACGCTGCCCAAGCGGGTGGCGCAGACGCTGATCCGTCAATACGACCGGCGCCTGCGCGCCCTGCTCGAAGCGGGCAAGGCGCAAGGCGTGCTGGATCCCGCGCTCGACGTCGCCGCCGCCGCCGTGCTCTTCATCGGCACGATCCAGGGGCTGGTGATGCAGTCGCTGTTCGCCGGCAAGGCGGCGCAGATCCGGCGCGACGCACCCGGCGTCTTCGCGATCTACCGCCGCGGCATCGGAGCCGAGCCGTGACGCGCCGCCGCTCCTTGCGCGGCAGCGCCGCTGCGTTGCGGCGCGCCGGCGCGTCGCCACATGCGTTCGGCTGCGGGGAGGCCAGGCAATGAGCAGCAGCATGGGTCCGGGTGCCGCCCGGCGCATCGTCGTCCTGCTGGTCGTCGCGCTCGCTGCGGGCGCCGGCGCGTACGCGTGGATGCAGCGCGCGGGCCGCAGCGACGGCACGCTGCGCCTGTACGGCAACGTCGACATCCGCGAGGTGCAGCTGTCCTTTCGCCAGCCCGGGCGCGTGGCGCAGATGGCGTTCGACGAAGGCGACGCCGTGACGGCCGGCGCGCGCATGGCCACGCTCGACGCCAGGCCCTACCGCGAGGCGCTGGCCGCCGCCGACGCGACGGTGCAGATGGCGCGCGCCGAGCTCGCCAAGCTGCGGCGCGGCCTGCGTCCGCAGGAGATCACGCAGGCGCGCGAGGCACTGAACCAGGCCCTGGCCGTGGCCGGCGACGCCGAACGCAACTATCGCCGCCAGAGCAGCCTGCTGGGCGCAGGCGCCAGCAGCGAGCGCCAGGTCGACGCCGCGCGCGCCGCGCACGAGCGTGCCCTGGCCGCGGCCAAGGCCGCCGAAGCGGCGCTGTCGCAGGCGCGCGAGGGCTTCCGCCGTGAGGACATCGCGGCGGCCGAGGCCCGCGTCGCCGTGGCCGAGGCGCAGCGCACGCAGGCCGCCACCGCGCTCGCCGACACCGAGCTGGTGGCACCGGCCGGCGGCACCGTGCTCGCGCGCGTGCGCGAGCCCGGCAGCATGGTCGCCAGCCAGAGCACCGTCTACAGCCTGAGCCTGGACGCGCCGGTGTACGTGCGCGCCTATGTCGGCGAGCCCGATCTGGGGCGCGCCGCGCCGGGCACGCGCGTCGTCGTGCGCAGCGACTCGTCGGCCCGGCCCTACCGCGGGCGCATCGGCTTCGTCTCGCCGCGCGCCGAATTCACGCCCAAGACGGTGGAGACGACCGATCTGCGCACCGAGCTCGTCTACCGGCTGCGCATCGTGGTCGACGACGCCGATGCCGCGCTGCGCCAGGGCATGCCGGTGACCGTCGAGCTCGATGCGCCGCCCGCCGGCGGCACGCCGGCCAGGGGTTCCTGAGATGGCGGCCGCGGCGCCGGCTGCGCGCGACCAAGCCGCCGTCGTCATCGAAGGCGCGGCCAAGCGCTTCGGCAGCGTGCAGGCGCTGCAGGCGCTGAGCACGCGCATCGCGTACGGCCGCCTCACCGGTCTGGTCGGCCCCGACGGGGCGGGCAAGACCACGCTCATGCGCATCCTCACCGGCCTGCTCGTGCCCGACGCCGGCCGCGTCACGCTGGCCGGCTTCGACGTGGTGCAGGACAACGACGCCATCCACGTCGCCAGCGGCTACATGCCGCAGCGCTTCGGGCTGTACGAAGACCTGTCGGTGCTCGAGAACATGCGCCTGTACGCGCGGCTGCGCGGCCTGCAGGCCGAGGGCAACGCGAGCCTGTTCGCCGAGCTGCTCGAGTTCACGCGGCTCGGCGCCTTCACCGAGCGGCTGGCCGGCAAGCTCTCGGGCGGCATGAAGCAGAAGCTGGGTCTGGCCTGCGCGCTGATGGCCCGGCCGCGCGTGCTGCTGCTCGACGAGCCCGGCGTCGGCGTCGACCCGGTCAGCCGCCAGGACCTGTGGCGCATGGTGCAGGCCCTCACCGACGACGGCATGGCCGTGGTCTGGTCCACCGCCTATCTCGACGAGGCCGAGCGCTGCGACAGCGTGCTGCTGCTCGACCGCGGCCGGCTCGCCTTCGACGGCCCGCCCGGCGCGCTCACCGCCCGTCTGGCGCAGCGCAGCCTGCGCCTCGAGGACGTGGGCGCCGGGCGACGCGCCGTGCTGGCCGAGGCGCTCGACCTGCCCAGCGTGGCCGACGGCGTGATCCAGGGTGCGGGCGTGCGCCTGGTGCTGCGTGCCGACGCCGGCAGCGAACAGGTCCGCGCCCTGGCCGAGCGCACCGGCGCGCGCCTCGCGCCGGTGCCCGCGCGCTTCGAAGACGCCTTCATCGACTTGCTCGGCGGCGGGCCCGGCGGCACCTCGGCGCTGGCCGAACGCCTCGGCCCGGTCGCGCTCGACTCGGACATCGCCGTCTCCTGCCGCCACCTCACCAAGCGCTTCGGCGACTTCACGGCCACCGACGACGTGAGCTTCGAGGTGCGCAAGGGCGAGATCTTCGGCCTGCTCGGACCCAACGGCGCGGGCAAGTCGACCACCTTCAAGATGCTGTGCGGGCTGCTCGTGCCCACGCAGGGCGAGGCGCGCGTCGCGGGCCTGGACCTGCGCCGCGCCAGCGGCGCGGCCAAGGCCCGGCTCGGCTACATGGCGCAGAAGTTCTCGCTCTACGGGCTGCTGTCGGTGCGGCAGAACCTGGAGTTCGCCGCCGGCGTGTACGGGCTGCGGGGCGCCACCCGGCGCGAGCGCATCGACGAGATGATCGCCACCTTCGAGCTCGGGCCCTGGCTCGCGGCCGCGCCCGACGCGCTGCCGCTCGGCCACAAGCAGCGCCTGGCGCTGGCCTGCGCGCTCATGCACCGCCCGCCGGTGCTGTTTCTCGACGAGCCGACCTCGGGCGTCGATCCGATCACGCGGCGCGAGTTCTGGACCCACATCAACGGCCTGGCGCGCAAGGGCGTGACGGTAATGGTCACGACGCACTTCATGGACGAGGCCGAGTACTGCGACCGCGTCGCGCTGCTCTATCGCGCGCGCCTCGTCGCGCTCGACACGCCCGACGCGCTCAAGCGCAGCGCGCGCAGCGCGGCGCGGCCCGACCCGACGATGGAGGATGCCTTCATCCACCTCGTCCAGGCGGCCGACCTGGCCGACGAGGCGGCGGCATGAATGCGGCCGGCGGCGCGCGCCGCGATCGTGCGTCGGCCGGCCTGCGCCGCTTCGACGCGCGGCGTCTGTTCGCGCTCGTGCACAAGGAGAGCCTGCAGGCGCTGCGCGATCCCTCGACGCTGCTCATCGCCTTCGCGCTGCCGGCGGTGCTGCTGTTCCTGTTCGCCTACGCCGTGTCGCTCGACGCGCGCCGCGTGCCGATCGGCGTCGTGCTCGAGTCGCAGGGCGCTTCGGCGCAGGCGCTGGCCGCCGCCTTTGCCGGCACGCGCTTCCTGGACGTGCGCTTCGCGCGCGACCGGCGCGAGGTGTCGGGCCCGCTCGTGGCCGGCGCCCTGCGCGGCTACGTCGTCATCCCGCAGGACTTCGAACGCCGCCTGGCCCAGCCGGGCGGCGCGGCGCTGGTGCAGGTGGTGACCGACGGCGCGCAGCCCAACACCGCCAACTTCGTCGCCAACTACGCCCAGGGTGTGGTGCAGAACTGGCGCGCCGGCCTCGGCGCCGCCGCGCCGGCCGTGCCCGCCGCGGCCATCGCGCTCGAGCCGCGCTACTGGTTCAACGCCGAGCTCGAGAGCCGGCGCGCGCTCGTACCCGGGGCGCTCGCCATCGTGATGACGATCATCGGCACCATGCTCACGGCTCTGGTGGTGGCACGCGAATGGGAGCGCGGCACGATGGAGGCGGTGCTTTCGACGCCGGCTTCGGTGTTCGAGATCCTGGTCGGCAAGCTCGCGCCGTACTTCGTGCTCGGCATGCTGTCGACGCTGGCTGCCGCGGCGCTGGCGGTGTTCGTCTTCGACGTGCCGCTGCGCGGCTCGCTGGCGGCGCTGCTCACGCTTTCGGCGGTGTTCATGCTGCCCGCGCTCGGCCAGGGCCTGCTCATCTCCTCGCTCGCACGCAACCAGTTCCTGGCTTCGCAGATCGCGCTGTTCTCGGGCTTCCTGCCGGCCTTCATCCTGTCGGGTTTCCTGTACGAGATCGACTCGATGCCGGCGCCGATCCGCGCCCTCACCTGGCTCGTTCCGGCGCGCTACTTCGTGTCCTCGCTCAAGACGGTGTTCCTGGCCGGCGACATCTGGGCGGTGTTCCTGCCCGACTTGCTGGCGATGGCCGCGATCGGCGTCGTCTTCCTCGCGCTGGCCAAGCGGGCCACGCGCAAGAACCTGGAGGCCTGAACCGTGGCTGCGGGACGGGGCTGGTTCGACTTCACGCGCCTGCGTGCGCAGTTCGTCAAGGAGCTGCTCAGCATCCTGCGCGATCCGCGCAGCCGCATGGTGGTGTTCGTGCCGCCGCTGCTGCAGTTGCTCGTGTTCGCATCGGCCGCCACGCTGGAAGTGCGCAATGTCGCCGTCGCGGTGCGCAACCAGGACGCGGGCCGCTGGTCGCAGGAGTTGGTCCGGCGCCTGGACCGCGCCGCCTTCGTCGGCCGGTTGCAGCGCGTCGAAGGCGAGGCCGAGCTGCGCCGCCTGCTCGACGCGGGCCGGGTGATCGCCGCGCTCGACATCCCGGCCGACTTCTCGCGCCGCATCGCCGCAGGCGAGGCGGGCCGCGTGCAGGTGCTGGTCGACGGGCGGCACAGCAACTCGGGACAGATCGCGGTCGGCTACCTGGCGGCCATCGCCGCCGACGTCGGCGCCGAGGCCTGGCCCGGCCCGGCGGCCGCCGAACCGGCGGCGGTGCGCCACGCGTTCAATCCCAACCTCGACTTCCGCTGGTACATCGTGCCGGGCCTCACGGGCATCCTGGCGCTGTTCAGCGCGCTGCTGCTCACGGCGCTGTCGATCGCGCGCGAGCGCGAGCTTGGCACTTTCGACCAGCTCCTGGTCTCGCCCACTTCGACGCCGGAGATCATCGTCTCGAAGTCGCTGCCGGCGCTGGCGATCGGCACCCTGCTCGGCGTGCTCATGATCACGGCCGGCGTCGTGCTGTTCGGGATCCCGTTCGCCGGCTCGTTCGGGCTGCTGCTGGCGAGCCTGGTGCTGTTCATCCTTTCGGTGGTGGGCATCGGTCTGATGATCTCGGCCGTCAGCGCCACGCAGCAGCAGGCCATCCTGGGCGCGTTCACGATCGGGGTACCGGCGGTGCTCGTGTCGGGCTTCGCGACGCCGGTCGAGAACATGCCGCTGGCGCTGCAATGGCTGGCGCAGGGGATCCCGCTCACGCATTTCCTCGTCATCGTCGAAGGCAGCTTCCTGAAGGCGATGCCCGCGCACGACATCCTGGCCAGCCTGTGGCCGCTCGCGCTCATCGCGCTCGTGACCCTGAGCACGGCCACCCTGTTCGTTCGAGGTCGACTGCAATGACACCCAGCCCTCCCATCTCGGCGCGCCGCGCCGCCGCGCCCGGCCGCCGCCTTGTGCCTGCGGCGCTGCCCATGCTCGCAGGCCTCCTGCTCGGCGCCTGCGCGGCGGTCGGCCCCGAACCGCAGGCGCCGCCGCCCGTGGAGCGCGGCGGCGGCTGGAGCCTGCCGCAGCCCGGCGGTGGGGCCGCGCCGGCCGAGCTCGCGCAGTGGTGGCGGGCGCTGGGCGACCCGGTACTCGAGAGGCTGATCGACACCGCGCTCGCGCGCAACCTCGATCTGCGCCAGAGCGCCGCGCGCGTCGACGAGGCGCGCGCCCTGCGCGAGCGCGCCGACGGCGGCCGGCAGGCGGCGGTGGCCGCCGGCGCCAGCGTCAACCGCCGCCGGCAAAGCGAGAACGGACCGCTGCCGATCGGCCGCATCCCCGGGCTGGAGGCGACGCAGACGATCCACGACATCGGCTTCGACGCGGCCTGGGAGATCGACCTCTTCGGTGCCAGCCGGCGCAGCGTGCAGGGCGCTCAGGCCCGGCTCGATGCGGCCCGGGCCGAGGCCGAGGGCGTGCGCATGCGCGTTGCCGCCGAAGTGGCGCGCACCTGGTTCGGTGCGGTCGGCGCGGCGCAGGAGCTGCGCGCACAGCAGCAGGTGCAGGCTACGCTCGGCGAGACGCTCGCGCTCACGCGCCAGCGCCGCAGCGCGGGCGACGCCTCGGCCGCCGAGGTGGACCTCGCCTTCGCGCAATGGGTCGCAGCCGGCGCCGCGCTGCCCGAGATCGAGGCACGCCGGCGCGCGGCGCTGCTCGGCCTGGGCGTGCTGCTCGGCGCGCCGCCGGAGCGCGAGCTGGCGCTGCTCGATGCCGCGCCGCAGCCCATCGCGCTCGAGGCGCTGCCGCTGGGCCAGCGCGCCGACTTGCTGCGCCGCCGCCCCGACGTGCTGGCCGCCGAGCAGCGCCTGGCGGCGAGCACTGCCGACATCGGCGTGGCCACGGCCGAGCTTTTCCCCAAGCTTTCGATCGCCGCCGGCGGCGGCATGCAGTCGCTGGCCACCGGGAACTGGTTCGACGCCTCGAGCGCGCGCTTTTCGGTGCTGCCCCTGATTTCCTGGAGGCTGTTCGACGGCGGCCGCGTGCGCGCCGAGATCCGCGCGCGCGAGGCGGCCGAGCGGCAGGCGGCGCTGGCCTACGAACAGGCCGTGCTCGCCGCGCTGGGCGACGCCGAGCGCGCGCTGGGCGCGTACCAGGCCAGCCTGGACACGCTGGCAGGGCGCGCGGCGCTGCTGCAGGCCGGGCAGCGCAGCCTCGGGCATGCCCAGGCGCGTTGGGCCGCGGGTGACATCACGCGCGTCGAACTGCTGGCCGCCGAGCGCTCGCTGCACGAGGCCGAGGGCGCCGCCGCACGCGCCCACACCGCCGCGGCGGTGGACCTGGTGGCGCTGTACAAGGCGCTGGGCGGCGGCTGGGAAGCGCCCGCTGGCGCGGCCGCCCCGGGCCTCGCGTCGGCCACCGCCGCCGTGGCGCCCACGCAGGGGCTGGCCGCGCAGCGCAACGCAGGCAAGCCGTGAAGCTCGGTTTCCTCGGCGCGGCGAAGGAAGTCACCGGTTCGTGCTTCCGCGAGGAAGCGGCGCCCGGCGCGCGGCGAAGAGCGCAACGGCGCAGCCGGTCGGTGACGCGCTGCATACGCTGCAAGACACGCACGAAACCCTCGCCGGACATGCGCCGTCGACGGCGATCGCGAATTCACACTGCGCTTGGGCATGAACCGCCGCCTGCGCGACGCCGGGCACATCCGGCACCATCGGCGCCACAGCCTGCCGCGGACCACAGCGGGCCGATGCCGGGCGTGCAGGCCGAGGGCACGCTCGGCCGGCGCCTTGTCAACGGCGCCACGCGGGTGCGCCTGTTCGGCGGGGAGATCGCGGTGCGCGCCGCCATCCGCCGCGCCGCCATCCACCGTGTCGACGTCCTGTCGGCGCACGCCGATGGCGCCGACCTGCCGGCCTGGGCCGATGCCTTGGCGCTGCGCAAGATGGACTTCTTGCTGCACGCCTGCGGCCTGGTCGCCTTCCCGGGAGGCTTCGGCACGCTGGACGAACGGTTCGAAGTGCCGACGCTGATCCAGACCGGCAAGATGCCGGCCATTCCCGTGGTGCTGGTCGGGCGCGCGTTCTGGCGCCGCGTCGTCGACTTCGACCATCTGGTGCAGGAGGGCTGCATCGACGCGGCCGACGTCGAGCTGTTCGGCTGCGTCGACCGGGCCGAGGAGTTCGTGGCCGCGCTCGAGCGCTTCTACGCCGATCGCATGCCGCCCGGCGCACCGCCGCCATCGCCTGCATCGAGGCCGGCATGGTGACGCACGACGCCGGCCGCCGCGCGGCAACCTCGGCGCCAGGGCGCATCGCGCGCCCGCTCGCCGTCTGGCTGCTCGCCGCCGCGGCCTGCGCCGCCGTTGCCGGCCCGACGCCGCCCGTCGCGCCGCAACCCTGCAGCCCGGAGCAGACGCTGCGCTGGCGCGGCGGCACGCTGCGCCTGGAGAACGACCTGTTCGCCGGCACCGACCGCAACTACACGAACGGCGTGGCGCTGATCGGGGTCTCGCGCGACATCGAGGGCGCGATTCGCCCCGAATGCCTGCCCCGGCCGCTGGATCTGTACACGCGCTTCATCGCCTGGGCGGACCCCGGCTTCTGGCGCCGCGCAGCCGCGGTGCCGGCCTCGCAGAACGTCGTCGCGCGCTTCGGGCAGGCGATGTACACGCCCGAAGACAAGACGCGCAGCGACCTGATCGCAGACGACCGGCCCTACGCCGGCCTGCTGTACCTGGGCCTGGCGTGGAACCGGCGCGTGCCGCTGCCCGGCGGCCGCCTCGAGATGCTCGACACGCGCGAGCTGACCCTGGGCGTGATCGGGCCGGCCTCGCTCGCCGAGCAGTCGCAGGATCTGGTGCACCGCCTGCGCGGCATCGAACGCTTTCGCGGCTGGGGCCACCAGCTGCGCGACGAGCCGGCGTTGCAGGTCGCGATGGAGCGCAAGTTCAAGCGCGCCGCCGAAGGCGCCGTACGCGCCGGCTGGAGCCACGACGCCATCGGCAGCTATGCGCTGCGCCTGGGCAACATCGAGACCGCTGCCAGCGTCGGCGTCGAGCTGCGCGGCGGCTGGAATCTGCCCAATGACTTCGGCAGCTATCCGGTCCGGCCCGGCGCCGAGAACCGTCCGCCGGCAGCGGCATCGGCCCTGCGCACGCTGCAACCGCAATCGGCGCTCGCGCCCAGGCCGGGCGCGCATGTGTTCGCCACGCTCGAAGCCAAGGCGGTGGCCTGGGACTTCTCGCTCGACGGCAACCTGTTCCGCCCCAGCCACCGCGTCGAGCGCAGGCCCTGGGTGGCGCAGGCCGCCGCCGGGATCAGCGGCCAGTGGTTTGCCGCCGGACACGGCCTGCGCCTCGCACTGATGCGCGTGTGGCGCACGCGCGAGTTCTCCGGCCAGCGCGGCGGCCACGCGTTCGGCTCGATCGCGCTGAGCGTGGAGATCTGAAGCGGCGCGCGCCGTCAGGCTGCGGCACGCGTGACCCAGTCGAGACCCCGGCCGCGGCTGTAGTAGTAGTCGCCCTGCGGGCTGATGACGACGGCCCGGCGCGCCGCGGGATCGGTGAAGTAGCGCCAGCCGTGGCCCGGCTCGCCGGCTTGCGCCGGGTTGCCCACGACTTGCATGCCGCGATCGGGCCGCTGGGTCTTGTCCGCGCTCGGGGTGCGGTCGTGATCGTGGCGTCGTTCGTGATCGGACGCCTGCGCCGCCGTGCCGGCGCCGCCCGCCAGCAGGGCGATGGTTGCGATGACGATGGTCGGTTTCATGGTCGGCTCCTTCGGGTGTGACTGCAGTCAACATCGACTGTGCAGGCAGTCTGCGCCCGGACCCATGAACCGGCCCTGAACCGCCTGTTCATGCGGCGTTCATGCGCCCGCGCCTCGGGCACTGCAGCGCCGTGGCGCCTACGGCTGCCCGGTCGACCCGAGGCGCGGAGCAGCGCGGCCGCGCATCAGACCGCGCCCTCGGCGCGCAGCCGCGCGATGGTCGCGCGCGCGTCCAGCCCAGCTCCTGCAGGATCGCCTCGGTGTGCCCGCCCAGCGCCGGCACGGCAGCCATGCGCGGCGCGTCGGCGTCGGTCCGGCCGGGCGGCAGCAGGGCGGGTATCGGGCCGGAGGGCGTCGGCACCTGCGTCCAGCGGCGGCAAGGCGAACCTGCCGCTCAGCGCGTTCATGGTCGGGGCCGAGTGGGCCGACTCATGATTGGTCAGGCGGCGACTCTGCGCAGCGTCCGGGGCTGGATGTGGTTGAGCTCGCGGAGCATCTTTGGCACCAGTGGCTGCAGATGTGCCATGCGATTGCCGACCGCTTCGATGACAAGCACCGCGACCGGCAGTGTGGCCAGGTTCTGCCGAAACTCGAGGTTGCCGTCCATTGTCAAGAACACGTCGAACTTGGTGGCTGCCAGTCCGAGAAGGCGCCCGCTCTTGATCCCGGACCAGCCAACACGTTGAACCGTGTCAACCTCATGCCCGACCAGAAGTGGACCGAGGCGTCGAGGCGGATCCTCTTCAAGCAGGATGCGCATCTGGGACCAGGGCGGTCCGCGCTTCCTCCAGGACCGCAACCGCAAGTTCGCGGCTCACCGAGGGGAAGTCGTCGAGGAAGACTTCCAGCGAGTCACCAGCTTCAAGGTGGTCGAAGAGAGTCTTGATCGGCACTCGCGTACCGACGAACACCGGCGTACCGCTGTGGACCTCGGGGTCAACTGTGATGTACCGCGACGACATAGATGTCTCCGGGGTCGGAGCAGGCCCCAAGCGTACCGCCGGGCGTCGATCTCGCCGCCGACGTTGAAGTTCAGCGGCGCGCCGCTTGCGGCGCGTCCGCTGCACCGACGGGTTGGGCGTCACCGCGTTAGCTCGGCGAAATGCCCTTTACAGCCCAGGCTATCCCCGCATACGAACGCGGCCCGTCCGGTTCTCCGTCCAGGTACGCCAGCCTCACGGCATCACGAAGTCTGGCTCGCCCCACATCGCCGAGCGTGGCCATGTATTCGGCGCCCGGCCCGTCCTTGCCCACATAGGGAGTCCAGTAGTCATCGAAGGAGGCGAATTCCATGCGGATGATCAAGGCCTCATCGACCACGTCCCTGAAGCCCGCCGCAAGCCAAGCCTTTTTCAATTCCCCTGGACGGGTCATCGGGCGGGTGTAGTTACGGGCCCGGCGCTCGCTCGCGTCGGGATCCAGGGCCGCGGCCGTATCGAAGAAGATCCGGTTGGCGACGAAGCCGCCGCGCGCATCCCAAACGGTTGCGCCGACCACGGCACCTGGCCGGGCAACACGCCGCATCTCGGCAATGGCGCGATCCGCTCCTGGAACGAAGTGCAACACGAGTAGCGAAAGGACGCGGTCGAAGCTGTGATCGGGAAAGTCCAGCGCGCAGGCATCTCCAACCTGGAAAACGATCCTTGGATCATGGTTGTGGCGCTTGGCATGCTCGACGTAGGCGGGCGAAAAATCGATGGCATGCACTTGCTTTGCCTGGCATCTGTCCATCAGAGCAAAGGCAAGGCAGCCGGTGCCGCAGCCGACATCAAGAACGTGTTCGCCAGTCGCGGTACCGACAAAATCGAGAAACGGGCCCGCAAGTCGTCGGCTCCAGCGTCCCATCTGCAGTTCGTAGCCGTCGCCGCTGGAGGCCATGAATGTCGAAGACGCAGCCATCGGTAACCTCGCGCTCGCCAAGGTGACGCCCAACGAACAGCGTTCATGAGCCGCCTGGCCGACGCGCCGAGGCGAGCCGGTGTGGCCGGCGGCTCGTAAACCTCGTTGAACTGAACCGCCGGCACCTGGTACGCGGGCGCCGGTCTTGATGGGCAGTGTAAGGTTCGCGTCCCTGCCGTCAAGGTGCGAAGCGGGCGAACGCGCGGCTGCGTGTCGCTTGCGCGGCGGCGGTGGCGCGAGGTGGTGCCGACGTGGTTGTGCCCCAGCCACCTGGACAAGGTGTACAGGTCCACTCCCGCTTCGAGCATGTGCGTCGCATAGCAGTGGCGCAGCAGGTGGATGCCCCCGCGCTTGCCGATCCCGGCACCGGCGCGCGCGGCGTGGTACCACTTCTGCGCCGTCGTGTCGGTGATCGGTCGCGATCCATCGCCCTGGCCGGGAAACATCCACAGCCGCGAATGCGTGCACCGCCACCACGCGCGCAGCAGCTCCAGCATGTCCGCAGCCAGCGGCACGTAGCGGTCCTTGGCGCCCTTGCCCTGTTCGACGCGGATGCACATGCGGTCGGCGTGGCTGTCGATGTCGGCAACGCGCAGGCGGCACAGCTCCGACAGCCGCAGCCCCGTGCCGTACGCCGCCATCAGGAACGTGCGCGCCGCACTTCGCTGCGCCGCCGCGAAAAGCCGCGCGAGCTCTTCGCGCGAGAAGATCTGCGGCAGCCGATGCGGCGCCGCGGCCAGTGGAATCTGGAACTGCTGCCCGTCCAAGCCGAGCACCGTGCCGTACAGGAAGCGAAACGCGCAGCCGTACTGGTTGACGGTCGAAATCGAGCGCTTGCGCTCGCGTCGCAAGAACAAAAGGTACTCGCGCACCTGCTGCGCCGTGAGCGCCTCGGGGCTGCACTTGTAGTGCCGCGCCAGCAAAGAAACCGCGTCGATGTACGCCTGTTGCGTACGCGCTGCCATACCGCGCAGCACCAGCTCGTCGAGCATGCGTTGCCGTAGTGGTGTCATGACGATCTCCTTGATCAAACCGCGAGCCATTGCCCGCAACGATCAAGGTACGCCCGTCAACGCGCTCTTGCCGGCGCAGCCGCGCCGCTCGACAACCTCCACCGCGTCAGCGGTTTAGTTCAACGTTGCGGCTCAGCGGCAGGCCGCAGACGGCGATGCCGGCTATGGACTGTCCGCTGCAGCTGCCTGTTCGGCCACACCTTCACTTAACTGCGGCTTTGGTATGAACATATTCGCGAAGCACGCTGTCCATGCGCGCTTGCCAGCCCTCACCAGTGGATTTGAAATAGGCCAGGACCTCCGGGCTATACCGAACGGACACGAGCTGCTTCTTGTTTTCGGCTTTGGGCCTGCCACGCAGCGCGCGCATCGGCATCATTGCCTGCAACTGCGCTGGCGTGAGGGGTTGCGCATCTGGATCGGACCTGGCAGCTGCGGTGATCGCCTTGTCCTCCTCGACGGAGGGCATGGAGACGGTTGGGCGCTTAGAGACTCTGGACATAGTGCTTGACCTCACGTCGGTTCGCTCGACGAAGGCTGATGACTCGTCGGACGCTGCTGCGGTCCACGAACGCTACGTAGTACAGGACGCCGGTAGCGGGTGCGAGGGCGATCATTCGAAGTTCGCCGTAGTCCTGACGGTCATCAACCCAGACGAGCGCGTTGTCCCAATCGAGCTCCTTGGCCAGTGCGAGCGTCAGTCCGTGCTTGCCGCGGTTGATCTCGTCCTTGGCCGAGTCGAAGTCGATCAGCATGCTTTAATGTAGCTACTGAAAAGCGATGCGTCAAGTTGGGATCGACCTCGCCGGTGGGGCCGAACGTTGCCGCTAACCGGCGCGCGGAAGGAGGCGAAGCCGGCTGGAGCGCGTCCGGTTGAGGGTTAGGCGTCACCGAGCGGCACCAGCTCTACCGACGGCTGCCTCCATAGCTTGCACGGCGTCGCCTATGGCGTACGAGCAGGATTCTTGGGTTCCCGTCAACCAGGCGGTACACGACCGAGTACTTGAAGACTCGAAAGGGATGAATCCTTCTGCCGCGAGACATCGGGGTGCCGATCCCAGGATGCTCGACAAGTAGGTTGACGACCCGCTCATACTCAGCGAAGAACCTCGCCAGCGTGCGCGCGCTCGCGTGCTTGGCAAGGTGTTTCGCGGCCTCATCAAGGTCGCTTTCGACCTTCGGATGAACGGAGTGGGTCATTCAACCTTGTACTTCGCTCGGAGGCGAGCCAGGACGGCTGTCCCGTCCACTGGTAAGACCGCGCCCGACTCAAGCTCGGCGTCGCGTTCGTCGGCAATCTGCTCCCACTCCCGCTCGATTTCCTCGTCTTCGTCGATGCTGTCGAGCAGAACGTCGAGTAGCTTCGCCCTGTCTGCCGCAGAGAGCTTCAGCACCTCGGCCTGCAGGATGTCCAGTGTCACTTCCATGGTGCGGCGCCTCAGAAGAAGGGGGCTTGGAGCAGTAGCTTGCCACAAGTCACCGGCCATGCCTGTTCGCCACCGAAGCAGCCGACCCGAACAGGCCGGGGCGCGTCAAGCGTGTGTACCGTCCGCGCGATGCGATGACGCCGCTGGACAAGCTGGCCAGCCTGCCTGACGCAGCAAACTTCCTGCGGGCTGGCGTCACGCTGCTGGAGCTGCAGCAGCTCGCTCGGGCACTGACCGACGTACAGGCTGCCGAGGAGCACAACGAAGCCCGCCAGGCGCTGTTCAGGCGGGCAGCCACACGCACCGGCTGAAGCGGCCAGACCCGCGCTGGCGCAGCAGGGCTGTGGACATGTGCACGATGCGCTGGCGCGCACCGGCGCGGCCCGTGGACAACGCGGGTACACGTTGCCCACCGTCCGCACCTTCGTAAGCGTTCCGGGAAGTCATCTTCAGTTCCGATCGCCGAGGTGACATCGTTGCGACGTTGACGCGAACGGAGCAAGGCGATGGATCGACAAGGGATGACGCGCTGCCTGGAGCAGGTGGCGGCG
>JADYZZ010000027.1 GCA_020852865.1 Rubrivivax sp.
ATGAGCCTGGGCGACGGCTTGCCCGGTATCATCGCGGTGGTGATGATGATGTCGGCGTCACTGGCCTGCTCGGCGTACATCTTGCGCTGCGCGGCCTGGAAGCCCTCGCTCATGACCTTGGCGTAGCCGCCGCCGCCCGCGCCTTCTTCCTCGTAAGCGACCTTGACGAACTCGCCGCCCAGCGACACCACCTGGTCGGCGACTTCGGCGCGCGTGTCGTTGGCGCGCACGATCGCGCCCATGTTGGCGGCCGTGCCGATCGCCGCCAGGCCCGCGACGCCGGCACCGGCGATGAAGACCTTGGCCGGCGGGATCTTGCCGGCGGCGGTGACCTGGCCGTTGAACAGCCGCCCGAAGGCGTTGGCCGCCTCGATCACCGCGCGGTAGCCGCTCACGCCGGCCATCGAGGTGAGCGCGTCCATCTTCTGCGCACGGCTCAACTGCCGCGGCAGCGAGTCGATGGCGAGCACGGTGGCCTTGCGCGCCGCCAGCTGCTGCATCAGCTCGGGGTTCTGCGCCGGCCAGACGAAGCCGATCAGCGTGCCGCCTTCGCGCAGCAGCGCCACCTCGTCCGCCGTCGGCGGGCGCACCTTGAAGACGATGTCCGAGCGCGCCCACAGCTCGGCCGCTGCCGGCAGCACCTCGGCGCCGGCGGCGCGGTAGCTGTCGTCGCCGAAGTTGGCCGCTTCGCCGGCGCCGCTCTCGACGGCGACCGCGAAGCCCAGCTTGACGAGCTTCTCGACCACCTCGGGTACGGTGGCGACGCGCTTCTCGCCGGCGGCGATCTCCCTCGGCACTCCGATACGCAAAGCCATGGATTCGACTCCTCAGGTTGTTCGTCGGGGCTGCAGCGCCTGCGGCGGCGGTCGGCACGGCGCCGGGGCGTCCGCCTTCGGCGGACGCTCGCGCCGACGCCGTGACGCGCGGCGCCCGGCTGCAGCACGCCGTCCGGCGAAAGCTCGCCCTTCGGCCAAAGGAGTGAAGCTACCACAGCGGCCGCCTGCCGCGACGCGGCCGCAGCGCCGGCGCCCACGAAGAAGCGCCCGGCCCGAGCGCGCCGGCGCCGGCGGCGTCCTGCGCCAACGGAATCCGGCGCGCGGCGCCCGCGCCGCGCGCCGTCAGCGCTCGCCCTTTCCGCGCGACTTCAGCCTTGCCTGCGCCAGCCCGGCAGCCAGCGCACCGGCGGCCATGGCGATCCAGACACGGTATTCGCCGCCGATCTGCAGGGCATTGAGCAGCAGCACGAGGGGAATCGAGACAACGAGGAACGCCGCCGCCGGCACCCAGTGGCGCGGACTCATCGCCGGACTCCGCTCGCGGCACGCAGTGCCGAGCCGGCTCGCGCCGTCACCGGGATCCGCGCGCGCGCCATGCAGGCGCGCCCCGCGCTGTCGAGTCGGCACCTCATCGCGTGGGCCCCCTTCCGTCCAAGTCTGCGCGCGCCGACCCGGGCTGGGGCGGCTGCGCCGCGCACCGCTGCCGCAGCACCCGCTCGCGTCGGCAGCCGGCGCGGGTTGAGAAAGCTACCACAGCCGGCACGCGCCCCCGCCATTACCATCGGCGCCCATGCCGCACAACCCACGCCGCTGGAGCCCGAGCGTCACGGTGGCCGCGGTCATCGAGGAGGGCGGCCGCTTCCTGCTCGTCGAAGAGCACACGCCCGAAGGCCTGCGGCTGAACCAGCCGGCCGGCCACCTCGAGCCGGGCGAGACCCCCGAGCAGGGCGTGGTGCGCGAGGTGCTCGAGGAGACCGCACGCCCCTTCGAGCCCGAGTCGCTGCTCGGCGTGTACCTGTCGCGCTTCGTGCGCCCGGCCGGCGGCGAGGACGTGACCTACCTGCGCCTGGCCTATCGCGGCCGCGTCGGCGCCGCGCTCGAAGGGCGCGCGCTCGACCAGGGCGTCGTGCGCACGCTCTGGCTCTCACCCGGGGAGATCCGCGCCGAGCGCGCGCGCCACCGCAGTCCGCTCGTGATGCGCTGCATCGACGACTACCTGAGCGGCCGCGCGCATCCGCTGGCCACCGTCGCCGCCGACGCATCGCTCGTGCAACCCGTGGTGCTGCTGCGCGACGCGCGGAGCGGGCGCGGCGATCCTGCGGGCGATCCTGCGGGCGATCACGCGGGCGATCACCCCGACGATCACCCCGACGATCACGCCGACGATCACGCCGACAATCACGCCGACGATCACGCCGACGATCACGGCTTCGATCGTGACGACGATCCGGCCGCCCACCAGGCCGACGCCGAAGCGGCGGGGCAGGGCGGCGGTCTCGGCGACGGGCCGGGACGCGAAGACCCGCATGCCGAAGCCGGACCGCCCGCGCTGCCGACGGCAGCCGGCGACGCGATGCCGCGCGCGGCGCCGCCCGCGGCCCGCGAGCCGACGCTCGCGCAGACCGCCGCCGCACTCGCCGAGCGCTTCCCCGCGCTGTTCGCCGCCGGCGCGGCCAGGCCCGTCAAGCTTCGCATCCACGCCGACATCCAGCAGCGCGCGCCGGGTGTCTTCACGCGCCGGCAACTCGCCGTGTTCCTGCACCGGCACACGACGAGCACGGTCTACCTGCGCGCGCTGGCCGCCTCGGCGCAGCGCTTCGACCTGGACGGCGCGCCCGCCGGCGAAGTGGCGGCCGAACACCGCGAAGCGGCCGCCGTTGAAGTCGAGCGACGCCACCGGATCGCGCTCGAGCGTCGTGCCGCCGAACGCGCGGCCCGCGGCGGCGGCGAGCGCAACACCCCACACCGGCGGCGCTCGCAGGCCCGCGACGACCGCAGCGCCGGGGGGCCCGGGCGCACCGGCGGGCCCGGGCGCCCGGTTGGGCCCGCGCGCACCGATCGGCACGAGCCGCGCCGGCAGCCGCCAGGCCCCGCGCGCACGGACCCGAGTCGGCACCGACACGAACCACCCCGACCGGGCGCCGCCATGCAGGAGCTCGCCGCGCCGCCGCCCGACGACCCGGCGAAGCGTGAACGCGCTCTGCTGCTGCGCGCCTGGGAAGGCTCGTCGCTCACGCAGGCCAACTTCTGCGCGCTCAAGGGCCTCGATGCTGCGCAGTTCGACGCGCAGATCGAACTGGCCCGCCGCGAACGCGCCGAACGACAGGCGGCGCGCCCAGGCTGAGAGCCCGTGGGCGCCGTGCCCGCAGCGCAGCCGACGGCACGCCTGTTCGTCGCCGTCTGGCCGCCGGCGGGCGCGCGAGCCGCGCTCGCCGCGTGGCTGCGGCAATGGCAATGGGGCCCCGGTGCGGCCGTGGTGGCGCCGGCCCGTGTGCACCTGACCCTGCACTTCCTCGGCCAGGTGCCGCTCGCGCGGCTCGGTGCGCTGCAGGCGGCGCTGCCCGTGGCGGTGGCCGCGAGCGCCGCGTTCGAGCTCGAGTTCGGGCGCGTCGAGCGCTGGCCGCAGGGTCTCGTCGTGCTCGTCGCCGACGCACCCCCGGCGCCGCTGTTGCGGCTGCACGCCGCTCTCGCGGCCGTGCTGCGGGGCCTGGGGCTGGCGGTCGAGACGCGGCCCTACCGGCCGCATGTCACGCTGGCGCGCCGCGCCGCGGGCGCGCTTGCGCCCGTCACGACGCCCGCCCTGCGCTGGCGCGTCGACCACATCGCGCTGGTGCGCTCCGAGCGGGGCTACAGCGAGCTGCTGCGCTGCCCCTTGGGCGCAGCGAGTGCGGTGTCGGCTCGCGGCGACCCCTGCCAGCCGCCCCGCGGCAACGGCTGCGCGCCGGGGCAGCGGCTCAGGAGCCCACGAAGTTGAAGATCCCCGAACCGAATTGGGGATTCTGCGGCGAGCGCGCCCGCACGAGGATGATCACCGGTTCGAGCTTGATCGGGCCGCCCGAGCCGACGTAGTTGAATCCGTTGTCGTAGACCAGCTCGACGCAGGCGTCGGCGAGGCTGCTCAGGCACCCACCGTCCCAGAAGCTGGTGGCGAAGGCCGAGTCCGGCTGCTGATGCGCATCCGCGTACGCTTTGCCTGCGGACTGGAGCGCGTCGAGCATGCCCTTGTAGAAATCGAACACCTGTCTGATGCTGGAGATCTGACCGAGCGAGCGGAACTGGTTGATCAGGCCGCTCACGGCGTTGACGGCAGCCCCACCGATCAGAAACACGTTAGCCGTCTGCGCGTCGGCCAGCGTCACCCCGGTCACCTCGATGACGCTGCCGGGCATGTGATAGGCATGAAAGCTCTGCGACGCGCCCGTAATCAGCCCACCCACTCCGGCGGTCTGGCTCAGATACTGGTTCAGCAGCCCTTGTGCCGCGAGCAGGATCGCCATCTTCTGGACCTGATCGAGGTAGTCCCCGTATATCCTCTGGATCAGCCCGCCGATGTTGCCCGCGTAGCCCAGCAGTCCGGTGAGCAGGAACGTCGGCTGTCGCGGCGCGGGATAGGGCAGGCGAGACGGCCTCGCCCGCGGCCCGGCTGCGGCGGGCAACGCGGCGGCGGCCACGAGGCCGTTTTGCTGCAGATCCGCGTTCACGCGTGCCGCCACCGACTTCAGGACTGTCGGCATGTCCTGCGCCAGCAGATCATTGACGGCCAGCGAGTTGCTCGTCAGCCCGTACACGCTCGGCCGGTTCGCGGCCGCCTGCGACTGCGCCCACAGCGCCTCGAGGTCTGCCGCGTACTGCCCCAGGGCCGCCGTGTCGGCCGCCGCATTGCCGCTGGGTTGGTCGAGCAGTTGCCGGATCTGCGCGAGCTTGGCGCGCAGCTGGCTGTTGAGGGCGGCGAAGTTCGCATCCGCCTGCGTCGGCGGAAATCCGCGGCTCGCCGCCTCGCTGCCGGTCGGCACGAAGCCGCTGTCCGGTTCGTACGGCGTGCTCAACGACATTGCATTCGCGTTCACGCCGGCTGCGGCCGCCGCCAGAGCGTTGCTCGCGGCCTGCACCGCGGCACTGTCGCCTCTTTGCAGGGCGGCCTGGATGGCGCCGACGTTGCTCACCAGCGAGGCCTGCGCCCCGGACAGATTGACGTACAGCCCCGAATTGGCCGATTGCGTGGCGTTCTGCAGCACCGTGAAGACGGCCTTGGTACTGATGCCGGTGCCGCGCACGCTGGCTTCGACGGTGAAGCTGCCGCGCGTGCTGCTGCCGGTGCTGACCTGGGTGCCGCCGAGCACGGGAGCCGCCCCGGAAGTCGTGTTCGGCGCCGGTGTCGCCAGCTTCAGGATGACGATCGGCGCCGGGCTGATCGCCTGGCCCGTGTTATCGAGCACCTTGGGCGTGAGCGTGACGGCGCTGCCCGCCCCCACCACGAGCTGGGGCAACGACAGCTGCATAGACGCCGGAAGCGTCGACGCCGCGCACCCCGCGTAGGTGCAGACGGTGGCGCAGCTGCGCGCGTCGGCAACGGTGATCTTGCCGTCGCCGTTGGCGTCGCGCGGATCGTTCGGGCCGCTCGCGTTCTGGCCGAGTGCACTCATGATGAGCGTGGCGTCGCGCGAATCGACCATCCCGTCGCCGTTGACATCGCAGCGCGCAGCGGCGCCGGCCTGCCCGGCGCCGAAGCCGAGTGCGAGCGCGATGACCAGGGCCTGGAGCTTCATCGTCGGTTCCTCCTGAACGGGTCTGCCCGGATGTGCCGGGGTCCTACTCCGCGCTGCGGCGACGCACGGCGGCGCCGACCACAGCCAGCCCGCCGAGCAAGCTGAGCAGGGTGGCCGGCTCGGGCACCGCGCTCACGGTGACGGCGGCTCCTGCGGGAAGGCCGGCTGCCAGGAGGCTGCCTGCGGCATCGGCCAGGTCCAGCTTCGTGACCGAAATCGCTGACGTGCCGACGCCGATTGCCTTGTAGGAAACCGTGGCCAGCGTGAAGCTCGCCGACTCCAGGTTGACGAGATCCGCCGGTTCTTCGAACGACAGATCGCTCAGCTCGAGCTGACCCGGCGCGGAGACCTTGGCCGAGAGCCCCCAAGTCACTCCCGGCAGATGCGAGACGGCCGAGGCGAAGTCGAGGATCGACGGGTCGAACGCCAATGTGATGCTGTAGGCCCCGAGCCCGGCCGGCAGGACGTCGCCGACGACGATGTCGAGCTGCGCGGTCTGGTCCTGAACGACCGATTGCGTCGCCGGCGCCAGCGTTACCGTCAGTGCGTTCGCGTCGGCGACGGCCAAACCTCCGAGCAGTGCGGCCAGCCCGCCCCAGCGAACCAGGCGGGCGAGTTTCATCGTTCGGATCAGCGGCATCGGTTTCCTCCACTTCGGGCCCGGATGGGCGGGCGAGCGACCCGGGGCATTTCGCCTCAACGCGGCCCCGGCACGCAACCCTCGATTCAAGGGGGGTGGCCGAGGTACAGCCGGCCGAGATCCACCTTCCGAAGCAATGTGTCGGCCATGCGGCGGCCGCGTCAGACTGCGGGCTTGGGCGTCCCGGCGGCCGGCAGCGGCTGCAGTGCTGCGCTCGGGCCGGCGGCAAGCGGCACTCCGGGTCGCGGCAGGCGATAGACGATGTCGTTGAGGTGCCGCGCCACCTCCTGCACGTCGGCGTCGCTCCAGCCCAGATGGGCACGGTCCTGCCAGCGTCGCACTTCGCGCACCAGGCCATCCCAGTCCTGCACGATGCGCTGGTCGCGCCAGTGCATCTGCGAGTTATGGCAGGCGACGCAATGGGTTTCGTAGAGGAGCCGGCCGCGCGCCGGCGAGCCCGGCGTCGGCTGGCTCTGCGCCGCGGCGCCCGACGCCGCCCATGCAGCCAGCAGCGCCGCGCAGCCAGCGGCGCAGCATGCGGCCCATCGATGCACCCGCGCTCGTTGCGGCAAGGTCCCGACCATGCCCCGACTTGTACCGCCGCGCCGCGGCGGCGGCAACCGCGTTCGTCATGGACGTTGGGCGCGCCACGCAGGTGTGGCGCGGCACTGCGTTCGCCCATCCGGGCAGGTCCTCGACAAAGGCCTCGCTGCGGTAGGGGGCGACGACGTCCGGGGCGTCCATGGCGGTTGTAAGGCCTTCGATGCCTGGCGGCAGGCGGCGGCGACGCCCGGCGTCCGTGTCGCCGCGCGTCACGCCCGCGCTTTCATCGCTGCGCGTCGGGGATCCGAGCCTGTGAAGATATGAGCCGCGCCCGCGATGGCTGTCTGCACAGGCTCAGGCGCACGCCGATGCGGCCTGTGCCAGCAGCGCAGGCGCCGACTCGACCTGCGCGAGGTGGTCGATGGCGCCGAGCACGACGAGCGTGAGCAAGGCGGCGCAGACGGCAGAGAACAGGCGGTGCGGGGTGTTCATGAGGATCCTCGTCGGGCTGGGTTTGTCGTTCGATGGCTGCACTGTCGGCCGGCACGCGGCGGCGAGCGAGCGCTTTGCGACGAGGCCGGCCGCCGGGCCGACGGACGGCCGCTGGCGGCGACGAGCCGAGCCGGGCCGAGCCGGGCCGGGCCGCGAACCGCGAACCGCGAACCGCGAACCGCGAACCGCGAACCGCGAACCGCGAACCGCCAACGGCCAACGGCCAACGGCCAACGGCCAACGGCGAACCGCGAACGGCGATACTGCCGGCCCATGCCCGGACCGAACGCGCCCGCCGCCCCGCCGCGCGGCGTCCGGCGCCTGGACCCCGCGCTCGTCGTCATGCTCGGCGGCGTGTGTGCCGCGCTGCACGTGGGCAAGCTGCCGCCGGCGCTGCACACGCTGCAGCAGGCGTTCGGCCTGACGCTGGTGCAGGCGGGCTTCCTGCTGTCGCTGGTGCAGCTGGCCGGCATGACCGCCGGCGTGGCCTTCGGCGCGCTGGCCGACGGCATCGGGCTCAGGCGCAGCATGCTCGCCGGCCTCGTGCTGCTGGCCCTGGCCACCGCGGCCGGCGGCAGCGCCGACGGCGTGCCGATGCTGATGCTGCTGCGTGCCTGCGAAGGCTGCGGCTTCCTGCTTGCCGTGCTGCCCGCGCCTGCGCTCCTGCGCCGCCTCGTGCCGGTCGAGCGCGTCAGCCTGATGTTCGGGCTGTGGGGCGCCTACATGCCGCTGGCGACGGCGCTCGTGCTGCTGCTCGGGCCGCTGGCGATCGCCGCCTTCGGCTGGCGCGCCTGGTGGTTCGGGCTCGGGGCGCTGACCGCGGCGATGGCCCTGTGGCTGGCGCGCGCGGTGCCGGCCGAGCCGCCGCCGCAGGCAGCGGCAGCCGGCGCCGCCGCGCGCGGCGCTGCAGCCGCCTGGACCTCGAGGCTGGCGTGCACGCTCGCCGCACCCGGGCCGTGGCTGGTCGCCGCCACGTTCGCGGCCTATTCGGCGCAGTGGCTGGCGATCGTCGGATTTCTGCCGGTCATCTACACCGAGGCCGGCTTCGGCGCCGCCACCACCGGCGCGCTGACGGCGGCGGTGGCGGCGGTCAACATGATCGGCAACGTCGGCGCCGGGCAGTTGCTGCACCGCGGCTGGCCGGCGCCGCGGCTGCTCGTGATCGGCTTCGTGACGATGGCGCTGGCCGGTGCGGCCACCTTCGCGGCCACGGCGAGCGGCCCGCTGCTGCCGCATCCGGCGCGCTACGCAGCGGTGCTGCTTCTGTCGGCGGTCGGCGGCCTGATTCCGGCGACGCTGTTCGCGCTGGCGGTGCGCCTGGCGCCGGGCGAGGCGATGATCAGCAGCACCGTGGGCTGGATGCAGCAGTGGTCCTCGCTCGGGCAGTTCGTCGGCCCGCCGCTGGTGGCGGCCGTGACCAGCGCCGCCGGCGGCTGGCAGCGCACCTGGCTCGTGACCGGCGCCTGTTGCCTGGGCGGCCTGGCGCTCAGCGCGCGGCTGGCGGTGCGGCTGCGGCAACCGGCGAGGGCAGCCTGCGGCCATGGCTGAACGCCCGGGCGCGCCGCGCGTGCCACGCTACCGGCCGCGCCGCCGGCGGCTGTTGCTCATGGCGCTGGCCGTCGCCACCACGGTGACGGTGACGATGCTTATGCTCGACCCGCCGGGAGGCGTGCCGCGCAGGCGCGCCGCACCGCCGCCCGCTGCGGCCTGCACGCCCGGCCAGAGCGACGGCTGCGTAGGCGGCAAGATCGAGGTCATCGTGCCCGGCGGCCATGCAGGCTCGGCCACGCGCCCTTGAGCCCCCTCAATCGACCGCCTTGGCTGGATGCGGGTCGCCGGACCCACAGGCGCGCGCTCTTCGGGATCGTGCAGCAGGGCGGCATGGGGGCATGTCGCGCGACCAGGGGAGGAAGACGTGAACACACTCACCAAGCTCGCACTCGGCCTCATCGGCCAGTGGCCGACGCGCGCGGCCGTCGGCGACGCTGCGCCGACGATCGTGCTGCCGCCGCCGGACAGGCAGGGCGGCAAGCCGCTGATGCAGGCGCTTGCGCAACGGCAGTCGCGACGTGCGTTCGCTCCGCAGGCTCTAAAGCCGGCGCAGCTCTCCGCCCTGCTGTGGGCCGCGGCCGGCATCAACCGCGACAAGCTCGGCGGCCGCACGGCACCGAGCGCGCTCAACGCACAGGAGGTGCAGCTGTACGTGGCGCTGCCCGAAGGCCTGCACCTGTACGACCCGAGCGCGCATCTGCTGCGCCAGGTGCTGCACGAGGACGTGCGCCGCGTCACCGGTTATCAGGACTTCGTCGACAGCGCGCCGCTCGATCTGATCTACGTCGCCGACCACGCGCGCATGAAGCTCGTGCCGGCAGCGCGGCGCGAGGCCTATGCCCACGCCGCCGCCGGCGCGATGGCGCAGAACGTCTACCTGTACTGCGCCTCCGCAGGGCTGGCGACGGTGATCCGGGCCTGGTTCGACGCCGACGCGCTGGCCCGGGCGATGCGGCTGGACGCGGATCAGCAGCTGCTGCTGGCGCAGACGGTCGGCCGGCCGGCACGCGGCGGGGGCGGCACGCGGCGCAGCGTGTAGGCGGCGCGCCGGGCACCGCAGCGCGGGGAGCGCGCCGGCGGCACGATCGGCGCCGCAAGCGCCGCCGGCGTCGGCGCGGCGCCGCGTCGGGCCGCTTTCGCGGGCGCTATTTCGGCGTGAGCGCCGCGCCCTCCACCAGCACGGCGTAGCGGTAGCCCGAGCCGAGATCGACGTCGGTGCGCACGGTGCCGCGCGCGACGACGACGTCGCCGACGGCGGGCTTGTCCTGGGTAGTGACGAGCAGGTCGTCGCTGCCGTCGGCGGCGCTGCCCGTACCGTCGCGCAGGTGCACCCAGTTCTTGCCCATGATGCCCAGGCTCAGCTTGACGACCTGCCCGCGCACGGCCACGGGCTTGCCCGCGAGCCGGGCCCGGGTGCCGTGGACCTCGGCGACGGTGCGGCCGTCGAGCCCCTCGGCGCGGGCCACCTTGGCCAGGGGCGCGACGGGCGCCGGTGCCGCGCCGTGCCCCGGCGCCGCCAGGGCCGGCAGCGCCGCGCGGGCCGCCGGCGCGGCGCCCTGGGCCAGCGTGCCGAACACGATGCGCTCGAAGCTGCGCCCGAGCGCCTTGCTCTGGAACTTCTCCATCACCAGCGGATTGGCGATCGACACCTGCGCTCCGCGCGCCACGCCGGCGGCCTGCACCGCAGCCCAGGTCTCGCCCTGGGCGGTCTGCAGGCGCAGATAGGTGTAGCCGCCGGCAGCCTGCACCTCGAGCACCTTCCCGGCGAGGGGCGCTGCAGGCGCTGCAGGCGCTGCGGCCAGGCCCGGGAACGTGGCCAGCAGCAGCGCGGCCGCGGCGGCGCTCCTGGCCAGGCGCAGGACAGGACAGACAGCTTGGGGCATCGCAGGCTCCGTCAGTGATGGGCTGGGCGCCATGATCCCAGGGCACGCCCGCGCGTCGCTTGACGGGGATCCAGGAAACGGCGCAAGCCGGCGCGGCCGCGCGCGCTGCAAGCGGGTATCGTGGCGCAGCGCCCGCCCTCCGCCGCGGGGCGCCGGCACATCGACGAGGAGCAAGCACCATGAAGATCGCCTTCTTCGGCGCCGGCCTGATGGGCAGCGGCTTCGTGCGCCGCCTGCGCGCCCAGGGCCACGAAGTCGACGTATGGAACCGCAGCGCCGAAAAGGCGCGCCGGCTGCAGGACTGCGGCGCCCGCGCCTGCGACGACGCGGCGGCGGCGCTGGCCGGCGCGGCGCGCCTGCACCTCTCGCTGGCCGACGACGCCTCGGTCGACGCCGTGCTCGAGCCGCTGGCCGGCGCCATCGCGCCCCACACCTGGATCGTCGACCACACCACCAATGCGGTGCAGCCGACGGCCGCGCGCGCCGCGCGCTGGCACGCACGCGGCCGCAGCTACGTGCACGCGCCGGTGTTCATGGGACCGGCCAATGCCGTGGAGGGCACGGGCCTGATGCTGCTCTCGGGCCCCAGGGCGCAGCACGAGGCGCTGGCCGGCGCACTCGAACAGATGACCGGCAAGCTGCTCTACCTGGGCGAGGCGCCCGAGCGCGCGGCCGCCTTCAAGCTGTTCGGCAACCTGACGATCCTCGGCCTCGTCGGCGTGCTCGGCGACGTCAACCGCCTGGCCGGCGCGCTGGGCATCCCGGCCGCCGAGGCCTTCGCCCTGTTCGAGCACTTCAACCCGGGCGCGACGCTGGCCGCGCGCGCCCAGCGCGTCGTCTCGGCCGACGTCACGAAGCCCTCGTTCGAGCTGACGATGGCGCGCAAGGACCTGCGCCTGATGATCGAGGAAGCCGCGCGCGGCGGCAGCGAGCTGGTGCTGGCGCCGGCTCTGGCCGCGCTGTTCGACCAGGCCATCGCGCGCGGCGAGGGCCAGCTCGACGTGCTGGCCGCCGCCCGGCCCGTGCCGCGATGAAAGCGCCGGGGTACTCCGGCGCGCTCGGCGCGCGCCGCGCGGCAAGGCGGGGCGGCAGGTGAGCGCGCTGTTCTCGCCCTACGTGCTGGGGGCGCTCGAGCTTGCCAACCGCATCGTGGTCGCTCCGATGTGCCAGTATTCCTGCGGCGAAGGCCTGGCCGGCGACTGGCACCGTATCCACCTCGGCCAGCTGGCGCTGTCGGGCGCCGGGCTGCTCATCGTCGAGGCCACGGCCGTCACGCACGAGGGCCGCATCACGCCCGGTTGCCTGGGGCTGTGGAGCGATGCCCACGAGGCGGCGCTCGCGCGCGTACTGGCGGCATTGCGCAAGTACTCGGCGATGCCGATCGGCATCCAGCTCGCGCACGCCGGGCGCAAGGGCTCGTGCGAAGCCCCCTGGCGCGGCGGCGCGCAGATCGCGCCCGACGACGCGGCGCGCGGCGGCTGGCGCACGCTGGCGCCCTCGGCGCTGCCGCACGCCGAAGGCGAGGCGGCGCCGAGCGCGCTCGACGAGGCCGGGCTGGCGCGCATTCGTGCGGCCTTCGTCGACGCCGGGCGGCGCGCGCACCGGCTCGGGCTGGCCGCCGTCGAGCTGCACGCGGCGCACGGTTATCTGCTGCACCAGTTCCTGTCGCCGCTGGCCAATCGGCGCAGCGACGGCTACGGCGGCAGCCTCGCCAACCGCATGCGCTTTCCGCTCGAGGTGTTCGACGCCCTGCGCGCCGCGCTGCCGCCGGCGCTGCCGCTGGGCGTGCGCATCTCGGCCAGCGACTTCATGGAGCACAGCGGCTCCGCGAGCTGGACGCGCGACGAGAGCACCGTCTTCGCGCGTGCGCTGCACGAGCGCGGCGCCGCCTACATCCATGTCTCGGGCGGCGGTCTGAGCCCACTGCAGCAGAGCCCGCACGGCCCGGGCTGCCTGGTGCCCTATGCCGAGCAGGTGCGCGCCGCCACCGGCGCGCCGACGATCGCCGTGGGCCTGATCACCGAGCCCGAACAGGCCGAGGCCATCGTCGCCGAAGGCCGCGCCGACCTGGTGGCACTCGGACGCGCACTGCTGTTCAACCCGCACTGGCCATGGGCCGCCGCCGTCAAGCTCGGCGCCCGGGTGCAGGCGCCGCCGCAGTACTGGCGCGCACAGCCGAGCGGCACGAAGGATCTGTTCTTGCGCGGCGGCGCGGCATAGCGCGGCGGCGCGACGCGGCGCAGGCCGCCGTCGCCACGCCGCGCAGCGCGCTGGCGCCGCACGGCGCCGCGCGCTCCCGGCGGCCTACTTGATGCCCAGCGCCTCGCGCGCCAGGCCGTCGAGCAGGGCGTCGACTTCGCGCAGGGCCGCCTGCGAGGCCGCCGAGCCGTCGGGCCGCCACGGGCGCCGGTAGGCCACGACCACGGTGTCGGGCTGCTGCACGGTGGCGTAGACGGTGATCGTGTACGGGCATTCGGCCGCGTTCGCAGGGTCGGCCTCGAGCATCCTGCGCGACAGCGCGGCGCTGCAAAAGACGAAGGACTGCGCGTCGACGAAGATCTTCTTCGTCGCGCCCAGGTCCTTGCCGGTGCGCTCGAGCATGCGGTTGAGCTGAGAGTGGTAGTCGATCACCAGGCCCCGACCCTCGATGGCGGCGCGCAGGTCGTCGCGCACATGCTCGAACCGGGCCGGGCGGGCGTAGCTCACGATGGGCGCGGGTGCCGGGTCGGCCGCCAGGGCCGCGGCGGCCAGGCCGAGCGTGGCGGCGAGCGCGAGGGCGCGGATCATGATCGTCTCCTTCGAGGATCCCGAGGGGCGCAGCATGCGCGCGCGGCGGCGGCATGGCTTGCGCGAGCGCAACGCCGCGGCACCTTCGGCACCGGGTCGATGATGGCGCAGGCCGACGCCGCTGCGGGCGCGAACCCCGGGCGGCGGCGCCGGCGCCGCGCTGTCGTGCGTGCCGCCGCGGCGCCACGCCGCGGCCGCTCACTCGGTCGGCCGGCGCTCGAAGGTCTGCGGTGCCGGCGGCTCGGGCGGCTCCTGCGGCACGATCTCGACGCGCACGACGTGCGCCGCCGGCGGGCCCCGTCGCAGCCAGGCGTGCAGGCGCGTCAGCCGTTCGACACGGCCCTGCGCGAGCACCTCCACCGTGCCGTCGCTTCGGTTGCGCACCCAGCCGGCCAGGGCGAGCCGGCGCGCCTCGCGCACGCAGGCCTCGCGGTAGCCGACGCCCTGCACGCGGCCGCTCACGCGCACGAGCCAGGTCTGGACCGGCGCGACGGGCGCGGCGGCGGGCGTCATCGCGCCGGCGGGCCCCCGGCCGGCAGCCGGGTTGGACAATCCGGCCGCTCGGCGGCGAACTGGCGCGCCACGGCGGTCAGCGCCTCGTCGACGCGCCGCACCACCGGCGAGTCGCCATGCGCCGACAGCAGCAGCCGCAGCGTCGCGCGCGTCATCGCCACGTAGACCAGGCGCAGCGCGTCGTCCAGCGTGTCCTGCCCCAGCGGCATCGCCTGCAGGCCGGCCACCGCGACCCAGGCGAACTCCAGGCCCTTGGCGCCGTGCAGCGTGAGCAGCTTGACGCTCGGAGCGCACCAGTCGAAGCGCTTGAAATCCTCGTCGCCCAGGCTCTGCACCGGCAGGCCGGCGCGCCGCAGCTGCGCGGCGATGGGGCGCAGCTGTGCGCGCGTCGGGCACAGCACGGCCATCTGGTCGCACGACAGGCCCTCGGCGCGCACGGCCGCGGCGCGCTCGGCGATCCACTGCGCCTCGGCCAGCGCATGCGGCGCGCGCTGCAATACCGGCAGCGGCCCGCGCCGACCGGCGCTCTGCGGCTGCACGGTCGGCACGAACTCGTCGAGCGCGGCGGCGGCCGTCGCGTCCGCGGCCCCGGCGGCGAGCAGCGACTCGGCGCAGCGCAGCGCCAGCGTCAGCACTTCGGCCGTGTTGCGGTAGTTCAGGCGCAGCACGCTGGTGCGCCCGCGCGCGTCGATGCCAAGGGCGGCGAAGTTCAGGCGCCGCCGCCGCACGCGGTAGATGCTCTGCGCGTCGTCGTACAGCACGAGCAGGCTGTTCGTCTCCGGCGCCACCATGCGCGCGGCGATGCGCAGCCAGGCGTCCTGGAAGTCGTGCGCCTCGTCGACGAGCAGCGCATGGTACTGGCCGCCCGGAACGCGACCGAGCTCGACGGCGCGTTCGACGACACCGGCCAGCGCCTCGAAGCGCTCGTGGCCGTGCAGGCCGCCGGGCGGCTCGAGCTGGTAGCTGCGCACCATGTCCTGGCACCAGGCGTGGAAGGTGCGCACCTGCACGCGCTCGTCGACGCCGCGCAGGCGCAGCTGCGCCTCGATGCGCCCGGCCAGGGCGCGGTTGAAGCACATCACGAGGATGGGGCGCTCGGGCCGCGCCGTGGCCGCCAGGTACTGGGCGCGGTAGATCAGGATCATGGTCTTGCCCGAGCCGGCGGCGCCGTGGATCACGCGGTGGCCCTCGCCCAGCGTGCGCGCGACCTGCTCCTGCTGCAGATCCATCACCTGCAGCAGATCGGGCAACGCGGGCGGTGCGGCGGCGGCCGGGGCGTCGTCGAACGCGAGTTCGCCCTGCACGGGCAGGCGCAGCTCGGGAAACAGATGCCAGCGGATGCGGTCGCGCTGCGGCAGCGTCAGCGTGTGCGGGTAGCTCACGGCGAACATGCCCCAGAGGCGGTGCTGGAACGCCAGCGCATCGACCTCGGGCCCGAGATCGTCGCGCAGCAGCGTGCGCTCGGGCGGAAAGAGCGCGTCGAAATCGCTCGCCGCCGCGCCGGCTCCGACCTCGGCGCGGCGCAGCCCGCTCAGCACCGCGCCCCAGCCGTAGGGAAAGATCAGGCGGCCGGCGAACGGCCCAGCGGCGTGCACCAGCGCGCGGTCGGACTTCATCAGGTCGACGAGCTCGAGCACGACGTCGCGCGCCTGGCGCAGCGGGTGCGGCGCGGTCACCGTACCGCGCGGCGTGCGCAGCTGCACCGCGTCGCGCGTCGCCGCGCCCAGCGTGGCGCGCTTCCAGTCCTTGACCTCCAGCAGCAGCACGCCCCAGCGCGGGCTGAGGATCACGAAGTCGGGCTGGCGGGCGCGCGGGCCGATCGGGATGTCGTGCCAGACGAGGTAGTCGTCCTCGAGACAGCGCTTGAGCTGGTGCAGCAGGCGGCGCTCGCCGCCGTTGCAGCGCGCGTCGACCGCAGCCAGCCCCTGCGGAAAGACGGCCATCGTCGCCCCTGCGCGCTGCGCTGCCGCTGCGCGCGGCTTGCTCAGAACAGGGTCGCGGCGAGGAAGGCCGTGGCGCGCCCGTGCGCCAGTGCCGCGCTCGGCGCGTGGTACGAGGCGCGCGCCCAGCAGTTGAAGCCGTGCGTCGCGCCCGCATAGACATGCAGCTCGGCCGCGGCGGCACCGGCGCGCGCCGCCATCGCCTGGCGCACCTGCTCCACCGCCGCGAGCGGGATGTGCTCGTCGCGCTCGGCATAGTGGAACTGCACCGGGCAGCGGATCGCCGCCGCGCGCTCGAGCTGCTGGTGGATGCCGCCGCCGTAGAACGCCACCGCGGCGTCGACGTCGGTGCCGGCCGCCGCCAGATAGGCCATGCGCCCGCCCATGCAGTAGCCGAGCGCGCCCACCCTGGCACCGCCCACCTCGGGCCGTGCGCGCAGCGCGGCCACGGCAGCGGCGATGTCGGCGCTCGCCTGCGCCGGCGTGTAGGCCTGCATCAAGGCGAACGCGCGCTGGCGGTCGGCGCCCTCGTAGCCGAGGTCGACGCGCGGCGCCTGGCGCCAGAAGATGTCGGGCGCCAGCACCACGAAGCCGTCGAGCGCGTACTGCTCGGCCACGGCGCGGATGTGCGCGTTGACGCCGAAGATCTCCTGGAACAGGACGATCCCCGGGCCCCGCCCGGCCGGCGGCAGCGCGAGGCAGCCGGCGCAGCCGGGGGCGATGTCGATCCACTGGCTGCGAACGGGCGATGGCGTCATGGTGCGGCTCCTGCAGCGACCCGGATGCCGCGAGTGTGGCGCAGAAGGCGCATGCCTTCGCGCGCGGCCGCGCTATCCTGCGCGGCGCGAAAAGGAGTGCCGCATGCAGCCCCCGAGACCCCGGCGCCGCGCGCCATCCGCCGCCTTGTCCGTCCTGCCGGCGCTGGCCTGCGCGCTCGCCGCCGTGCCGGCCGCGGCACAGAAGGCCGTGGCCGACGGCTACCTGTGCTGCAACCTGCGCGTCAACGGCGGCTGGGCGAGCGACCTCAACGACCCGCGCTCGGGCGGCCGCGTGCTGCCGCTGGGCAGCAAGGTCGTCGGCCTGACCTACGGCACGGCGCAGGTCGACGTCGAGATCGACGGCGCCAAGGTCTCGCTGGGCAACGACTACAGCCGCAACCTGCCGATGGAGCAGTTCGCCGCGCGCTGGATCGTCGCCAGGGACCCGACGCCCGAGATGCGCGGCTGGTCGTCGAAGATGCAGCAGGCGGTCAAGGGCGGGCGCCTGATGCGCGGCATGGAGCGCCGGCAGGTGCTGATGGCAGTGGGCTGGCCGACGCTGCGCAACACGCCCAACATCGAGGATCCCGTGTGGAGCTACCCGGCCGCCAACGGCTACACGTACAAGGTGGTGTTCGACGAGCACTGGCGCGTCAAGGCCATCGACGCCAGCGAGGAGACCAAGGCGCTGGTGATGATGCCCTGAGCCTCGATCGGCGGCATCGCCGGCGTGGTCGCGGTGCGCGCCGTGCGGGCACGACGGCCGGCTCCGCGGCGGGCACGCCCGCCGGCACAATGACCGCCGCACACGACCGCCGCACACGACCGCCGCACACGACCGCCGCCATCCCGCCCGCGAGCCGCCCACGATGCCCTGGGACCGCCCCCGCCCCTTCACGCTGGCGGTCGCACCGCGCGGCGACGACATCGACGGTCTGAACCACACCAACAACGCCGTCTACGTGCAGTGGTGCGAGAAGGTGGCCTGGGCGCACTCGGAGTCGCTCGGCCTGGCGCTGGCCGACTACCACCGTCTCGAGCGCGCGATGGCGATCCGCCACGCGCAGTACGACTACCTCCTGCCCACCGCGCTCGGCGAGGCGCTCGTGCTCGCCACCTGGCTGGTGGCGAGCGACGGCAAGCTCACGATGCGCCGCGCGTTCCAGCTCGTGCGCGCGCGCGACGACGCCACCGTGATGCGCGGGCACTGGGAGCTGGTGTGCATCGAGCTGGCCAGCGGCCGGCCGCGGCGCATGCCGGCGGAGTTCGTGCAGGCCTACCTGGCGGCGCTGGTCGAGGCGCCGGCGCCGTAGCGGGCGGCGGCGCAGGTTCGGCGTTCGGCGTCGCCGTTCAGCGCTGCGCCGCGTCCGCGCCGTCCGGATCCTCGGCATGGCGCCCGAGATAGAGCGCCTGCGCGACGACGAAGACGAACATCAGCCCCATGCCTCCGAACAGCTTGAAGTTCACCCAGGCGTCGGTGCTGAAGCGGTACGCCACCCAGATGTTCAGCAGCCCCATCGCGGCGAAGAACAGCACCCAGGCGATGTTGAGCCGGCTCCAGACCGGCGCCGGCAGCCGCATCTGCGCGCCCAGCAGCGTCTGCATGAGGTTGCGCCCGGTCACCAGCGGCGCCAGCGCGAGCACGGCCGCCATCACCCAGTACAGCACGGTGGGTTTCCACTTGATGAAGGTCTCGTTCTGGAACCAGATCGTCAGGCTGCCGAGCACGACGACGAGCGCCAGACTCACCCACAGCATCTTGTCGACCGGGCGGCGCCGCGCCTTCAGCCACAGCACCTGCGCCAGCGTGGCCGCGATCACCACCAGCGTGGCCAACATCACCGGCGCCTGATCGGGGCCAACCCGGCCGCCGGCGACGAGGAAGCCGAAATGCCCGCTCGCGAACTCGGCCGCCCACGCCTTGCTCCCTTCCGCCACCTTGAAGGTGGCGAAGAACAACACGATCGGCAGGAAGTCGAAGAGCAGCTTCACGCGGCGCGGATGGTACCGAGATGGCGCCGCCCCCTGGCGCCGCGCGGGGTGGTGCGGCGTCAGGGGCGTGACGGATTGCGTGGCGCGCGCCCTGCGCGGCCGCGCCTCGATTCAGGCCTGCACAGGCTCAGCGCCGTGCCGGCGCGGCGAAGGCGCGCCGCACCAGCGCCTGCGACTCGGCGCTGTCCCAAGCGCGCGCGCCGTACACGCGCTGCACGACGCGGCCCTGGGCGTCGACGAGCACGGTGAGCGGGATCTGGCGCGCGCCGAGCAGGGTCTCGAGCTGCACATCGTGATCGATGAAGTGCGACAGCGTCGCGCGGCTCGCCTGCAGCCAGCGCAGCGCGCGCTCGCGGTGGTCGTCGGTCGAGATGCCGATGATCGCGAACGGCTCCTGGGTCGGCAGCCAGGCCAGCCGCTCGAGCGAGGCCGTCTCGGCGCGGCACGGCCCGCACCAGCTCGCCCAGACGTTGACCACGAGCGGCCGACCGCGCCAGCTGCCCAGGCGCCGCGCCGGGCCGTTCAGGCCGTCCATCGCCACGTCGGGCAGCACGCTGCCCAACGGCACTGCGGCGTCCGGCGGCCGGGCGCCGGACGGCGCCGCCCGCGCCGTTGCCGCGAGCGCGGCCAGGCAGGCGACGAGCGTGCGGCGCGAACGAAAAGCAAGCCGAGGCGTCCGCGCAGCGGTCGACAGCGCGACGCCCGCTCGCGACGCGGCACCGACCGCGGCACCATCGGCCGGATCGCCAAGCCGCGCCGCGTGCGCTGCGCCCGTCCGGGACCGTGCGTCGCCGTGCTGCACCGTTAGCTCCGTGACGGCCGGGGTCGCTCACACGTCGATGTTCGCCGCCCTGAGCGCATTGCTCTCGATGAAGTCGCGGCGCGGCTCGACCTCGTCGCCCATCAGCATCGTGAACACGCGGTCGGCCTCGATGGCGTCCTCGATCTGCACGCGCAGCAGGCGGCGCACGGCCGGGTCCATCGTCGTCTCCCACAGCTGCTCGGGGTTCATCTCGCCCAGACCCTTGTAGCGCTGGCGGCCGACGGCATTCTCGGCCTGCTGCAGCAGCCAGGCCATGGCGGCGCGGAAGTCGGCCGCCTTCTGCTCCCGGGCGCGCTCGCCCTCGCCGCGCCGCACGGTCGCCTCGGGGCCCAGCAAGCCGGCGAAGGCGCGGCCGGCTTCGGCCAGCGTGGCGTAGTCGGCGCCGTGCACGAACTCCTGCGTGACGACGCTGCTGCGCACGTTGCCGTGGTGGCGCCGCGCCACGCGCAGCAGCTGCTTGTCGGTGCGCGCGTCGAGCTCGGCGCTCACCGTCGCACCGTTGTGCTCGCCGCTCAACGCCGCCTGCAGCGCGGCGGCACTGGCCTGCGCGGCCGCGGCGCTGTCGAGGTCGAGCTCGAGCCCGCCGGCGATCGCACGCAGCGCGTCGCCGTCCATCCAGTTCGCCAGGCGGGCAATCACGCCCTGCGCCAGCACGTAGCGGCGCGCCAGGCTTTCGAGCGCGGCGCCCTCGATCGGCGCGCGGCCGCCGGCGCCGGCCTGACCGTCGGGGTGGACGGCGGCGCCTTCGAGCGCCACCTGCAGCAAGAAGGCGTCGAGCTCATGGTCGTCCTTGAGGTAGCGCTCGCTCCTGCCGTGCTTGACCTTGTACAGCGGCGGCTGCGCGATGTAGATGTGGCCGCGCTCGACGAGCTCGGGCATCTGCCGGTAGAAGAAGGTGAGCAGCAGGGTGCGGATGTGCGCGCCGTCGACGTCGGCGTCGGTCATGATGATGACGCGGTGGTAGCGCAGCTTGGCGATGTCGAAGTCCTCGCTGCCGATGCCGGTGCCCAGCGCCGTGATCAGCGTGACGATGGCATCCGAGGACAGCAGCTTCTCGTAGCGCGCCTTCTCGACGTTGAGGATCTTGCCGCGCAGCGGCACGATGGCCTGGAACTTGCGGTCGCGCCCTTGCTTGGCGCTGCCGCCGGCGCTGTCGCCCTCGACGATGTAGATCTCCGAGAGCGCCGGATCCTTCTCCTGGCAGTCGGCGAGCTTGCCGGGCAGGCCGAGGCCGTCGAGCACGCCCTTCCTGCGCGTCATCTCGCGCGCCTTGCGCGCCGCCTCGCGCGCGCGCGCCGCGTCGACGATCTTGCCGCAGACGATCTTGGCGTCGTTCGGGTTCTCGAGCAGCCATTCGCCGAGCTTGGCGGCGACCACCTCCTCGACCGGACCGCGCACCTCGCTCGACACCAGCTTGTCCTTGGTCTGGCTGCTGAACTTGGGCTCGGGCACCTTGACGCTAATGACGCAGGCCAGGCCCTCGCGCATGTCGTCGCCCGACACCTCGACCTTGGCCTTCTTGGCGAGTTCGTTCTCCTCGATGTACTTGTTGATGACGCGCGTCATCGCCGCGCGCAGGCCGGTCAGGTGGGTGCCGCCGTCACGCTGCGGGATGTTGTTGGTGAAGCACAGCACGCTCTCGTTGTAGCCGTCGTTCCACTGCATCGCCACTTCGACGCCGATCTCGGTGGCGTTCTCGCTCGTCTTGCTGCCCACGGCGTGGAAGACGTTCGGGTGCAGGACCTTCTTGCCCTGGTTGATGAACGCGACGAAGCCCTTGACGCCGCCGGCGAAGGCGAAATCGTCGGCCTTGGCGTTGCGTTCGTCGACGAGGCGGATGCGCACGCCGTTGTTCAGGAACGAGAGCTCGCGCAGCCGCTTGGCCAGCACGTCGTAGTGGAAATCGATGTTCCTGAAGATCTCGTCGTCGGGCAGGAAATGCACTTCGGTGCCGCGCTTGTCGGTGGCGCCGAGCGTCTTCATCGGGCTCACGGCGAAGCCCTCGCGCTGGTCGAGCACGCGGTCTTGCACGAGGCCGCGCCTGAACTCGATGCAGTGCACCTGGCCGTCGCGGCGCACCGTCAGGCGCAGCCACTTGCTGAGCGCGTTGACGCAGCTCACACCCACGCCGTGCAGCCCGCCCGAGACCTTGTAGCTGTTCTGGTTGAACTTGCCGCCGGCGTGCAGTTCGGTGAGCGCGATCTCGGCGGCCGAGCGCTTGGGCTCGTGCTTGTCGTCCATCTTCACGCCGGTGGGAATGCCGCGGCCGTTGTCGACGACGCTCACGCTGTTGTCGGTGTGGATGGTGACGACGATGTCGTCGCAAAAGCCCGCCAGCGCCTCGTCGATCGAGTTGTCGACGACCTCGAACACGAGGTGGTGCAGGCCGGTGCCGTCGGAGGTGTCGCCGATGTACATGCCCGGGCGCTTGCGCACCGCCTCGAGGCCTTCGAGGATCTGGATCGCGCCTTCGCCGTAGCCGCCGTCGGCGGGTGAATTGCTGGAATCGGTCATCGGGTAGTCGACACGGCTGCACGGCAGCCGCTCACGGTTGGGAGGACGAGCCCGGCTGCCGGGGTGCTGCCGGGGCGCACAGGGTTGCCGCGCCTTGCCCAGCGCTCCTGGGCACCCCTGCGCGGGCGCGATTCATGGCGTCGAAGGCTCAGATCCGCATCGGCATGACGACGTACTTGAAGCCGGGCAGGTCGGGCACCGTGAACAGGGCGCTGGCCGAGGAATCCTGCAGCTCGATGCGCAGCGTCTCCTGCGTGAGGTTGGCCAGCGCGTCGATCAGATAGGTGACGTTGAAGCCCATGTCGATCGGCTCGCCGGCGTAGTCGACCTCGAGCTCGTCGTTGGCCTCCTCCTGCTCGGAGTTGCTGGCGGCGATGCGCAGCACGCCCGGCTCGACGTTCACGCGCACGCCCTTGAACTTGTCGCTGGTGAGGATGGCGGCGCGCTGCAGCGCCGCCAGCAGCGGCGCGCGGCCGAGCGCGACGATGTTCTTGTGGTTCCGTGGAATCACCCGGTTGAAGTCGGGAAACTTGCCTTCGACGAGCTTGGTGACGAACTGCATGCCCGAGAACTCGAAGCGCGCCTGGTTCGCCGCGAAGCGCATCTCGATCGGCGTGTCCTCGTCGCGCAGCAGCCGCTGCAGCTCGAGCACGGTCTTGCGCGGCAGGATCACTTCCTGGCGGCTCGGCACCTCGGCCGCCAGCGCTGCCTGCGCCAGCGCCAGGCGGTGGCCGTCGGTGGCCACCAGCGTCAGCGTCCTGCCCTCGGCGATGAAGAGGATGCCGTTGAGGTAGTAGCGGATGTCGTGCACCGCCATCGCGAAGTGCACCTGCTGCACCAGCGCGCGCAACGTCTTCTGCGGCACGGCGAACACCGGCCCGAACTCCACGCTCTCGTTGACGAGCGGGAAGTCCTCGGCCGCGAGCGTCTGCAGCGTGAAGCGGCTGCGCCCGGCCTGCAGCACGAGCTTGCCCTGCGCCGACGTGAGCGTGACCTGCTGGTCGGTCGGCAAGGCGCGCAGGATGTCGATCAGCTTGCGCGCGCCCACCGTGGTGCGCAGTTCGCCCTCGTCGCCGCCGAGCTCGACCGTCGTGCGCACCTGGATTTCCAGATCGCTCGCCGTGAACTCCACCAGCGGCCCGTTCTTGCGCAACAGCACGTTGGCCAGGATCGGCAGCGTATGCCGCCGCTCGACGACGCCCGCCACCGACTGCAGGGCGTCGAGCAGCCTGGACTGCGGCGCTTTGAGAACGATCATGTCTTTCTCTTTCAAGGGTGGTGGCCGTAGTAGAGGCACGCCAAGTCTGGGGACAAACGCGATTTTGCCTTGTCCATCAGGCGCTTAGCCTCCGGAAAAGCCTGTGCGCCGGGCCCGGGACGGGCGCTTCCGGGAACGGGGACAAACGCGCCGCCGGATCGCGCGCTGTGCACAAGCCGGTGCTTGTGCGAAAACGCTCCACAGCCTTGTCGCGGAGCCCGGCGCGGCAGCGGGCATGGGCCGGGCCGCCTCAGCCCTTGAGCGTCTGCTCGAGCACGTGCAGCTGCTGATTGAGCTCGCCGTTGCGCTGGCGCTCGGCGCCGATCTTGCGCACCGCGTGCAGCACGGTGGTGTGGTCGCGCCCGCCGAAGAGCTCGCCGATCTCGGGCAGGCTCTTCTTGGTCATGTCCTTGGCCAGGTACATCGCGATCTGGCGCGGGCGCGCGATCGAGGCCGGACGCTTCTTGCTGTACATGTCGGCGACCTTGATCTTGTAGAAGTCGGCCACCGTCTTCTGGATGTTCTCGACCGAGATCTGGCGGTTCTGGATCGACAGCAGATCCTTCAGGGCTTCGCGCGCCAGGCCGATCGCGATCTCCTTGTGGCTGAAGCGGCTGTACGCCAGCACCTTGCGCAGCGCGCCTTCGAGCTCGCGCACATTGGCACGCACGTTCTTGGCGATGAAGAAGGCCACGTCCTCGGGCATCTCGGTGGCCTCGGCGCGGGCCTTGGCGATCAGGATGGCCACGCGCATCTCGAGCTCGGGCGGCTCGATGGCGACGCTGAGGCCGCTGTCGAAGCGGCTGGTGAGCCGTTCGTCGATGTCCACCAGCCCCTTCGGGTAGGTGTCGCAGGTCATGATGATGTGCGCGCGCTTGGCCAGCAGGGCCTCGAAGGCGTTGAAGAACTCCTCCTGCGTGCGGTCCTTGCCGGCGAAGAACTGCACGTCGTCGATCAGCAGCAAGTCCAGGCCGTGGTACTTGGCCTTGAGCTCGTCGAACGTCTTGCGCTGGTAGTTCTTGACGACGTCGCTGATGAACTGCTCGGCGTTGAGGTAGAGCACGCGCGCCTCGGGCCGCTCGGCCAGAAGCGCGTTGCCGACGGCATGCACGAGGTGCGTCTTGCCCAGGCCGACGCCGCCGTAGATGAAGAGCGGGTTGTAGGTGGCGCCGGGCGCTGCCGCCACGTGCAGCGCGGCGGTGCGGGCGATGGAGTTGGCGCGGCCGGCCACCAGCGTGTCGAAGGTGAGCGAGGCGTTGAGGCGATGCGAAGTGGCCGCCGGCGGCAGCGCGCGCGGCGCATTCGCGCCCACGCCCACGCCCGAGGGCATGCCGGGCGGCAGCGCCAGCGCCGCCGCCGCATGCTGTGTGCCGCCGTGGCGCAGCGTTGCCGGCGCGGCAGAGGCCGGCGCGCCGGCGGGCGCGCTCTCGGCGCGCGGCAGGAGCGCCAGCTCGAGGCGCACCGGCTTTCCCGCCACTTCGGCCAGCGCCGCTTCGATGCGTCCGGCGTACTGCGAGCGGATCCAGTCGAGCTTGAAGCGGTTGGCCACGCGCACCGTCAGGACCTCGGGCACGCTGTCTTCGGACGCGTCGTCCGTCCCGGCATCGTGCACGACGAGCGGCCGGATCCAGGTGTTGAACTGGTGCTCGGGCAGATCGACGGCCAGCCGCTCGCAGCTGCGGCGCCAGAGTACAGGGTTCATTGTGGAAATCTTGTCCCGGTGAGCGCCGGACGAGAACTCCTCCAGCCTCGGCGATCGCAGGTTATCCACAGTTTCGGC
Source organism: Rubrivivax sp. (assembly GCA_020852865.1). Taxonomy (GTDB): domain Bacteria; phylum Pseudomonadota; class Gammaproteobacteria; order Burkholderiales; family Burkholderiaceae_C; genus Rubrivivax. Next base: position 25,017 of record JADYZZ010000027.1, read on the forward strand.
TTCGCCGTCAAGTGCTGCCGACGCGGGACCTGACCGGCGATGGCGCGCCGCCACAGCGGCCGGTACGGTTTGTCCCAATGGGCTCGCTATGCTCTAATCGCAGGTTTTTCCGCGTGCGCCAGGCTGGCCCCGTCGGCGGTCGTCGCATGCGGCCTTCGCGCTCGCAGCCCGCACTGCAGCTTCCCCTGCAGCCATTCCTGCAGTCACACGCCTTCTCAGGACGTTCCATGAAACGCACCTATCAACCCTCGAAGACCCGTCGCGCCCGCACCCACGGGTTCCTCGTGCGCATGAAGACTCGCGGCGGCCGCGCCGTCATCAATGCGCGGCGTGCGAAGGGGCGCAAACGCCTGGCCGTCTGAGGCCGGACGAGCGATGCAACGGCCGTCGCCGCGACGGTCGCCACAGGCCCCGCCAACGTCGGTCGATGCTGGGACGTCTTGTGCACCGGGCCGAGTTCGAGCGCTTGCTCGCCGTGCCTGCGCTGTCGCGTAGTGCTCACTTCGCGCTGCATCACGTGGCCGCATCATCGGATCTCCGGGAGATGGCCGAAAGTCAACCGCGACCAGATAAGTTATCAACAACCGGATCAGATAACTGTCAAGGTCCTGTGGACAAGACTCATTCGACGATCCGTTTCGGGATTCTCGTACCCAAGCGCCACGCGCGCCGCGCGGTCACCCGGAACCTCGTCAAGCGCCTGGGACGCGAGGCCATGCGGGCACACGCGCAGACGCTGCCAGCCGGTCTGTGGCTGCTGCGCCTGCGCGCCGGCCTGACGCTGGGCCAATTCGTCTCGGCGCGCTCGGCGGCACTGGCTGCGGCCCTGAGGCTCGAACTCGACCGGCTGTTGCGCGGCGCGCGCGAGCGCTGCGCTTCTGCGCAGCCTGCGATGCGCGCCGGAGCCCATACGTGAGTGCATACCTTCGTGAATACGCGCTGTCGGCATGGTCGTGGGTCGTATCGCTGCCCAGACGCTTGCTGATCGCACTGGTGCTTGGCTACCGCTATCTGCTCAAGCCCTGGCTCGGCAATGCGTGCCGTTTCGAGCCCAGCTGTTCGGCCTACACGCTCGAGGCGCTGCGCCGCCACGGGGCGCTGCGCGGCGCTGCACTCGGTGCGTGGCGGCTCGCGCGCTGCCACCCCTGGTGTGCCGGCGGCATGGATCCCGTTCCCGCGCCGGGCGCGGGCCTGTTCACTCGTCTTCTTGATCGTCCAGCGGGTGCGGCCGACGCCGCCGACACCCGCACGACCTCTGCCCGCCCATGACCGATATGCGCCGCACCCTGCTGTGGGTGGTCTTCGTGATGTCGCTCGTCCTGCTGTGGGACGCCTGGAACCGACACAACGGGCAGCCGACGCTGTTCGGCGGCACGGGGCGCCCGACGGCCACCGCGGCCAGCGGCGCGGCGCCGGGCGCAGGGGCGGCATCGACGGCCGGCGTACCCGCTGCAGTGCCCGCAGCGTCGGCGGCAGCAACAACGGCCGCCGGCGCCGCGCCGGCCGCCGCGGCAGCGCCGGCGGCTGGCGTTTCGGGCGAGAAGGTCACGATCACTACCGATCTGGTCAAGGCCACCTTCGACAGCGTCGGCGGCACGCTGGTGCGGCTGGAACTGCTCGCCTACAAGGATCTGGTCGATCCGACGCAGCCCGTGGTGCTGTTCGACCGCAGCGCCGCGCGCGTGTACCTGGCGCAGACCGGCCTCGTCACGGACCGGGGCGGCGCTGTGCTGCCCAACCACCTGACGCCGATGCGCGTGACGAGCGGCGAGCGCGCGCTCGGCCCCGGCCACGACACGCTGGCGCTGCGCTTCGAATCGGCCGGCGCGGGCGGCGTCAAGCTCGTCAAGACCTACACCTTCAGGCGCGGCCAGTACACCGTCGGCGTGCGCCACGAGATCGTCAACGAAGGCAGCGCGCCGGTGGTGCCGCAGCTGTACCTGCAACTGGCGCGCGACGGCAGCAAGCCCGAGGGCGAATCGAGCTACTACTTCACCTTCACCGGGCCGGCCATGTACACCGAGGCCGGGAAGTATCACAAGTTCGACTTCAAGGACCTGGCCAAGGCCGGCGTCGAGGCGCACGGCAGCGGCGACAACGGCTGGGTCGCGATGGTGCAGCACTACTTCGTCTCGGCCTGGCTGCTCGCGCCGCCGGCTCAGCGCGAGTTCCGCACCGGCGTGGTGGCGGCCGCCGCCGGCACGCCCGAGTACTTCACGATCGCGATGGTCGAGCCGCTGGGCGCGATCGCACCCGGCGCCAGCCGCACCGTCGACGCCACGCTGATGGCCGGCCCGCAGGAGGAATACAAGCTCGCCGCGCTGGCGCCGGGCCTCGATCTGGTGAAGGACTACGGCTGGCTCACGCCGCTGGCCAAGCCCTTGTTCTGGCTGCTCGACAAGCTGCACAAGGTGTTCGGCAACTGGGGCTGGGCCATCGTCGGTCTGGTGGTGCTGCTGAAGATCGCCTTCTACTGGCTCAACGCCAGCGCCTACCGCAGCATGGCCAAGATGAAGGCGGTGGCGCCGCGCGTGACCGAGCTGCGCGAGCGCTACAAGGACAAGCCCCAGCAGATGCAGCAGGAGATGATGCGCATCTATCGCGAGGAGAAGGTCAACCCGCTCGGCGGCTGCCTGCCCATCGTCGTGCAGATGCCGTTCTTCATCGCGCTGTACTGGGTGCTGCTGTCGACGGTCGAGATGCGCCAGGCCTCGTGGTTCTACATCTCCGATCTGGCGCAGCCCGACAAGCTGTTCGGCGTGCTGCCGCTGCTGCACATGCCGCTCGGACCGCTGCCGCTGCTGATGACGGCCAGCTCGCTGTTCCAGGTCTGGCTCAACCCGACGCCGCCCGATCCGATGCAGGCCAAGATGATGTGGCTGATGCCGCTCGCCTTCAGCTTCATGTTCTTCTTCTTCCCGGCCGGGCTGGTGCTGTACTGGCTGACGAACAACATCCTGTCGATCGCGCAGCAGTGGTTCATCAACAAGAAGCTCGGCGTCGCCGGCAAATAGTGCGGCGCAACAAGCGTGACGGCTCGTACGGCGCCGGCTTCGCCTCGTGCGCCGCATCACGGCGCGGCGGGCAAACCCCCCCTGATCCGGGGTTGAGAAACGGCCGCGGCGTGCCGACATTAGCCGCATGCGGGATGACCCGGCCCTGACCGGCCGGCTCGGGAGCATCCAGCGGACGCAGGGCAGCACCTCCGGGCCACTGCCCCACGCCTGCCGCTCCACCCGCGCCATCTTCGCGGATGGCGGCGGCGCGCCAGAATCGAGCCACAACATGCGCGCCGCCATCCTGCCGGGCCGCTCGGCCGATCCGATCGTCGCCATTGCCAGCGCGCCCGGGCGCGCTGCGGTCGGCATCGTGCGCGCCTCGGGGCGCGATCTGGCGCCGCTCGTCGCTGCCGTCTGCGGCCGCCCGCTCGAGCCGCGCCGCGCGACCCTCGTCGCGCTGCGCGCGGCCGACGGCCAGCCGCTGGACCGGGCCATCGCGATCCATTTCCCGGCGCCGCATTCGTACACCGGCGAAGAAGTACTCGAGCTGCAGGCGCACGGCGGTCCGGTGCTGCTGCAGCTGCTGCTCGCGCGCTGCCTCCAAGCGCTGCAGGCGGCGTACCCCGATGCCCGGCTGGCGCGGCCGGGCGAGTTCACCGAACGCGCCTTCCTCAACGACAAGCTCGACCTCGCCCAGGCCGAGGCGGCAGCCGACCTGATCGACGCCAGCACCGAAGCCGCGGCGCGTTCGGCCGCGCGCTCGCTCGTCGGCGCCTTCTCGCGCGAGATCGAAGCGCTGGCGCAGCAGACCATTGAGCTGCGCACGCTGGTCGAGGCCACGCTAGATTTCCCGGACGAGGAGATCGAGTTCCTCGATCGGGCGCAAGCTCACGAGCGCCTGGCCGCGCTCGAAGCCGCGGTGCAGCTCGCGCTGGCGCGCGCTCGCCAGGGCGCGCTGCTGCGCGACGGACTCGACGTCGTGCTCGCCGGCCAGCCCAACGTCGGCAAGAGCTCGCTGCTCAATGCGCTGGCTGGCGCCGAACTGGCCATCGTGACATCGATCCCCGGAACGACGCGCGACCGCATCGGCCAGACGATCCAGATCGAGGGCGTGCCGCTGCACGTCGTCGACACCGCCGGGCTGCGCGCCGACGAACAGGCCGTCGACGAGGTCGAGCGCATCGGCATCGAGCGCAGCTGGCAGGCCATCGGCGGCGCCGACGCCGTGATCTTCCTGCACGACCTGACACGGCTGCACGAGGGGGGATACGCCGCCGCCGATGCCGCCGTCGCCGCGCGGCTGCCCGCCGGCGTGCCGGTGCTGCAGGTGTTCAACAAAGTCGACGCCGCGTCGCCCGAGGCGCTGGCGGCGCTGCCGCCCGACGCCCTCGCGCTCTCGGCACGCACCGGCGCCGGGCTGGAGGCGTTGCGCGGCGCGCTGCTGCGCGAAGCGGGCTGGAGCGCCGCGCCCGAAGGCGTGACGATCGCGCGCGCGCGCCACGTCGACGCCCTGCGCCGCACGCGGCAGCACCTGGCAGCCGCGCGCGCGCACGCCGCGCAGCGCGACGCCGCGCTCGAACTGCTGGCCGAGGAACTGCGCCTGGCGCACCGCGCGCTCGGCGAGATCACCGGCGAGTTCGGCAGCGAGGACCTGCTGGGCGAGATCTTCGGACGCTTTTGCCTGGGCAAGTGAACCCGGCGTGCTGCCGGCACGCGCCTGCGCTCAGGGCCGCAGCGACACCAGCCAGGCGAGTACGTCGGCCTTTTCCTGCACCGTGCATTCGCGGCCGACGACGTCGCGGCAGTTGAGGCGGAACATGTGGTCGACCCGGGCGCGGTCGGTGAAGCGCCGCGGGTCGGCTGCCGGCGCGAGCGGCGCGATCGGCTTGTCGGTGACCTGGTCCTTGCCGCTGCGCGTGGGCTGATCCCCGTGGCAGGAGGCGCAGCTGAAGCCGAGCGCCTTGCCGAAGTTGGTGGTGAAGAACTTCTGTCCGCGCTCGACCGACACCGCTCCCGCGGCCTGGGTGTACTCGGCCAGCAATTCGGCCGCGGAGAGGGCGCGCGCCGGCGTCGCCAGCGCGAACAGGGCCAAGCCGGCCCAGAGGGCACCCGGCGTCCAGCGTGGGTACGTCATGTCTGCTCCTCCTTCGCGGCGCACCGGTCTCGTGCCTCGGCCGGGGCCGCCGCGCCGCCGGGACGGGCTCCCTTGCCTGCCGGGTCGAGTAGAACCAGGCCGATGCCAAAGCGGATTGCCGATGCGCAAGATCGGTGCGCACGCCGACGCCCCGGCCGCACGCGGGCCGGCCCGCAGGCGCTCAATGGCCGGCGAAGTCGACCAGCGTGAACAGCGCCAGCCCGCTTTCGCGCAGGCGGCGCGAGCCGCCCAGCTCGGGCAGGTCGACGATCGCGGCGCCCTCGACGACGGTCGCGCCCAGGCGTTCGAGCAGACGACGCCCGGCCATCATGGTGCCGCCGGTGGCGATGAGGTCGTCGATCAGGACCACGCGCTCGCCGGGGCGCACCGCGTCGGTGTGGATCTCGACGGTGGCGCTGCCGTACTCGAGCGCGTAGCTCTCGGCCTCGGTGGTGAAGGGCAGCTTGCCCTTCTTGCGGATCGGCACGAAGCCCACGCCCAGCTCGTACGCCAGCACCGAGCCGATGATGAAGCCGCGTGCGTCGAGCCCGGCCACGGCGTCGGGGCGCGGGCTGAAGTAGCGATGCACGAACTGGTCGATGAGGACGCGAAAGACGCGCGGGTTGGAAAGCAGCGGCGTGATGTCGCGGAACATCACGCCCGGCTCGGGCCAGTCGGGCACGGTGCGGATGTGCGCGCGGATGTACTCGGCCGGCGCGTGGGCCCGGGCAGGCGGCGTCGCGGGAGCGCTCATGACGGGGATCTCACGGTGGGAATCACGGGATGTGCGGCGCTCAGGCGTGGCCGATCAGCCTGGCCTCGGCGCGCGCCAGCGGCTCGGGCAGGCCCGAGAGCACCAGGGTGTCGCCGCCGGCCAGCACGAGCGCGTCGTCGGCCGGCACCACGGCGCCGCCGGCGCGCCGCACCGAGAGGGCGTGCACGCCCATCGCCGGCAGCGCCAGATCGCCCACACTGCGGCCGGCCAGGCGGGCCGCCTCGGGCAGCGTCACGCTGAGCAGCCGCGCCTGGTTCAGCTCCTCGACGGTGTCGTCGTCGGCGCCGTGGAAGTAGCCGCGCAGCAGGCCGTAGCGCGCGTCGCGCGCGTCGCGCGTGATGCGGATGACGCGGCTCATCGGCACGCCCACCAGTGCCAGCGCGTGGCCGGCCAGCATCAGGCTGCCTTCGATCGCCTCGGGCACGACTTCGGTGGCGCCGGCGGCCTTGAGCTGGTCGATGTCGGCGTCGTCCATCGTGCGCACCACCACCGGCACGCTCGGCGCGTGGCCGTGCACGAGCGCGAGGATGCGCAGCGCCGAAGGCGTGTCGTGGTAGCTCACGACGACGGCGGCCGCGCGCGCCAGACCGGCGGCCATCAGTGCCGGCAGGCGCGCCGCGTCGCCGAAGACCACGCTCTGGCCGGCGGCCGCGGCCTGGCGCACGCGGTCGGGGTCGAGATCGAGCGCCATGTAAGGGATGCGCTCCTTGGCCAGCAGCCGCGCCAGGTTCTGGCCGCTGCGGCCGTAGCCGCAGATGATCACGTGGCGTTCGGTGGCGATGGTCTTGCGCGCGATCGCGGTCAGCGCTACCGACTGCATCAGCCAGTCGCTGCTGCTCAGGCGGTTGACGATGCGGTTGGCGTACTGCACGAGGAAGGGTGCGGCCAGCATCGACAGCACCATGCTCGCCAGCACCGGGCTGGTCCAGCGCGGCGCCACCAGGCCGCGCTCGGCGCCCAGCGTCAGCAGCACGAAGCCGAACTCGCCGGCCTGCGCCAGGTACAGACCCGTGCGCAGGGCCACGCCGGGCGAGGCCCGCAGCATGTGGGCCAGGCCGGCGACGAGCGCGAACTTGGCCAGCACCGGCAGCGTGGTGAGCAGCAGCACCAGGAACCAATGCTCGAGCACCGGCCGCCAGTCGAGCTTCATGCCGATGGTGATGAAGAACAGCCCCAGCAGCACGTCGTGGAAGGGCCGGATGTCGGTCTCGACCTGGTGCTTGTACTCGGTCTCGGCCACCAGCATGCCGGCGACGAAGGCACCCAGCGCGAGCGACAGGCCCGCCTGTTCGGTGAGCCAGGCCAGGCCGAGCGTCATCAGCAGCAGGTTCAGGACGAACAGCTCCTCGCTCTTTCGTCGCGCCACGAGGGTGAGCCACCAGCGCATCGCGCGCTGGCCGCCCACCAGCAGCAGCGTGAGCAGAGCCGCCGCCTTGGCCAGCGCCAGCGCCATCTGAACGAGCAGCGCCTCGGGCGGCGAGCGCAGCGCCGGGATCAGCACCAGCAGCGGCACCACCGCGAGATCCTGGAAGAGCAGCACGCCGAGCACGCGCCGGCCGTGTTCGCTGTCGAGCTCGAGCCGCTCGGCCATCAGCTTGACGACGATCGCCGTCGAACTCATCGCCAGCGCCGCGCCGAGCACCACCGCCCCCTGCCAGTTCATCTGCCAGGCGGCGTGCGCAAAGGTCGCGGCGCCCCACACGAGCAGGAAATGGCCGGCGAGCGTGCCGGCGATCGTGAGCAGCACCTGCGCCGAGCCGAGTCCGAACACCAGCGTGCGCATGCTGCGCAGCTTGGGCAGGTTGAAGTCCAGCCCGATCACGAACATCAGGAAGACGACGCCGAACTCGGCCAGGTAGCGCACGCCGGCGCTGTCCTGCGCGAAGGCCATCGCGTTCGGACCGATGAGCACGCCGACCACCAGGTAGCCGAGCATCGGCGGCAGCCTGAGCGAGCGAAACAGCGTCACCCCGAACACCGCGGCGACGAGGTAAAGCAGGACCAGTTCGAGCGTGGTGGCCAAGATGCGGACGCCAGCGTGGCCGCGGCGCGGCGCTTACCTAGAATGCCGCGATCGTAATTGCCCATGGCCGACGCTCCTGCCTTCGACGCCGCACGCGCACTCGCGCTGGCGGCGCGCACCTTCGAGATCGAGGCGCGCGGCCTGCTCGAGCTGGCGGCGCGCCTGCGCGACGGCGCCGGCGCGGACTTCGCGCGCGCCGCGGCGGCGGTATTGGCCTGCCGCGGCCGCGTCGTCGTGATGGGGGTGGGCAAGAGCGGCCACGTCGGACGCAAGATCGCGGCCACGCTCGCCTCCACCGGCACGCCGGCGTTCTTCGTGCATCCGGCCGAGGCGGGCCACGGCGACCTCGGCATGGTGCAGCCGGGCGATGTGGTCCTGGCGCTGTCCAACAGCGGCGAGAGCGACGAGCTGGTGGCCTTGTTGCCGGCGCTGCGCCGCATCGGCGTCGTCCTGATGGCGATGACGGGCCAGTCCGGCTCGACTCTGGCGCGCCACGCCGACATCGTGCTGTCCAGCGCGGTGGCCGAGGAGGCCTGCCCGCTCAACCTGGCGCCCACCGCCAGCACGACGGCACAGCTCGCGCTCGGCGATGCGCTGGCGGTGGCGCTGCTCGACGCGCGCGGCTTCGCGGAGGCGGACTTCGCGCGCTCGCACCCGGGCGGCGCGCTCGGCCGCAAGCTGCTGATGCACGTGGCCGACCTCATGCGCAGCGGCGAGGCGGTGCCGCGCGTGGCGCCCGACGCGGCTTTCGGCGCCTTGCTGCGCGAGATGACCGGCAAGGGCCTGGGCTTCGCGGCCGTGGCCGACGCCGCCGGGCGGCCGATCGGCATCTTCACCGACGGCGACCTGCGCCGCCTGATCGAGCGCGGCGCCGAGTTGCGCGGCCTGAACGCCGAACAGGTGATGCACCGCGCGCCGCGCAGCATCCGTGCCGACGCGCTCGCGGTGGACGCCGCCGCGCTGATGGAGCAGCACCGCATCACGAGCGTGCTGGTGGTCGACGCCGCGGGGCTGCTGGTGGGCGCGCTCAACAGCAACGATCTGATGCGCGCGAAGGTCATCTGAGAGCGGGGCGATGGCGCCGTCGCTGAGCTTCGCGCCCGAATTGCTGCTGCGCGCGCAGGGCGCGGGGCTGGGCATGAAGGCGGCGATCTTCGACGTCGACGGCGTGCTGACCGACGGCACGCTGTGGATCGGCGAGCGCGGCGAGCGGTTCAAGCCGTTCTCGGTGCTCGACGGATATGGGCTGAAGCTGCTCGCCCAGGGCGGGATCGAGCCGCTCGTGATCACCGGGCGCGACTCGGCGGCGGTGCGCCGGCGCCTGGCCGACCTCGGGGTCGGGCGCGCGCGCTTCGGCGCGCAGGACAAGCTCGCGGCGGCAGCGCAGCTGCTGGCCGAGGCGCGGCTGGACTGGAGCGAAGTGGCCGCGATCGGCGACGACTGGCCCGATCTGCCGCTGCTCGGCCGCGTCGGCTTCGCGGCCGCGCCTCCGGGCGCGCACGCCGAGGTGCGCGCGGCGGTGCACTACGTGACGGCCGCGCGCGCCGGTGCGGGCGCCGCGCGCGAGTTCTGCGATCTGCTGCTGATGGCCAACGGCCGCTACGCCGCGCTGCTCGACGCGCAGCGCGGCGGCAGCGGCGGCACGCTGGACGCGCGCTGAGCGGCGCGCCGATGGGCATGAGCGTCGAGCTGCATCTGCCCGATCTGCCCGAGGTGCCGATCTCGCTCGGTCCGGCAGCGCCGCGCCCGCTGCGCCGCCCCCCCTGGGGCCTGCGTCTGCGCGAGGCGCTCGCGGCGTACCTACCGCTGCTGCTGATGCTGGCGCTCGCGCTGGCCACCTGGTGGCTGGTGAAGAACACGCCCTTGCCCGCGGCACCGTCGGCCGAGCGCCGGCCCGGCAGCGAGCCCGACTACGAGATGCGGCATTTCGCGCTCGAGCGCTTCGACGCGAGCGGACGCCTGGTGCTGCGCATCGAGGGCGAGCGGCTGCAGCACGACCCGGCGAACGATCGCGTGCGCATCGACAAGGCGCAGATCCGCGCCGTGGCCGCCGACGGCCGCATCACGCTCGCGCACGCCGAGCATGCGCTGGGCAACGGCGACGGCTCGGAGCTGCAGCTGCAAGGCGGCGCCGAGGTCTCGAGCACCGACGCCGACGGCACGCCGCTGCGCATGAGGAGCGAGTTCCTGCATCTTTTCCTCGTGCGCGAACGCGTGCGAACGCACCTGCCGGTGACGGTGCGCCTGGGCAGCTCGCAGATCGCGGCGGCGGGGCTGGCTTACGACCACGCGCAGCGCCGGCTCGAGCTCGCGGGGCCGATGCGCGGCGTCTTCGTGCCGGCGGGCCGGGCGCGATGAGCCGGGCGCTGTCGACCGCTGCCGCCGATGCCGCCGGCGGGGTCGGTGCAAGCGGGGCAGCCGGCGCGGCCGACGCCCCGCTCGTGTTCATCACCGGCGCGTCGAGCGGCATCGGCCAGGCACTGGCTGCGGGCTATGCGCGCGCCGGCTGGCGGCTCGCGCTCGTGGCGCGGCGCGCGGCCGAAACGAGCGCCTGGGCCGAGGCGCAGGGCCTGCAGGGCGGGCGCTGCGCCGTCTACGCTGCCGACGTGGCGCAGGTCGATTCGATCGTCGCGGCCGCCCGGTGCTGCCTGGCGCAGCAGGGCCTGCCCGACGTGGTCATCGCCAACGCCGGCATCAGCGTCGGCATCGACAGCGCCGAGCGCGCCGACCTCGAGGTGCTGCGCGATACCTTCGCCACCAACAACCTCGGTATGGCCGCAACCTTCCATCCCTTCATCGAGGCGATGCGCGCGCGGCGCGCGGGCACTCTGGTGGGCATCGCCAGCGTCGCGGCGATCCGCGGCCTGCCCGGACACGGCGCCTATTGCGCGAGCAAGGCGGCCGTCGTGGCCTATTGCGAGAGCCTGCGCGGCGAACTGCGCGCCAGCGGCGTGGCCGTGGTGACGCTGCTGCCCGGCTACGTGGCCACGCCGCTGACGGCGCGCAACCCGTATCCGATGCCCTTCCTGCTGACGCCCGAGCAGTTCGCCGCGCGTGCGATCAACGCGATCGGCGCGCGCCGCAGCTACGCGGTCATTCCCTGGCCGATGGCGATCGCGGCCAGGCTGCTGCGTTTGCTGCCCAATGCCCTGTTCGACCGGATCTTCGCGGGCCGGCCGCGCAAGCCGCGGCGCAGAAGATGAACCGGTGCGACACGAGCGACGTCCGCTGCGCAACCGGCCGGCACGGGCGCTGCCGTGTGCCGGGTGCGCAGGACGTTACCTGTGCAAGCGCGGCTCTGCCGCCTTGCCGGCTCCCCCATGGGGAGGCGGGCCGGGTGCAGCCCGGCCCTGCGAGCGCTCAGTAACCGCCGCCGCGGTTGCCGCCGCCGTAGCCGCCGCCGCTGCCGCCGCTGCCGCCACGCCCGCCGCCGCCGTAGGGGCTGCGCCCGCCGCCGCCGTAGGGGCTGCGCCCGCCGCCGCCGCCGTAGCCACCACCACCGGCGCCGCCGCCGTAGCCGCCGCCACCACCACCGCCGTAGCCGCCGCCGCCACTGCGGTAGCCGCCGGGGCGGTCTTCGCGCGGGCGCGCTTCGTTCACGACGAGCGGGCGGCCTTCGAGCGGCTGCCCGTTCATGCCGTTGATCGCGGCCTGCGCTTCCGCGTCCGAGCCCATCTCCACGAAGCCGAAGCCCTTGGAGCGGCCGGTTTCACGGTCCATCATCACCTTGGCCGAGGTGACGGTGCCGAATTGCGCGAACGCCTGCTGCAGCGAGTCGTCACGCACCGAGTAGGCCAGATTGCCGACGTACAGTTTGTTTCCCACAGGGAGCCCTCAAAAAAACACAAGAACCATGCGGAGCTCAACCCGGCAACAAAACCAGAGGCGCGGCTGCCCGACACAGACTCCCCTGTACTGTCAACCCAGCGGGCGCGTGTGTAAAGCGCTGCAACCGGTGGGTGTTGTTTTCATGTCAGCGGGAAAACCCGAGGCCCCGCTGCCGCACGCGCGATGCGGTCGCCCGGTCCTGCCGCGGGCACGCGTTCGCCGCCTACCATCGTGTCCGTGGATCTGCTCAAGCCCCTGGTCGCCTTGCTGGCGATCGTCAATCCGATCGGGGCCGTGCCCTTCTTCATCCACTTCACCGAGGCCTTCGATGCCGCGCAGCGTGCGCGCACGATCCGCATCGCCGCCCTCGGCGCGTTCACCGTGATCGCAGTCAGCGCGCTGGCGGGGCTGAAGATCATTCACTTCTTCGGCATTTCGCTCGCGTCGTTCCGGGTCGGCGGCGGCATGCTGCTGTTGCTGAGCGCACTGGCAATGCTCGACGCCCGACCGGCCGAAACACGGCCGGGCGACGTCGACGAGGGCGACCGGAAGGTCGATGCCGGCGCCAGCATCGCCGTCGTGCCGCTGACGATCCCGCTGCTCACCGGCCCGGCGACGATCTCGACGATGATGATCTACGCGGAGAAGACGCGTCACCTCTGGGAGCTCGGGATGCTGGTCGGCTACGGCGTCGTGATCGGGGCGGCGACCTACCTCACGCTGTCGGCCTCCGGGCGCATCGCCAAGGTGCTCGGGCACACCGGCATCAACGTGATGACGCGGCTGATGGGGCTGGTCCTGGCCGCGATGGCGGTGGAGCTGCTCGCCGACGGCCTGACGGGGTTGTTCCCGGTGCTGGCTTCCGTGCCGCCGCGCTGAGCCTGTGAAAACATGAATCGCGGGCGTGATGGGGATCTTCGCCGACCCTGAGCGGTCCGAGCGCACGATGAACGGCGAAGAGGACCCCGTCTACGACTATGTGATCGTCGGCGCCGGCACCGCCGGCTGTCTGCTCGCCAACCGCCTGTCGGCGGACCGGCGCTGCCGCGTCCTGTTGCTCGAGGCCGGGCCGCGCGACGACTACCTCTGGGTGCATGTGCCGGTGGGCTACCTGTACTGCATCGGCAACCCGCGCACCGACTGGCTCTATGCCACCGAACCCGAGCCCGGGCTCAACGGCCGCGTGCTGCGCTATCCGCGCGGCAAGGTGCTGGGCGGCTGTTCGAGCATCAACGGCATGATCTACATGCGCGGCCAGGCGCGCGACTACGACGGCTGGGCGCGGCAGCTCGGCGACGCCGCCTGGAGCTGGGACGCCTGCCTGCCCTATTTCATGCGCCACGAGGATCACTGGCGCGGCGCCGAGCGCGGCTTCGCGCCGTACCACGGCGCGGGCGGCGAGTGGCGCGTCGAGCGCCAGCGCCTGTCGTGGGAGATCCTCGACGCCTTCGCCGCCGCGGCGCGCGAGGCGGGCATCCCGGCCAGCGAGGACTTCAACCGCGGCGACAACGAAGGCGTGGGCTACTTCGAGGTCAACCAGCGCGCCGGCTGGCGCTGGAACGCCGTCAAGGCCTTCCTGCGCCCGGTGCGGCGGCGGCCGAATCTCGTCGTGCAGACCGGCGCGCAGGTGGCTCGACTGCTGCTCGAGCCGACGCCCGACGGTCTGCGCGCGGTCGGCATCGAGCTGTGCCCCGCACCCGGCGCACCGCCACGCGTGCGCGCCGCGCGCGAGGTGGTGCTGGCGGCCGGCGCGATCGGCACGCCGCAGATCCTGCAGTTGTCGGGCGTCGGGCCGGCGCCGCTGCTGCACGCGCACGGCATCGCGCCGCGCCACGCGCTGGCCGGCGTCGGCGCCAACTTGCAGGACCACCTCCAGATCCGGGCCGTGTTCGGCGTCGCCGGCGCGCGCACGTTGAACGGCATCGTGCGCAGCTGGCACGGCAAGGCCGGCATCGCGCTGCAGTACCTGTTCACGCGCCGCGGGCCGATGAGCATGTCGCCCTCGCAGCTGGGCGCCTTCACGCGCAGCGCGCCCGAGCAGCCATGGCCGAACATCGAGTTCCACGTGCAGCCGCTCAGCCTGGACGCCTTCGGCGAGCCGCTGCACCGCACCGACGCCTTCACCGCCAGCGTGTGCAACCTCAACCCGGGCGCGCGCGGCCACGTGCGGATTCGCTCGGCGCGGCCCGAGGACGCACCGTGCATCCAGCCCAACTACCTGAGCACCGACGAGGACCGCAAGGTGGCCGCCGACTCACTGCGCCTGACGCGCCGCATCGCGGCGATGCCGGCGCTGGCGAGGTACCGCCCGCAGGAACTGAAGCCGGGCATGCAGTACTGCAGCGACGAGGATCTGGCGCGCCTGGCCGGCGACATCGGCACGACGATCTTCCACCCGGTGGGCACGTGCCGCATGGGTGCGGCCGGCGATGCCGGCGCGGTGGTCGATGCGCGCCTGCGCGTGCACGGCATCGCTGCGCTGCGCGTGGCCGACGCCAGCGTCATGCCCACCATTACCAGCGGCAACACCAATGCGCCGACGCTGATGATCGCCGAGCGAGCGGCCGCGTGGATCGTTGCGGCGCCGGGTTGACCCCGATGCCGGCGCGCGCCCCGGCTCGCTACATTGCGCGCACTTGCGGTGCCGCGCTTCGCGGCATCCGGGCGGGGGCCGAGGAGACGACGAAGCGCTGCCGACGCAGCCAAGCCATACAAAGAACTCCATTCCTGCCGCCGGCGTCTGCTGCCGGAGGCCTTAGAGGCGCCGCGGGTCGGCGCCTCCTTGCTGTCAGGCGCCGCGGGTCGGCGCCTCCTTGCCTGGTGCGCCCGGCGTGGCCGGCGACCGGGCCGACAGCCGCGCCGCTGACCAGGGCCAGGCCGGCGCAGGAGCCGCGGCGCAGCATTGGCCGGTGAATCCCGCCCAGTTGTCGGCGCTGCGCGACGGCCGGCGGCGCTACGCTCGGCTCCCGTCGCCCGCCCTGCCCATGCCGCCATGTCCGTGAACCCCGAGCTGCGCTCGCTCGACATCGACATCCCCGCGCAGCCCGAGGCGCTGGTCAAGCTGTCGCTGCTGCTGGCCGAAGACGAGATCAACCTGGCCGCGGCGGCCGAGTTGATCGAGTCGGACATGGCTCTGGCCGCCGCGGTGATGAAGGCGGTGAACTCGTCGCTCTACGGCCTCAAGGGCCGGGTGCAGAGCGTGCAGCAGGCCATCACCTACCTCGGCATGCGCGAGGTTGCCGCCATCACCTTCGAGATGGGTCTGCGCGCGGCGTTTCCGCCGGCCGTCGAGCTCGAGCCGCTGTGGCAGCGCGCCGCGCTGCGCGGTCTGCTGATGGGGCGGCTCGGGCAGCGCCTGGCGCTCGACGCCTGGGCCGCACATTCGGCCGGCCTGTTCGAGGAATGCGGCAAGGCGGTGCTGTTCCGGCATGCGCCGGACCATTACCGCGCGATGCTGCGTGCCGCCGAGACCGACACCGAGCTGGCGATGCTCGAGCGCGCCGGCTTCGGCGTCAGCCACGACGCGCTGGGCGGCGCGCTGTGCGAGAGCTGGGGCCTCGCGCTGGCGGCCGCGGCCAGTGTGCGCCAGCACGTGCTGGCACAGGCCGGCGGGCCGCTGCCGTCGCAGCCCGATCGGCGCAGCGTGTGCGCGCTGTCGGTGCTGGCGCATGCGCTGATGCAGGCGCCCGACACGCTCGACGGTTGCGCCGAGCGCGTGGCCGCCGAGGCCGGCCTCGAGCCGACGCTCGTGCTGCGTGCGGCGCGCCAGGCGCAGGAGCAGCTCGACGACGCGCTGCAGCACGGCCGGCGCCAGCCGTAGCGCCGCGACCTCGCGGCGCGCGGCCGCCACCCTCTATCGGGGCGCCGATGCCGTGGCCGACGCTGCCGGCGCTGCCGCCGGCGCCGCCGGCGCTGTCGGCAGCACCACGCCCGGGCCGAGCGGGATGTCCTCGGCTTCGCTCACGTCGGTGACGAAGGAGCGCGTCTCGCCGAAGCAGGTGGTCGGCAGGCCCACCTTCTCCTCGTAGTGCAGCGCGACGCGCTTGCCCATCAGCCGCGTGATGCGCGCGGCCACCGCGTCGTCGTGCACCGTGAAGAAGAACTTCTCGGTCGTCGAGCCGGGCAGCGAGACGAGCGCGAGCTCGCCCTCCCAGGTCTTGCAGATCCAGCCGCGCTTGCTGAACTGCTGCACCCAGCCGGCGCGCTCGCCCGAGGAGTAGCTCCAACTCCAGGCCAGCCACAGCCAGGTCGCGACCAGCGCCGCCAGCACGGTCAGCGGCAGCAGCAGGTACTTGACGAGCGGGCCCATCGCGCGCTATCGGGTGTTGGTCTT
This sequence comes from Rubrivivax sp., assembly GCA_020852865.1. Taxonomy (GTDB): domain Bacteria; phylum Pseudomonadota; class Gammaproteobacteria; order Burkholderiales; family Burkholderiaceae_C; genus Rubrivivax. The sequence goes on from JADYZZ010000027.1 coordinate 41,109, forward strand.
GAAGTTGGTGAACACGCGCGTCTGCACGCGGCGAGCATCGTTGGGCAGGGTCTGCGGCATCGCCATCTTCGCGAGGTCGACCGCGCTCGGGAAGACCACCGGGTTGTTCGCGATCGAGGGTTTGACGTAGGGCTTGGAGAAGGCGTTCGGGTTGCCGTAGAAGACCTGGTTGGTGAGTGCGGCGTGCACCTGCGGGCGCAGGATGTAATCGATGAAGAGGTAGGCGTTCTTCACGTGCTTGGCGTCCTTGGGGATCGCCATCGTGTCGAAGAACAGCGTCGCGCCGCGCGGCGGGATCAGGGCCTCGAAGCGCTGCCCGGTCTTGCCGTCGAGCGCGCGCTGGTTGCCGATCAGGAAGTCGCCCGAGTAGCCCAGCGAGACGCACAGCGAGCCGTTGGTGTAGTCGCTGATCGGCCCGGGCGAGGAGATGCGGGTGACGTAGGGGCGCGCCTTCATCAGCAACTCCTGCGCCGCCTCGTAGTCCTTGGGGTTGGTGCTGTAGCCGGGTTTGCCGGCGTAGAGCATCGCCACCGGCACCACCTCGCTGGCCGAGTCGAGCACGTGCACGCCGCAGCTCTTGAGCTTGGCCGCGTATTCGGGCTTGAAGATCAGGTCGAGCGGGTTGTCGGGCATCGGCATGCCGCCCAGCGCGGACTTGACCTTGTCGGGGTTGATGCCCACGGTGACGAAGCCCCACATCCAGTCGACCAGGTACTTGTTGCCCGGATCGACCTCGGCGAGCTTGGCCAGCAACGCGGGATCGAGGTTCTTCCAGTTCGGGATCTGCGCGCGGTCGAGCGGCAGGAACAGCCCGGCCTCGATCTGGCGCTTGGCGAAATGGGCCGAGGGCACGACGATGTCGTAGCCGGTCTTGCCGGCTACCAGGCGCGCGTGCAGCGTCTCGTTGGCATCGAACAGGTCGTAGCGCACCTTGATCCCGGTCTCCTTCTCGAAGTTGGGGATCGTGTCGGGCGCGATGTAGTCGGCCCAGTTGAGGATGTTGAGGACCTTGGCGTCGTCCTGCGCCGGGGCCGCGGCGGGCGCCAGCAAGGCGGCGCCGACCAAGGCGGCAAGGGCGGCGAGGCGGCGGCAGGCCATGGCGGGGCGTCCTTTCGGCGGGGGCGGTGTGGCGGTCAACGAGTCAGCGCGCATTTTGGCCGACGCCCTCGTCGGCCGGACGGCGGCCGAAGATGCTCCAGCCCTCCATCACCAGTACGGCCTTGCCGTGCTGGTTGCGCAGCGTGCAGCGCGAGCGCACCAGGCCGGCGCCGGGCCGGCTGGCCATCGGGCGCGCCTCCAGCACTTCGAGCCTGCCGTCGAGCCGGTCGCCGACGTACACCGGAGCCAGCCAGCGCAACTGCTCCATGCCCGGCGAACCGAGGCTCGCGGTGTCGCGCAGGTAGGCGTCCCACATCATGCGCATCGCCAGCGACGCGGTGTGCCAGCCGCTCGCGCACAGGGCGCCGAAGATCGAGGCGCGCGCCGCCTCCTCGTCGAGGTGGAAGGGCTGCGGGTCGAACTGGCGCGCGAACTCGACGATCGCCTCGCGCGTGAGCTCGATGCCGCCGAACTCGCGCGTTGTGCCGACCGGGAAGTCCTCCCAGTACCAGCGCTTGTGGTCTGCGTTGCCCATACATCAAGCATAGCCGGCACCCGCTGCCCGGGACGACTACGATGCTCTTGCTTCCGCTTGCACACCGCATCCCGCCATGACCCTGATGCTGCTCGGCCTCGTGATCTTCCTGGGCGCGCACGCCGCGCGCATCGTCGCCGAACCCTGGCGCCGGCGCACGATCGGGCGGCTGGGCCTGCCTCGCTGGAAGGCGCTGCATTCGCTCGTCAGCCTGGCCGGCCTGGCGCTCGTGGTCTGGGGCTTCGCGGCGGCGCGCGCGCAGCCGCTGGCGCTGTGGCAGCCGCCGCTGTGGACGCGCCACCTTGCGGCACTGATCATGCTGCCGTCGCTCGTGCTCTGCGTCGCCGCGTACGTGCCGGGCAATCGGCTGAAGGCCCGGTTGCACCACCCGATGCTGCTGGGCGTCGAGTTGTGGGCCGCGGCGCACCTGCTGGCCAACGGCCGGCTGCACGACGCGGTGCTGTTCGGCGCCTTCCTGCTCTGGGCCCTGCTCGATCACCGCGCCGCGCTGGTGCGCGACCGCGCGGCGGCCATCGCCTGCGCGCCCGGGCGCTGGCGGCCGACGGCGCTGGCGCTCGCCGTCGGTGCGGCGGCCTGGGCCGCGCTCGCGTTCTGGGGCCACCGGCTGCTGTTCGGCGTCGCGCCGCTGGGTGTCTGAGCGCCCCGGCGCCGGGTTCGCCCGCGGAGACTCGCGCGCGGCCCCTCGGGCCCGGCGCCCGGGACGGCCCGATGCATGCCGCCACCGGGATGCCCGGAGGTGCTCAGCGTGCGGGATCGAGCGGCGTCACCAACACCTCGCCTTCCGTGCTGCTGCGGTTGACCGCGCGCGACACCGGCCAGGCCTGCAGCGTCTCGGGCGGCGGCGGCGCCAGCAGCGGCGCGATCGCAGCCGGGTCCTGCGCGTCGCGCGCCAGCCATTGCGGCCAGTGCGGCGTCGCCACGAGCACCGGCATGCGGTCGTGCACCGGCGCCATCAGGGCATTGGCCTCGGTGGTGACGATGCAGCAGCTGAGCAGCCAGTCGTCGTCGGGCGCGGCGCGCCAGGCCTCGAACAGGCCGGCCAGCGCGAGCAGCGAGCCGTCGCGCGCGCTGAAGTACCAGGGCTGCTTGCCGCCGGCCGCGGCCTGCCATTCGTAGAAACCGCTGGCCGGCAGCAGGCAGCGCCGCCGGCGGATGGCCTGGCGGAACGAGGGCTTGTCGAACACGCCCTCGCTGCGCGCGTTGGCGAGCTTCGCGCCGATGGCGGGCTCCCTGGCCCACGAGGGCACGAGACCCCAGCGCATCAGCTCGGCCACGCGCTCGCCGGCGCGCGTCTCGTAGACCACCGGCACCGGCGACTGCGGCGTGACGTTCCAGCGCTTGGGGAAGGGTGGCGCACGCAGCAGCGAGAAGCCCGCCACCAGCGTGGCCGGGTCGTAGGCGACGACGTAGCGCCCGCACATCGGGCCGATGGTAGCGGCCGGCGTCCCCGGCCGATGGCGCCTGCGGCCGGCGGCGCAAGGTGGGGCCCCCGGAAGGGGTGGGCGGCTGGCGGCAGCAGGGGGCCCCCGGAGCTCCGACCAGCGGGCGATGGCGCGCTCGCGGCCGCCGGACGACGATGCGCCGCACCACAACTGCCGCACGAGGAGGCTGGCATGTTCGACTGGTTGCTGCAGCGCCTGGCGCCCGCGCGCGCCGAGCCGCGCGCCTTCAACGCCCCGTTCAGCGCGACCCTGCCGCCGCTCGATGCGCTCGACGACGCCGCGGCCGAGCCGATCCTCGGCTGCGGCTGGTTCGACTCGAGCCACGACCTGCGCCAGGGCCTCGTGGTGCAGGAACACGCCAGCGCCGACATGGTGTCCGAAGCGCTCGGCGTTGCGGCCTGGCTCGAGCTGCACCTGCGCGAGTGGCGCGGCGCGGTTGCGGCATGATGCCGGCAGCGCAAGTTACACGGGAGCCGTTCATGACGCAGCTCGGGCGCCGCATGCTGCTCGCCGCCCTCGTCGCCTTCGGTCTGCTGGCCGGCTGCGGCGGCGGCACCGACCGCACGAAGGCGCATCTGCGCCTGGTCAACGCCAGCGCCGGCTACGCCCGGCTCGACGTGAACCAGGGCGGCACGCCGCGGCAGACCGCGCTGGGCTACGGTCAGGGCGCCGCCTATGCCGACTTCGACCGCGGCAGCGACACCGATCTGACCGTGCTCGCCACCGGCTCGCCCACCGCGGTGGTGACGCTGCGCCCGGCGCTGGCCAAGGACCAGTACTACACGCTGCTGGCCTACGGCGGCGCCGGCGCCCTGGCCACCCTGATGCTCGACGACAACGTCGGCACTCCGGCGAGCGGGCAGACGTTGCTGCGCGTGGTCAACGCCGCGCCCGATGCCGGCGCGCTCGATGTCTACGTCACCGCCGCGAGCGATGCGCTTGCTGCAGCGGTGCCGGTGCAGGCCGGTGCGGCCTACGGCGTGCTCGGCAGCTGCGCCACGCTGGCCAGCGGAAGCTGGCGGCTGCGCGTGACTGCAGCCGGCAGCAAGAACGACCTGCGGCTCGACGTCGCCGACCTCGCGCTCGGCAGCCAGCAGCTCATGACCCTGGTCGTCACGCCGGGCGCGGGCGGCGTACTCGTCAACGCGCTGGCGCTGGTGCAGCGCGGCGACGTCGCACGGCTCGACGGCCGACAGGCACGCGTGCGTGCGGTGGCCGGCGTCACCGCCGGCGGCGCAGTCAGCGCCAGCGTGGGCGGCGCGGCGCTGCTGGCCGGCATCGGCGCGCCGGCCGTGGGGGCCTACCAGCTCGTCGCCGCCGGCGCGGCCGCGCCGGCGCTGACCGTGGACGGCGTCGGATTCACGACACCGGCCGCGACGCTTGCGGCCGGCGCCGACTACACGCTGCTCGTGTACGGCGACGCGGCCTCACCGCGGGCGGCATGGGCCGCCGACGACAACCGCCTGCCGGCCATCGCGAGCCAGGTGCGCATCCGTCTCGTCAACGGCGTGACGGGTGCGAGCGGTCCGCTCGCGCTCGCTCTGGACTACCTGCCGATCGCCGGCGGGCTCGTCGCCGGCTCGGCCTCGGACTACGCGCTCACCGATGCCAGCACGACCGCGCAGCTCACGGTTTCGGCCAGCGGCACGGCGCAGCCGCTGTACAGCGCTGCCGGCCAGACCCTCGCCGCGGGCTCGGTGTACAGCCTGTTCGTGCTTGGCGACGCGGCCGCGCCGACCGGCGTGCTGCGCAGGGATCGCTGAGCGGGCCGCGCGGGGCTTGCGGTCGGCCGTGCGCGTTCGCCCTGCTTGACCGCGCGCAGGTGCGCGCGCACACTTTTCGCGCCGGCCCAACGCGCACCCGTTTCGCGTGCGGGTGCGACGGGGAGAAGCACGATGCCCAGCGCGCAGTCCCTGAGGAAGATCGTCCTGGCCAGCGCCGCGGCAGCGGCCGCGATGACGGCCGGTGCGGCCGAAACATGGACCTATGTGCACTTCACGCCGGGCGGCTTGGCGCTGGGGACGGGAGTGCTCGAGCTCGAAGAGGCGCAGGGCAAGGGCACCGTCAGCATGTTCAGCTATCACGAATACGCCGACGGCTGCTACGCCAAGCGCAAGATGGACGCGACGGTCACGCGCGACGCCGAGTTCACCGTCATCACGACCCAGGACATGATGCGCGGCTGTGCGCCGCTGCGCATCACGATCCGCAACGACGGGACCGGCGGCCGCCAGGAGGCGCTGGTCGGCGGCGCATGGGTGCCGGACCAGCGCGACCACGGCTTGCGCCGCAAGTGATGCGCGGGCCGGGCATGCCGGCCCGGCCCTGCGCGCGCGGGACGCCGACGCTCAGAGCATTCCGAGCCCGCCAGCGGCCCGGTGTTCTTGAAGGAACCGCCGCCTTCCGCTTTGTCGTGGGCGTTTGATGTTCCTGTTCCCCGAGAGCCCGGTTTGCCGGCACGCCGAGCGCGTCGGCCGCATGCTCGCACGCGTGGCCGGCAGCCACGCGGCCGAGCTCGGCGCGGCGCCGCCGCGCAGCGGGCGCGCAGGCGCCTGAGAACGCGCGGCCCGGCGACGGGCCCTCCGGCCGCACCTCACCGGCCGCACCCCACCGGCAGTCGCGTGAACCTCCCGAGGTCATCCCGAGCGGCTCAGGCGAATGTGCCGGCGGTCACCCGCATCGGTGACCGCCGGCACTTTCGCGGAGTCGAGGCCGTGCGGATCATCGCCGCATTGCCCGACGCGTCGGCTGAACAGGAGACGAACGGCCATCGACGGGCATCGACGCAGGACATCCGAGCCAAGGAGCAGATCATGGGATTCCATCGCCACCTGAGCACCGCCGCACTGGCCGCCGCTGCCGCGCTGACGCTGGGCGCCGCCGGCGCCTGGGCGCAGGTCAGCCCTACGCAGGAGGACCGCAGCCAGCTCGCGGCCGACCGCGCCGCGCTGGCCCGCGAGCGCGCCGGCGCGGCCGCCGACGAGGCGCGGCTGCGGCGCGACAAGGCCGAAGGCCGCATGGCCGCCGAGTCGAAGGACTCGATGCGCGTCTACCGTGACCAGCGCGCCATCACCGGGATCAAGAAGGACCTCGCGCACGACCGCCCGGGCACGCTGCAGGACAAGACCGACCGCGCCTTCCTCGCCGGGGAGCACAAGGCTCTGGCGAGCGACACGAAGCGCCTCGAGCGCAACCGTGCGCAGGGCCGGATGGAAGCGACCTCGCCCGATGCCGCACGCGTTCAGCAGGACCGGCGCGCGATCGCCGGCCAGGAGAAGGCCATCGCCGAGGACAAGGCCGACCTGCGTGCCGATCAGCGCAAGAAGTGAATCCCGCCGGCCTCGCGGCCGAGCCCTGACCCGCGGATGGCCGCAGCCTCCTGCGCCCACTGCACCGAAATTCCCGGAGACTCCCGTGAGCAGCACAAGCAGACCGCCCGCATTGGGCGACCACATCGTGATGGCCTTGTTCGGCACCTACGGCGGCGCCGACGGGGCCGTGCGCCAGCTCGGCGCGGCCGGCGTGCCGCTTTCGGCGATCTCGGTCGTCGCCCGCAACTACCACAGCGAGGACCAGCCGGTGGGCTACTTCAACGCCGGCGAGCGCGCGCGCTTCTACGGCAAGCTGGGCGCCTTCTGGGGCGGGCTGGCCGGCCTGCTGCTGGGCTCGGGCTTCTTCTTCCTGCCCGTGATCGGGCCGATGGTGGTGCTGGGGCCGCTCACTTCGGTCATCGTCGGCGGGATCGAAGGTGCGATTCTGGGCGGCGGGGCGTCGGCGCTGGTCGGCGCGCTCATGGCGATCGGCGTGCCCAGGAACTCCGTCGTGCGCTACGAGAGCGCGATCAAGGCCGACAAGTTCCTTGTCACCGTCCATGCGGGCAAGAACGAAACGGCGCGCATCCAGAAGCTGCTCGGGGAGGCCGGCGGCAGTGCGCTCGAGGTCCATGATCTGAGCGCGGCCGGCTGAGCGACGCGGCGCGCGCGCGTGACGGCCGACAGCGGACATCGCTTCCGATCCCGCAGCGCAGCGCACCGGAGTGGACCGGACTGCACCGCGTCGCAGTGCATCGAACGGCGAACGCATCATGCCGGCCAAGCCATCCGCAGCAGCCGCGCGCGGCGGCGACGCGCCGACGGCGCTGGTGCTGCAAGGCGGCGGCGCACTGGGCGCCTACCAGGCCGGCGCCTACGAGGCGCTGGCGCTGCAAGGCGAGCGCGTGTCCTGGGTCGTGGGCATCTCGATCGGTGCGATCAATGCCGCGCTGATCGCGGGCAACCGGTGCGAGCGCCGGGTCGAGCGCCTGCGTGCGTTCTGGGAGCGCGTGAGCGTCGCGCTGCTGCCGTCGGCCACGCTTGGCGCGTGGTTCGCTCCGATGCGTCGATGGTGGGACGACGGCATGGCGATGCTCGGCGCCTGGCAGGGCATCGAAGGCTTCTTTCGCCCGCGCCCGCCCTGGGCCTGGTGGCCGCGGGCGCCGGTGAGCGTGTACGACACGGCGCCGTTGCGCGAGACACTGCGCGAGCTGGTCGACTTCGATCTGCTCGACAACGGACCGGTCCGCCTGTCGGTCGGCGCGGTCGACGTCGAGAGCGGCAACTTCATCTACTTCGACAACCGGCAGCAGGCGATCGGCGCCGAGCACATCATGGCCAGCGGGGCGCTGCCGCCGGGCTTGCCGCCGGTGCGCGTGGGCGAGCGCTGGTACCGGGACGGCGGCATCGTCTCCAACACGCCGCTGGCGCATGTACTCGCGACGCTGGAGACGGGCCCGGATGCGCCCGTCACCATCTTCCAGGTCGACCTGTTCAATGCCCGCGGCGCGCTGCCGCAAACAATCCTCGATGCCGCCGAGCGCGAGAAGGACATCCGCTTCTCGAGCCGCACGCGCATGGTGAGCGATCGGCTGCGCGAGCGCCACCAGTTGCGTCGCCGCCTGCGCGAGCTGGCCGCCTGGCTGCCGCAGACCAAGCGAACGAGCCCGGCGGTGCGCAGTCTGCTCGCCGAGACCGCGGATCCGCCGATCACGCTGGTTCACGTCATCCATCGACACAAACCCTACGAGACCCAGACCAAGGACTACGAGTTCTCGCGCCTGTCGATGTGCGAGCACTGGGCCGCCGGCGTCGCCGACATGGCCGCGTCGCTGCAACTGCTGCAGCGCCAGCCCGCGATCGGACCGGGCGAGTTCCGCGTGCTCGATCGGCAGGCTGACACGCCGCCGCGCGCATACCGGCGCGCCGATCCGGGGGCCCCGGACGACAGGACGAACGCGGCCGGCGCGCGCCGCACCTTCGAGACGGAGAGGTGACTCCCATGAGCGTCATCGACCCGAGCGTGGTACACGGCACGACCCGGCTCAGCCTGGCCGGCAAGACGGCGCTCGTCACCGGCTCGGCCAGCGGCCTGGGCCGGCGCATCGCCGAAGTGTTCGCCGAGGCGGGCGCCGCCGTGGTGATCGCCGACCTGCGGCTGGCTGAGGCGCAGGCCTGCGCCGACGCGATCGCGTGCCAGGGGGCGCGCAGTCTGGCGCTGGCGATGGACGTCACCGACGAGGCCGCGGTCGAGGCCGGCTTCGCGCGCGTGCGCGGCCAACCGGGCGCGCTCGACATCCTGGTGAGCAACGCGGGCATCCAGATCGTCGCGCCGATCCAGGACTTCGGGTTCGCGGAGTGGAAGAAGCCGCTGGCGGTGCACCTGGACGGAGGCTTTCTCACGGCGCGCGCGGCGGTGCGCCAGATGATGGCCTCGGGCCGCGGCGGCAGCATCATCGTCATGGGCGCGGTGCACTCCAAGCATTCGTCCAGGCTCAAGGCCCCTTACGTGGCGGCCAAGCACGGCCTGGAAGGCCTGGCCAAGGTGATCGCCAAGGAAGGCGCGCCCCACAACATCCGCAGCAACGTCATCTGCCCGGGCTTCGTGCGCACGCCTTTGGTGGAGAAGCAGATCCCGCAGCAGGCACAGGAGCCGGGCATCAGCGAGTCAGACGTGATCGAGAACGTCATGCTCGAGGACACCGTGGATGGCCGGTTCACCACCGTGGACGACGTCGCGCAGGCCGCGCTGACGTTTGCCGCCTGGCCGAGCAACGCCCTCACCGGGCAGTCGCTGGTCGTCAGTCACGGCTGGTTCATGCAGTGAGGGCAGAGCGGTGATGCCGTGGTGTGCCGACGTCAGGCAACCCATCGACCCGCCGATGGCGCCCGCGACACGGCACCCCGGCGCACTGTGCCGATATCCATCCACAGAGCTTCACGCAGGAGACGAACATGGCAATGCAGAGAAAGCAAGTCCTGATCCTCGGCGGCAACTTCGCCGGCCTCGGTGCGGCGCAGAAGATCCGCGACTACGCCGGCAAGGACGTCGACATCACGCTCATCGACCGCAAGGCCTATCTCGACTACATCCCGAACATCCCGCTCGAGATGTTCGAGGGACGTGACCCCGCCAGCACGATGCACATGGACCTGATCGGGCCGCTCGCGCACGAACAGGTGGCGTTTCGCCAGGCCGAGGTGCTGGGCATCGATGTGCCCGGGCGGCGCGTGCGCGTGCGGCCCAGCGAGCGGCCCGGCGCGGTGGAGTACTGGGTCGGCTACGACTGGCTCGTGATCGCACTCGGGGCGCGCCTGGCCTACGACGAGATCGAGGGCTTCGCCGCACACGGGCATTCGGTGTCCGACGCCTTCCTCGCCAACCGCCTGATGGATTACCTGAAGCACGATTACAAGGGCGGCCCGATCGCGGTGGGCTCGGCGCGCTTCGAGCAGGGCAGCAAGGGTCGTCCGGCCTGGCTCAAGACCGCGCTCGCAGCCTGCGAAGGGCCGCCCGTGGAGGTGTCGCTGGCGCTGGCGCATTGGCTGCAGACCAACGGCAAGGGCGGCCCGAGGAACATCACGCTGTTCACGCCGGCTCCGATGATCGCCGAGGACGCCGGCGAGAAGGTGGTCGGCCAGCTCCTCGAAGCGGCCTCGAAGATGGGCTTCGGCTACGTCAACAACACGCAGGGCATCCGGCGCCTGACCGCCGAGGGCGTCGAGTTCGCCGACGGACGCAAGCTCGCTGCCGAACTCGCGATCGTGTTCCCGAACTGGCGGCCGCACGAGTTCCTGCGTGGGCTGCCGATCGCCGACGAGGTGGGCTTCATCGTCACCGACACGCTGATGCGCAACCCCGAGCACCCCGAGATCCTGGCCTGCGGCGACGCGGCCGCGCTCACGGTGCCCAAGCTCGGCGCGATCGGGCACCAGCAGACCGACATCGTCGGACGCCAGATCGCGCGCGATCTGGGCCGCATGAGCCCCGCGAAGGCCGACACGCCGCTCAAGCCGGTCGTCGTGTGCATCGGCGACATGGGCGGCGGCAAGGCCTTCTATATCCATGCCGACGCGTGGTACGGCGGTCCGATGCAGGAACTGCGCATGGGGCGGCTGCCCTACCTGCAGAAGGTGGCCTACAAGGAGATGTTCTTCAAGTCCGGCGGCCGCGTGCCGGGCTGGGCCCTGCCGGCAGCCGAGTGGATGTCGGAGAAATGGGCCGGGTAGCGCCGGGAGCCCTGGCGCGCGCCGCGCGCGAGCCGCCGCTGTGCGTGCACCGCGCCACGGCGCCGGTTGCCGTTCAGCCGCGCCGCTCGATCGCGCGCACCGCGAGCTCGGTGCGGCTGTGTGCGTGCAGCTTGTCCATGATGCGGCTGACGTAGTTCTTCACCGTGCCTTCGGCCAGGAAGACCGTGGCCGCGATCTGCTTGTTGCTCTTGCCCTGCGCGATCAGCTCGACGATGCGCTCTTCCTTGTCGGTGAGCGGTTCGGCCAGCGGGTCGGCCGCGGCCGGCTTCCGGTTGGCGGCGGCGGTGCTCGGGCCGGCGTCGTCGGCGGCGGCGGATTGCGGACTCTCGGGCCGGCGGCCGGCCCACAGCGTGCGGAACTGCTCCATCACCTTGCGCGCGATCGAAGGCGACAGGCGCGACTCGCCGCGATGCACCGCGCGCACCGTATCGAGCACCTCGAGCTCGGAGGCGTCCTTCAGCAAGTAGGCGTGCGCGCCGGCGCGGATCGCGTCGAAGACGAGTTCGTCGTGGTCGTACGTGGTGAGTACGACGATGCGCGTGGCCGGCAGCCGCGCGGTGATCTCGCGCGTGGCGACGACGCCGCTGGCGCGCGGCATCTGCAAGTCCATGACGATGACGTCGGGCCGCGCCGCGAGCGCCGTCTGCACCGCCGCCAGCCCGTCGGCCGCCTCGCCGACGATCTCGATTCCGGGCTCGGTGCCGAGCATCAGCGTGAGCGCGCGCCGGATGAGCGGCTGGTCGTCGACGATCATCAGGCGCAGCGGCGGCGCCGCGGTCGGATCGTTCATGGCGCGGAACCTGCAGGCGGGGCAGGCGGAGCGGGTGGCGCAGACGGAGCCGGCGCCGCCGGCGCGCCCGGCGGCGCCTCGCCGGCCCGGCGGCCCAGCCGCACGTGCAGCTCGCCGACCAGCGCCGAGGGCATGCGCGCGGTGAAGAAGCGCAACATCGCGGCCACGGCGAGCGCGGCCTGCTCGGCCGTCAGGCCGGCACCCCTGGAAACGGCGAGCACCAGTTCGTCGAACATCGCGGCGGCCCGCGCGCGCCAGCGCGCTGCGGGGACAATTCGAAGATGCCCGACAGCGTAGCCGATCCCCAGCGCGCGACAACAGTGCCGACCGGCACTATCGAGCGCAACGAAGAGGCGACCGCAGCCCGGGCACCGCGCTGGCACATCCGCCTTGATCCGCGCCGGCATCTGGCGGCGGCCATCGGCTGGGCCATGTTCGCCGTAATCGTGGTGGCATCGCTGGTGGCCGCGAACCTGGCGGCGACGGCAGCCGAGCGCCGCGGGCGGGCCGACTCGCAACGTCTGCTCGAGCAGTTCGCCGCGCAGATGCACCACGCGCTGGTGACGAACATCGAGACCCGGCTGACGATCATGCGCGCGACGGCGGCGCAGGTCGCGGTCTCCGGCGACCACGGCAAAGCCGCGCTGCGCCGGCATCTCGAAGCAGTGCAGGAGCAGTTTCCCGAATTCGCCTGGATCGGCGTGGCCGATGTCGAAGGGCTGGTCGTGGCCGCGACGCACGGCGTGTTCGAGGCGCGGAGCGTGGCCGATCGGCCCTGGTTCCAGGCGGCGAGTGCCGGGCCCTTCGTCGGTGAGGTGCGCCTGCACCGGCGCCTCGAAGCCCTGCTGGCGCAGGCCGCCGACGCCGGCCCGCAGCGCTACATCGACGCGGCCGCGCCGATCGTCGACGCCCGGGAGACCGCCGTCGGCGTGATCGGCGGCTACATGGCGTGGAGCTGGGTCGAGCAGCTGCAGCGCGAGCTGCTGGGCGCTCTGGACTCCGGCGCTCGGCTCGAGCTGGTCTTGCTGGGCGGCGACGGCCGCGTGATCGGCGGGCCCGCAGACTGGATCGGCAAACCCTTCGCCGAGCGCGACGCAAGCGTCGGCGGGCGCTACCTCGTTGCCAGGCACGATCCGCACCTGCGGGCCCGCACCGCGCTGCCCTGGAGCGTGGTCCTGCGCCAGCCCGCTGCGCTGGCGCTCGCGCCGGCGCAACTGGCCGCGCGGTCGGTCTTCCTCGGGGTGCTGGGCGCGGGGCTGCTGGCGGCGCTGGCCGCCGTGCTGCTCACGCAGGCGCTCACGCGCCGTCTGGGGGCGCTGGCCACGGCGATCGGCAGCGTGCGCCGCGGCGAGCGCAGCGCGCTGGTGCTGCCTGCCGGGCGCGACGAGGTCGGGCAGATCGGCATCGTGCTGGCCGCACTCGTCGACCAGCTGCAGCGCGAGAAGGGCGCGCTTGCGCAGCTCAACCGCGAACTCGACCAGCGCGTCGCCGAGCGCTCGGCGCGCATCGAGCGGCTGGCCGAGGAAGGCCGGGCGGCGGCGGTCACGCGCGAGCGGCTGAGGCTGGCGCGCGAGCTGCACGACACGCTCGCGCATTCGCTGATGGCGCTGCTCGCGCAGATCCGGCTGATGCGCAAGCTGCATCGGCGCCTGGGCGAGGAGGAACTCGACGCCGAGCTCGGCCGCGCCGAGGAAGTGGCGGCGAGCGGACTGGCCGAGGCGCGCGCGGCCATCATGCAGATGCGCGACGGCGGCGTGCAGGAGGTCGGGCTCGGCGCGGCGCTGCGCGAGCTGCTCGCGCGCTTCACGCAGCGCAGCGGCATTGCCGCGGAACTGCATGCCGACGCCGCCGCCGGGGCGATGTCGGACGAGCGCGCCCAGACGCTGTACCGCATTGCCGAGGAGGCGCTGCGCAACGTCGAGCGGCATGCCGGGGCGCAGCGGGTGACGGTCGAGCTGCGCGAGAGCGGCGAGCCCGTCGCGCCGCGCCGCCTGCTGTGCATCGCCGACGACGGCGCGGGCTTCGATCCGGGCGCTGCCGTGCCGGGCCATTACGGGCTGCGCGGCATGCGCGAGCAGGCCGTGCTGATCGAGGCCGCACTGCGCGTGCACAGCGCCCCGGGCGCGGGAACGCGCATCGAGCTCGAATTCGCGGCCTGAGCGCAGGGTCCGGGCGTTCCGGACCTGCCTTCGCGCGGGGGCCGGCGCGCGGCGTCTTCTCGAATCCGTCGCCGACTTGCAGGACCTGCCGCCGCGGGGGACCGGCGCGCCGCAGCGCAAGCAAGCCGGCGCGCCCATCGCCGTCGTGCCTGCCGGCGGCGTCGGCGTCGTGCCGCCGGTCATGCGCAGGTCGTGACCGGCGTCGGTGCCCGGCGGTGACGCCCGGCACTGCACCACAGCGCGCGCGCTGCCTACAGTGCTCGGCCACGGGGGGCGGCCGGGCAAGGCCCGGCGCCCGGACCCCGGATCCGCACCGCAGCAAGAGGAGCCTCACCATGGATTCGATCGCGCTCTCGCGGCGCGCGGCGCTCGGCGCCGCCGCTGCCGTCGTACTGGCCGCCGGCGTCGCCCGGCCGGCGCACGCCCAAAACGAACTCATCCTTCTCGAGGCCGCGCGCACGGCGCCGTTCATCAACGGCGGCATCGGCAAGGACGACGAAGCCTATATGCGCAAGATCGCCAGGGACTGGCCGCTGCGCATGGCGTTCTCGGAGCGCGGCGACAACGAATTCGTCGCCGATGTCGACCTGCTGGTTTCCGACCACAGGGGCGCGCCGATGCTTGCGCTGCCCAAGGCCGGCCCGCTGACGTACGTGATGCTGCCGCCCGGCAAGTACCGCATCACGGCCCGCGTCAACGGCAAGACCGAGGCGCGCGAGGTGACGCTCGACGGTAAGAACGGCGTCGATGTAGCCTTCCACTGGAAGGGCAAACCGAAGGTCGATCCATGGGACGGCAAGCTGATCGGGGCGAAGTAGGCTCGGCGCGCGCCGGCGCGCCGCCTCGCACGGCAGGCGTGCGCCCCGCTGCGCGATGGTTGCCGCGCGCCGCCTGATCCGCCCTGTGTTGCGCCGCTTGCGGCGTGCGCTGGGGCCTTTGTCGGGGCCCTGGCTCGGCCTGGTGCTGGCCGCCGCCGTCGGCGTGCTGGGTGCGCTGGCGGTCGCCGGCTTTCGCGCCTTGCTGTTCGGCACCGAGTCGCTGCTGGTGCAGGCCAGCGGCGGGCATCTGGTGGCGGCGGCCGACCGCCTGCCGCCGGTGCACCGCCTGCTGGCGCCGGCCTTCGGCGCGCTCGCCGCCGGCCTGCTGCTGTGGCTGGCGCGGCGCGCGCCGGTCGTGCCGGGCGGCCCGCCGGTGCGGCATCAGGGCGATTACATCGAGGCCGTCGCGATCGGCGACGGGCGCCTCGATGCCCGTGCCGGCCCGCTCAAGGCGGGCGCTTCGCTGCTGGTCGTGAGCACCGGCGGCGCCGTGGGCCGCGAAGGCGCGATGGTGCTCCTGGCCGCGCTGCTGGCCTCGGGCATCGGGCGCCTGCTGGGGCCGGTGACGGATCTTCGTCTCCTGGTGAGCAGCGGTGCCGCGGCCGGGCTGGCGGCGGCCTACCACGCGCCGCTGGCCGGTGCGATGTTCGTCGCCGAGATCCTGCTCGGCTCGCTCGCGCTGGCGCGGCTCGGGCCGGTCGTCGTGGCCGCGGTCATGGCGCACGCGACGACGATCGCCCTGGGCGGCAGCGCCACGCTCTACACGGTGCCGCCGCTCGCGCTGCCGGGCGCGGCGCAGGCCGCGCCGCTGGTCGTGCTCGGGCTCGCCGGCGGACTGCTCGGCGCCGGATTGCTGCGCTGGCTCGAAGCGGCGCGCGGCCTGTTCATCGCTTCGCGCCTGCCCTTGCCGCTGGCCTTCCTGCTCGGTGGCCTGGTGGTCGGCGCGTTGTCGCTGGCCCGGCCCGAAGTCTGGGGCAACGGCTACAGCAGCATCCAGCAGCAGCTCGAGACGACCCCGGCCTGGCAGTGGCTGGCCGCCGTGCTGGCATTCAAGCTCGTCGCCGTCGCGGCCACCACCGGATCGGGCGCGCCGGGCGGCGTGTTTACGCCCACGCTGTTCGTCGGCGCCGCGGTGGGTGGGTTGGCCGCGGCGGCCGCGGCGGGGATCGGGCTGCCAGCGGCTGCCGCGCCCGTGTACACGCTGGTCGGAATGGCCGTGCTGCTGGCCGGAACGACCCACGCACCGGTGATGGCGGCGCTGATGGTGTTCGAGATCAGCGGCCAGTACGCGCTGCTTCCCGTGCTGCTCGCGGCCTGCGTGCTCGCGACGCTGGTGTCGCGCCGGCTGCATCCGCGCTCGGTGTACGGGGTCGAGGCCGCCGAAGCTCCGGATCCGCGGCCCTGAACACGCCGTGCGCGTGCCCGACCGCCGGGCCGATGACCAAGCGCACGGCGCGTCGCCGCCGGAGATGACCCGGCGGTGACGCGCAGCACTGGGCACGGGTGCGCGCGCCCCCTAGATTGTTGCAACCGACGACTCGCTCGTTCGGCCGGGCGCAGGTCGGCGCCGCGTGGCAGGCGATGCTGCCTGAGCCTTCGGCGCACTCGGCAACGGAGCGGGCCGGGCTGGCCGATCGATCGGTGCAAGGAGCCAGGCGTCGCCGGCGGAAATGGGGCATGGAGCCCCGAGGAGCCCGAAATGAAAGCGATTCACCCGATCCGCACCGGCCTCGCGCTGGCGACTTTGCTGACGCTGGCGGCCTGCGCCAGCAGCGGCATGGGCGGCGGCGAGTTATCGCGCCGGGGCAAGGCCGAGGAGCCGGTGCTGTTC
Organism: Rubrivivax sp.; assembly: GCA_020852865.1. Lineage (GTDB taxonomy): Bacteria > Pseudomonadota > Gammaproteobacteria > Burkholderiales > Burkholderiaceae_C > Rubrivivax. Next base: position 57,365 of record JADYZZ010000027.1, read on the forward strand.
TCGTGGCAGAGCACCGACGGCGGCATCACCGGCACGATGGCCGCGACGCTCCCTGGCGCCACCTATCAAGGCCGGTTCTTCCAGATCACCGAGCAGACCCAGAAGCTGACGATCGCCCCGCTATGGGACGGCTGGGAGCCGGGCTGGCGCGACTGGCCCTACTGGGGCTATGGCGCGCTCGGCCCCTACGACGTGACGCAGTTCGTCACTCGCTATACGGGCAAGGTGGTGGCCAATCTGCGCAGCGACGCGGGCAAGCGCATGCGCTGCCGGCTGCACCTGGCGGCACCTGCGCGCGGCATGGCCGGCGGCGGCGAGGGCGAGTGCCAGATCCAGGGCGGCGGCGTAGTACACGCCAGATTCTGACGCCGCCCATGGGCCGGGGTGGCGTATGAACCGCAGGCGACCGCATCGGGCAACGGGGCCGGCCCGCACTGGCTCGTGCGTGCCGGAGCACCGGGTCGCGGCGGGGGGTTGCTTGCGGCGCTGGGGCTGGCGGCGCGGCAGGCGCACTCGCCTGCGCGCGCGTGGCCGGCCGCGTGCGTGCGGCTTGGCAGCGGCTGCGCGCCGGCGGCGCAGGCTATGCCTGCGAAGGCGTGGGCGCAGCCCCGATCCGGATCTTCACAGGCGCTCAGGCCAGGCGTCCGGCGTTGTAGTCCTGCACGGCCTGGTGGATCTGCTCGCGCGTGTTCATCACGAAAGGTCCGTACTGCGCGATCGGCTCGCCGAGCGGCCGGCCGGCGACGAGCAGCGCGCGCGCGCCTTGCGCGCCGGCCGTGAGGCGCACGCCGTCGCTGCCCGCGTCGTTGGCGAGGATCGCCATGTGGCGTAGCGCGACGCTCGCGTCACCGACGGCGAGCGTGCCGCGGTAGACGTAGACGAAGGCGTTGTGCGTTGCCGGCAGCGGTTGCTCGAACGCGGCTGCCGGGTCGAGGTGGAGGTCGAGGTACAGCGGCTCGGTATCGGCGCGCTGCACGGCGCCGGCGACGCCTTGCGCGGCGCCGGCAATCACGCGTGCGACGACACCGGGACCGCGCCACTCGGGGATCTGCTCTGGCGGGATGTCGCGATACCAGGGCGCGATCATCTTGCGCGCCGCCGGCAGGTTGAGCCAGAGCTGGAAGCCCTCGAGCAGACCGTCTTGCTGCTCGGGCATCTCGCTGTGGATGACGCCGCGCCCGGCGGTCATCCACTGAACCGCGGCCGGCGTGAGCATGCCCTCGTGGCCGGCGCTGTCGCGGTGGCGCATCCGGCCGGCGAGCATGTAGGTCACGGTCTCGAAGCCGCGGTGCGGATGATCGGGAAAGCCGCCGACGTAGTCGCCCGGGCGGTCGGTGGCGAAGACGTCGAGCAGCAAGAACGGGTCGAGCCGGCGCTGCAGCTCGTGCGTGAGCACGCGCGTGAGCTTGACGCCGGCGCCGTCGCTCGTCGCCTGGCCCTGGATGAGCCGCTCGATGCGGCGCGCGTTTTGCACCGCGGTCGACGCGCCGGACGCAGCGGACGTGGTCGGCCCGTTGGCGCTGGTGGTGGCGACGATGCTGCTGGTGGTGGGGGCGGGGATCGCGTTCATGCGGCACTGTAGGCCCTGGCGCGCCGCACGGCGTTGCGGCGTCTTGCACGGAGCGTTCGTCTGTCGTCCGGCTGCAGATCCGCGTTGTTGCGGCTCGTCGCCGGCGGCGGTTGGCGCTAAGCTGCGGACGCGGCGGGCCCGTCGCGGCGTGCGACGCGCCGGCGGGCAGCAGCGCAGAACCCGGCCCGACCGTGACCCTTCCGCCGATCCAACGCCGCCAGCACGAAATCCGTGGCCGTGCCGGCCGTCCCCGCGGCGGCGCCGGCGACTCCACACGACGGGCGCGGCCGGCTGCACACGGGCGGCCGGCGTAGGCGCGGCATCGTGGCGGACGGCCTCGTGCGCTGGCTGCTCGGGCTCTTCGCCCGCGGCCGCCCTCGTTCACCCGCCGCGTCGGCCGGTACCCGCGCGGCCGCGCCTGCGCGCCCGCCAGCCGCTGCCGCGGCGGGCAGACCGCCGGCAACGGCCTTCGGCCAGCGCGTGCCGCTCGTCGACCGCAAGGGGCGTGTGGCCGGGTTCGAGCTGCGCGCGCCGACAGCCTGGCGCGGGAGGGGCGGCAGCGCGCCGGAGTCCGGCGTCGCGCAGGCCGCGGCGATCGTGGCCGCTGCGCGGCTGGCGGCCGGCGAAGGCAGGAAGATCCTCGTCGAGCTGGCCGCTGTGCTGCTCGAGCATGCGGCCGTGCAGGCGCAGGCCGGTGCCGGCGTGATGCTGTGCTGGTCGGGTGCGCCGGTCGCCGCAGCGGCCGCGCAGGCATTGCGCGCGCGTGGCGCGCTCGTCGGCGCGCCCGACGGGCCGCCCGAGCGGCTGGCCGGTGCCGGTGCAGAGGTGGCGCGGCCCGACTTCGTCGTGCTGCGCGCAGCCGCCGGCGGCGTGGAGACGCTGCTGCTTTCGGCCCAGCGCTGGCGCGAGGCGCTGCCGCAGGTGCCGCTGGTGGCCTGCGGACTGGCGGGTGTCGGCGAGGTCGAGCGGCTGCTGCAGGCGGGCTTCACGCTTGCCGGCGGGCAGCTCGACCGGCGCGGCGAAGCGCATGCGGCGCGTCCGCTCGGCGCTGCCGCGCACCGCATCTGCGAGCTGATGAACCACCTGGCGCTGGACCGCGACACCGCCGTGATTGCCCAAGCCGTGCGCGCCGACGTGGCGCTGAGCTATCGCTTGCTGCGCTACGCCAACAGCCCGGCGATCGGCCTGGCGCGCGGCGTCGATTCGGTCGAAGCCGCCGTGGCGCTGCTCGGGCGCAACGAGCTGCAGCGCTGGCTCGCCGTGCTGCTGCTCGGCGCTGCGCAGGCGCGTCCCGCCGCTGCAGCCCTGCAGGAGCATGCGCTGGCGCGCGGCCGCCTGTTCGAGGCGCTGGCGCGGCGGCGCGGCGAGTCGCGGCCGCAGGCCCTGTTCACGTTGGGCGTGATGTCCCGGCTCGATCTGCTGCTGCGCGTGCCGCTGGCCGCGGCGCTGGAGCCGCTGCGCCTGCCCGAGGTCGCGCGCGCGGCGCTGCTGCAGCGGCGCGGCGACTGGGCGGCCTACCTGGAACTGGCTGATGCGCTGGAAGGTGAAGATCAGGTCGCGCTGGAGGCCGCGGCAACGCCCTACGGCGACCTCGCCGCCGTGTGGGCCGAGGCCGAAGGGGCATGGGCCTGGGCGGCGCAGGTGATGCACACCGATGCACGCCGATGATCGCGCCGGGCACTTGCGCCGCCTGCAGGAGCGCGAACGCCCGACGGTGGCGGGCGTTCATCGGCCGGCCCGCCTGTGGGCGGGCGGGGCGGCGCAGCCTAACCGCCGCGGCGTGCGCGGCGCACGCCGAAGAGGCCGGCGAGGGCCAGGCCGGCCAGCGCCAGCGAGCCCGGCTCGGGCGCCGGATTGCCCTGAGGGACGTACTTGCTGCCCGCCACGGCGTAGACCTTGAAGTAGTCGTTGCCCTGGTTCACGCTGCCTGTGGTTGCCGCGCCATACGAGTTGTTGTAGGCGCTGATGAGCCACCAGCTCGAAGCCTGGTTGCCGGCGTTGACGGGGTTGTACGGCTGGACCGTGTCGATCGCCAGATCGCCGTAGTTGCCCACGAGCGCCCAGCCTGCGCTGGTCATGTCCGCGAGCGTCGCCCCGGCGCCGGCCAGGGTCGGCGCGCTGGAGCCCGTGTAGCGGAACAAGGAGATGTCGGCGTCGTTTTCCTTCCAGCCGATGCCGATGCTCGACAGCACGACGCTGCTGTCGAAGCTCAGCAGCAGGCTCTCGGTGTTGCCGACCCCGGTGACGTAGCCGGAGGAGTTTGTCTTGGGGCCGTTGTCGAAGGCGTGGTTCGGCGAGTTGCTGCCGTCGGAGCCAGAGCCGAGGCCGCCGCTGTAGGACGAGAGCGTGGCGCTGGCCCATTTAGCGCCGGACGCGAAGCCGGTGCCGCCGCAGGCGGAATATCCCGTGCCGCTGATCGTCTTGGTTCCGTTCCCGCAAGCACCGCTGGTGTACGTGCCACCGTTGCCAGCACTGAATGCGGAAGTCGTGGCTTTGATCCCGGTGACGGGGTCGGTGATCTGGCCGGTGCTCGAGAACGTCCAGCCGGCCTGGGCGCCGGTGAGCACTCCCAGGCCGAGGAGCAAGCCGCCCAACCATTTGCCTGTACGGACCTTCATGACGACCCTTCACTCCCGAGAGGCTGTTGCGCCAATGGCGCGTCGCGTGAGTTGACGCAAGTACCGCGCCAAAGAGGGAACTCCGATCGGAATCAGGCACTTGACAGGGGACGCGGAGCCCGGACGTGACCAAGTGTAAGGTTGCCCGACGCTGCCAACGGTTCTCGCACCCGCCTACCTCAGGGTTGCCATCAGCGCTTCGGCGCCGGGACGGTCGTCGAAAGCGAGTCTGGAGTCCAGCACATAGGCCAGCTCTTCGCGTGCTTCGGTCCGGCGCCCCGCCTTGGCCAGTGCCGAGGCGAGGTGGTAGCGGACGACCAGATTCCCGGGTTCACGCAGGCGCGCGTCGCGCAGCAACTGCAACGCGCGCTCGGTCTTGCCGCTCTGCAGCGCGATCCAGCCGGCGGTGTCGATCACGTTCACGTTGGTCGGAGCCAAAGTGAGGGCTTGCTCGGCAACGGGACCTGCCTGCGCGTCGCCGACACGCAACAGTACGTTGGCCAGGTCGTTCAGCACGCCGACGTCGCCGGGCGTCTGCCGGCGCAGCAGCTCGTACTCGACGCGCGCAGCCGCCATGTCGCCGCGCCTCACGAGCAGCTCGGCGAGCTGGCGCCGCGACGCCGGATCGTCCGGATGCCCGGCGAGCCATTTCCTGGCCAGCGCCTCGGCGCCCGCTGCATCGTGCGGCGCCAGGCTGCGCAACAGGCGCCCCAGGGTGTCGGCAGAAGGCTCGATCTGGTGCGCGTGCCGGTACATCTCGAGCGCGCGCTGCGGGTCGCCGCGTGCCAGAGCGATGTCGCCGAGCAGGCTGGAGCCGATCGCGCGCCGGGGCTCGCGCCGCAGGATCTGCTGTGCGCGGGCCTGCGCCTTGTCGAGCTCGCCGCGGCGCATCTCGACCTCGGTCAACAGGGCCTGAGCCCGCAGATCGTCGGGCCGGGCCGCCAGCGCCTTGTCGAGGCTGTAGGCCGCGCCGCTCAGGTCGGCGGCGGCGAGCTGCAGCAGCGCGATCTCCACATGCACGCCGGCATCGTACGGCGCCGCTCGCCCTGCCGCCGTGAGCGAAGCGCGCGCGCCGGCTGCATCGGCGCCGCGAAGCTGCACGCGCGCCAGCGCCAGCAGCACCGGCAGGCTGTCGGGCGCCGCGGCGGCGAGCGATTTCGCGGCCGCAAGGGCGTCGGGCAGCCTGTCGTGCCGCAACTCGTAGTCGACGAGCGCAAGGCTGGCGCGCAGGTCCTTGACGCCGGCGACGTCATGGGCCTTTTGCAGCCAGCGCAAGGTCTCCTCGGGCCTGCCGCGGCGCTCGGCGAGCGCTGCCTGCTCGAGCATGGCGTCGGTGTTGTCGGGCTGCGCCTTCAGCACCTCGTCGAACAGCGCGGCCGCGCGCTCCGGCGCGCCGCCGGCCAGCTCGGTGCGCGCGAGATGGATGCGGGCCTGCTGCAGGCCCGCGTCGAGCTTGATCGCCTGCGCGAACGCGGCGCGTGCGCCGGCGAGATCGCGTGCCTGCGCCTTGGCCATCCCGAGCAGGTTCTGGAAGCCGGCGTTCTTCGGCTGCTGCCGACACAGCGTTTCGGCGAGCGCAAGCGCCTTGGCAGTCCGGCCGGAACGCAGATACAGCGGCACCAGGGCTGCGGCGGCCTGGGTCTGCTTCGGGTTCTTGCGGTAGGCCGTCTCGAGCTGCGCGAGTGCATCGCTCGCCTGTCCGCTGCCCAGAAGGGCGAGGCCGTAGGCGGTGCGCGCGTCGGCGTCGTCACGCGAGCGCAACACCCGCTCCATCAGCTCGGCGGCGCGCCCGCTGTGCCCCTTGCTCATGTAGGCCGATGCCAGCAACGCGATCGCCTGGGCGTCGTTCGGTGCCGCGCGCAAGTACTGCTCGAGGGTCTCGATCGCGCGCTCGGCGTTGCCCTGGCCGGTGTAGATCGTGGCCAGGATCTTGGCCACCGGCGTGCCGCCCTGCGCGTTCTGGAAGGCCTCGAAGTACGGCAGCGCCTTCTCGGGCTCGCCGAGCCCGAAATGCGCCTGCCCGTTGACCATGAGCAGCTGCGGCCGGTAGCGGATCACGCCGATCGGCACCGGATCGATCAGTGCCGTGATCCGGCTGTACGCCGCGCGCACCGCCTGTGCATTGCCCGTGCGCTGCGCGAGCAGCGCCGACAGGTACCAGCCGCGCGGCTCGACGGCCTCGTCGCGCGTGAGCGCCGCCACCGCCTTGGCCGCTTCGTCCTGGCGCCCGAGATCGATCAGCAGGCCGGCGCGCGCGACCTGCGCGTCGACCGCGCGCGGGTCGGCGCGCACCACGCTCTCGTAAGCCTGCAATGCGGCCGGCAGATTGCCCTGGGCATGCAGCAGTGAGGCGCTCTGGAGCTGGACGCCGGCCGCCTCCGGGTCGAGCCGGCGCGCCTGCTCGAGCGCCGCGTTCGCTTCTTTGAACTGGCGCAGGCGGATGCGCAGCGGCACTTCCGCGATCCAGCTCTCGGCCGAAGACGGTGCCAGCGTGCGCGCCCGGCCGACAGCCTCGAGTGCCGCGCGGATGTCGCCGACATCGCCGAGCGCGGCCGCCTGCACCAGCAGCAGCTCGACCTGCACCGGGCCCGGCAGACCCTCGCGCCCGAAGCGCTGCGGATCGGTCACCTCGGGCTGGCGCCCCTGTGCCACCAGTGCGCGCGCCAGCAGCACCACCACTTCCGAGCGGCTCACCCCCAGCGACAGGGCCTGATTGAACGACACTTCGGCCGCTGCAGCCTCGCCCTGCAGCAGCAGCGCACGCCCCATCAGCACGTGCAGCGGCAGGAACTTCGGATTCGATCGCAGCCCGTTCTTCAGCTCGATGACGGCGCCGGCCAGATCCTTCTTCTCGAAGCGCGCGAGCGCCGATTCATAGTACTTCGTCGCGCGCGGCGAGGCGCTTTGCGCCTGCGCGCCGACGGCCAGCATCGCCGCCAGGAGGGCCGGGGCAATGCGGCGCAGCGAGTGACGAAGGTCCACGGAGTCTTCCTGTGCCAACGAAGCGCATTGCGGCCTGGCCGGCGCCGGGGCGGGGGCCGATTGTCGGCGCAGTCCTTCGCGCCGGGACTGCCGGCCGGCGAACTTTTGGGCATCCCGACGACCGAATCGACACCATCCCTCACAATCCGGCCGCATTGCACAGCCGCGCGGCGACGCGCGAGCCCTTTGTCCGCGGGGTGGCGGGCAGACCACGAGGACGCCGTGAATCGAACGATCGCCATCGCCTTGCTGGGCTTCGCCGCGGCGCTGGGCGGCCGCGGCGCCGACGCCGCCGTCGGGCCGCCTTCGACCAACGTTGCCTGGCAGGCCGCCGCTGCCGACGCCGACATCGAGCGCGCCTTCGCGCGCGCGCGCAGCGAGAACAAGCCCGTGCTGCTGTACTGGGGCGCCACCTGGTGCCCGCCGTGCAACCAGCTCAAGGCGACATTGTTCAACCGTCAGGACTTCGCCGCGCTGTCCAGGGGCTTCGTCGCCGTGCATGTCGACGGCGACCGTCCTGGCGCGCAGAAGCTCGGCCAGCGCTTCAAGGTGAGCGGCTATCCGACGGTGGTGCTGTTCAACGCCAGTGGGCAGGAGATCACGCGCCTGCCCGGCGAGGCCGACGCGCCGCAGGTGCTGGCGCTGCTGCAGCAGGGGCTTGCTGGCGGGCGACCGATCAAGACGGTGCTGTCCGAAGCACTCGCCGGCAAGGCGCTGGCCGCCGCCGACTGGCGCATGCTCGCCTTCTATTCCTGGGATACCGACGAGGGCAAGCTCGTGCCCAAGGCCGAGGTGCCGAGCCTGCTGGCGCGGCTGGCCTCGGCCAGCGCCGCGGCCGGCGCCGACGCCGAGGTCACGACGCGGTTGTGGCTGCGCGCGCTGGCGGCCAGCGACGACGGCAAGGGCGTGAAGGCCGACGATGCGCTGCGCCAGCGCGTGCAGCGCGTGCTGGCCGACCCGGCGAGCGCGCGCGCGACGATGGACGTGCTGAGCAACGGCGCGACCGAGATCGTGCAGGTGCTCGAAGACGAGCTGTCGCCGCGCCGGCCGGCGCTCGTGGCGAGCTGCGACGCGGCGATGAAGCGGCTGCAAGCCGACGCCACGCTGTCGCGCGCCGACCGCCTGGGCGCACTGGTGGCGCGCATCAACCTCGCGCGGCTCGAGGGCGAACGCGATGCGGTTCACCCCAAGCTGCCCGAGCCGCTGCTGGCCGAGGTGCGTGCCTTCGCCGCCCAGGCCGACCGCGAGATCGTCGACGGCTACGAGCGCCAGGCCGTCATCACCAGCGCGGCCTACGCGCTCGGGCGCGCGGGACTATGGGCCGAGAGCGACGCGCTGCTGCAGGGCAATCTGGCCAAGAGCCACTCGCCCTACTACCTGATGAGCCAGCTCGGCAGCAACGCGCGCAAGCAGGGCCGCAAGGACGAGGCGCTGCGCTGGTACCGCGAGGCCTTTGCCAAGAGCGAAGGACCGGCGACGCGCCTGCAATGGGGCTCCGGCTACCTGAGCGCGCTGATCGAGCTGGCACCGCAGGACGCCGCGCGCATCGAGAAGGTGGCGGGGCAGCTGCTGCGCGAGGCCGCGGCCGACGCCGGCGCCTTCGAGGGCCGCAGCGCGCGCTCGCTGGCGCGCGCCGGCAGCCGGCTCGCGGCCTGGAACGGCGAGGGCCGGCACGCCGCGGTGATGCGCCGCCTGCAGCGCCAGCTCGATGGCCTGTGCGCCAAGGTCGAAGCCGGCGCGCGCGCCGATTGCGCCAGGCTGCTCGCGCCGGGCGCCGGAGCCAAGAAGGACGCCTGAAGCATGGCGGCGCACGAAGTCGACGCCGCCCGGCGCCGTCTGGCGGCGCTGCTGGCCGGCACGCCGCTGGCCGGCGCGCTCACGCGGGCCGCGGCGCAGCCTCAGGCCGGCGCCGCGCTGCCCGCCGTGTCCGCCGGCGTGGGGCCGACCGCGGCGCCCGCCGACGGCAGCCCGGGCAGCGAATTCACCGGCCGCTGGGTGCATGCCTTCGCCGCCTACGGTGCGCCCAAGTACGGCCCCGGGTTCACGCATTTCGACTACGTGAACCCCGATGCGCCCAAGGGCGGCACGCTCAAGCTGAAGAACCCGGACCGCCGCTCGAGCTTCGACAAGTTCAACCCCTGGACGGTGCGCGGCAACGCACCGGCCGGCGTGATGATCTGGATGGTCGAAGGCCTGGCGCATCTGGCGCAGGACGAGCCGATGACGATGTACGGCCTGCTCGCCGAGGCGATCTGGGTCGCGCCCGACTTTGCCAGCGTGAGCTTTCGCATCCGGCCCGAGGCGCGCTTCGCCAACGGCGACCCGGTCACCGCCGAGGACGTGCGCCACAGCTTCGCGCTGCTCTCGGGCCAGGGGGCCTCGCCCTCGTACCAGACGCAGCTGGCCGGCATCGAGCGCGTGCTGGCGCTCGACGCGCGCACGGTGCGCTTCGAGATGCGCGAGAAGACGCGCGAGCAGGCCTTCGTCGCCGGCACGATGCCCGTCTTCAGCCGCAAGTGGGGCGCGGGCAAGAAGTTCGACGAGATCGTCACCGAGCCGCCGATCCTGAGCGGGCCGTACCTGATCGACCAGGTCGACATGCCCAGGCGCATCGAGTTCCGCTACAACCCCTCCTACTGGGGCCGCGCGCTGGCGCTGCGGCGCGGGCACTTCAACTTCGAGCGCGTCGTCTACCGCATGTACGCCGACGACGCGGTGGCGCGCGAGGCCTTCAAGGCCGGCGAGTACGATCTCATGAAGGAGTACGCGAGCCGCGCCTTCGTGCGCCAGCACGCGGGCGTGAAGTGGGACGACGGGCGCATCGTCAAGGCCGTGCTGCCCACGCGCTTCGGCCAGTACCTGCAGAGCTATCAGCTCAATCTGCGCCGGCCGATCTTCGGCGACGTCCGCGTGCGCGAGGCGCTCGTCTACACCTACGACTTCGAGACGCTGAACAAGACGCACATGTTCAAGCGCCACAGCAGCATGTTCAGCAACTCCGAGTTCGCGGCCCGGGGCTTGCCGTCGGCGGGCGAGCTGGCGCTGCTCGAACCCTACCGCGCCGAACTGCCGCCGCGCGTGTTCGGGCCCGCCTACGTCAGCCCGCGCACCGACGCCGACCCCAACGGCCTGCGCCGCAATCTGCTCAAGGCGCGCGATCTGCTCGAGCAGGCCGGCTGGAGGCTCGACGCCGGCGGCACGCTGCGCAACGCCAAGGGCGAGCCTTTCGTCTTCGAGTACATGCAGCCGCGCGCCTCGAGCGTCAACGAGTGGCAGCGCAACCTGGGCAAGCTCGGCATCGAGATGAAGGTGCGCGTCGTCGACTTCGCGCTGTACCGCCGCCGCCTCGAGCAGTACGACTTCGACATGGTGGTGATCGTCGAAGGCCGCTTCACGCTGCCGCAGGGCACCGAACTGGCGGCGGCGCTGGGCAGCAAGTCGGCCGACGAGCCGGGCAACTCCAACTTCCGCGGCGTCAAGAGCCGCGCCGTCGATGGCCTCATCGAGGTGATGAACCGGGCGCGTACGCTCGACGAGCTGCGCGACGCCTGCCGCGCGCTCGACCGCGTGATCATGTGGAACTTCTGGTGCATCCCCGACCTGTACTCGGGCCAGGAGACGATCTCGTACTGGAACAAGTTCGGCATGCCGCGGACCATGGCCTACTACTTCCAGACCGACACGCTGATCAGCGGCTTCATCGAGCACGGGCCCTGGCCGCTGTGGACCTGGTGGGACAAGTCGCGCGCCGGCGCGTCCGCCGCGGCGAAACAGGCCTGAGGCCGCTGCCGCGATGTGGGCCTATGTCCTCAAGCGCATCGCGCTGATGCTGCCCACGCTGCTGGGCGCGCTCACCGTCACTTTCGTCGTCATGCAGTTCGTGCCGGGCGGCCCGGTCGAGCAGATCATGGCCGAGGCGCGCGCCACGGCCGGCGGCGGCGCGGGCGGCGAGGGCGGCGGCTACAAGGCCGGGCGCGACCTGGACAAGAAGCAGCGCGCGGAGCTGATGAAGCTCTACGGCTTCGACAAGCCGGCCTACCTGCGCTACTTCGAGATGCTGGGCAACTTCGCGCGCTTCGACCTGGGCAGGAGCTTCCTGCAGAACAAGGCGGTATGGCAGCTCATCAAGGACAAGCTGCCGGTGTCGATCTCGCTCGGGCTGTGGACCTTCCTCGTCAGCTACCTCGTCAGCGTGCCGCTCGGCGTGGCCAAGGCGGTGCGCGAAGGCTCGCGCTTCGACGTCGCCAGCACCTTCCTCGTTCTGCTGGGCTACGCGGTGCCGGGCTTCGTGCTCGGGGTGCTGCTGATCGTGCTCTTTGCCGGCGGCAGCTTCCTCGAGTGGTTCCCGCTGCGCGGCCTCACCTCCGACCACTGGGCCGAGCTGTCCGCCTGGGGCAAGGTGAAGGACTACTTCTGGCACCTGACGCTGCCCCTGATCTGTCTCGTGATCCACAGCTTCGCCACCATCACGCTGCTGACGAAGAACACCTTCGTCGAGGAGATCCGCAAGCAGTACGTGCTGGTGGCGCGCGCCAAGGGGCTGTCGCAGCAGCGCGTGCTCTACAAGCACATCTTCCGCAACGCGCTCATTCCGCTGGTGACGGGTTTTCCGGCGGCCTTCATCGGCGCCTTCTTCACCGGCGCCGTGCTGATCGAGACGCTGTTCTCGCTCGACGGGCTGGGGCTGCTCAGCTACGAGAGCATCGTGCGGCGCGACTATCCCGTGGTGCTGGGCTCGCTGTACCTGTTCACGCTGATCGCGCTCGTCGTCAAGCTGGTGTCGGACCTGCTGTACACCGTGGTCGACCCGCGCGTGCAGTTCGGCAGCGCAGGGCGCTGAGAGCCGCCGCATGAGTGCTGTGCTCGATCCCGTGGCGCCCGCGGCCGCCGCCGCTGCGCCGGCGGCCGCGGCGGCGCCGATGTCGCCGAACCGGCGCGCCTGGGCGCGCTTTCGGCGCAACCGGCTGGGCCATCTGTCGCTGTGGGTGATGGCGGCGCTGCTCGCCGTCGCGACGCTGGCCGAACTGGTGAGCAACGAGCGGCCGATCGTCGCGCGCATCGACGGGCACTGGTACGCGCCGATCTTCGCCAACCCGAGCGAGAAGGCGCTGGGCGGCGACTTCGGCACGCCCACCGACTGGAAGGACCCGTTCATCACGGCGCTGCTGGCCCGGCCGGGCAACTGGGCGCTGGCGACGATCAACCCGCATTCGGCCAACTCGATCGACTACTTCAATCCGGCGCTCGACCCGGCGCCGCCTTCGGCGCGCAACTGGCTCGGCACCGACAGCAAGGGCCGCGACATGCTGGCGCGCCTGCTGTACGGGTTTCGCGTGAGCATCTGGTTCGCGCTCGCGCTCACCGTCGCCGGCACCGCGATCGGCATCGCGCTGGGCGCGCTGCAGGGCTTCTTCGGCGGCCGCACCGACCTCGTGCTGCAACGCCTGATCGAGATCTGGGGCGCGGTGCCCGAGCTGTACCTGCTGATCATTTTCGCGTCGATCTTCGAGCCTTCGCTGCTGCTGCTGCTGGTGCTGCTGGCGCTGTGGGGCTGGATGGGGCTGGCCGACTACGTGCGCGCCGAGTTCCTGCGCAACCGCAGCCTCGAGTTCGTGAAGGCGGCGCGCGCACTCGGGCTCGGCAGCGGCCAGATCATCTGGCGCCACGTGCTGCCCAACTCGATGACGCCGGTGATCACCTTCCTGCCCTTTCGCATGAGCGGCGCCATCCTCGCGCTTACCTCGCTCGACTTCCTCGGCCTGGGCGTGCCGCCCTCGGTGCCCTCGCTGGGCGAGCTGCTCAAGATCGGCAAGGACAACCTCGATGCGTGGTGGGTCATCGTGCCGACCTTCGCCGTGCTGGTGGCGACGATGCTGCTGCTCACCTTCATCGGCGACGCGCTGCGCGACGCCTTCGACACGCGCAAGAGCTGATGGGCGCACCCGCTGCACCGGCCGCATCGGCCACAGCGCTGCTCGAGGTGCGCAACCTGAGCGTGCGCTTCGGCGCCGCGACGGTGGTCGACGACGTGTCCTTCGCGATCGCGCCGGGCGAGAAGTTCGCGCTCGTCGGCGAATCGGGCTCGGGCAAGTCGATCACGGCGCTTTCGGTGCTGCGTCTGGTCGACGCCGCCGCGACGAGCGGCACGATCCGCTTCGAAGGCGAGGAGCTCACCGCCCAGTCCGAGCGCGCCATGCGCGGCGTGCGCGGCAGCCGCATCGGCATGATCTTCCAGGAGCCGATGACGGCGCTCAATCCGCTGTACACGGTCGGCAACCAGATCGGCGAAGTGCTCGAGCTGCACCAAGGGCTGCGCCGCAACGCCGCGCGCGCGCGCGCCGTCGAGCTGCTGGCGCGCACCGGCATCCCCGAGCCCGAAAGGCGCGTCGACGTCTACCCGCACCAGCTCTCGGGCGGCCAGCGCCAGCGCGCGATGATCGCGATGGCGCTGGCCTGCAAGCCCAGGCTGCTGATCTGCGACGAACCGACGACGGCGCTCGACGTCACGATCCAGGCGCAGATCCTGGCGCTGCTCGATGCGCTGCAGGCCGAGATGGGGATGGCGCTGCTGTTCATCACGCACGACCTGAACCTGGTGCGCCGCTTCACGCACCGCGTGGGGGTGATGGAAAAGGGCCGCCTCGTCGAGACCGGCCGCACGCAGGACGTGTTTGCGGCGCCGCGCCACGCCTACACGCAGCGCCTGCTCGCCAGTCGCCCCGAGCGCGTGCTCACGCCGGTGCCGCGCGATGCGCCCGAGTTGCTGCAGGCCGAGGGCGTGGACGTGAGCTTCGCGTTCGGCGCGGGGCTGTGGCGCAAGCGCTGGTTTCGCGCCGTGAAGTCGGCGACGCTGGCGCTGCGCCGCGGCGAGACGCTGGGCATCGTCGGCGAATCGGGCTCGGGCAAGACGACGCTGGGCATGGCGCTGCTGGCGCTGCAGCCGCTCGCCGCCGGCGCGGTGCGCCTGGACGGCGAGCGCATCGACGACGCGCCGCGCGCGACGCTGCGGCGCATGCGCCGGCGCATGCAGGTGGTGTTCCAGGATCCGTTCGCCTCGCTCAGCCCGCGCATGACGATCGGCCAGATCGTCGGCGAGGGGCTGGCGCTGCATCGGCCCGAGCTCGCGCCGCCCGAGCGCGAGCGGCTGATGCTCGAGATGCTCGACGAAGTCGGCCTGGCCGAGCGCCACGGCGTGGCCGGCGTGCTGCAGCGCTATCCGCACGAGTTCAGCGGCGGCCAGCGCCAGCGCATCGCGATCGCGCGCGCCGTGGTGCTGCGCCCCGAACTGCTCGTGCTCGACGAGCCGACCTCGGCGCTCGACGTCTCGGTGCAGCAGCAGGTGCTGGCGCTGCTCGTGGCGTTGCAAGGGCGCTACGGCCTGAGCTACGTCTTCATCAGCCACGACCTCGCCGTGGTGCGCGCGATGGCACACCGCGTGATCGTCATGAAGGACGGCGACGTCGTCGAGGAGGGCGAGGCGCTGGCGCTCTTTGCCGCGCCGCGCGCACCCTACACGAAGGAACTGCTCGCGGCGGCGCACCTCGCGTGACGCGGGCGAGGTGCCGCCCGCCGGTTGCGGCGGCGCGCCCGGCGCGGGCCAGGGCGCCGCCGCCGGGGCGCTACTTCGCCAGGCCTTCGGCCTCGAGCGCTTCCTGCACCGCCGGCCGTGCGGCCATGCGCACGAGGAACGCGCCGAGGTTCTTCTGGCCCGACAGATCGACGCCGACATGCTTGCCCCAGCCGGCGACGACGAACAGGTAGGCGTCGGGAACCGTGAAGGCCGGACCCATCAGGTAGTCGCGCCCTTCGAGCTGGGCGTCCACCCACTTGAAGCGCTCGAGCAGCCGCTGGCGGAAGATGGCCTTGGCTTCCTCGGGCATGGCCGGGTGGAACAGCGGCGAGAAGCCCTTGTGCAGCTCGCTCGAGATGAAGTTCAGCCAGGAGAGGGCGCGGTAGCGCTCCATCGTGCCCCAGGGCGGGACGAGCTTCTTGTCGGGCACGCGGTCGGCGATGTACTGGACGATGGCCGGGCCTTCGGTCAGCCGCTGGCCGTCGTCGAGTTCGAGCAGCGGCACGTAGCCCAGCGGGTTGACGGCGAGGTAGTCGGTGCCGTCGGCGAGCTTCTTGGTCTTGGTGCTGGCCATCACCAACTGGAACGCGAGACCCGCCTCGCGCAGCACGATGTGCGGGCTGAGCGAGCAGGCGCCTGGGCTGTAGTAGAGCTTCATTGCGTACTCCGGGATTGCGGCTGGGTGCGAAAGCATAAGCTCCGCGCGCCGTCCCGTCGTTGCGTCAGGGTGAATGCCGCGTTCGGCGCGGCCGATCGTGGCGAGCGCCTCCCCTACACTCGGCGCATGCCGCGTGCCATCCTCGACGAATCCCGTCTGCATCCCGCGATCCGCGACCGCGTCGCCCGCCTGAACCACGATCTGGTCGACGAAGTGCAGGCGGCAGTGGCCGCGCACCCCCTGGTCGTGGTCGGTATGGCGATGAATCCGTTCCCGCGCAAGGCCAGGCGGCTGCTCGCGCGCGCCGGGCTGCCCTGCCATTACCTCGAGTACGGCAGCTACCTGGGCGGCTGGCGCGGGCGCAACGCACTGAAGATGTGGACCGGCTGGCCGACCTTCCCGATGGTCTTCGTGAAGGGCACGCTGGTCGGCGGCGCGGACGATCTGGCGCGGCTGATCGCGAGCGGCGAGTGCCAGCGGATGCTGGGCTGAGCACCGGCCGCATCGGCCGCAGCATCGGCCCGGGCGCGAACGACCTGCGATGCGCACCTTGCGTCGACTCCTGACGCTGGGGCTTGCCGGGGTGGCTGCGGCCGCCTGGCACCCGGGCGCGGCGGCCGCCGAGCCGGGCGCGGCGGGGCTGGCGCCCTGCAGGCTGGAAGGCGTGGCGCACGAGGCGCTGTGCGGCCGCGTGCGGCGCGCGCTCGACCCGCTGCGCCCCGACGGCGCCGCCATCGAAGTGCACTACGCCGTGCTGCCCGCGCTGGCGCGGCAGAAGAAGCCCGACCCGGTGTTCTTCTTCGCCGGCGGGCCCGGCCAGAGCGCGATCGCGCTGGCCGGAAGCGTGCACCGGCTGCTCGCGCGCCTGGGCACCCGGCGCGACCTGGTCCTCGTCGACCAGCGCGGCACCGGCGCGAGCGCACCGCTGCAATGCGCGGAGCTCGCGCCTACCGCGCCGCTGGCGCACAGCGCCGTGCGCGCGCGCCAGCTCGCGCGGCTTGCGGCATGTCGCGTCGCGCTGCAGCGGCTGCCGTACGGCGATCTGCGCCAGTTCACGACCTGGGTGGCGGTGCAGGACGTCGACGCGGTGCGCGCCGCGCTCGGCGCCGGGCGCATCAACCTCATGGGCGGCAGCTACGGCACCCGGGCGGCGCTCGAATACCTGCGCCAGTTTCCGCAGGCGGTGCGTCGCACGGTGCTCGACGGCGCGGCGCCGCCCGACATGGTGTTGCCGGCGTCGTTCTCGACCGACAACCAGGCGGCGCTCGACGCGCTGTTTGCCGCCTGCGACGCCGAGGCGCGCTGCCGTGCGCTCCACCCCGGCCTGCGCGCGGCATGGGAGCGGCTGCTGGCGAGCCTGCCGCGCGAGGAGAGCGTGGCGCAGCCGCTTATCGGTGCGATCGAGCGCCTCGTCGTCGACCGCGAGTTCGTGCTTGCGCTGGTGCGCGCGCCGCTTTATGCGCCCTGGGTGGCGGCGGGACTGCCGGCGGCGCTCGCCGCAGCGGCAGACGGGCGCTTCGATCCGCTGGTCGGCCTGGCGAGCGCGCTGGGCGGCGGCCGGCGCGCGCTGCGGCCGGCCGAGGGCATGCACTTCTCGGTCGTCTGCGCCGAGGACATGCCGCGGCTGTCGGGCGCGACCGACGCGCCGGGCGCCGACTTCGGCACCGGCTTCGCCGATCTGTACCGCAGCGCCTGCGCCGACTGGCCGCGCGGCGCGGTGCCGGCGGCCTTCTACACGTTGCCGCCGGCGCCGAGCGCGACGCTCGTGCTTTCGGGCGGCGCCGATCCGGCCACGCCGCCGCGCCACGGCGAGCATGTCGTGCGGGCGCTCGGCGCCAAGGCGCGGCATGTCGTCGTGCCGGCTGCCGGGCACGGCACGCTGGCCCTGCCCTGCATGGGCGACGTCGTGTTCCGCTTCATCGACGCCGAGGACGACGCGGCGGCCCTGGCCGTGGACGCCGGCTGCGCGCGCGCGCTGCCGCGGCCCGGCGTCTTCGTTCCGCTGGGCGCCGCGTCGGGCGCGGCCGCGCCGCCATGATCCGCGTGCAGGACCTGTCCAAGCGCTTCGTGCAGGGGCGCGGACCCAGGGCGCGCCGGGTGCAGGCCCTGGACGGGCTGGCCTTCGAGGCGGCCGACGGGCGTATCACGGCACTGCTCGGCCCGAACGGCGCCGGCAAGACGACCGCGCTGCGCGCGATCGCCGCGCTCGTGGCTCCCGACGCCGGGCGCATCGAGGTCGACGGCATCGACGTCGCGCAGCAGCCGCGCGCCGCACTGGCGCGCATGGGCGTGCTGAGCGACGCGCGCGGCCTGTACCCGCGCCTGACGGCGCGCGAGAACATCGTCTACTACGGCAGGCTGCAGGGCCTGACGGCGGCTGCGGCGGCCGCGCGTACCCAGGCACTGGCCGGCCTGCTCGAGATGCGGCCGCTGCTCGATCGCCGCACCGAGGGCTTCAGCCAGGGCGAGCGCATGAAGACGGCGCTGGCGCGTGCGCTTGTGCACGACCCGCCGAACATCATCCTCGACGAGCCCACGAACGGCCTGGACGTGCTCGCCACGCGCGCCTTGCGCGCGGCGCTGCGGCGGCTGCGCGACGACGAGGGCAAGTGCATCTTGCTGTCGACGCACATCATGCAGGAGGTCGAGCGGCTCGGCGATCAGGTGGTCGTTGTCGCCCACGGTCGCGCGGTGGCCGCGGACCCGGTGCCGGCGCTGTGCGAGCGAGCCGGCTGCCGCGACTTCGAGGAGGCCTTCGTGCAGCTGGCGTTCTCGACGCAGGAGCGCGCCGACGCGGCGCGCGGGCGGGCGGGCTGATGGGCGGCGTCTGGATCGTCTATCTCAAGGAGCTGGTCGACGCGCTGCGCGACCGGCGCACGCTGGCGACGGTGCTGGCGAGCTCGGTGGCGATGGGGCCGCTGGTGCTGGCGCTGCTGTCCTCGCTCGTCGATTCGATCGAGAAGCACGCCGAGGCGCGCGTGCTCGTGACGGCCGGGCTCGAGCGGGCGCCGACGCTGGCCAACTACATCGCGCGCCAGACCTACACGGTGCAGGCCGCGCCCGCGGACTACGAGCAGCAACTGCGCCGCAGCCGGCTCGGCGATCCGGTGGTGGTGGTGCCGGCCGATTTCGAAGCCGCACTGCAGCGCGGCGAGGCGCCGCTGGTGGAAGTGGTGTCGAGCAGCGCGAACCAGCGGGCCCAGGCCGGGGCGAGCGCGGCGGTGCGGCTGCTGCGCGGCTTCGCACGCGAGCAGGCGACGCTGCGCATCGCGCTGCGCGGCGTGGCGCCCGAGCTGCTCGAACCCCTGCGCGTCGAGGAGCGCGATCTGGCCGACGCCGGCGCGCGCGCGGCGCAGCTCACGCGACTCGTTCCGTTCTTCGTGCTGATGGCCGTGCTTTACGGCGCGCTGAACGCGGCGCTGGACAGCACGGCCGGTGAGCGCGAGCGCGGCTCGCTCGAGCCGCTGCTGATGAACCCCGCCGCGCCTTGGGTGCTCGTGCTCGGCAAGTGGGCGGCGGTGGCCACGGTGGCGATGCTGGTGGCGGTGCTGTCCTGCGCGAGCTTCCTGCCGGGGCAATGGCTGCTGCGCAGCGAGACGCTGGCCGCGCTGTTCCGCTTCGGGCCGCGCGAGGCGGCCTGGTTCATCGTGATGCTGCTGCCGCTGGCGTTCGCGCTTGCCGCACTGCTGATGGCGGTGGCGATCCGCTGCAAGACCGTGAAGGAGGCGCAGGCCAATGCCACGGTCGTGATGCTGGCCGTGTCGATGGTGCCGCTGGCGACGGTGTTCAACCAGCAGGGCGAGCGGCCCTGGCATCTGTGGGTGCCCGCGCTGGCGCAGACGACGCTGATGGGCCGCGTGCTCGAGGGCGCGGCCGTGCCGGCGCCGGACTGGCTGGCCGCACTCGCGAGCAGTCTTGCGCTGGCGGCGCTGGCGCTCGGCTATGTGGCGCGGCGGCTGCGCCGCGCGGCGGTGCAGTAGCAAACGCCCCGCCCGTGCGCCGGCCGGGCGCGTCACTCCCGGACGAACGCGGCCCTGCCGCTTTGCCGGATCGCCGTGCGCGGGGTGCGGGCCGGGCGCGGCCCGGCCCGGGGGCGTTCAGTGCGTCAGGCCGCAGATGGCGCGCCGCACCTCGTGCTGCCAGGGCAGCGCGCGCACGAAGGCGTTCAGGTAGCGCGCCGCCGCGTGCGCGGTCAGCACTTCGCCTTCATCGCCCAGCAGCCGCAGATTGGTGATGACGGACATCGGGTCGGCCATCGCCACCACGCCCTGCCCGACCTGCACCCAGTCCCAGGCCATGCCGGCGGCGCCTTCGTCCGCCCGCCCCGCCCACACGGTCTGGCCCGCGGTCGGCTCGCAGGCGTTGCCGACGAAGGTGATGCGCGTGTCGAGGTGGCGAAAGCGCACGCGCGCAGCGGCGTCAGGCTGCCACAATAGCGGCGGCCAGGCACGCAGCGCCCAGGGCATGACGGGGGGGGTGGCAGCAGGGGGCTCGAGTGTCGTGTGCAGCATGCCGCTATGTTTGGGCAATCTGGCCTGGCTCGGAAACTGTCAAACCTTGCAGGCCCCCCTTGGTTAGGGGTGCGGAGGCCGATGCTCCCTGGTGGCTATGCCGAAGTGCTCGAGGCGCGGACGCGTGACGAGTTCCGCAGCGAGGTCGTGCGCTTCACGCAGAGGCTCGGCTTCCAGACGGTCTCGGCACTGACGGTGATCGACCGCACGCCCGGGCGCAGCGAGTTCATCGCGGTCGACAACACGCCGCCCGGATTCGCCGAGGTCTACGCGAACCCGGCGCTCGGACGGCGCGACCCGGTGATGCAGCATTGCCGGCGCCAGACGGTGCCGATCATCTGGAACCAGCAGACCTACCTGAGCCACGACGCGGGCGAGCTGTGGGAGCAGCAGGCCCGCTTCGGCTACCGCACCGGCATCGCGATGGCGCTGCACATGCCCGAGGGCCGGCACTTCATCCTGGGCGTCGACCGCGACCACCCGCTGCCCGACGATCGCGACGAGCTGCAGCGCGTCGTGGCCGACCTGCAGCTGTTCGCCGTCGTCGCGCAGGACGCGGCGATGCGCCTGCTGGTGCCCGTGGCGCAGCAGCCCGAGCGGCCGGCGCTGACGCCGCGCGAGCTCGAGGCGCTGCGCTGGACGATGGAGGGCAAGACGGCCTGGGAGGTGGGCGCCGTGATGGGCATCACCGAGCGTACCGCCAACCTGCACGTCAACTCGGCTGCGCACAAGCTCGGCTGCGCCAACAAGCACCAGGCAGTGCTCAAGGCGCTGAGGCTCGGACTGATCCACTGACGCTGCTGCGCGGAACCGGCCGCGGCGCGCCGCGCAGGCGTGTGCGCACCCTGTCAGAGATGACAGTACAACTCGGGCAGCATGGCTGCTCCAATGACCCCGTTCGTGCATTCGTGCGCGGTCCACGCAGAGGAGGCTCCATGCAGCGCGAAACCACCACCCGTCCCGTTTCTACCCCGCCCGTGCGGCCGCAGCAGGCAAGGCAAGGCGGCAAGCCCGTGCCGCTGGACCCGAAGGATCTGCTGGCTGTTTCCGGCGGCCTGCCCAAGGGAACCTGGGCGGCAGCCGCCGGCTGCGACGACCCTTCGCTCCTGCCCAAGGGCACCTGGTGATGTGTCGGTAGCTCCGGCCGCGCGAAGCCGCGGCCCCCTGCACCGGCTTCGTGCGTGCAGGGCGGTCGCATCGCCGGCTGGCCGGCTCGTCTTCGCGCACGCCGGAACGTGCTTTCTGCGTCGCCCGCACGATGCGGGCGGCGCCGGCCTCGTGCCATGGTGAGAGCCCGTTCGCTGTTCCGGCCCGAGGCGCTGGAGGCGCAGACGCAGCCCTGGCTGGGCCGTGTCCAGCTCGTGCGGCCGCTTTCGTTGAGCGTCGTCACGGCGGGCGTGCTGCTGGCGCTGGTCGCGGTCGGCGTCTTCCTGTGCGTCGCTCAGTACACGCGGCGCACCACGGCGCCCGGTGTGCTGGTCCCCGACGGCGGTCTGATCCGCCTCGTGCCGACCGCTGCCGGAACCGTGCTCGAGCGCCGTGTGCGCGAGGGCCAGACGGTGCACAGCGGCGACGTGCTGTTCGTGCTGGCGCTCGAGCGCACGCAACTGGCCGACGCCGACGAAGCGCAGGTGCGGCGCAGCCTGGAGGAGCGCGGGCGCAGTCTGGCCGAGGCGGCGCGACAGCAGCAGGCGCTGGCCGGCGCTCGGCGGGCGGCGCTCGAGCGCCGCCTGGCCGCGCTCGACCGCGAGGCGAGCCAGCTCGACGCCGAAACGGCGTTGCAGCGCCAGCGTCGCGCGCTGGCCGAGGACGCCTTGGCCAGGCTGCGCTCGCTGCAGGCCGAGCAGTTCGTTTCGGAGGCGCAGGTGCAGACCAGGAGCGAGGAGCTGCTGGGCCTGCGCGCCGCCGAGCAGGCGCTGGCGCGGCAGCGCGCCGGGCTCGAGCGCGAGCGCGCCGAGCTCGAAGGCGAGCGCCAGGCGTTGCCGCTGCTGGCCGACAGCGTTGCCGGCGGCATCTCGCGCGATCTGGCGCAGCTGCGGCGTGAGAGCGCCGAGCAGCAAGGCGAGCGCCGACTCGTCGTGCGCGCGCCTCGGTCGGGCACGGTGAGTGCCGTGCTGGCCGAGCCGGGGCAATCGGTGTCGCCTTCGTCGGCGCTGGCCAGCCTGGTGCCGGCCGGCGCGACCCTGCAGGCCCAGCTCTATGCACCGTCGAGCGCGGTGGGGTTCGTGCGCCCGGGCATGCCCGCACAGCTGCGCTTCGAAGCCTTCCCGTTCCAGCGCTACGGTCATTGGCCGGCGCATGTGGTCGATGTCTCGCGCGTGCCGCTGGCGCCGAGCGAGCTCGCCGCACTGGCGTTGCCGGCGACGGCCGCGGCGGCGGGCGGCACCGGCGAGCCGCTCTTTCGCATCACGCTTGCGCTGGATGCGCGGCCCGACGCGCAGGCCTTGCCGCTGGGTGCCGGCATGCGCCTCGCTGCCGACTTGCTGCTCGAGCGGCGCCGGCTGATCGAGTGGCTGTTCGAACCGCTGCTGGCCTGGCGCGGCCGCGGCGCGGTGGGCGCCTGATGAGCCTGGCCGATGCGCTGCACCTGGGGCTGGGGCGCGGCCGCGTGCCGCTCGTGCTGCAGACGGAAGCGGCCGAGTGCGGCCTGGCCTGCCTGGCGATGGTGGCCGGCGCGTACGGCCTGGACACCGATCTGCCGACGCTGCGCAAGCGCTTTTCGCTGTCGATCAAGGGCGTCACGCTCGTCGACCTGGTGCGCATGGCCGAGGCCCTGAGCCTGGTGCCGCGCGCGCTGCGCGCCGAACTCGACGAGATCGAGCAGCTGCAGCGCCCCTGCATCGTGCACTGGGACATGAACCATTTCGTCGTGCTGGTGGGCGTGCGGCGCGGGATGATCGTCATCCACGATCCGGCGCGCGGCCTGCGTCGCCTCAGGCGCGAGGAGTTCTCGCGCCACTTCACGGGCGTCGCACTCGAACTGCAGCCGGCTCCTGGGTTCGTACCCAGCGTGCAGCGCCAGAGCATCACGCTCGGCCAGCTCGTCGGCCCGGTGAGCGGCTGGCGGCGCTCGCTCGCGCAGGTCCTCCTGCTCGCACTTGCGCTCGAGGCTTTCGTGCTGCTCGGTCCGTTCCTGATGCAGTGGGTGGTCGACGGTGTCGTCGTCAGCGCCGACCGCGACTTGCTGCTGACGCTGGTCGTGGGCTTCGCGCTGCTCGTCGGCCTGCAGGTCGCGACGGCCGCCGCGCGCTCGTGGGCCGTGCTCGTGATGTCCGCCACGCTCAACCTGCAGTGGCTGGTGAACGTGTTCGTGCATCTGCTGCGGCTGCCGGTGGCCTGGTTCGAGAAGCGCCATGTCGGCGACATCTGGTCGCGCTTCGGTGCCGTGCAGCACATCCAGCGCACGCTGACGACCAGTTTCGTCGAGGCGCTGCTCGATGGCACGCTGGTGCTGCTGACGCTGACGATGATGCTCGCCTACAGCGCGCTGCTGAGCGTGGTGGCGCTGGCTGCGGTGGCGGCCTACGGCGCGCTGCGCTGGGCCTTCTTCCGCCCGTTGCGCGAGGCCGCGGAAGAGGCGCTGGTGTTCGAGGCCAGGCAGTCGAGCCACTTCCTCGAGTCGCTGCGCGGCGTGCAGGCGATCAAGCTGTTCGGCGCGCAGGCCGAGCGCAGTTCGCGCTTTGCCAGCCTGGTGGTCGACACGATGAACGCCAACATCGCGACGCGGCGGCTCGAGCTGCTGTTCTCGGTGCTGCACCGTGGCCTGTTCGGGCTCGAACGGGTGGCGGTCATCGGGCTCGGCGCGCTGCTCGTGCTCGAGGGACGCTTCAGCGTGGGCATGCTGTTCGCGTTCTTCGCCTGGAAGGAGACTTTCGCTCAGCGTGTGAGTTCGCTCGTCGACAAGGCGGC
The DNA here is from genome assembly GCA_020852865.1 of Rubrivivax sp. Lineage (GTDB taxonomy): Bacteria > Pseudomonadota > Gammaproteobacteria > Burkholderiales > Burkholderiaceae_C > Rubrivivax. The sequence goes on from JADYZZ010000027.1 coordinate 81,183, forward strand.
AGAGCTGAGGATGCTCGGTCTGCACGGCGAGCGGCTGGCCGACATCGTGCTCGCCGCGCCCGAGGCCGACGCCGGCACGGGCGCGCCCATCACGACGTCGCCGCGCATCGAGTTGCGCGACGTGCGCTTTCACTACGCCGACGGCGAGCCCGAGGTGCTGGCCGGCGTGAACCTCGTCATCGAGCCGGGCGAGTCGGTGGCGATCGTCGGGCCTTCGGGCTGCGGCAAGACGACGCTCCTGAAGGTCCTGCTCGGCATCCACGCCCCCACCGGCGGTGAGGTGCTGATCGGCGGCGAACCGCTGGCGCGCCGCGGAGCGCGCGCCTGGCGCGCCGCGGTGGGCGCCGTGATGCAGGACGAGCCGCTGTTCTCGGGCTCGCTCGCCGACAACATCGCCTTCTTCGAGGCGGCGCCGGATCGCGCGCGCATCGAGCACTGCGCGCGGCTGGCCGCGGTGCACGAGGAGATCGAGGCCATGCCGATGGGCTACGAGACGCTGATCGGCGACATGGGCACGGCGCTGTCGGGCGGGCAGCGCCAGCGTGTGCTGCTGGCGCGCGCCCTGTACCGCGAGCCGGCGGTGCTGCTGCTGGACGAGGCGACGAGCTCGCTCGACCTCGAGCGCGAGCGCGCCGTCAACCAGGCGATCAAGCAGCTCGCGCTGACGCGCATCGTCGTCGCCCATCGGCCCGAGACCATCGCCAGCGCCAGCCGCGTCGTCTCGTTGCACGACGGACGCATCGCACAGGACCTGCGCTCCGTGCCGACGCACGCGCCGATGCACTAGGAGCGTGGGCGGCAGAGATCCGGGGCTGGATTTCTGCCGCCCACGCTCCTAGCCGCGGGCGCGGGCGTTCCCGGTCACGGTCTTTTCATCGGACAACTGCTGAACCCGAACAGGCGGTAGGCCGGACACCAGCCGAAGGCGGCGGTGGCCAGCGGGACGATGCCGATCCAGCCCCACAGGCCGACCGTGCCGGTCAAGGCGAGGACGACAAGGGCGGCGCCGATCACGGCACGGAGGATGCGGTCGAGGCCGCCGACGTTGGCATTCATGGTCCTTGCTCCGGCTCGGACGCACGGCCCAGCGCGCCGTCCGCTTTGCATTGTCCGCGCAAGCGCGCCGCGCTCGAGTGAGAGTGATCAGCGCACGGCGACAGCGTTGGCAGGCCGGGGCGACGGTCGGCCGGGTGAAGCAGCCTCTTCGAAGAGGATGATACAAGTGAGTGCATGCTCTCTACTTGTGCTGCGTGTTTCCATGGATGGTGTCCGAGACCGGCACAGAGGCTGGCGATCGGTCCGGCGCAGGCGCCCGGCGCCGGAGCGTTCGCGCGGCGCGGGTGCTCGGGCTCGCTGCTCCGGCCCGAACCGAAGTCGGCCCGTAGAATTGCCGCCCCCATGTTGCACCCCAGCAGCTTCGACGTCATCGTGGTCGGAGGCGGCCACGCCGGCACCGAGGCCGCGCTGGCCGCCGCACGCATGGGCTGCGCGACGCTGCTGCTGACGCAGAGCATCGAGACACTGGGTCAGATGAGCTGCAACCCGAGCATCGGCGGCATCGGCAAGGGCCATCTGGTCAAGGAGGTCGACGCGCTCGGCGGTGTGATGGCCGAGGCCGCGGACGAGGCCGGCATCCAGTTCCGCATCCTCAATGGCAGCAAGGGTCCGGCCGTGCGCGCCACGCGCGCCCAGGCCGACCGGCTCCTGTACAAGGCCGCGATCCGCCGGCGCCTGGAGAACCAGCCGAACCTGTGGCTGTTCCAGCAGGCGGTGGACGATCTGCTGATCGAGGGCGGGCGCGTCGCCGGTGCGGTGACGCAGATCGGCCTCTCGTTCCGAGCGCGGGCGGTGGTGTTGACGGCGGGCACCTTTCTCGACGGCCGCGTTCATGTCGGGTTGCAGAGCCACGGCGCGGGTCGCGCGGGCGAGCCGCCGGCGTTGACGCTTGCCGCCCGTCTGAGGGAGCTGAAGCTGCCTCGGGGGCGCCTGAAGACCGGCACACCGCCACGTCTGGACGGCCGCACGATCGACTTCGCGCAAATGCAGGAACAGCCGGGAGACCTCGATCCGTTGCCGGTATTCGGCTTTCTCGGCCGGCCCGAGATGCACCCACCGCAGCTGCCTTGCTGGATCACGCAGACCAATGAGCGCACGCACGACATCATCCGCAGCGGCTTCGATCGCAGCCCGATGTTCAGCGGCGTCATCGAAGGCGTGGGGCCGCGCTACTGCCCGAGCATCGAGGACAAGGTCCATCGCTTCGCCGACAAAGCCAGCCACCAGGTCTTCCTCGAGCCCGAGGGGCTGACGACGCACGAGTTCTATCCGAACGGCATTTCGACTTCGCTGCCGTTCGACGTGCAGATCGCCGCGGTGCATTCGATGCGGGGGCTCGAGCGCGCACACATCGTGCGGCCGGGTTACGCGATCGAGTACGACTACTTCGACCCGCGCGAGCTGAAGGCGAGCTTCGAAACGAGGGCGATCGGGGGACTGTTCTTTGCCGGCCAGATCAACGGCACGACCGGCTACGAGGAGGCCGCTGCGCAGGGCCTCCACGCGGGCGCCAATGCGGCGCTGCAAGTGCTTGGACGCGAGCCCTGGCTGCCCGGGCGCGACCAGGCGTATCTGGGCGTGCTGATCGACGATCTCGTCACGCGGGGCGTGACCGAACCGTATCGCATGTTCACCAGCCGCGCCGAGTACAGGCTGCAACTGCGCGAGGACAACGCCGATCTGCGTCTGACCGCCGTCGGTCGTGCGCTCGGGCTGGTGGACGATCGGCGCTGGTCGGCGTTCGAGGTCAAGCGCGAGCGCATCGAGCGCGAATTGCAGCGGCTGCGCGCCACCTGGGTGCGCCCCGCCACGCTCGCGGGAGCCGACGCCGAACGGCTGCTCGGCAAGGCGCTCGAACACGAGCACAGTCTGGCCGATCTGCTGCGGCGTCCGGGAGTCGGCTACGACCAGGCTTGCCGGGCCGCGGCCGCGGCACGGGCCGGCGATCCAGTTTCACGTGAAACGCGACGCGCCGAATGGGGCGCCCGCGAGGCCGACGCCGTGATCGAGCAATGCGAGATCGCGATCAAGTACGCCGGATACATCGGCAAGCAGCAGGAAGAAGTCGAGCGCGTGACGGCCCTCGAACGGCTGCAGCTGCCCGAGGAATTCGACTACGCGCAGGTCAAGGCGCTGTCGTACGAAGTGCGACAGAAGCTCGCCCGCCACCGCCCGCGGACGCTCGGCCAGGCGGCGCGCATCTCCGGCGTCACGCCGGCGGCGATCTCGCTGCTGCTGGTGCACCTGAAGAAGGGTCGGCGGCGCGGACCCGGGGCCGCCGGGTCCGCCGACACCGCGCCCGACGAGGCCGCTTGAGCCGAAACGCGGAGGGTGCGGGCGACCGAGCCGGGATGTCTCGGACGCTGCACGGCATCGCGCGCGCGCTCGACATCGATCGGAGCGAGCGGCGGCTCGAAGCCCTGGTCGATTACGTCGAGTTGCTCGAGCGCTGGAATGCCGCCTACAACCTGACCGCCCTGCGCGAGCGCGCTGCCGTGCTGACTCAGCACCTGAGCGATTGCCTCGCCGTCGTACCGGCTCTGGCGCGGCACGCCGAGGGCGGGCGCCTGCTCGACGTCGGCAGCGGCGCGGGTCTGCCGGGCGTGGTGATCGCTGCAATGCTGCCGGGCTGGGACGTCACTTGCGTCGACGCGGTGGGCAAGAAAGCGGCTTTCGTCCGCCACGCGGCGGGCGCGCTGCGTCTGCCCAATCTGCACGCAGAGCATGTGCGGATAGAGGCCCTGCGTGCGCCCGCCTTCGACGTCATCACCGCGCGCGCATTCGGCAGTCTGGCCGAATTGGTGCGCCTGACCGCGCGACATCTGGCGCCGGGCGGTGTCTGGCTGGCGATGAAGGGGCACGAGCCGGTCGAGGAAATGGCGGCGCTGCCGGCCGAAATCGACGTGTTTCACGTGGAACCGCTCGCCGTTCCCGGGCTTGCCGCACAGCGTTGCCTGGTCTGGATGCGGAGCAGGCGAGGCGGCTGAGAGCCTGGAAGTCGCCGCTCGGCGTAAGCACGACGGTACTCTTCGCGCTGGTCGGGGAGCCGTGCTGCGTACGCGCCGCTTCTGTCGGCATTGCCAGTCCTCATGCGACCGGACTTCTCGGTTAGCCTTCGCGCTGCGCCGCCGCGCGCGCCGCGGTCCGTCCTCCCCCCGGAATACGTCTTTGCGTCCCGTGTTCGGTATCTCCGGCTGCGGCGCCTGCGGCGCTGCGCCTCGCCGCCTCCTCGGCCTGCCCGCGGCTCTCAGCGCGCGTGCTGCGTGCTGCGGGGCCTCTTGATGCCGGCAGACCGCATGCGCATCTTCTGTGTCGCCAACCAGAAGGGCGGGGTCGGCAAGACCACGACCACGGTCAACCTCGCCGCCGGGTTGGCGCTGGAGGGCCGCCGCGTGCTGGTCGTCGACCTCGACCCGCAGGGCAACGCCACGATGGGCTCGGGCATCGACAAGCGCCAGCTCGACGCGAGCGTCTACGACCTGCTCCTCGGCGCGCTCGGCGTTCCCGAGGCGCGCCGGCGCAGCGACAAGGGCAGCTACGACATCATCGGCGCCAACCGCGAACTCGCCGGCGCCGAGGTCGAGCTCGTCGCGCTCGAGCAGCGCGAGCGGCGGCTGAAGCAGGCCTTGGCAGCCGTGCGCGAGGAGTACGACTTCGTGCTCGTCGACTGCCCGCCCAGCCTGAGCCTGCTCACGCTCAACGGACTCGTCGCGGCGCACGGCGTGATCGTGCCGATGCAGTGCGAGTACTTCGCGCTCGAGGGTCTGTCGGATCTGGTGAACACGATCAAGCAGGTGCACGCCAACCTGAACCCCGAGCTGCAGATCATCGGCCTGCTGCGCGTGATGTTCGACCCGCGCATCACGCTGCAGCAGCAGGTGAGCGAGCAGCTCAAGGCGCATTTCGGCGCCAAGGTGTTCGACACCGTGATCCCGCGCAACGTGCGCCTGGCCGAGGCGCCGAGCTACGGCCAACCGGGTGTCGTGTTCGACCCCGCGTCCAAGGGGGCGCAGGCGTTTCGCGAGTTTGCACGTGAAGTGGCGCGGCGGTTCGGCTGAAGACGTGGACCAGTCGCTGCTCGCGCGCATCGAAGACGCGTCGCTTCACGCGAGCGCGCCGCCCGAGCAGCGCTGGCTCGACGGCTGGCTGCTGCGGTTCTCGCCGGGCAAGGCCAAGCGCGCACGCAGCATCCAGGCGGTGGCGCCGGGCCGGCTGCCGATCGACACGAAGCTCGCGCTTGCCGCCGAGGTGTACCGCGAGGCGGCGCTGCCGATGCTGGTGCGCGTGACGCCCCTCTCGGCGCCGGCAGGCCTCGACGCCCATCTGGCGGCGCTCGGTTGGGAGGCGATCGAGGACACGCTCGTGCTGGTCCACACCGGCCTCGGCAAGGGCTCGGCGTTCGGCGTGACGGGGCCGACGCCTGCGCACCCGCCGGGCCTGTGCTGGACCGAGCTCGACACCGCCGCCTTCGCGCAAGCTGTCGGCGTGCTGCGCGGCTCGACGCCGACCGAGCGTGACGCACATGCCGAGCGCTTGCGCGCGGCATCGACGCGTTTTCAGGCCTACGCGTGGACCGACGCCACCCTTGGAACCGTCGTGGCCTGCGGGCAGTTCGCGCGCGAAGGTGATCTGGTCGGGATCTACGATGTCTTCACGGCGGCAGCGCGACGGCGCACCGGACTCGCAAGTTCTTTATGTGAGCGCATGCTTTCGATATCAGCCAACGAGGGCGCGAAAGTCGCATACCTTCAGGTTGGGGCGGACAACCTCGGAGCGCAACGCGTGTACGGTCGCCTTGGCTTCGCCGTCGGCTATTCGTACCACTATCGCGTGCCCGGTCGATCGCCCTGACCCGCAGGCAATGCCCGGGTGCCGCCGCACGCCGAGGTGACGAACGGGCGCCCGGTGGATCCGGACGACCCGCCCACGCTCCTAGAGCCCGAGCCCTTCGTCGGCGCCCAGGTGCACGTTCATCGCCTGCACGGCGGCGCCGCTGGCGCCCTTGCCGAGGTTGTCGAGCCGGGCAACCAGCAGCGCACGGGAATCGTCGGCGAACACAAAGATGTCGGCACGATTGGTGTCGTTGCAGGCCTGAACGTCAAGATAGCCGTCAGCAAGCGTCACCGGATCGCGCAGCGGCATCACGCGCACGAAGCGCTCGCCGGCGTAGCGCCGTTCGTACGCACGCTGGATCGCCTCGGCCGTGGTGCCGAGCTGGTCGAGGTGCAGCGGCACCGACACCGCCAAGCCCTTGAAGAAGCTGCTCACGACCGGCATCAGGATCGGCGGCGTGGCCAGCCCCGTGTGCGCCATCATTTCAGGCACATGCTTGTGCGCCATCGTCAGGCCATACGGGCGCGGTGCGCCGAGCGCGGGCGGCTGCGGCCTTGCCTCGTACTGCTCGATCATCTTCCTGCCGCCACCGGAGTAACCGGTGATCGACATCGCGCTCACCGCCGCCGCCGCCGGCACCAGACCGACGTCGACCAGCGGGCGCAGCAGCAGGATGAACGCGCTGGCGTGGCAGCCCGGGTTGGCGATGCGCTTGCCCTGACGGATCGCATCGCGCTGCCCCGGTGCCAGTTCCGGCAGGCCGTAGACCCAGCCCGGCAGGGTGCGGTGTGCGGTGCTGGCATCGATGATGCAGGTCGCGGGATTGCGCACCAGCGCCACCGCCTCGCGCGCCGCGGCGTCGGGCAGGCACAGGAAAGCGACGTCGGCCGCATTGAGCAGGCGCGCACGCTCGGCCGCGTCCTTGCGGCGCTCGGGCTCGATGCGCAGCAGTTCGAGGTCGCGCCGCGCGGCCAGGTATTCGTGAATGCGAAGGCCGGTCGTGCCTTCCTGTCCGTCGACAAATACGGCGTGACTCATGTTCGATGCTCTCGGGCGCGATGCTGCGCGTTTCGAGAATAAGGCATGAGGGCATGCCGCGCCGGCGGCGTGCGCGGCGCGCGCTCGGGCGACGGCGCAACCGCCGGGCGACGCCGCCAGCGCGGCGCGCAGCGTCGCCTGACCCACAATCGCACCATGGCGACGAAGAAACCCAAGGGTCTGGGCCTCGGGCTCGAAGCGCTGCTCGGCCCGCGGGTGAGCGACGCAGCGGCCGAGGGTCGGCCGAGCGAGCTTGCGCTGGCGCAATTGCGTCCCGGCAAGTACCAGCCGCGCACGCGCATGGACGAGGGTGCGCTGTACGAGCTCGCCCAGAGCATCCGCAGCCAGGGAGTGATGCAGCCGGTATTGGTGCGTCCGGTGGGCGGCGGCCGCTACGAGATCATCGCCGGCGAACGCCGCGTGCGCGCGGCCGCGCTCGCCGGACTCGAGCGCGTGCCGGTGCTCGTGCGCGAAGTACCCGACGAGTCGGCAGCGGTAATGGCGCTGATCGAGAACATCCAGCGCGAGGACCTCAACCCGCTCGAGGAGGCGCAGGGCCTGCAGCGGCTCGTCGGCGAGTTCAAGCTCACGCACGAGCAGGCGGCGCAGGCGGTCGGCCGCTCGCGCAGCGCCGCGAGCAACCTGCTGCGGCTGCTCAACCTGCCCGAGCCGGTGCGCGCCATGCTGATGGCGGGCGATCTCGACATGGGGCACGCGCGTGCGCTGCTCGCGCTGCCGGCGGCCCAGCAGGTGCTGACGGCACAGCAGATCGCCACCAGGCAATGCAGCGTGCGCGAGGCCGAGGCGCTGGTGGCGCGCCAGCTGCGCGGCGACGGCCGGGCCCAGCGCGCCGGCGGCGGCGCCACGACGGCGACCAAGCCGCGCGACATCGTCCGCCTCGAGGAGCGTCTGGCCGACCGTCTTGCCGCCGCAGTCGAGATCCGGCTTCGGAAGAAGACGGCGCGCGGCCAGAGCGGCGAGGTCGCGATCCGCTTCGACTCGCTCGACGAACTGAACGGTCTGCTCGACAAGCTCGGCGCCACCGAAGCCTGAAACGCGCGGCGCCAACCGCGCAGCCGCCGGCCGTCCCGGCGCACGCGCCCCGATCAGGGCGCTACGCCCAGCCCTCCCGTCCGGCGCCGCAGCGCGGCCAGCCACAGCAAGGCCAGCGCCACGGCCGCGATCGGCAGCAGCGAGCCGAAGTTCAGCAGCTGCCAGCCCTGGGTCGTGACGAGCGCTCCGGACGCGAACGAAGTCACCGTCATCGTCGCGTAGACGCAGGTGTCCATCGCGCCTTGCACCTTGGTCCGCTCCTCGTGGCGATAGACGCCGGTCAGCAGCGTGCTGCCGCCGATGTAGAGGAAGTTCCAGCCCACGCCCAGCGTGAACAGCGCCACCAGGAACTGCATCAGCTCGACGCCCGAAAGCGCCACCGCGACGCACACCAGATTGAGCGCCACGCCGACCGACATCACGGCGGGCGCGCCGAAGCGCTTGATCACGTGGCCGGTGAAGAAGCTCGGCACGAACATGCCGAGCACATGCCACTCGAGCACGAGTGCGGCGCTCGAGAACGGAAGCTGGCACTGCTGCATCGCGATCGGCGTCGCCGCCATCAGCAGGTTCATCACGCCGTAGCCCAGCGCCGCGGCGAGCACGGCGACGATGAACTGCGGCTGGCGTGCGATCTCGGCCAGCGGCCGGCCCAGCCGCTCGCCGGGCGCGGGCGCGCGATGCTCTGGGAACCGGATGAACGCCAGCGCCGCAAAGGACAGCGCGGCGGCGACGATGAGCGAGAGATAGCTGCCGACGAACCGGACCGGCAGCAAGTCGCGCGTGGCGCTTGCCAGATTGGGGCCGATGAAGGCGCCGACGATGCCGCCGGCCAGCACCCAGGAGATGGCCTTTTCCTTGTGCGACTCGGCCACCAGTTCGGGCCCGGCAAAGCGGTAGAGCGACGCGTTGGCGCTGTAGAAGCCGGCGCTGATCGTCGAGCCGACGAGCCACCAGAACTGCTGCGTCCATGCCGCGTACGCGCACGACGCGGCCGACAGCGCGGCCACCACGAGCCCGACCTGGAACGAGCGCTTGCGCCCGTAATGTGCCTGGATCCTGGCCACCAGCGGCGCGCACAGGGCGCCGCCGACGACGTATCCCATCACCGGCAGCGTGGCCATCCAGCCCAGCGGGGCGAGTGCCAGCCCCACGAGCCCGTTGATGGCGATGAACGTGACGTTGTTGGTCAGGAACATGCCCTGGCAAAACGCCAGCAGCAACAGGTGTCGATTCATTGTGCTCATGTTCTCACATGCGGCGCCGGCTGTCGGCGCGCGGCGCGGCTCGTGCGTTGTGTCGGCAGTCTGGCGCGCGCGCCTCCGAGATCCGGTGTCCGTGCCGGCAAGCACGGAAATGCTGCCGGAATCGCCCCGTTCTCGGGGAACGCGGCGGCGCGGAATAGATCATCCTGAACATGCGCCGAGACGGCCGCCCGGGCGGCGGCCGACCGGAAAGCTCTGATGGCGCCCGGGCCCGTGAAGCCGGGACTTCATCAGAACTTCCCAGAAGTGCAGGCGCTGCGGGACGTCCGCGTCGCGTGCCTCGCTGGCCACCGGAGGTCCGCATGGACGTGATCAGCCACTACGCTGCGCGCTACGAGCGCACGCGCGAGGAACGGCTCTCGCTCGAAGAGTACCTCGTCGAGTGCAAGCGCAACCCGCTCGCCTACGCCACCGCCGCCGAGCGCATGCTCAAGGCGATCGGCGAGCCCAGGGCGATCGACACGCGCAACGACCCGCGCCTGTCGCGCATCTTCGCCAACAAGGTCATCAAGATCTACCCGGCCTTCGCCGAGTTCTACGGCATGGAGGACTCGATCGAGCAGGTCGTGTCGTACTTCCGCCATGCCGCGCAGGGGCTCGAGGAGAAGAAGCAGATCCTCTACCTGCTCGGCCCGGTGGGCGGCGGCAAGAGCTCGATCGCCGAACGGCTCAAGCAGCTCATGGAGCAGGTGCCGTTCTACGCCATCGAGGGCTCGCCGGTGAACGAGAGCCCGCTCGGCCTGTTCGACCCCGACGAGGACGGCGCCATCCTCGAAGGCGAGTACGGCATCCCGCGCCGCTACCTCAACCGCATCCTGAGCCCCTGGGCGGTGAAGCGGCTCGACGAGTACGGCGGCGACATCCGGCGCTTTCGCGTCGTCAAGCGCTTCCCCTCCATCCTCAAGCAGGTGGCGATCAGCAAGACCGAGCCGGGCGACGAGAACAACCAGGACATCTCCTCGCTCGTGGGCAAGGTCGACATCCGCAAGCTCGAGACCTACGCGCAGGACGACCCCGACGCCTACAGCTGTTCGGGCGGGCTGTGCCTGGCCAACCAGGGCCTGCTCGAGTTCGTCGAGATGTTCAAGGCGCCGATCAAGGTCCTGCACCCCCTGCTCACCGCCACGCAGGAGGGCAACTTCAAGGGCACCGAGGGCTTCGGCGCCATCCCGTTCGACGGCATCGTGCTCGCGCACAGCAACGAGAGCGAGTGGAAGGCCTTCCGCAACAACAAGAACAACGAGGCCTTCCTCGACCGCATCTACATCGTCAAGGTGCCGTACTGCCTGCGCGTGAGCGAGGAGATCCGCATCTACGACAAGCTGATCCGCAACTCCAGCCTGGCCGAGGCCACCTGCGCGCCCGGCACGCTGAAGATGATGGCGCAGTTCGCCATCCTCACGCGCCTGAAGGAGCCCGAGAACAGCTCGCTCTACTCGAAGATGCTGGTCTACGACGGCGAGAACTTGAAGGACACCGACCCGCGCGCCAAGAGCATCCAGGAGTACCGCGACTACGCCGGCGTCGACGAGGGCATGGCCGGCATCAGCACGCGCTTCGCCTACAAGATCCTGTCCAAGGTCTTCAACTTCGACAGCGCCGAGGTCGCGGCCAACCCGGTACACCTGATGTACGTGCTCGAGCAGCAGATCGAGCGCGAGCAGTTCGCCAAGGAGCTCGAGCAGAAGTACGTCGGCTTCGTCAAGGAGCTGCTGGCGCCGCGCTACGCCGAGTTCATCGGCAAGGAGATCCAGACCGCCTACCTCGAGAGCTACAGCGAGTACGGGCAGAACATCTTCGACCGCTACGTCACCTACGCCGACTACTGGATCCAGG
>JADYZZ010000028.1 GCA_020852865.1 Rubrivivax sp.
GCGCGAGGCCGAGGGCTTCCACGCCCGCGTCGTGCAGCACGAATGCGACCACCTGATCGGGCGCCTGTACCCGACGCGCATGACCGACCTCACGCAGTTCGGCTACACGAGCGTGCTCTTTCCCGGGCCCGAACCGGCGGCGCGCAAAATGACGGCATGAAACCCTTCGACGACCCCGGCCACGACCACGAGGTCGGCCAGCGCCAGGCCACGCGCGACACGACGCGCATCGACGACACGCGCATCGAGGCGGTGCGCCCGCTCATGACGCCGGCGCTGCTGCTCGAGCGCCTGCCGGTCTCCGACGCCACGCTGGCGCTGGTGGAAGCCAGCCGCGCCGCGATCTCGGCGGTGCTGCACGGCGCCGACGACCGCCTCGTCGTCGTCGTCGGTCCCTGCTCGATCCACGACCGCGAGCAGGCGCTCGAATACGCCGCAAGGCTGGGCGCCGAGGCCGCCGCGCTGTCCGACGCACTCGTCGTCGTGATGCGCACCTACTTCGAGAAGCCGCGCACCACGGTGGGCTGGAAAGGCTACATCAACGATCCGCACCTGGACGGCAGCTTCGCGATGAACGAGGGGCTCGAGCTGGCGCGGCGGCTGCTGCTCGAGATCGTCGAAGGCGGCCTGCCGGTAGGCACCGAGTTCCTGGACCTGCTTTCGCCGCAGTTCATCAGCGACCTCGTCGCCTGGGGCGCGATCGGTGCGCGCACCACCGAGAGCCAGACGCATCGCCAGCTCGCTTCGGGCCTGTCGTGTCCGGTGGGCTTCAAGAACGGCACCGACGGCGGCGTCAAGGTGGCGGCCGATGCCATCGTCGCGGCGGCCGCGCCGCACGCCTTCATGGGCATGACGAAGATGGGCGTGGCGGCCATCTTCGAGACGCGCGGCAACGCCGACTGTCACCTGATCCTGCGCGGCGGGCGCCAGCCCAACCACGACGCGGCCGGCGTCGACGCGGCGGGCAGCGTGCTGCGTGCGGCCGGCCTGCGCGAGCAGGTGATGATCGACTGCTCGCACGCCAACAGCGACAAGCAGCATCGCCGCCAGATCGACATTGCGCAGGGCATCGCGGCGCGCATCGGCGCCGGCGAGCGGCGCATCGTCGGCGTGATGATCGAGAGCCATCTCGAGGAGGGGCGGCAGGACCTGGTGCCCGGGCAGCCGCTGCGCCGCGGCGTTTCGATCACCGATGCCTGCCTCGGCTGGGCGCAGACGGCGCCGTTGCTGCACCAACTGGCCGAGGCGGTGCGGCGGCGGCGCGGCTGAAGGCGGCGGCTCAGGACTGGGCTGAAGGCGCGGCTGAAGGGGCAGCGCCGTCAGCTCATCGTGTCGGCCGCCGGCGTGCGGTCGGCGAGCATGGCCAGCGGCGCGGTGAGCGCGACGATTGCCGCCACCGGCGCGATCCACATCCAGGGCGCGTGGACGACGAAGGCGAAGCCGTTGGCGGCAAGCTGGCCCAGGCTGACATGGGCCGGGTCGCCCAGACCGACGAAGGCCAGCGCCGCTTCCGAGACGAGCGCGCCGCCGAACAGGATGCCGCTGGCGGCCAGCGCCGGCGTGAGCGCGTGCGGCAGCAGGTGCACGCGGCCGATGCGCCAGCGCGACGCGCCCAGCGCACGCGCGGCGAGCACGAAGTCGCGCTCGCGCAGCGCGACCGTTTCGGCGCGCACGAGCCGCGCCACCAGCGGCCAGCGGCCCAGCCCCAGCACCAGCACGAGCGCCGCCAGCGAGCCGCCGAACACCGCCGCCACCAAGATGGCGACCACCAGCGTGGGCAGGCTGGCGACGATGTCGGCGCCGCGCATCAGCAGCTCGTCGGCGAGGGCCGAGCCCAGCCCGGCCGCCAGGCCGACCGCCGTGCCCAGGGCCAGCGCCAGCGCCGTCACGCCGAGCCCGACGACAAGCGAGGTGCGCAGCCCGCGCAGCAGCTCGCGCAGCAGATCGCGCCCGAGGTCGTCGGTGCCCAGCGGATGCGCCGCACCCGGGGCGATGAAGGGCGCGGCGTTGCCCGCCGCCGCCCCACCATCGGGCAGCGCGGGCAGCGCGGGCAGCGCGAGCAGCGCGAGCAGCGCGAGCAGCGCCGCGAGCGCCCGGGCCCAGCCCTGCCAGGGCCGCGGACCGCGCCTCGGGGTCGGGCGCCTCATACGCTCTCGCGCACGACGCGCGGGTCGAGCCAGCCGGCCACGAGGTCGACGAGCAGGTTGGCCGCCACCACGGTGGCGCAGGCGACGATGACGATGCCGCTCACCGTCGGGATGTCGCGGGCCAGCGCCGAGCTCACTGCCAGCCGTCCGAGGCCGGGCAGCGCGAACAGGGTCTCGATGACGGCCGCGCCGCCGACGATCGCGCCGAAGCGCCAGCCGATCAGGGTGAGCAGCGGCAGCGCGGCGTTGCGCAGAGCGTGGCGGCGCCGCACCTGCGCCGCGCTCAGACCCTTGGCCAGCGCGGTGGCGACATAGGGCTGGCGCATCTCCTCGCCCACGCGTGCCCGTGCCAGCAGCGCGACGAAGGCCGACTGCAGCAGCGCGAGCGAAAGCACCGGCAACGCGAGCCGCCAGGCCATCTGCAGCCAGCGCCCGGCACCGGCGGCCTCGCTGCGCGCGTCGCTCAGGCCCTGCACGGGAAACCAGCCCAGGCCCAGCGCAAAGACCAGTACCAGCACCTGCGCGATCGCGTAGCTCGGCACCGCGTGCAGGCCGGCCAGCACCCCGACCACCCAGCGCGAGCCGCGGCGCAGCGCCGAGGCGGCCACGCCGAGGGCGATGCCGGCCGCACTGGCCAGCACGAGCGCGGGCAGCATCAGCGCCAGCGTCACCGGCGCGCGCTCGGCGATCAGCGTCGCCACCGGCGCCTGCGCACGGTATGAAACGCCGAAGTCGCCGCGCGCCAGCCGCGCCAGCCATTGCGCGTACTGCACGCTGCGCGGGCGATCCAGCCCCCAGGCGCGCGTCACGTCCTCGAGCTGGCCCGGAGCGGCATGCTCGCCGACCAGCGCCACCGCCGGGCCGCCGGGCGCTGCGTGCACCAGCACGAAGCCGAGGCTGGCGGCGAACCACACCGCCACCAGCCCGAACAGCAGGCGGCGCAGCGTCCACAGCAGCAGGGCGGGCGGCATGCGGCGGCGCGGCGGGTTCAGTGCCGGTGACGAAGACGAACCGGACGGGCGTGATTCATGTCCGCACGCACCATGTCCGAACGCAAAGGGAAGGGCCCTCAGCGCCGGCGCCAGGCGGTCTCGGCGAACTGGCTGCTCCAGGGGGCGAAGTCGGCCAGTTCGCTGCGCCAGGCGGCGCTGAAGTCCGTCTCCACCAGCCACCAGTACGGCAGCAGCGTGGCCAGGCGCCGCTGCGCCGCGCGGTAGGCCTCGCCGCGCGCGGCCACATCGTTGGTGGCGCCGGCCTGGTCGAACAGGCGGTCGACCTCGGCGTCGCGGAACGCCGCGGCGTTGGAAAACGGCACCGGCCCGACCGCGCTCGAGTGCACCATGCGGCGCACGCCGATTTCGGGGTCGGTGCCGTTGCAGTAGGAGATGAGCGCGAGGTCGAAATCGCGCTGCGTGAAGACGGCCGGCACGAACGCGGCCGGATCGAGCAGCCGCACGCGCAGCCCGATGCCCACGGCGGCCAGCTGCTCGCGCATCAGGTCGGTGTAGCGCGCGAACGCGGGGAAGTGCAGCACGTCGAACGTGGCGCGCAGGCCATCGCTGCCGCGCGCGAGGCCGGCCTCGTCGAGCAGCCGGTTGGCCCGCGCCGGGTCGTAGGACCAGGCGTCGAGCGCGCCAGGCAGATGCGCCCAGGCGATGCCGCTGGCGATCGGCGCGGCGGCGACGCGGCCCTGGTCGAATGCCACCAGCCGCAGCAGCCGGGTGCGGTCGATCGCGTGCGCGAAGGCCTGACGCACGCGCAGATCGCCGGTGCGCGGCCGCTCGAGGTTGAACGCGAGCGTCATGACGCAGTTGGCGCCGCCGGCGGCCGCGCGCGTGTCGACCGCCGTCACCGGCTGCCCCTGGAGCCGCCGCAGATCCAGCGCCGAGACGCGCTGCAGCATGTCCACCTCGCCGGCCAGGAGCGCGGCGACCTGCGTGTTGGCGTTGGGCAGGATGCGGAACACGAGCCGGTCCAGCCGCGGCAAGCCGGGCTTGAAATAGTCGGGGTTGCGCACCAGGACCACCTGTTCGTCGCGCCGGTAGCTCGCGAAGCGGAACGGCCCCGTGCCCACCGGCTCGAGGTTGGCCGGATTGCGGTTCGGGTCGGTGCCGGCGTAGAGATGGCGCGGCAGGATCGGCGCTTCGGTGACGTCGAGCTGGCGCAGCAGCGCCGGATGGGCGCGCCGCAGGCGGAACACGACCGTGTTCGCGTCGGGCGTCTCGATCGCCTCGAGCACCGGCGCGAGCCCGGCGCGCGCGCGCGCATGCAGCCGCAGCAGCAACTCCTCGAAGCTGAACTTCACGTCGGCCGAGCTGAAGGGTTTGCCGTCGTGCCAGCGCACGCCGGGCACGAGCTGGAAGGTGACGCTGCGGCCGTCGGGCGCGATGCTCCACGAGCGCGCCAGATCGGGTTGCGGCTGGCCGTCGCGGTCGAGCGCGACGAGCCCGTTGAACATCGAGTCGGCGACCGCGTGCAGCGGGCCGGCGGTGGAGATCGCCGGGTTGAGATGGCCCGGATCGCCCGTCACCGCGACGACGGCCGTCCCGCCGCGCGGCTCGGCGGCCGCCGTCGGCGCGGCCAGCAGCCCCGCAGCGGCGAGCGCGAGCGCGGCGACGAGGGCGGCGAAGGGGGGGCGGGATGGCGGCATCGGTGCGCTCCTTGGCCACGCGGCTGATGCGAGGTCAGGCGCGGGCGTAAGAGAAAAGGATCAAACGTATGATACGAGGCCCGCAGCCGGAGACGGGGCAAACGCGGGGCGCGGGTGCGACTGCCGATTGCGCCCCATCATCGAAGCGGTGCATTCGGACCGGCCGATCGCATCGGCTCGCGCTCGCGGCGCCGCGTACCGCGCACCGCGCCCCCGCGTGCGGCGGTCGGCCGCGACCGCGCCGGCCGCAGCGAACCCGGGATGCCCACCGCTGCGGCCGCGGGCCGCCGCCACCGCATCCGCGCCGACATCGAACCAGCCCAGACCGCCATGCCAGCAGCCAACGCATCTGCCGCGATGACGCCCCAGCCACAGCCCGCGCTCGAGCGCCAGTCGGCGTTCTGGGACGCGCGCGCGGCCGACTACCCCGATCCGCTGGCGGCGGCCGAGCGCGCGCGCATGCGCCAGCGACTGGCGCATTGGCCAAGGGCGGCTTGCCCGCGCCCGGGCCAGCGCGTGCTCGACATCGGCGCGGGCGCCGGCGCGCTGGCGCTGCATGCGCTCGAGGCCGGCGCCGAGGTGACGGCGCTCGACGTCTCGGCCGCGATGCTGCAGCGCCTCGCGCGCACGCTGGCTCCGGCGCGCGCGCTGGCGGTGCAGGCCGATTGGCGTGCGCTCGACCTCGATGCGCTGGGCTGGCGCGGCGCCTTCGATCTCGTGGCGGCGCAGATGGTGCCCAGTCTGCGCGAGGCCGCCGACTTCGAGCGCATGAGCGCGTGCAGCCGAGGCTGGTGCCTGTTCGTCGGCTGGGGCCGCGAGCGGCACGATCCCTGGCTCGAGGCCGCCTTCGCCGCGCATGGCCTGCCCTGGGCCGTGCCGGCCGGGGTGCCGCTGGCGGCTTCCTGCCTGCGTGCCTGCGGCCACAGGGTGCGGCCGCGCTACTGGCGCGAGACCTGGCAGCGTCGCCGCACGCGCGCCGCGGCGCTGCGCGATGCGGTCGACCACCTGGAGGTACGCGGTGCGCAGGCCGACCCGGCGCGGCTGCACGCGCTGCTCGGCGCCAGCGCGCGCGATGAATGGCGCGTCGATTGCTGCGAAGTCGAAATCGGCCTGCTGGCCTGGCGCGCCGGCTGACCCGGCGTCGCAAACGCGGCCGCGCGCGGGTTCCCCATCCGCGCGAAGGCGCGGCCAGCTGTGCGCCGGCCGCTCACCCCCTCATTCGCGGTAGCGCTGCAGCACGTACTGGCCCGGCGCGTCGCCGAGCACGGCCTGCCGCGGCAGCGCCGGCGCGCGCTGCAGCGGGCCCGAGCGCGCCGCCAGCCAGTCGTGCCAGGCCGGCCACCAGCTCCCGTCGTGGCGCGCGGCTGCGGCGAGCCACTCGTCGGCGTCGATCCAGGCGCCCTCGGCCGGCCGCGTGCCGATGCGGTAGCTGCGCTGGGCGTGCCCGGGCTCGGAGACGATGCCGGCGTTGTGCCCGCCGACGGTGAGCACGAACGTGATCTCGGCATCGCAGAGGTGGTGCAGCTTGTACACCGAGCGCCAGGGCGAGATGTGGTCGCGCTCGGTGCCGACCATGAACACCGGCAAGCGCACGTCGGCCAGCGACACCGGGCGGCCGCCGACGCGGTAGCTGCTCGTGGCCAGCGCGTTGTGCAGGTACAGCGCGCTCAGGTATTCGTGGTGCATGCGCGCCGGCATGCGCGTGGTGTCGGCGTTCCACGCCATGAGGTCGCTCGTCTGCTCGCGCTCGCCCATCAGGTACTCACGCATGCGGCGCGTCCACACCAGATCGCGCGAATGCAGGAACTGGAACGAGCCGGCCATCTGCCTGCCGCTCAGGTAGCCCTGGCCGCGCGTGATCTGGTCGAGGTAGCCGATCTGGCTCTCGTCGATGAACAACCCCAGTTCGCCGGGTTCGGAGAAGTCGGTCTGCGCCGCGAGCAGCGTCATCGAGGCCAGCGGCGGCAGCGGCGGGATCTCGCCGTGGCGCCGGCCGTTGCGCGCGATGGCGGCCGCGGCGATGGCGAGCAAGGTGCCGCCCAGGCAGTAGCCCATCGCGTGCACGGCCTGCGGTGCGCCGCCGCGCCGGCCGTGCAGGCGGCCGATCGCGGCCAGGGCGTCGAAGACGCCCAGACGCAGGTAGTCGTCCATCGACAGGTCGTGGTCGGCGGCGTCGGGATTGCGCCACGACAGCATGTACACCGTGTGGCCCTGGCTCACCAGGTAGCGCACCATCGAGTTGTGCGGCGACAGGTCGAGGATGTAGTACTTCATGATCCATGAGGGCACGACGAACAGCGGCGCGGCGTATACCTCGGCC
Source organism: Rubrivivax sp. (assembly GCA_020852865.1). Taxonomy (GTDB): domain Bacteria; phylum Pseudomonadota; class Gammaproteobacteria; order Burkholderiales; family Burkholderiaceae_C; genus Rubrivivax. The sequence continues at coordinate 7,118 of JADYZZ010000028.1, forward strand.
GTCTGCGGCGTGTAGCGGATCAGCTCGATCAGGCGGTTGCGGTGCACCACCTTGCCCGGCGTGACGGCGACGTCGACGCCGACGCGGTACTGCGGCGGCTGCCCCGGCGGCAGCGGGTCGCTCTGGCCGCTGGCGTCGCGCAGCCAGTGCAGCGCGCCCTGCGCGAGGGTCGCGCCGCCCGATTCGGCGGCCGCGCGCAGCACCACCGGGTTGGTGGCGAGCCAGTTGGCCGGCGCCATCATCGCCAGCCATTGCCTGGCGAAGAAGCGCGTCATCTCGGCATGGTGCGCCGTCATGCCCGGCGTCACCGACGCCTCGCGCCAGTAGGCTTCGGCGTGACGAAAACCCGAGCGCAGCGCGCTGAACGGCCGCTGCGCCCAGTCCGGGTGGCGGAAGCGCGTGTCGTCGTCGGCATCGCCCGCCGGCTCGGCCTCGGCCTGGCCGGCCATCCCGTGCAGCCAGTCGCGCCCGTGCCGGGCGGCGAGTCCGGCGAGCTCCATCTGCCGGCCCGGCGACACCGAGAGGTGCCAGGCCCAGTCGGCCCAGGCCAGCGCCAGCGACACCGGCGACAGGCCGCCCGTGACGGACCCGAAGCTCGAGTGCACGAGCCGGTCGAGCTTCTGGGTCGGGGACTCGGGCGGCGGCGATTCGGGTGTCGCGGATCCGGCACTCTCGCCATGCGACACGGATCCGGGCGCGGACTTCCTGTTCACGCTGGTGATTGTTGCCGGCGCGGCATGCCCGCGCGTTGATCGCGGCCAAACAAGGTGCGGCGCGCCGCGCGGGGGCCCCGCCGCCTCGCGCGCCCTCGGGCGCGGCGAGCCTGCCGGGGCCCCAGGCCGCGCAGGCTGGCGAGGGCGCGCCGGCCGCTTCGCCACGGCGCCATGAAGTCCTCCGTGCTGCCCTGCGCCGCGGCGCAATCGTCGTCGGTGGGCTGCCGGCGCCGGAAACACGCCTTTACGCGCTGTGGCGTCGACGCCGTTCCCCGATCCGACGTTGAGGGCTCATGAAGCAGCGGTCGGACGGGTTCGCGTGGCGGTCGAGGCTCGGCCGGCAGGTGCTCGGGTGGGCGCTCGTGCTCGGGGTGGTGCTGTTGGGCGCGCTCGCGCCGCCGGCAGCGGCACAGGACGATCCGTCGGGCCGCGTTGGGCGCATCGCGGCGCTGTACGGCAGCGTCTCCTGGTTCGACGCCGAAGCGGGGCACTGGGTCGCGGCCGAGCGCAACCGGCCCTTGCTGGGCGGCGACCGCCTGTCCACCGCCGGCGACGGCCGCGCCGAACTGCAGGCGGGCTCGACCACGCTGCGCCTGGGCGGCGGCAGCGAGCTCGAGGTGCTGCGGCTCGACGACGAGCGCATGGTCTTCCAGCTGCACTCCGGCGAGCTCGCGCTGCGCCTGCGGTCGGACGAGGTGGCGCGCGAGACGCAAGTCGTCACGGCCGAGGTCACCTTGCTGCCGCAGCGCGCCGGCTACTACCGCGTCGACCGTGTCGACGACCGCAGCTATGCCAGCGTGTGGCGCGGCGAGTGGCGTGTGGCCGGGCTGCCTGCAGGCGTTGTCGGTGCGGGGCAGCGCTCGGAGCTGTGGCGCGACGGCGCGGCGCTGCGCATGCAGATCGGCGCGACGATCGACGACGCCTTCGCCACCTGGGCGCTGCGCGAGGATCGGCGCGACGAACAGCGCAGCGCCGGCCAGCGCTACGTCTCGCCCGAGATGACCGGCGCCGACGAGCTCGAACGCTACGGCAGCTGGGCGCAGAGCATCGAATACGGGCCGGTCTGGCTGCCGGCCGAAGTGGCGCCAGGCTGGGCGCCGTACCGCGAGGGACGCTGGGTCTGGGTGGCACCCTGGGGCTGGACCTGGGTCGACGACGCACCCTGGGGCTTCGCGCCGTTCCATTACGGCCGCTGGGTCTGGTGGCGCGATCGCTGGGGCTGGTGCCCGGGCACCTACGTCGCGCGTCCGGTGTATGCCCCGGCACTCGTGGCCTGGGTCGGCGGGGCGCAATGGAGCGTCGGCATCCAGATCGGCGCGCCGGTGGTCGGCTGGGTGCCGCTGGCGCCGCGCGAGGTCTACGTGCCGTGGTTCCACCACACGCCGCGCTACGGCGATCGCGTGAACCGGCCCTGGCAACCCGACCGTCGCCCGCCGCCGCGCCAGGTGCCCACCGGGCCCATCATGTACACGAACCAGGGCGTGCCCGGCGGGGTGACCGTCGTGCCGCGCGACGTGCTCGTCGATCGGCTGCCGGTGGCCCGCGCCGTGGTCGAGCCGCGCGACGTCGTGCGCCGGCCGCTCGAGCGGGCGCAGCCGCCTGCGGCGCCGCAGTGGCGCGACGCCGGTCGCGACGCGAGGCAGCCCGGGTGGATGCCCGAGCGAGGCGCCGACCGCGCACCGGCCTGGCGCGGCGAACGGCCTGCCGTCGACGCGGCCATCCCCTCGGCGCCACCGACGCCACGGGCGCCGCGGGCGCCGCGGACGCCGCAGGTGCCGCAGACGCCGCAGACGCCGCAGACGCCGCAGACGCCGCAGGTGCAGATGGAGCCCGGCGGAGCCGTGCCGCTGCCGCCGCGGTCCTCGCCGCCCGCGCAGAGCGCGCCGCCGCCTTACGTGCGCCCGGTGCCGCTGCCCGCGCCGCGCCCTGTCGAACGCGCACCGGAGCGCGCGCCCGAGCGCGCCGTGACGCCTCGTGAAGAAGGCCGCAAGCGCATTCCCGAGCCGATCTCGCGTGAGCGCGAACGCGAGCGTGAGGCGGCCCGCTGACGAGTCACCGCCCAGAGCGACCCGCCTGCTGTCCAGGAACCGCCGGAGAGCGCCCGCGGGGCCGCTGAACGCCGCGCTCGGCGGCGTGGCTCAGACCTGTGAAGATATGAATCGGGCGCGATTCATATCTTCACAGGCGCTCAGCGCAGCAGCGGCCTGAGCGCGACCCAGATGTTGTCGAGGATGCGCGGATGCGCCTCGGCCTTCGGGTGAATGCGGTCGGGCTGGAACAGCGCGTAGGGGTCCGGCCCGTCGGCCACGCCGGCCAGCATGAAGGGTACGACCGCCGCGCCCTCGGTCCTGGCGACCTTGGCGAACAGCGCCGCGAACGCCTCGCCGTACTGCCGCCCGTAGTTGGGCGGCACGGCGGTGCCGGCGACGAGCACCTGGGCGCCGGCGGCCCTGGCCGCGCGCACCATCGCCTTCAGGTTGGCTTCGGTCATCTCGAGGGGCAGCCCGCGCAGCGCGTCGTTGCCGCCCAGCTCGATGATGACGACGCGCGGGTGGTGCTGCGCCAGCAGCGCCGGCAGCCGTGAGCGCCCGCCCGAAGTGGTGTCGCCGCTGATGCTGGCGTTGACCACCTGCCACGCCGGCTTGTCGCGCGCCAGGCGGGCTTCGAGCAGCGCCACCCAGCCCTGGCCGCGCGCGATGCCGTACTCGGCCGACAGGCTGTCGCCCAGCACGAGCAGCGTGTGCGGTGCCGCGGCCGCAGGGACCGGCAGGACGCCCAGCACGAGCAGGCTACAGTGCGCGGCCAGGGCGTGCCGCGCCAGGAACCTTCTTCGCATGTCCGAACCCATCATTGCCGTGCAGCGCGTGACCAAGCAGGTGACCGACGCCTCGGGCACCCTCACCATTCTCCACGACATCGATTTCGTGCTCAGGCCGCGCGAGTCGGTGGCCGTCGTCGGCGCCTCGGGCTCGGGCAAGAGCACGCTGCTGGCGATCGTCGCCGGCCTCGATCTGCCCAGCAGCGGCAGCGTGCATCTGCTCGGCCAGGACCTGTTCGCGATCGACGAGGACGCGCGCGCGGCGCTGCGCGCGCGCAGCATGGGCTTCGTGTTCCAGAGCTTCCAGCTGCTGGGCAACCTCGATGCGCTCGAGAACGTGATGCTGCCGCTCGAACTGGCCGGCCGGCGCGACGCGCGCGCGGCGGCCACCGAGATGCTGCGCCGCGTCGGCCTGGGCGAGCGGCTGCGCCATTACCCCAAGGTGCTCTCGGGCGGCGAGCAGCAGCGCGTGGCGCTGGCGCGCGCCTTCGTCGTGCGCCCGGCGCTGCTGCTGGCCGACGAGCCCACCGGCAGCCTCGACTTCGCCACTGGCGAGAAGGTGATGGAACTGATGTTCGAGATGAACCGCGAACTCGGCACGACGCTGCTGCTGGTGACGCATGATCCGGCGATCGCCGCGCGCTGCCAGCGCCGCCTGCAGATCGAGGCCGGGCGCATCGTCAGCGACGAGTCGCAGGTGGCGGCGTGAGGGCCACGCATATCGGCACGGCGCTGGCCCTGGCCTGCGCGCTGCTCGTCGGGTGCGCGCCGGTGTCGCCGGTGTCGCCGGTGCCGGCGGTGTCGCCGGTGTCGCCGGTGTCGTCCACTCCCCGAGTGCCGGAACTGCTGCAGCCGCCGAGCGCGCTGCATGTCGAGGGCGTGCCGCCGCTCGAGCGCGCGCGGCTCGACGCGGTGCGCCGCTACTCCGAGGTGCTGGGCCACGCCTTCGTCGACTGGCACCCGACGCGGCGCGAAATGCTGCTGGCGCACCGCGCGCCCGGCGCGAGCACCGCGCAGCTGTACCGGCTGCGCGCGCCGCTGGCCGCGCCCGAGCGGCTCACCGACGGCGCCGACCCGGTGACGCGGGCGCGCTGGGAGCCGCGGCTGGGCCGCTTCATCGTCTTCGCGCGCGGCAGCGGCGGCGACGAGAGCTTCCAGCTTTTTCGCCTCGACCCGGACACGCGCGCGACCCTGCAGCTCACCGCGAACGGCGAGCGCCACGCGCTGCTCGACTGGCTGGCGACGAGCGGGCGACTGGTCGTCGCTTCGGTGCCGCTGGATCGCACCGCCGCCGACGGGCGGCGCAGCGAGGTGCACACGACGGTTGCCCTGGTCGATCCGCTCGCTCCGGCCGCGCGCCGCGTCGTGGCCGAGCTTCCGGGCGGAGGCTGGTTCGGCGCCCTGGCTTCGCCCGACGAGCGGCAGCTGGCGATCACGCGCTACGTCTCCGTCACCGAGTCGGAGCTGTGGCTGATCGACCTGAGCGACGGCGCGCGCCGGCGGCTGCTGCCGCGCGCCGGCGAGGCGCGCGCCGCCTACTTCGTCGGCGGCTGGGCGAGCGACGGCAGCGCGCTGTACTTCACGAGCGACCGCGCAGGCGAATTCCGCGAGGCGATGCGCGTGCCCCTCGCCGCCGACGCCGCCGGCCGGCCGGCGGCCGCCGGCGCGGTGCAGCGGCTCGCCGCGCACATCCCCTGGGACGTGCAGGACGGTGATGTCGATCCGCAGGGGCGCTGGCTGTCGCTGCTCGTCAACGTCGACGGCCGCGGCGAGTTGCGCCTGCTCGAGCTGCCCGCAGGGCGCGAGAGGCCGCTGGCACAGCGTGCCCCCGGCAGCGTCGCGCGCATCGCCGTGCACCGCGCCAGCGGCGAGATCGCACTGCAGTCGTCGGGGCCGCAGGGTCCGGCGCGCATCTCGAGCCTGGACCCTGCAAGCGGCCTGCTCGAGGTCTGGACGCAGCCGCTCGTGCCGCCCGGCCTCGATCTGTCGGCGATGCCCGAGCAGCAGATCGTGCGCTGGCCGAGCTTCGACGGCCGCACGATCAGCGGCATCCTCAGCCTGCCGCCGGCGCAGTTCGGCGGCCGGCGGCCGCTCCTGATGGTGATGCACGGCGGCCCCGAGGGGCAGGCGCGCATCGGCTGGAACGGCCGCCTCAACTACTTCGTGCGCGAGCTCGGCATCGCCGTGCTCGAGCCCAACGTGCGCGGCTCCACCGGCTACGGCAAGACCTTCGTCGACCTCGACAACGGCCGCCTGCGCGAGGACTCGGTGCGCGACATGGCTGCCGCGCTCGACTGGGCGGCCACGCAAGAACGCCTCGATGCGCGCCGCGTCGTCGTGATGGGCGGCAGCTACGGCGGCTACATGGCGCTGGCGGCGAGCACGCTGCTGGCCCAACGCATCTCCGGCGCAGCGGCTTCGGTGGGCATCAGCAACTTCGTGAGCTTCCTCGAGCGCACCGAGAGCTACCGGCGCGACCTGCGGCGCGCCGAGTACGGCGACGAGCGTGACCCGGCAATGCGCGCGTTCCTGCTGTCGATCTCGCCGCTCACGCACGCCGAGCGCATCACCAAGCCGCTGCTCGTGGTGCAGGGCCGCAACGACCCGCGCGTGCCCTGGAGCGAGAGCGAGCAGATCGTGCGCCGGCTGCAGGCGCTGCAGCGGCCGGTGTGGTACCTGCTCGCCGACAACGAGGGACACGGCTTTGCGCGGCGCGAGAACGCCGACTACTACTTCGTCGCGCTCACGCGCTTCGTCGAGCAGGCGCTCGGCCTGCGCTGAGTGCCGGGCGGCCTTCAGCGCAGACCGAGGAAGGCGCGCACGGGCTGCACGCTGAGCGCCGCATCCTCCTCCTGCGGCACGTGGCCGAGCCCGGGCAGGACGACGAGCCGGCTGCCCGGGATCGCGCGCTCGAACGCCTGCGCCGTGGCCGGCGGGATCAGCCGGTCGCGCCCGCCCCAGACGATGAGCGTCGGCTGCCGGATATGCTCGATGCCCGAGGCGTCCTCGCCCTGGACAACGACGGCGATGCGCTGCGCGAGTGCACGCCGGTTGCCCGCGCGCAGCGCGAGCTCGAAGTAGCGGTCGACGAGCGCCGGCGTGACTTTGGCCGGATTCCCGTAGACGCTGGCGACGCTCTGCGCGACGACGCCGCGCGGCAGCACCCACTCGCTCAGCCGGTTGACCAGCGGTACGCGTGCGATCGCGAAGCCGAGCGGTACCGCTTCGGGCACGAAGCGCGGCCCGGACGCGTCGACCAGCACGAGCGCGGCGACGCGCTCGGGCGCCAGCAGCGCGGTGCGCCAGGCCACCTCGCCGCCGAGCGAGTTGCCGCCGAGCACCACGCGCGGCAGGCGCAGCCGGTCGAGCAGGTCGACGACGAAGCGCGCGTAGGCCGCGCCGCGGTAGTCGTCGGGTGCGTAGCTGCCGCCGAAAGGCCCGGTGAGCCCGAAGCCGGGCAGGTCGAAGGTGACGACGCGCCGCTCGCCCGTCAGCGACTTCACCCAGCCCTCCCAGGTGTGCAGGCTGGCACTGGTGCCGTGGATCAGGACGATGGGCAGCGGGTCGCCGCGCGGGCCCTGGTCGCGCACATGCACCACCATGCCGTTGACCTCGACGAAGTCCGAAGGCGGCGGCGCCCAGCGTGCGACCAGGCTTTCGACGCTGCGGTCGGGTGCGCGCGACAGCGCCAGCGCCACCGCGCTCAACACGAGCAGCGCGCCGAGCAGGCGCAGCAGCCAGACGCTCATGCGCCATTCTAGGCAGCGTGCGCGCGCCGGCCGGGTGAGCTCCGGGTTGCGAGGCGCTGCCTAGAATGACCGCCATGTCCTTCGTCCACCTGCGGCTGCACAGCGAGTATTCGGTGGTCGACGGCACGCTGCGCATCGACGATGCGGCGGCCGCGGCGCGCGCCGACGGCCAGCCGGCGCTGGCGATCACCGACCTGGATAACCTGTTCGGTGCCGTCAAGTTCTACCAGGCGTGCCGGCGCCGGGGCGTCAAGCCGATCATCGGCGTCGATGTCTGGATGGAGCCGACCGCGCTGGCGGCTTCGACCCTGGGCGCCGCCGCGGTCGACCGAAGCCCGAGCCGCCTCACGCTGCTGGTGCAGGACCTGCGCGGCTACCACCACCTGTGTGAACTGCTTGCGCGCGCGTGGACCGGCAACACGCAGCGTACGCTGGCGCATCTGAAGTGGGATTGGCTCGCCGAGCTCGGCGATGGCCTGATCGCGCTTTCGGGCGCGGATCTGGGGGCGGTCGGCGCGGCGCTGCTGGCCGGCGACGGAGAGCGCGCGCGCGCGCTGGCCGCGCGCCTGGCCGAGCTCTTCCCGCGCCGCTTCTACCTCGAGCTGCAGCGTGCCGGTCAGCCGCAGCACGAGGCCCATGTGCGCTCCGCCGTGGCCCTGGCCGCGGGGCTTGGTTTGCCGGTGGTCGCCACGCACCCGATCCAGTTCCTCGCGCGCGACGACTTCGAGGCGCACGAGGCGCGCGTGTGCATCGCCGAGGGCGAGACGCTGGCCAACCCGCGGCGCGTGCGCCGCTTCACGCCCGAGCAGCATTTCAAGAGCGCCGAGCAGATGCGCGAGCTGTTCGCCGACATCCCCACGGCGCTGGCCAACACGCTGGAGATCGCCCGGCGCTGCAACCTGCAGCTCGTGCTGGGCAAGGCGCGCCTGCCCGACTTCCCGACGCCGCAGGGCATCCCGCTGGGCGCGTACTTCCGCCAGGCTTCGTTCGCCGGGCTCGAGCGGCGCCTGGCGCTGCTCTACCCCGACGTGGCCCGGCGCGAACGCGAGCGGCCGCGCTACGTCGAGCGGCTCGAGTTCGAGCTGGCCACCATCGAGTCGATGGACTTCGCGGGCTACTTCCTCATCGTCAGCGACTTCATCGTCTGGGCCAAGGCGAACGGCTGCCCGGTCGGGCCCGGGCGCGGCTCCGGCGCGGGTTCGCTCGTCGCCTATGTGCTGGAGATCACCGACCTCGATCCGCTGCGCTACAAGCTGCTGTTCGAGCGCTTCCTCAACCCCGAGCGCGTGTCGATGCCCGACTTCGACATCGACTTCTGCCAGGCCCACCGCGACCGCGTCATCGACTACGTCAAGGGCAAGTACGGGCGCGACGCGGTGAGCCAGATCGCCACCTTCGGCACCATGGCGGCCAAGGCGGCGCTGCGCGACGTCGGCCGCGTGCTGGGCATGGCCTATGGGCACGTGGACTCGATCGCCAAGCTGATCCCGGCGCCGCCGGGCAAGACGGTGACGCTCGCAGCGCTGCCCGCCGACCACGGTGCGGAGGACGACGGCACGATCTACGCGCGCCGCGAGGCGCCCGAGCTCGAGCAGCGCGAGGCTGCCGACGACGAGGTGCGCGAGCTGCTGGCGCTGGCCGCGCGCGTCGAAGGGCTGGTGCGCAACGTCGGCATGCACGCCGGCGGCGTGCTGATCGCACCCGGCCGCATCACCGACTTCTGCCCGCTGTATCAGCAGCCGGGCAGCGCCAGCGCGGTGAGCCAGTTCGACAAGGACGATGTCGAGGCCATCGGCCTGGTGAAGTTCGACTTCCTCGGCCTGGCCACGCTGACCATCCTCGAGCTGGCCAAGGAGTTCATCCGCGCGCGCCGGCCGGGCCGGCAGGACTTCGCCTTCGACCAGCTGCCCTTCGACGACCCGAGGGTCTACAAGCTGTTCGGCGAGGGCCGCACCGAAGCGATCTTCCAGTTCGAATCGCGCGGCATGCAGGCCATGCTGCGCGATGCGCGGCCGACGCGGCTGGAGGACCTGATCGCGCTCAACGCGATGTACCGCCCCGGGCCGATGGAGAACATCCCGAGCTTCTGCGCGCGCAAGAACGGCCGCGAGGAGGTGAGCTGGCCGCACCCGCTGCTGGCGCCGGTGCTCGAGGAGACCTACGGCATCTTCGTCTACCAGGAGCAGGTGATGCAGGCCGCGCAGGTGCTGGCCGGCTACACCCTCGGCGGCGCCGACGTACTGCGCCGCGCGATGGGCAAGAAGAAGCCCGACGAGATGGCCAAGGAACGCGTCAAGTTCCGCACCGGTGCGCTGGCCAAGGGCATCGACGAGGCCAAGGCCGACGAGATCTTCGACCTGATGGAAAAGTTCGCGGGCTACGGCTTCAACAAGAGCCACGCCGCCGCGTATTCGGTGCTCGCCTACCACACGGCCTGGCTCAAGGTGCACGGGCCGGCGGAGTTCTACGCCGCGAACATGACGATCGAGGCCGACGACACCGACAAGCTGAGGGTGCTGCTGGCCGACGCGCGTACGATGGACGTCGCGTTCGAGCCGCCCGACATCAACCGCGGTGTCGCGCGCTTCGAGCCGGTGGCCGACCGGCGCGTGCGCTACGGCCTCGCGGCGGTGAAGGGCACCGGCCAGGGTGCGATCGACGCGATCGTCGCCGCGCGCGAAGGCCACGGAGCCAACGAGGGGCAGGGCGGCGGGCCGTTCCGCAGCCTGTTCGACTTCGCGCTGCGCGTCGACCGCCAGCGCGTGAACAAGCGCGTGGTCGAGGCGCTCGTCAAGGCCGGTGCCTTCGACGCGCTGCACGGCGAGCGCGCCCAGTTGCTGGCCAGCGTCGGTCTGGCGTACGACTGGGCCGAGACGCAGGCGGCCAACGCGCTGCAGGCCGGGTTGTTCGACTTCGGCGACGGCGGCGAGCTGCACGGCAGCGGCACGCAGGAGCCCGCGCTCGTGCACGCCGCGCCCTGGGATCTGTGCGAGCGGCTCGGCCACGAGAAGGCGGCCCTCGGTTTCCATCTCTCGGGCCACCTGTTCGACGCGCATCGCGCCGAGGTGCGCCGCTTCGTGCCGCGCGAGATCGCGCAACTGGCCGACCTGCGCGAGCCGCAGCTCATCACCGGCATCGTCGGCGAGGTGCGCACGGTGCCCACGGCGCGCGGGAGGCTCGTCATCTTCGTGGTCGACGACGGCTCGCTGCAGCTCGAAGTCAGCGTCGACGAGGCGGCGCTCGGCGAGCAGCGCGCGCTGCTGCTGGATGACGCGCTCGTCGTGCTGCAGGGGCGCACCCAGCCCGACCGCCGCGGCGGCGGCCTGCGCTTCAACCTCCTGCAGCTCTGGGATCTGCCGGCGGCGCGTGCGCACTTCGGGCGCTACCTGGCCGTCGACATCGACGCGGGCACGCCTCCGGTGGGTGACGTGCTCGCGCTGTGGCCGGCGCGGCGCGTGCCGGGTGCGGCCGGCGAGTCGCGCCAGGGGCTGACCATCCGGCTGCGCATGCACCGACGCGCGGCCACGGCCGAGATCGACCTCGGCGACGAGGCGCGCTTCTGGCCCTGCGACGAGGCGCTCGGGCGCTGGCGCCAGGTGGCGCAGGGCGGCTTGGCGACGATTGTGTACGAATGAAAAACCGGGGCGCACGGCCATCGCGGGCGGCCGTTCGGGCGTTCAATCGGCATCGTTGCCGTCGACGGAGTCCCGATGAAGCGCCTCACCTCATTCGTTCGTTTCGCACCCATCGTCGCCGCTGCGCTGGGGCTGCATGCCGGCGCCCGCGCCGGCGGGCCGGATGTCGGCGTGTCGGTGCAGATCAGCCAGCCTGGCGTCTACGGCCGCGTTGACATCGGCCGCTTCCCGCAGCCGGCGGTGGTGCTGCCGCAGCCGGTAATCGTCGCGCCGCGACCCATGCCGCAGCCGCCGCCGGGCGTAGTGCTGATGACGCCGCCGCCCGCGCCGCAGCCGTTGTACATGTGGGTGCCGCCGGGCCACCGCAAGAACTGGCGCAAGCACTGCGCGCGCTACAACGCTTGCGGCGTCCCGGTGTACTTCGTGCGCGACGACTGGTACGCGCACCAGGTGCAGCCGCGCGAGCGCTGGGAAGACCGCAGCCGCGGCGGCTACGGCCGCGACCGGGGCCAGGACGACGGGCGCGGCCGCCGCGGCCGCGGCCACGGCCACGATCGCGACTGAACGAGGCGCAGCGCGGTCCGGGCTCTCGAGCCTTCGTCCGCCCCGGCGCGGGAGCGCGCGGCAGCGGCGACTCGCGGGATAGCCCGCGCATGCTGCGGCGGCGGCGCGGGGCAACAATCGCGCTATGTTCGAATCCCCGCTCACCGGTCTCGTGCTCAGCGGCGGCGGCGCGCGCGCCGCCTACCAGGTGGGGGTGCTGCGCGCGCTGGTGCGCCTGCGCCGCGAGCTGCTCGGCCCGCGCGCGCGGCTGCGCAACCCGTTCGGCGTGATCTGCGGCACCTCCGCCGGCGCCATCAACGCCGCCGCGCTGGCGGTGCACGCCGACCGTTTCGAAGGCGCGGTGGATGCCATCGCCAAGGTCTGGCAGGACTTTACGGCCGACCAGGTCTACCGCTCCGATTCGATCGGCATGCTGCGCAGCGGCGCGCGCTGGCTCACGGCGCTGTCGGTGGGCTGGCTGCTGGCGCGCTGGCGGCGCGCGCGCCCGCGCTCGCTGCTGGACAACGCGCCGCTGGCCGAGCTGCTCGAGCGTCTGGTGCCGCTCGAGCGGCTGCCGAACGTGTTCGCGCAGGGCCAGCTGCACGCGCTCGCGGTCACGGCGTCGAGCTACACGAGCGGTGAGCACTACACCTTCTTCACGGCCGCCGACACCGTGCCGCCGTGGGAGCGCTCGCAGCGCGTCGCGGCGCATTGCCGCATCACGCACGAGCACCTGCTGGCGTCGGCGGCGATCCCCTTCGTGTTCCCGGCGCAGCAGCTCACGCCGGACGGCGAGACCGCCTGGTTCGGCGACGGTTCGATGCGCAACACGGCGCCGATCTCGCCGGCCATCCACCTCGGCGCGCAGCGGCTGCTCATCGTCGGCGCCGGCCGCATGCAGGAGCAGCCCGGGCGCAAGGTGCGCAACACGGGCTACCCGAGCCTGGCGCAGATCGCCGGGCATGCGATGTCGAGCATCTTCCTCGACGCGCTGGCGGTCGACATCGAACGCATGCGGCGCATCAACCGCACGCTGGCCCTGCTGCCGGAATCGGCGCTGGCCGATACGCCGCTGCGGCCCGTCGAGGCGCTCGTGATCGCGCCGTCGCAGCGCGTCGACGACATCGCGGCGCGCCACATCGCCAATCTGCCGCGGCCGGTGCGCGCGCTGCTGCGCGGCGCCGGCGTCGGCGGCGAGGGCGAGACGGCGCGCGGCGCGGCGCTCGCCAGCTACCTGCTGTTCGAGTCGCCGTTCACGCGCGAGCTGATGGCGCTGGGCGAGTCCGACACGCTCGAGCGGCACGACGAGGTGCTGCAGTTCTTCGGCTGGGGCCAGCGCGACGCGCGCCGCGGACGGCAGCCCGATATCGACGTCACGGCCGCCGGGCTCGACGTCGAGCTGCCTTGACGCGACGCACGCCGTCGGGCCCGCGGCGCTGCGCCTCAGGACCGATCGGCATCGCGGTGCATGCGGCGCGTGCTGCGCTGGCCCGTGGCCTCGCTGCGCGGTGCCTTCGCTGCCGCCTTGGCGGCGGCTGCCGGCAGCGTGGCCGGGTCGCAGGCGGCACCGGCGACGGTGAGCCCCGCCTGCGACAGCCGCATCGCGTTGGCGCGGCCGATGCCGCCGACGCGCTCGACCAGGTCGGCCCAGTCCTTGAAGCCGCCGCTCGCGCGCGCCTTCACGATCTTGGCCGACAGGCCCGGGCCGATGCCCTTGACGGATTCGAGGTCGGCCTGGCTGGCGCCGTTGACGTCGACGGCGGCGAAGGCGTTGAGCGCGAGCGCGGCGAACAGCGCGACACAGAGCTTGCGGAACATGGCGATCTCCTTCGGAACGGATGGGTGAAACGGGGTCTGTGGCCCGTGCGGCCGGCGAGGCACCGATCGCTGCGGGTTGGGCGGCATTCTGGGCAGACGCAGCGCGCCTGTCGCTCCCTCGCCGGCGGGCTGCGCGGGGGCCCCGGGACGGGTGGAGTCGAGCGCCTCGGGCGGCACCCGCCCGAGGGGGTCAAGCGCCGGGATCGGCCGCCGCCAGCGCGCGCGCGCTGGCGGCGGCGACGGCGTCGCGCGTCGGCCAGCCGCGCTCGCCGCGCACGATCTGCACGCTCGGTCCCCAGGCACGCCACTGCGCCGGATCGCTCGGTCCGAGCACCGAGACCAGGGGCGTGCCGACGGCCGCCGCGATGTGGCCCGGACCGGTGTCGTTGGCCACCATCAGCGCCGCGTCGGCGAGCAGCGCCGCATAGGTGCCGAGTCCGACACCCTCCAGACAGTACGCACCGGCGAACTGCGCGCGCGCGATGCCTTCCTCACCCGGGCCGGGGCAGACGAGCAGGGTGCGGCCCAGCCGCGGCAGCTCGGTGGCCGCGAAGTCGGCGAACTCGGGCCAGGTCTTGTCCTGCTTGGCCCAGGTGCCGCCGGCGAACGGGCAGATCACGATGCAGCCGCGCTCGATGCCGTGCGCACGGCGCAGCGCCTCGGCCTGCTCGCGGTGCCTCGTCGCGATGCGCAGGCCGATGCGCTGCGGCAGCGCTGCTTCGGCGCCGAGCAGCGCGCCGGCCAGCTGCCAGTACACCTCCAGCTCGTGCGCCTGCGCCGGGCGCCGCACGGCATGTGCCAGCAGCAGGCTGCGGCCCTCGTAAGCATGTCCGATCGCACGCAGCCCGGCCAGGCGGAACTCGAGTGCACTCGACAGCGAGTACGGCAGGCACAGCGCGTTCAGCCGGCGGTCGAAGGCGGCATCGACCGCGCGCGCTTCGGCGCCGAGGCGCCGCAGCAGCGCGACGCGCTCGCGCCAGCGTGCCGGCAGCACGTGCACCGGCCAGCCCTGGCCGGCCAGCAGCTCGCGTGCCCAGGCCTTGCCCACCAGTTGCAGCGCGTAGCCGGCATCGGCCAGCCGGGCCAGCGCGGGCACGCCGAGCGTGACGTCGCCGACCCAGTTGCGCAGTCGAACGACGAGTGGGCGGGGGGCTGGCATCGGCGGCCGATAATGCGCGGCCATTCTGCCAGCCGAGGCACCGCGCCCCGACCGCCCCGCGTGTGAATGCCATGATCGCCCCGCTCGCCGCCGCCGACGTCATTGCCTTGCACGACCGGCTGCTGGCCGCAACCGACTGGCCGGCGCAGGAACCGGCGCCGATGGACGCGGGCCTGTGGCTCTGGATCCAGACCAACCACCGCTGCAACTGCAGCCTGTGGGCCGAGGAGGACCTGGCGCGGCGCACGCGCGTGGCCGATGCCGAGATCGCGGCCAACAAGCGTGCCATCGACGGCTTCAACCAGGCGCGCAACGACGCCACCGAGCGCGTCGACGAGCTCTTGCTCGAGGCGCTGGGCCTGGTCGACCCCGTCTCGGCGCGCACCGATGCGCCGCGGCCGACCGTGCCCGCGCACGCGCGCCTGAGCAGCGAGACGGTGGGCAGCATGATCGACCGCCTGTCGATCCTTGCGCTCAAGGTGCGGGCGATGCGCGTGCAGACGGCGCGCCGCGACGTCGACGCCGAGCACCGCGCGGCCAGTGCGGCCCGACTCGAGCGCCTGCTCGAGCAGCGCGCCGACCTGGCCGGCTGCCTGGATGACCTGCTCGCCGATGCCGCGGCCGGCCGCGCCTACTTCAAGGTCTACCGCCAGTTCAAGATGTACAACGACCCGCGCTTCAACCCCGCCCTCGTGGCCGAGCGTGCGCACGGCGCCGTCCCTGCGGACGGCGACGTGGCTCGCGAGGGGTCTGCGCCTGCAGGCGCAGACGCGGCCTGCAAGGCCGAGCGTGCGCACGGCGCCGTCCCTGCGGACGGCGACGTGGCTCGCGAGGGGTCTGCGCCTGCAGGCGCGGACGCGCGCCGCGCGACGGGGCGCGGCCCTGCGCGCTGACGATGCGCCTGCTCGTCGTCAAGACCTCGTCGATGGGCGATGTCGTGCACGCGACGCCGGTCGTGCACGACATCCTGTGCGTGCATCCGCAGGCACGCATCGAGTGGCTGGTCGAAGCGCCCTTCGCCGCCATCCCCGCGCTCGTTCCGGGCGTCGCGCGCGTGCTGCCGATGGCCTGGCGCAAGTGGCGGCGCGCGCTCTGGCGGCGGAGCACCTGGAGCGCGATGGCGACGCTGCGTGCCGAGCTCAGGCGTGCCCCCTACGACCTCGTGCTCGACTTGCAGGGCCTGCTCAAGAGCGCAATCTGGGCACGCCAGGCGAGCGCTCCGGTGGCCGGGTACGACGCGGCGAGCGCGCGCGAGCCGCTCGCGGCGCACCTGTACCGCCAGCGCATCGCCGTGCCTCGCGCGCTGCAGGCCGTGCAGCGCTGCAGGCTGCTCGTCGCCGGGGCGCTGCGGCTGCCGGCGCCCGAGGCGGCGCCGGTGTTCGGCCTGCGTCCGCCCGAGCCGGGCTGGCTGCCGCGCGGCGCGTTCGCGGTGCTGATCCCGAACGCCAGCCGGCGCGAGAAGCTCTGGCCCGAGCGGCATTGGATCGCCGTCGGCAGACGCCTGGCCGAGCGCGGCCTGCCGCCGGTGGTGCTGTGGGGGCGCGACGACGAGCAGACGCTGGCCGAGCGCATCGCCGCGGGCTGCGACGGCGACGTGCCGCCTTTTCTCACCGTCGGCGAGATGGCTGCCGTGCTGGCGCGCGCCGAGCAGGTGGTCGGACTGGACACCGGCTTCACCCATCTGGCCGCCGCCTTCGGGCGGCCGACGCTGGGCATCTATTGCGACCACGACCCCGGTCTGGCCGGCCTTGCCGGTTCGCGGCGCGCGGCCAGCATCGGCGGCAAGGGCCAGGTTCCGGGCCGCACCGAGGTGCTCGAGCTGCTCGAGGTGCAGATGGCCGATCCGGCGCGCGCCGCCTGAAGGCGACGCGCAGCGCGCACCGTCAGAGCGCTTCGATGTGCTGCGGCGGGAAGCTGTCCCAGCTCAGGCAACCCGGACACTGCCAGAAATACTGCTGGGCTTCGAAGCCGCAGGCGGCGCAGCGATAGCGGCCGAGCGGCCCGGCGGCTTGCGCAACGGCCGCGCGCAGCGCGCTCAGCCCTTCCTCGCCCCATTGCGTGGCCGGCAGCTCGAGCAGGCGTTCGGCCGCGGCCAGCGAGGGCAGCTGCGCCAGATGTCGTGCCCATCGCGTCGCGCGTGCGTCGAGTGAGATCCCCGCGTCGGCGTCGAGTCGGTCGAGCGCGCACACCAGTTCGAACGCCGGCCGCCGCGCGTACTGCTCCTGCAGCACGGTGCGCGCCGCGGCCGCGTTGCCGTCGGCCCGCGCCGCTGCGGCGTAGTCCTCGGCGACGAGCAGGAAGGCGGTCGGCTGGGCTCGGCGCAAGGCGTCCCAGGCCGCCAGCGCCTCGCGCGCCTCGCCGGCCCGCCACGCCCACTGCCCGGCGAGCAGCAGCGCGCGCGCCGCGCCCGGTGCCGCCTGGCGCGCACGCGCCAGCGCGGCTTGGGCTTGCGCCTGGAGTCCCGCGGCATGTGCGGCGACGGCATGCTCGCACTCGTAGTGCGCGCGCCGGGTGGCGAACGAGCCGCCGCCGGCCGCTTCGAGCTGGACCGCCAGCTCGAGCGCGCGCGCCCAGTCGCGCGAGCGCTCGGCCAGCGCCAGCAGCGCCAGGCAGGCCTCGCGGTCGAAACGGCCGCCGACGAGGCTGCGCCAGGCCTGCTCGGCGCGGTCGAAGAGCCCGGCCTTCATGAAGTCCTCGGCCAGCGCATGCTGCGCGCGCTCGCGCGTGGCGGCGCCCAGGTCGCTGCGCGCCAGCAGGTGCTCGTGCACGCGCACGGCGCGCTCGAACTCGCCGCGGCGCCGGAACAGGTTGCCGAGCGCGAAGTGCAGCTCGGAGGTTTCGGGGTCGCGCTGCACGGCCTCGATGAAAGCGTCGATGGCCTTGTCCTGCTGCTCGTTGAGCAGCAGGCCGAGGCCCTCGAAGTAGGCCTGGGGTGCATCGCGCCGCCGCCATTGGCGCAGGTCTAGGCGCGAGGCGGTCCAGCCGAGTGCGAACGCGATCGGCAGACCGATCAGCAGCCACTGGAAGTCGAAGTCCATCGCGGCGCGCGCAGCGGGGTCACGCCGGTGCGGCGCATCGCGCCGGCGCGTTGCGCATCGGCTTCAAAGTCCCTCGCGCGGCGGGTACTCGGGGCCGAACTCGGACGGCGGCACCGAGTGGAGCGCGGGCGGCGGTGCGCTGGGTGCCGGCAGCGGTGCGCTGCGGCCGGCGCGCCGGCGGTGACGCCACCACGCCGGCACCATCGCCAGCACGCCGATCGCCGCCCCGGCGGCGAATGCCGCCAGCACGACGATGACCATCGGTGCGCGCCACTCGGTGCCGAAGAACCAGCGCACGGTGGCGTCCTGCTGGTTGTTCAGCGCGAACGCGAACAGCGCGAAGAAGACGAAACCGCGAATCAGCCAGACGACGAGGCGCATGGACGGCGATGATGCGGCAGAACCGGCGTGCCGCGCCCGGTGCCGGCCGGCGCCTACTCCCGGGCACCGGCGCTGCGGCCGTCCACGGCCTCGCGCAGCGCCTTGCCCGGCTTGAAGTGGGGCACCAGCTTCTCGGGGATCGTGACCTGTTCGCCGCTGCGCGGGTTGCGCCCGATGCGCGGCGGCCGACGGTTGACGGCGAAGCTGCCGAAGCCGCGGATCTCGATGCGGTGGCCGCGCGCGAGCGCATCGGTCATCGCGTCGAGCATGGTCCGGACCGCGAACTCGGTATCGCGCTGCGTGAGCTGCGCGAAGCGATCGGCGAGCCGGGTGACGAGATCGGAGCGGGTCATCGGTGCAGGCCTGGGTGGACCGTGCCGCGCGACCTGGCTGCAGGCGGCGCGGCGGTGCGCGCAGGCCCGGCGCCGGGCCTGCGCGCGCACGGCGTCACTCGCCGGTCTTGTCGAGCTTGGCGCGCAGCAGGGCACCCAGGCTCGTCGTGCCGGCCGTCTCGCGCTCGTTGCTCTGCGCCAGACGCTGCATCGCCTCTTGCTGCTCGGCGTTGTCCTTGGCCTTGATGCTGAGCTGGATCGAGCGCATCTTGCGGTCGACGTTGATCACCATCACGCTGACCTCGTCGCCCTCCTTGAGCACGTTGCGCGCATCTTCGACGCGGTCGCGGCTGATCTCGCTGGCGCGCAGGTAGCCGGTGACGTCGGCGTTGAGCTGGATCTCGGCGCCGCGCGGATCCACGCTCTTGACCTTGCCGTTGACGAGGGCGCCGCGATCGTTGAGCGTCGTGAAGCTGGTGAAGGGATCGACGTCGAGCTGCTTGATGCCGAGGCTGATGCGCTCGCGCTCGACGTCCACCGCCAGCACCACGGCGTCGACCTCCTGGCCCTTCTTGTAGTTGCGCACCGCGCTCTCGCCCGGCTCGTGCCAGGACAGGTCGGACAGGTGCACCAGGCCGTCGATGCCCTGTGCCAGGCCGACGAAGACGCCGAAGTCGGTGATGCTCTTGACCGGGCCCTTGACGCGGTCGCCGCGCTTGACGTTGGCAGCGAACTCCTCCCAGGGGTTGGCCTTGCACTGCTTCATGCCCAGGCTGATGCGGCGCTTGTCCTCGTCGATCTCGAGGACCATCACCTCCACCTCCTCGCCCAGCGTCACCACCTTGGCCGGGGCGACGTTCTTGTTCGTCCAGTCCATCTCGGAAACGTGCACCAGGCCCTCGATGCCGGGCTCGATCTCGACGAAGGCGCCGTAGTCGGCGATGTTGGTGACCTTGCCGAACAGC
>JADYZZ010000029.1 GCA_020852865.1 Rubrivivax sp.
GAACCCTGGTGCGTCACGTTATGTGCGTCGACACCTGTAGCGCCGACGGCGCCACGGGCAGCACGGCGCTGGCGCCAACGACGAGAGCGCTGCGCGTGCGCGATGCGACCGCGCCGGGAGCGCTGGTAGCGCTGTGCAGTCTCACGCCGCGCCTGCTCGCGGACCTGACGCCAGCAAGCTCGGCCGCAATAGCGGTTGCCGCGGTCGCAGCGGCTGCACAGGATGACCTGGACGCGACAACGCGCGCACAGGTAAAGGCGGGCGGGTTGGTCCATGCGCACCCCGGCACAACCGAAGTGCTGGACGGACTCGTCCCAGCGCGCCACACTGCTGCGGCACCGCCTTCATCGGCACGGTGTAGGGCACGGTGCGGTGGTCAAGCTTCCCGGCGAGAGAGACCGTTGCCGTGCCCGCCTTCTTCGGCATCGACCGCGTTGTACCGCGGCATGCCTACACCGCCGTCGGACCGCACCGACGGCGTGAGTGCCGGCATCACCGCCGATGTCGAGCCCGCAGCGCCGCCGCCCGCGCCTGCCTGGCCGCCCTGCAGGGCGGCCAGGCAGGCGCACACCCGGATCAACACCCAGCCAGTTCAGCAGCCGCTGATCGCCAGCAGTTGCCTCGCACCAAAACCGCCACCTCACCAGCGAATAGTGTCGGATCCTGCCCTAGGAGCGGACGCACGGGACAACTCGTCGCCGGACTTCAAGACCCTGCGCAAGAAGATGGCTGGCTTGGTGGTTCCGCTTCAGGACAACGTCAGGTCGAACAACGCCTTCATCATGAGGATTGGGCCGTTGGTCATCGTCGAGTTCAGCGGCTACAGCAACGGGCGCGCTACCTGGAGGGGTAGTTCAATTCATAGCTGGTGCTGCGGCCGCCGGCGTCCGATTTGCGCAGGACGCCGCGTGCCAGCAGATCCGTGATGTCGCGCAGGGCAGTGTCCGGCGAACACTTTGCGATCGCCGCCCACTTGCTACTGGTGAGCTTGCCCTCGAAGCCGTCGAGCAGCCGGTTGATCAGTTTCACCTGCCGCTCGTTCAGCGGTGCAGAACCGGGTGCAGCCCAGCGTTGCCAGAACCGCGTCTTGACCAGAACCGCGTCTAGCGTGTGCTGTGCCTGGTCGACGGCGCGATGCAGCGTGGCGAGGAACCACGCGAGCCACTCGGTGACATCCATCGATTGCTTCTGGGTGCGCTCCAGGACGTCGTAGTAGGCCTTGCGCTCGCGCTGGATCTGTGCCGACAGGCTGTAGAAGCGCTGTGGGCTGCCATCCGCTCGGGCCAGGAACATATCGCCGACGGCACGCGCGATGCGGCCGTTGCCATCATCGAACGGATGCAGGGTGACGAACCACAGGTGCGCGAGTCCGGCCTTGATCAGTGGCGGTTCGGTAGATGCGCTGTTGGCCCAGGTCAGGAAGCGACTCGTCTCGGATTCCAACGCGTCGGCCGGCGGCGCCTCGAAGTGCACACGTTGACGCCCCAGCGGTCCAGAGACCACCTGCATCGGACCGGTGGCATCGTCGCGCCAGCCGCCCACGTTGATTCGGACCAGGCCCGAATAGCCGGTGGGGAACAAGGCGGCGTGCCATCCGAACAAGCGGTCCCGGGTGACCGGAGCGCTGCAGTTGGCGGTGGCGTCGAGCACCATTTCGACGACGCCCTCGACGTGGCGGTCGACCGGGGCCAGGGCACCGATGTCGACGCCGAGGCGGCGGGCGATGGAGGAGCGCACAGACTCGACGTTGAGCTGTTCGCCCTCGATCTCGCTGGTCTTGACAACGTCTTCGGTCAGAGCCGACAGGCTGGCCTGATCGCGTAAGGCCATTCCGACATCGGCCAGTCGCCCCATCAACAGACCCTGGGCGCGGCTGACGTCGGCCAACGCATGGGCCAGAGTAGCCAGGTCGTAGCGCCACGTTGGCCAGTCGTCGGACTGCCAGATGTAGGTGTAATCGCCGCGGAACATGCGGAGATTATGGGCTACTTTCTCCGCGGGTTCGAGTTATTCGCCGCGCATCCTGCGGCGATAGGGCGGCCTTTTCGCCGCATGGATGCCTGTGAGGACGCCGGTTCGATTGAGAAACAAGGAATCGAACTGGCAGTGATCCTGGCGGCGGCGATCGCAGTGGTGATGGGGTCGAGCTGCTACGATTCACCTCGGAAAAGGGGCTGATCCACACCGTTCCGCAGCGGTCTGCGCAGCTTGTAAGGCGCTGAGTTTGCTAGGTTTGGCGCGGGTTACAGGCCCACCACCACCATCTGCAAGGGCTCGGATGACCTCCGGGCCCTCTTGTTGCCCGAGATCTCCGCGTCGCGCGGGGTTCTGGCCCGTTGCGCTCCGCGCACGGGGCCGACAGGACGTTCGTCATCGGCCAAGACAATCCGCCCGCTCGGCAGCTTCGCGAGCCGACACGGCTCGGTCGGAAGCAGCTTTCGCCAGAGGCCAGCCATGTTGCGCATCGGCAGCGCTGCCTCCGGTTCGGAGATCTCCGGGTGGGATCGCCGAATCCGGGCACACACCGATGGCACCATGCGCGGTGCCGCCCGTGCCGGGATGATCCGGTCCATGCCTCGGCCCTCGACGCCTGCGGTCCCCTGGCCGCGCCGGCCTGTCGTCGATGCGGCGAAGGCTGCGGCCCCCCCCCCCACCGCTCGCGGCGCCGTCGTGGGCGCCGGCTTGCGATCGGCGGCATCATGCGCCTCTTTGCACCCTGTGGAGGCCGCGATGTCCGAGCCGCTCATCGACAGACATGTCGTCGTCACCGGCGGTGCCGGTGCGCTGGGCAAGGCGGTCGTGGCGCGGTTGCTGCAGGCGGGCGCAGTGTGTCATGTGCCGGTCCGTGGTTCGGCCGGCATGCCGGTCGCGGCAGACGGCGATCGGCTGCGCGTCGTCACCGGCGTCGAGCTGGGCGACGAGGTGGCGGTCGACCGCTTCTACGACCGCGTGCCCAGGCTCTGGGCATCGGTGCACCTGGCCGGCGGCTTCGCGATGGCGCCGCTCGGCCAGGCCTCCCAGGCCGACTTCCTGCACCTGCTGCAGATCAATGCGCTCACCACCTGGCTGTGCTGCCGTGCCGCGGTGCGCGCGATGCGCCGGGGCGGGACGGGCGGGCGCATCGTCAACGTGGCAGCGCGGCCGGGGATCGAACCCCGTCGAGGCGCTGGGATGGTGGCGTACGCCGGCGCCAAGGCCGCGGTGGCGGCGATCACTCAGGCGCTGGCCGAAGAACTGAAGGACGAGCGCATCCTCGTCAACGCGATCGCTCCCTCGACGCTCGACACCGAGGCCAACCGCAAGGCGATGCCGGGAGCCGACACGTCGAGGTGGCTCGCGCCCGCGGCTGCGGCCGAGGCGGTGCTGCAGCTCGTCGCGCCGGCCAACGTCGAGATCAGCGGCGCGGTGCTGCCGCTGTACGCGCGCGCCTGACGACGGCGCGGCCCCAGCCGGCCGTGCGCGCGCCGCCGTCGCTGCATCGGCGATGCAGGGCGTGCAGGATGGACCCTGAGGATGCCTCCGACGACGCAGCGACCGCGGGATAACCATGACGATCGACTTCGCTTCGCATGACGCCGCGGCCTTGTCGGTGGGAGGGGAATTTGATCTACTCCGCGCGACTCGAAGCCGGGCTCGCGCCTGATGGCGGCCGGCTGCCAGACATACCCCCAACCGGAGATCGAAGAGGATGAAGCTCAAGCTGTATGCCGCCGCCGCGCTGGCACTGCTCGCCGGCGTTGCCGCCGCGCAGGACATCAAGGTCGGCGTGACGCTGTCGGCCACCGGGCCGGCCGCCTCGCTCGGGATCCCGGAGCGCAACACCTTCGCGTTGCTGCCGCGGACGATCGCCGGCCACAAGGTCGACTACATCGTCCTCGACGACGGCTCCGACACCACCACCGCGGTGAAGAACACGCGCAAGCTGATCACCGAGGACAAGGTCGACGTCGTCGTCGGCTCGACGGTGACGCCCAATTCGCTGGCGATGATCGACGTCGCCGCCGAGACCGAGACACCGATGATCTCGATGGCCGCCTCCTCGCGCATCGTCGAGCCGATGGACGCCAAGCGGCGCTGGGTGTTCAAGACGCCGCAGAACGACCAGCAGATGGCCACCGTGATCGTCTCCGACATGCTGCGTCGCGGCATCAAGTCGGTGGGCTTCATCGGCTTCACCGACGCCTACGGCGAGGGCTGGTGGACGACGTTCTCGCTGATCGCCGAAGGCCGCGGCCTGCGGATCGTCGGCAACGAGCGCTACCAGCGCACCGACACCTCGGTCACCGGACAGATCCTGAAGATCATGGCGGCCAAGCCCGACGCCGTGCTGATCGCCGGCAGCGGCACGCCGGCGGCGCTGCCGCAGAAGACGCTCAAGGAGCGCGGCTACACGGGCACGATCTACCAGACGCACGGCGTGGCCAACAACGACTTCCTGCGCGTGTGCGGCAAGGACTGCGAGGGTACGCTGCTGCCCGCCGGCCCGGTGCTGGTGGCCGACCAACTGCCGGCCGACAACCCGGTGCGCAAGTCGGCGCTGGCCTATGTCGCGGCCTACGAGAAGGAACACGGCAAGGGCAGCGTCTCGACCTTCGGCGGCCACGCCTGGGACGCCGGCGTGCTGCTGCAGCACGCGCTGCCGACGGCGGCGAAGAAGGCCAAGCCCGGCACCAAGGAGTTCCGTGCCGCGCTGCGCGACGCGCTCGAAGGCGTGAAGGAAGCCGCCGGCGCGCACGGCATCTTCAACATGAGCCCGACCGACCACCTCGGCCTGGACCAGCGCGCGGCCGTCATGGTCGAGATCAAGAACGGAGCGTGGCGCCTGATCAAGTGATGCCGTGAGCGGTGCGCCCTGATTCGCGGTCCGTGGCCGGCGCGCCGCGGACCGCGCGCGACGGGCCACGCAAGATGGATCGCGGATCGGCATGAATTTCGAGATCGCCCTGCTGCTCGGGCAGGACGGCATCAGCAACGGCGCGATCTACGCGCTGCTGGCGCTGGCCCTGGTGCTGGCCTTCGCCGTCACACGCGTCATCCTCATCCCGCAGGGCGAGTTCGTCTCGTACGGCGCGCTCACGCTGGCGGCGCTGCAGGCGGGCCGATTGCCGGGTACGGTGTGGCTGCTGCTGATCGGAGGCGTGCTGGTGGCTCTGGTCGACGGTGCCGCCGCGCTGCGCGCCCGGCGCTGGCGCGGCGTGCCGGCGCTGCTGTGCTGGAACATCGCCTATCCGCTCGCGCTCCTGGTGCTGCTGCGCTGGGTGCCGCTGCAGACGGCGCCGATGCTGCTTCAGATCGCGCTCGCGCTGGCGGTGGTGGTGCCGCTCGGGCCGATGCTGTACCGGCTGGCGTTCCAGCCGCTGGCCGAGGCTTCGGTCCTGGTGCTGCTCATCCTGGCGGTGGCGGTGCACGTGGTGATGGTCGGGCTCGGGCTGCTGCTGTTCGGCGCCGAGGGCTCGCGCACGCCCGCGTTCTCGGACGGCCGGCTCGAGTTCGCCGGCATGTCGATCCCGGCGCAGACGCTGTGGGTGGTGGGCTGCTCGCTGGCGCTCATCGTGATCCTCTATCTGCTGTTCGAGCGCACGCTGTACGGCAAGGCGCTGCGCGCCACGGCGATCAACCGCGCCGGCGCCCGGCTGATGGGCATCCCGACGGCGCTCGCCGGCAAGCTGTCGTTCTTCCTGTGCGCGGCGATCGGCGCCTTCTCGGGCGTGCTCATCGCGCCCATCACCACCGTCTACTACGACACCGGCTTCCTGATCGGGCTCAAGGGTTTCGTCGGCGCCATCATCGGCGGGCTGGCGAGCTACCCGATCGCCGCCGTCGGCGCGCTGCTGGTGGGGCTGCTCGAGTCGTACTCGTCGTTCTGGGCCAGCGCCTACAAGGAGGTGATCGTCTTCACGCTCATCATCCCGGTGCTGCTGTGGCGCTCGCTGGCCACGCACGGCGTCGAGGAGGAAGAGTGAGCGCGCGGCACTGGCTGGCGCTGTTCGTCGCGCTCGTGCTGCTGGCGCCGCTCGCGCTGCCCGAGTTCACGGTGACGCTGCTCAACTACATCGGACTGTATGCGCTGGTGGCGCTCGGGCTCGTGCTGCTCACCGGCATCGGCGGGCTGACCTCGTTCGGCCAGGCCGCCTTCGTCGGCCTGGGTGCCTACACGAGCGCGGTGCTCACGACCTCGACCACGCTGCCGCCCTGGCTGGCCTGGCTCGGCACGTCGACCTGGCTCACGCTCGGCGCCGGTCTGGTGCTCACCTTTGTCTTCGCGCTGGCCATCGGCCTGCTCACGCTGCGCCTGTCGGGGCATTACCTGCCGCTGGGCACGATCGCCTGGGGCATCAGCCTGTACTTCGTGTTCGGCAACCTCGAGCTGCTCGGCGGCTTCACCGGCATGACCGGCCTGCCGCCGATTGCCGTCTTCGGCCACGCGCTGACGGGCGGGCGCGAGATCTTCTACCTGATCTGGCTGTTCCTGCTCGTGGGCGTGGTGGCGACGAGCAACCTGCTCGACTCGCGCGAAGGGCGCGCGATCCGCGCGCTCCGGGGCGGGCGCGTGATGGCCGAATCGATGGGCGTCGACACCGCGCGCTCGCGCCTGGTGATCTTCGTGCTGGCCGCGCTGCTGGCGTCGGTGTCGGGCTGGCTGTACGCGCACATGCAGCGCTTCCTGAACCCGACGCCGTTCTCGATCAACGTCGGCATCGAATACTTGTTCATGGCGGTGGTGGGCGGGGCCGGCCATGTCTGGGGCGCGCTGCTCGGCGCGGCCGTCATCACGGTGTCCAAGCAGTGGCTGCAGGACGTCCTGCCGCGGCTCGTCGGCCAGGCCGGCAACTTCGAGGTGATCGTGTTCGGCATCGCGATGATCGTCGTGCTGCAGCGCGCGCGCGAGGGGCTGTGGCCGGCGCTCGCGCGCTGGGTGCCGACCCGAGCCGCGCCGCGCCGCGTCGACACCGGCGCGGCGGCCCTGGAGCGGCGGGCGCGCCCGGCGCCCGGCCAGGCGCTGCTCGACATCGAGCACGTGACGATGCGCTTCGGCGGCCTGGTCGCCGTGCACGACATGGCGCTCGGCGTCGCCGCCGGCGAGATCGTCGCCTTGATCGGTCCGAACGGTGCCGGCAAGAGCACCACCTTCAACATCATCTCCGGCGTGCTCGCGCCGACCGAAGGCGAAATCCGCTTCCTCGGGCAGGCGTTGCGCGGCAAGTCCGCGCGCCAGATCGCGGCGCTCGGCATCAGCCGCACCTTCCAGCACGTCAAGCTGCTGCCGCAGATGAGCGTGCTCGACAACGTCGCCATCGGCGCGCACGCGCGTGCCAACCCGGGGCTGCTGCGCGGCGTGCTGGCCGGCGCCTGGCACCTCGAGCGGCGCCTGGAGCAGCGCCTGCTGGCCGAGGCCGCGCGCCACATCGAGCGCGTCGGGCTGGGCCCGCACCGGTTCGAGCCGGCCGGTGCGCTGCCGCTGGGCAAGCAGCGGCTGCTCGAGGTGGCGCGCGCGCTCGCGGCCGACCCCTGCCTGCTGCTGCTCGACGAGCCGGCCGCGGGCCTGCGCTACCTCGAAAAGCGCGCGCTGGCCGAACTCCTGCTCGAGCTCAAGGCCGAGGGCATCTCGATCCTGCTCGTCGAGCACGACATGGATTTCGTGATGGGGCTGGTGGATCGCGTCTACGTGATGGACTTCGGCCAGAAGATCTGCGAGGGCGCGCCCGAGGAGGTGCAGCGCGATGCGCGCGTGGTCGAGGCCTATCTCGGGGGCGTCGAGTGAGCGGGTATGTCCTCGACGTGCGCGCGCTCAGCGCCGCCTACGGCAAGGTCGAGGCGCTGCACGGCGCCAGCCTGAAGGTCGCCAGCGGGCAGATCGTCACCGTGATCGGCCCCAACGGGGCGGGCAAGACAACCCTGCTCGCGGCCATCATGGGCGCGCTGCCCCTCGGCGGCTCGATGCGCGGCCGCATCCTGTTCGACGGCGTCGAGCGCGCCGGCCAGGAGATCGAGCAGATGGTCGCCGCCGGCATGACGCTGGTGCCCGAGACGCGCGAACTCTTCGGCGAGATGACGGTGGCCGACAACCTGCTGCTCGGCGCCTTCCAGCGCTTTCGCCGCGGCGAGCGCGACCAGGCGGCAACGATGGACGAGGTCTTCGCGCTCTTTCCGCGCCTGCACGAGCGCCGCGCGCAACGCGCCGGCACGCTCTCGGGCGGCGAGCGGCAGATGCTCGCGATCGGCCGCGCGCTGATGGCGCGGCCGCGGCTGCTGATGCTCGACGAGCCTTCGCTCGGACTGGCGCCGCGCATCGTGCGCGAGATCTTCCGCATCATCGAGACGCTCAAGCAGGGCGGCGCCTCGATCCTGCTGGTCGAGCAGAACGCGCGCGCGGCGCTGCAGGTGGCCGACTACGCCTACGTGCTCGAGACCGGCGAGATCGCGCTCGAGGGCCCGGCGGCGCAACTGGCGAGCGACGCGCGCGTGATCGAGAGCTACCTCGGCCTGGGCGGCCGGCGCGCGCAGGGAGCCTGACCGCGTGCCGCGGCGGCAGATCGCAGCACCCGGTGCGCCCCATGCGTGCACGCGCTTGCGCCGTCAACCCGGCGCGCGCGGCAGCCGCAAACCGCGTCGTACACTCGCCGCGTCCGTCGTCATGGCGAAGGCCGGCGGCCCGGCCGCAATCCAACGAGCAGGAGCAAGAGGATGCGCAATCGTTTCTGGCTGGCCGCCCTGAGCGCGGCATCGATGCTGCTCGCCGCGCTGCCCATGACGGCGGCCGCGCAGCAGTTCGTCAACGTGCTCACCGGCGGCACGAGCGGCGTGTACTACCCGCTGGGCGTGGCGCTGTCGGGCAACATCGGCAAGGCGCTGCCGAACGCCAAGGTCTCGGTGCAGGCGACCAAGGCGTCGGTCGAGAACCTGAACCTGCTGCAGGCCGGCCGCGGCGAGATCGCCTTCACGCTCGGCGACTCGCTGTCCGACGCCTGGAAGGGCAACGAGGAGGCGGGCTTCAAGACGCCGCTCAGGAAGCTGCGCGGCATCGCCGCCATCTACCCGAACTACATCCAGATCGTCGCGCGCGCCGATGCCGGCATCCGCACGCTGGCCGACCTCAAGGGCAAGAAGATCTCGGTGGGCGCGCCGCGCTCGGGCACCGAGCTGAACGCGCGTGCCGTGCTCGGCGCCGCCGGGCTCACGTACAAGGACTTCGCCAAGGTCGAGTACCTGCCTTTCGGGGAATCGGTCGAGCTGATGAAGAACCGCCAGCTCGACGTGACGCTGCAGTCGGCCGGGCTCGGCGTGGCTTCGCTGCGCGACCTCGCCACCGCGGTCGAAGTCGTCGTCGTGCCGGTGCCGGCCGACATCATCAAGAAGATAGGCGATCCGGCCTACCTGCCCGCCACGATTCCGGCCGACACCTACCGCGGGCAGACGAGCGCCGCAGCGACGGCGGCCGTACAGAACTACCTGGTCACGCACGAGGGCGTGCCGGCCGACGTCGTGTATGCGATGACCAAGGCGCTGTGGACCGGTCTGGACGCGCTGGTGGCGGCGCATGCGGCGGCCAAGGCGATCAAGCTCGAGCATGCGCTTGACGGCATGCCGCTGCCGCTGCACCCGGGCGCCGAGCGCTACTACCGTGAAGTCGGTGTGCTGAAGAACTGAGCGGCGTGGCCACGCCCGGTTCGCCGGCGGCGGCGATCGAAGAACCGTTCGACGAGACCGGCGTCAAGCGCGAGCTCGCCGGCCGCGCGGCGAAGGCGCTGGCGGCGGTGGCGCTGGCGTTTTCGAGTTACCAGCTCGTCATCGCCGCGTTCGCGCCGCTGTCGAGCCTGCCGACGCGCTCGATCCACGTCGGCTTCCTGATGGCGCTGGCGTTCCTGATCCACCCGGTCTCGGGCCGCGCCGACCGCCGCAGCATCGCCTGGTACGACGCGGCGCTCGCCGCCGCGGCGTTCGCGCTGGCGCTCTATCACCTCGTGTTCGAGGCCGCGCTGATTGCGCGCTCGGGCGACCCGAGCCCGCTCGACCTCGCGGTCGGCACCGCCACCGTGGTGCTGCTGTTCGAGGCCGCGCGGCGCGTGCTGGGCACGGCGCTGCCCCTGATCTGCGGCGCATTCCTCCTCTACGGGCTGTTCGGCGAATACCTGCCAGGTTTCCTCGGCCACCGCCCGTACGGCTACGACCAGATCGTCGGCCAGCTCTACCTCGGCACCGAGGGCATCTACGGCATCCCGACCCTGGTGTCGGCGACCTACATCTTCCTGTTCATCCTGTTCGGCAGCTTCCTCGAGCATGCCGGGATGATCAAGCTGTTCAACAGCGTGGCGCTGGGCTTCGTCGGCCAGGCGCGCGGCGGTCCGGCCAAGGTGGCCGTCATCTCGTCGGGCATGATGGGCACGATCTCGGGCTCGGGCGTGGCCAACGTGCTGACGGTGGGGCAGTTCACGATTCCGCTCATGAAGCGCTTCGGTTACGCGCCCGTCTTTGCCGGTGCCGTCGAGGCCACGTCGAGCATGGGTGGGCAGATCATGCCGCCGGTGATGGGGGCGGTGGCCTTCATCATGGCCGAGACGCTCAACGTGCCCTACGTGACGGTGGTGCAGGCCGCGGTGGTGCCCGCGATCCTGTACTACCTGACGGCGTTCTGGATGGTGCACCTCGAGGCCGGGCGCGCCGGCCTGCTCGGCCTGCCCAAGGAGGAATGTCCGAACCCCTGGCTGGCGATCCGCCGCCAGTGGTACCTGATGCTGCCGCTGGCCGTGCTCGTCGTCATGCTGTTCGACGGCTTCACGCCGATGTTCGCCGGCATCGTCGGGCTGTCGCTGACGGCGATGCTGATCCTCGGCGTGGCGGTCGCCGGGCGCACGCCGTCGCGCTTCATGCGCGTGCTGTTCTGGGTCGCGGTCGGGCTGGTGGCGGCGAGCTTCTTCCGCTGGGGCATCTGGCCGATCGTCGTCGGCATCGCCGTGCTGGTGGCGCTGAACTTCGTCGTCGTCGGCGGCCGCGACACGCTGCGCACGATCCGCGCCGGCCTCGTCGACGGTGCGCGCCAGGCGGTGGCGGTGGGCGTGGCCTGCGCGATCGTCGGCGTCATCATCGCCGTCCTCACGCTCACCGGCGCCGCCTCGACCTTTGCCGAATTCGTGCTTCAGGTGGGTGCGACCAGCCTCGTTCTTTCGCTGCTGTTGACGATGGCGGTGTGTCTGGTGCTCGGCATGGGCATCCCGACGATCCCGAACTACATCATCACCAGTTCGATCGCCGCACCGGCGCTGCTCAAGCTCGGCGTGCCGCTGATCGTCTCGCACATGTTCGTCTTCTACTTCGGCATCATGGCCGACCTGACGCCGCCGGTGGCGCTGGCCGCGTTCGCCGCGGCCTCGATCGCCAAGGCCTCGCCGATGAAGATCGGCTGGAAGGCGACGCACATCGCGATCGCCGGCTTCGTGATCCCGTACATGGCGGTGTACGACCCGGCGCTGATGCTGCAGCCAAGTGCGCCGGGCAGCGGCGTCGACGTCCTGGCCGTGCTCTACGTCATCGGCAAGACCGTGCTGGCGATCGGGTTATGGGGCGGGGCGGCGATCGGGCATCTGCGCGCGCCGATCAACTGGGCCGAGCGTGCCTTCGCGTTTGCCGCCGCCGCGCTGCTGGTGGCCGCCGTGCCCTGGACCGACCAGGCCGGTTTCGCGGCCAGCGGCCTGTTCATCGCCTGGCACCTGTGGCGCACGCGCGCCGCACCCGCCGCGGCGGCATGACGGGCGGCCTGTGCCTGTTCGCCGCGGGCCGGCTGCTCGCCGCGCTGCCCGTGGCGGCGTTCACGCTCGCCTGGACGCACTCGGTCGAGAAGACGCGCTGGCTCGAGCAGTACCGCATCGAGGGCGCGCGGCTGGTGCTCGAAGGCGCGCAGGTGCAGGGCAGCGGTGCCGGCATGGAGCCGGCTCCGGGTGCGCAGTGGCGCGACGGTGCCTGGCGATGGAAGCCGACACTGGCGCCGCTTGCCGAGTTGCGCCTCGCCGCCTCGTCCTACACCGCCGACTACGAGCTGTGCAGCGCGCGCGGCTGCAGCGCGCTGCGGGCGTTGACCGGGGCGTTGGCGCCGGGCACGCCGGTCAGCGTGGCGGCGTGCGAGGCACCGGTGCGGCCCTGAGGCGCCGGCCGGGCCGCCTGCCGCCGGCCTTGTCGGCGATGCCGCTGCGGCCCGCGCGCGCCGCGCCCCCGGTGCCGGCGTGCACCGCCGGCGGCGGCGTGACGAGGTCCGCCAGCGTCTTGCGGTCGAGTTCGTCGAAGTAGGCGCGCAAGGCCATGCGGAACAGGCTCTTGAGCCGGCACGATGCGCTGAGCGTGCAGCGGTCGGCGTCGGCGTCGAAGCATTCGACCATGCGGAAGTCGGTCTCGGCGGCGCGCACGACGTCGCCGACGCGGATCGCGCGTGGATCGCCGAGCAGCCGCAGCCCGCCGCCGCGGCCGCGCGTGGTCTCGAGCAGGCCCTGCCGGGCGAGATCGGTGACGATCTTCATCAGGTGATTGCGCGAGAGCCGGTGCCGCTCGGCCAGCTCGGCCACGGTGACCAGCCGCTCCCGGTGGGCGGCGCAGTACATGAGCACGCGCAGCGTGTAGTCGGTGTAGTCTGCCAGTCGCATCGATGTCCCTGCGGCCGCATCCGCTGCAAGGTCGAACGGGATTCTGCTATAAGATGCACGTAAGATGCTACTTATGTTGTCCCGCGCCGGCTGGCGCACCCGCAGCGCTCCGCGTCGTGCCCGCCACGGCGTGCGGGTCGGCCGCGGGCGGCCCGGCGGCATCGATGCCGGGCCGGCCCGGCAAGGCCGGGAGCACCTACCCCTCGTTGCTGCCGACGCGCCCGCGTCGACGCCATTTCCGGAGTTGCAACCATGACTTTCGTCGTCACCGAAGCCTGCATCCGCTGCAAGTACACCGACTGCGTCGACGTCTGCCCGGTCGACGCCTTCCGCGAAGGCCCGAACTTCCTCGCCATCGACCCCAACGAGTGCATCGACTGCGCCGTCTGCGTTCCCGAGTGCCCGGTGGAGGCGATCTACGCCGAGGAGGACGTGCCCGGCGACCAGCAGGACTTCATCGCGCTCAACGCGGAGTTGTCGCGCGAGTGGAAGCCCATCACGCGCACCAAGGAGTCGCTGCCCGAGGCCGAGGAGTGGCGGTCGGTGGCCGACAAGCGCTCGGAACTGCAGCGCTGAACCATGAGCACGCCGGCCGCCCCGGAGCGCTCGTGCGGCCGCGCGCAGCGCGCGTAGTCTCATGAGCACGGTTGCCATCCTGCTGTCGGCCTTCGTGCTGTCGGTGGTCGCGCTGCTCGTCTTCGTCTGGTCGCAGCGCCGCGGGCTGTTCGATCGCACGAGCAAGGGCGCCGAGATCATCTTCGCGCGCGGCGAGATCGGGCGCATCGAGGAGCCGGCGGCCGCGCCGGCGGCGCACGCGGGCCTGCAGGCCTCGCTCGAAGCGGCCGACGCGCTGCGCGCCGGAGCGGTCGACGCCGATGAACTGGCCGATCGCGAACGCGCCGACGCATCGACCGCGCCGCTGGTGTTCTTCTTCTTCTGCGCGGCCGTGGTCTGGCTGCTGGTGGCTTCGGCCGCGGGCCTGACGGCGTCGATCAAGCTGCACGAGCCCGACTGGCTGGTGCAGCAGGCCTGGCTCACCTTCGGCCGCATCCGCACGATCCACCTCAACTCGGTGGCCTACGGCTGGGCGCCGATGGCGGGGCTCGGCATCGCGATGTTCGTGATTCCGCGGCTGCTCGAGACGCCGCTGCTCGGCGCGCGCTTCGCCTTCGCCGGCGTCGTGCTGTGGAACGCGGCGCTGATCGCCGGGCTGGGCAGCATCGCCGCCGGCATCAACGACGGGCTCGAATGGCTCGAGATCCCCTGGCAGATCGGCATGCTGTTCGCCGCCGGCGGTGCGCTGATGGCGCTGCCGCTGGTGTTCACGCTGGCGAACCGGCGCGTCGCGCAGCTTTACGTCTCGGTCTGGTACATGGGGGCAGCGCTGTTCTGGCTGCCGGTGCTGTACGTCGTGGCCAAGTTCCCGGGCCTGCATCAGGGCGTGGAGCAGGCGGCGATGAACTGGTGGTTCGGCCACAACGTGCTGGGCCTGTTCTACACGCCGCTGGCGCTGGCCACGGTGTACTACTTCCTGCCCAAGATCATCGGCCGGCCGATCGAGTCGTACAACCTGTCGCTGCTCGGCTTCTGGGGCCTGGCCTTCTTCTACGGCCAGGTCGGCGGCCATCATCTCGTCGGCGGACCGGTGCCCGAGTGGATGGTCACGCTGTCGATCGTGCAGAGCATGATGATGATCATCCCGGTGGCGGCCTTCACGGTGAACATGTTCCTCACGCTGCGCGGCCGACTGGCGGCGATGCGCTGGTCGCCGACGCTGCGCTTCATCGGCCTGGGCGGCCTGATGTACACGGCGAGCTCGGTCCAGGGGTCGTTCGAGGCGTTGCGCAGCGTTCAGGCCGTCACGCACTTCACGCACTTCACGGTGGCGCACGCGCACCTCGGGCTGTACGGCTTCGTCACGCTCGTCTTCTTCGGCGCGATGTATTTCGTGATGCCGCGCATCACGGCGCGCGAATGGCCCTATCCGCGCCTGATCGCGCTGCATTTCTGGCTCGTCGCCTTCGGCATCGGCGTGTACTTCGTCGGCCTCACCGTCGGCGGCTGGCTGCAGGGTCTGGCGTTGCTCGACGCCGCGCGGCCGTTCATGGATTCGGTGACGGTGACGCTGCCCTACCTCAAGGCGCGCAGCGTCGGCGGCAGCCTGATGGTGCTGGGCCACCTCGTGTTCGCCTGGCACTTCGCGGCCCTGGTGCTCGGCTTGGGCCCGCGGCGCGACCAGCCGGCACTGCTGCGCCGCTGGTTCGGCAAGGAGGCGGCGGCGTGAAGAGCGAGATCAAGCTGCTGTCGGGCGCGATGGCGACGCTGGCGGTGTCGGTGAGTGTGCTGGTCGTGCTGCCGTATCTGCAGGTGCACGACGCGGCGCCGCTGCCGGGGCTGAAGCCGTACTCGAGTGCAGAGCTGCGCGGACGCGAGGTCTACATCGCCAACGGCTGCGTCTACTGCCATTCGCAGCAGCCGCGCGCCAAGGCCTTCGCGCCCGACTTCGCGCGCGGCTGGGGCCGCGCCACGGTGGCCGGCGACTACGCCTACGACCGGCCGCACCTGCTCGGGACGATGCGCACCGGACCCGATCTGATGAACATCGGCGTGCGTCAGCCCAGCGAGCAATGGCAGCTCGGCCACCTGTACCAGCCGCGCGCCTATGTGCCGGGCAGCATCATGCCGAGCTTCCCGTACCTGTTCGAGCTCAAACCCCAGGCCGACAAGGACGAGGTGACGGTGCAACTGCCCGCCGGGGCGGCGCCCGCCGGCCGGGTCGTGGTGGCGCGGCCGCAGGCGCTGGATCTGGTGCGCTATCTGCAATCGCTGGACCGCAGCTACCCGGCCGTGCCGGCCGACCGGGGCGGGCCGTGAGCGGCATGCCGTGCCCGGGATCGATGCGATGAAGCCCGACCAGATCCACCCCCAGCAGGCGCGCGAGAACCCCGAGCCGCACGAAGGCGCGCGTCCGATGCCCTGGGTCGTCGTCACGCTGACCGCGGCGCTGCTCGTCTTCGCGGTGGTCTACATCGCGCGCTCGGGGATCACGGCGCCGCCGTCCTGGGGTGACGGCAGAACGCTGGCCGATCTGCAGGGCACGCCGACGGCTGCCGCAGCCGGCGCCGCGGTGGACGGTGCCGCGGTGTACGCGGCACGCTGCTCGGCCTGCCACCAGGCCGCCGGCACCGGGCTGCCGGGCGCGTTCCCGCCGCTGGCCGGCTCCGAGTGGGTCGCGGGCAAGGCCTCCACCGCGGTGGCGATCGTGCTGCACGGCGTGAGCGGGACATTGACCGTGAAGGGCAGCAAGTACAACGGCGTGATGCCGACCTTCGGGCCGCAGCTGCAGGATGCCGAAGTGGCGGCGGTGCTGACGCATGTGCGCTCGAGCTGGGGCAACAGCGCCGCGGCCGTCAGCGCCGCCGACGTGGCCGCCGTACGCAAGGACACCGCCGCCCGCGGCGCGCCGTTCAACGGCGACGCCGACCTCGACGCACTGAAGTAGGAGCAGCGGCTTGGGTCGCCTGGATCGCGACGGACGCGACCGCCGCGCGCGTCGCGCCACCGCGGTGTTGTGCGCGCTCGTGCTGGCCGCGCTGGGCTCGCTGCTGCACGGCTGGACGCGCGGCTTCGAGGTCTGGACCTTCGAGACCCTGCGTCGCACGCGCGTCGCCGCGGGCGAACTGGTTGCGGCGCGTGTGGACCTGCGCGGCAGCGACGGACAGCGCGCCGCGCTGTGGCACAGCCGGGGGCCTGACGCTCCCGCCGCCTACCTGGTCGACTTCGTCTATACGCGCTGCCCGAGCGTGTGCCGCGCGCTGGGCAGCGAGTTCCAGCAGATGCAGCGCGAACTGGCGCTGCAGGGGGGCGGGTCGGCGTCGCGCGTGCATCTGGCTTCGATCTCGTTCGATGTGGCGCACGACGATGCTGCCCGGCTGGCGCATTACGCTGTCGAGCAGCGGGCCGATGCGCGCTGGTGGACCGTCGCCGTGCCGGCCACGCCGGCCGCCGCCCGCGCCCTGCTGCGCTCGCTGCAGGTGGTGGCGGTCGACGACGGCGAGGGCGGCTTCGTGCACAACGGCGCGATCCACCTGCTCGATGCGCAAGGCCGCTTGCGCGGGCTGTACGAAGTCGGCGCGTGGCAGCAGGCCATGGCGGCTGCGCAGCGGCTCGCGATGCAGCCGGCCCAGACGGCGCCGACGAAGCAAACAGCGCAGGCCGCGCACACCCTGCGCCCTGCGACGGCGACGGCGACGACGGCGACGGCGACGGCGACGGCGACGGCGACGACGGCGGCGACGACGGCGGCGCCTGCGATGACTGCGGCGAATGCGGCCAATGCGGCGAATGCGGCGAATGCGGCGACGGCCTCGGCGACGGCGACGACGGCGGCGCCTGCGATGACTGCGGCGAATGCGGCCAATGCGGCCAATGCGGCGAATGCGGCGAATGCGGCGAATGCGGCGAATGCGGCGAATGCGGCGAATGCGGCGAATGCGGCGACGGCCTCGGCGGCTGTCGCGGGCGGCGCCTGAGACAGCATGCGCGCCGGATCATCGCGGCATGTCCTGCGGCCCCTGCTCGCGCTGCTGCCGCTCGCGCTCGCCTGGCCGGCGCTGCGCGACGCGATCGAGAGCCGCATGTCGTGGCACATGCTGGGCGAGCTGCCGCTGCTGCTGGCCTCGGGCTGGTGTGCGGCGACGCTGGTGCTGCACCGCGTGCGCGCGCGGCGCTGGCTGCGCCGGCAGCGCCAGCTCGACTGGCGCGGCTGGACGACGGCGGTCATGTGGAGCGCGGTGGCGCTGGTGTCGATGCTGCCGCTGGCGCTCGACGCCGTGCTGCTGTGGCCCGCCGCGGCGGCGGCCAAGTACATCGCCTGGTGGCTCGTCGGATGGCTGCTCGCCGAGGGCTGGACCCGCATGGACGGCGAAGTCCTGCTGTTCTGCGTCGGCAACCTGGCCTGGATGATGGCCACCGCGGGCCTGCTGTACCTCGACGCACCGGCGCGCCTGTGCGTGAACTACCTGCAAGACGACCAGCGCCATGCCGGCATCGGCCTGGTGGCGCTCGCACTCGCGCTCGGGATCCTGGCGTTGCGCCGGGCGCTCGGGGCGCCGCAGCCGAGCGTCGCGGCGGCTCGCTCCTCGGCCGCGCCATAGCCTGATCGGCGCGCGCCGACCGAGGCGCAGGCGCTGCGTCAGAGCCCCAGCGCGAGCGCCGCCGCCTCGGACATCATCGAGCGCTCCCAGGGCGGATCGAAGACGACCTCGACCTCGGCGTCGCCCACGCCGGGCAGCGCCAGCAGCTTGTCGGTGGCTTCGGCAGCGATCGCCTCGCCCATGCCGCAACCCGGCGCGGTGAGCGTCATCTTGACGCTGACGCGGTACTTGCCGTCGTCCATCGGCAGCACATCGCAGACGTAGACCAGGCCGAGCTCGACGATGTCGACCGGGATCTCCGGGTCGTAGCAGGTCTTGAGCGTCTGCCAGACCAGGCCGCGCAGTTCGTCGGGGCCGGCGTCGGCGGGCAGCGTGGGGCTCTCGGGCACGGGCTTGCCGATGGCGTCGGCGTCGGCGCCGCGCAGGCGCATGAGCTGGCCGTGCACGAGCAGCGTGAACGAACCGCCGAGCGCCTGCGTGATCATGGCCTCGGTTCCGGCATCGAGCTCGACGACCTCGCCCTGCGGGACGATCTCGGCGCGCACGGCGCGCGTCGTCACGACGAGTTCACGCTTGCGCATCGGCGTCGTCCAGGGTGCGCATCAGGGCGTGCCAGCCGAGCAGGGCGCACTTGATGCGGCTGGGGTAGCGGCGCACGCCGGCCAGGCTCGTGAGCTTGCCCAGTTGTGCCGCCTCGGGTTCGAGCTCGCCGGTCAGTACGGCGCGGAAGCGCTGCTGCAGGTCGCGGGCGAAGGCCACGTCGCGGCCGTACAGCGCCTCGCTCATCATCGAGCTCGAGGCGATGCAGATCGCGCAGCCCTGGCCCTGAAAGCGGATGTCGCGCAGCGTGCTGCCGTCGCGCAGGACCGCGACCTCGACGTCGTCGCCGCACGAGGGGTTGTGGCCGCGCGCGCGCTGCGTGGCCTCGGGCAGCGGCCCGAAGCGGCGCGGCGAGCGCTTGTGGTCCATGACCACGTCCTGGTACAGGTCGAGCTCGACGGGCTGCTGGTGCTCGTTCATCGAGCCCCTCCGGGCTGGCGCGCCGGTCCGCTGCCGGCCGGCGTGCGGCTTGCGGGCGTGTGAATCATCGCAGCACCTCGAGCGCATGTGCGACGCCGGCCACGAGACGCTCGACTTCGTCGTGCGTGTTGTACAGCGCGAACGAGGCGCGCGTCGTCGGGCCGTGACCGAGATGCTCGAGCAGCGGGTGCGCGCAGTGCAGCCCGGTGCGCACGGCGATGCCCCTGGCGTCGAGCAGGGTGCCGACGTCGTGCGGGTGCACGCCCTCGGCGACGAAGGAGACGATGGCCGAATGCTGCGCTTGGGGCGACAGCACGGTGAGGCCGGCAATCGCCGCCAGGCCGGCCACGGCCTGGCGGCGCAGCGCCATCAGATGCGCGTCGATGCGCGCGCGCCCGACGCGGTCGATGTAGGCCGCCGCCGCCGCCATGCCGACGGCGGCGGCGACGTTGGGCGTGCCGCCTTCGAGCCGCGCCGGCAGTTCGGCGAAGCCGGCTTCGGTGCTGCCGACCCAGCTCACCATGTCGCCGCCGTAGCGCAGGGGCTCGAGCCGTTCGAGCGCGGCGCGCCGGCCGGCGAGTGCGCCCGATCCCATCGGACCGTACATCTTGTGGCTCGAGAAGGCCATGAAGTCGCAGGCCAGCGCCGACAGGTCGGGCACCTCGTGCGACACCGCCTGCGCGGCGTCGAGCACGGTGAGGGCGCCGGCCTCGGCCGCGCAGGCCAGCAGCGCCTCGTACGGCGGACGTTCGCCCGTGGCGTTGGCGCAGGCGGTGACGGCGAAGACGCGCGTGCGCCCGCTCAGCAGACGCGCCAGATCGTCGACCTGCAGCCGGCCCTGCGCGTCGGGGCGCAGGATGCGCAGCTGCGCGCCGCAGCGGCGCGCCGCCTGCTGCCAGGGCACGAGGTTCGCGTGGTGCTCGAGCGCACTGACGATGATTTCGTCGCCGGCGCGCACGCTCGCATCGGAGATGCCGGCCGTCGTCAGGCCGCGCGCGACCAGGTTGAGCGACTCGGTCGCGCCCGAGGTGAACACGAGCTCGTGCTCGGCGCCGCCGCCCACGTAGCGCAGCAGGTCGGCGCGCGCCTGCTCGAACGCGTCGGTGGCGCGCTGGCTGAGCGTGTGCACGCCGCGGTGGATGTTGGCGCGGTCATGGCGGTCGAAGCGCTGCACCGCCTCCAGCACGGCCAGCGGCATCTGCGTCGTCGCCGCATTGTCGAGATAGGCCAGCGGCGCACCGTTGACGCTCTGCGCGAGCACCGGAAACTCGGCGCGCAGCTCGGCCAGCCCGGCGGCGTGTCCGGTCGTCATGTCACCCACGATCCCTCTCCTCGGCGGCCTTCAGGTGGCGCGCCACGGCCTCGTGCAGCAGCGCATCGGCGCCGAGCGCGCGCAGCACGGCGTCGCCGCTGAAGCAGCGTTGCAGCAGCGCCTGCGTCATGCCTTCGACGATCAGATGGCGCGCCGTGCGTTCGTCGAGGCCGCGCTGGCGCGCGTAGAAGATCTCCTCCTCGGGCAGCGCGCCCCAGGTGGCGCCGTGCGTGGCCTGCACCTGATCGTGCAGGATCTCGAGGTGCGGCCGCAGCACGAGCTTGGGCTGGCCGCCGGTCGGGATGCCCGACAGGCGCTGGTGCACGTTGGCTTCAGCCGCACCCGGCGCGATGCGCGCCCGCGCGTTGAGCACGGCGCGTGCGCTGCCGCTGGCCAGCGCGAGCATCTCGACGGCGCTGGTCGTGCCGCCGGCCTGATGCGCCACGCGCAGCTGCTGCTCGATGGCGCCGGTGTCGGCGAACAGCAGCGCCGCACTGCGGCCGACCGCACCGGGGCCCTGCAGTTCGAGCAGGTGCCGGTGCAGCTGGTACTGGCTGCCCGCGGCGATGGTGGCCTGCTCGAAACGCGCACCGCGGGCGGCGCGCAGGTGCAGATGGTGGGCGATGCGATCGCCCGGCTGCGGCGCCACGCTGCGCAGGTGCTGCAAGGTGGCGCCCTCCGCCAGGCGCACGTGGATCTGCAGGTTCTGCACGATCGGCTGGCTGCCTGCGGCCGTCTCGTGCTCGTGCGTCTCGACCAGCACGCAGTGCACGCCCGCCGCCAGGTCGAGCACCAGCAGCGGCGCTTCGACGGCACTGCGCGGCCGGTGGCGCAGCGCCAGCGACACCACGCGCGGGCCGCCGCGTTCGCTGGCCGGCGTGCGGCCGATTGTGAGTCTCAGGCCCTGCCGGCACAGCGCGCGGTGCGCCCAGGCGAACGGCGCCGCGTCGTCGGCGGCGCCGTCGACGGGCGCGCCCGGCGCCGGCAGTCCGGCCAGCAGCTCGGCGCGCTGCGTCGGATCGGCTGCGTCGAGCCAGCGCGCGTCGACCGGGCCCTGGGGCGCCTCGCCGAACGGCAGCAGGGTCCAGCCGAAGCCGGCCGGCGCCGGCGCATCGCAGGCCGCAGCCGCCGCGTCGTCGCCCAGCCAGGCGTCGACCGGCGGCGGCGGTTGGTGCCGGAAGTTCTCGGCGTTGCGCGCGATCCAGCCCTGGGTCTCCAGCTGGCGGCGTGCGGCCAGCACGTCGGCGCGGGCGCTGTCCATTGCCTCAGACCGCCTGCGCGGCGGCGGCGCGCGCAGCAAAGCCGCTGCGCGCGATGCGGGCGGCCAGCGCGACGTCTCCGGTCTCCGCGATGCGGCCCTGGTCGAGGCGCAGCACCGCGTCGGGCTCGAGCTGCTCGATCAGTTGCTGGTAGTGCGAAACGACGATGAAGGCCGAGCCGGCGGCGCGCAGCTCGCGCACCAGCTCGACGAGGGCGCGCACGCCGTCGACGTCCATGCCCGAATCGGCCTCGTCGAGCACCGCCAGGCGCGGGCGCAGCAGCGCCAGCTGCAGCAGTTCGTTGCGCTTGCGCTCGCCGCCGGAAAAGCCGTCGTTGACGGGCCGACCCAGCATCGCGTCGCCGAGGCCGACGCGGCGTGCCGCCGTGCGCGCATGCTCGAGGAAATCGAAGGCGTCCAGCGGCGACTCGCCGCGCGCCTCGCGCACCGCGTTGAGCGCAGTGCGGATGAACAGGTTGTTCTTCACACCCGGGATCTCGGGCGGCGCCTGGAACGACACGAAGAGCCCGGCGCGCGCGCGCGCCTCGGGCGTCATGGCGAGCAGGTCCTGGCCGGCGAAGCGGGCGCTGCCGCCGCTGACGCGGTAGCGCGGATGGCCGGCCAGCGTCAGGCCGAGCGTGCTCTTGCCGCTGCCGTTGGCGCCCATCAGCACCTGAAGCGCGCCGGCGGGCACTTCGAGCGACACCGACTCGAGCACGTTGCGCTCGCCGACGTCGACACGCAAGGCGTCGACCTTCAGCAACGGTTCGGGAGAGGTCATGAGGCGCGTTCCTTGCGAGTCGTTCGGATGGTGCCGGGGCCTGCGGTCTGCGACGGCCTTCAGCCGACGGCGCCTTCGAGCGACACGGCCAGCAGCGACTTGGCCTCGAGCGCGAACTCCATCGGCAGCTCGTCGAGCACGGCCTGGCAGAAGCCGCCGACGATGAGCGCGGTGGCTTCCTCGGCGGCGATGCCGCGCTGCTGGCAATAGAAAAGCCGCTCCTCGGAGATGCGCGTCGTCGTCGCCTCGTGCTCGACCACGGCGTCGGCGCGCGCTGCGTCGACGTAGGGGAAGGTGTGCGCGCCGCACTCGGGGCCGATCAGCAGCGAGTCGCACTGGGTGTGGTTGTGCGCGCCGGCCGCGGTGGGTGCGACGCGCACCAGACCGCGGTAGCTGTTGTGGGCGCGCCCGGCGCTGATGCCCTTGGAGACGATCCGGCTCTTGGTGTTCTTGCCGAGGTGGATCATCTTGGTGCCGGTGTCGGCCTGCTGCCGATGGTTGGTCACCGCCACCGAGTAGAACTCGCCGCGTGCGTCGTCGCCGCGCAGCACCACGCTCGGGTACTTCCAGGTAATGGCCGAGCCGGTCTCGATCTGGGTCCAGGCGATGTGCGAACGCTTGCCCGCGGCCAGCCCGCGCTTGGTGACGAAGTTGTAGATGCCGCCGCGCCCCTGCTCGTCGCCGGGGTACCAGTTCTGCACCGTCGAGTACTTGATGTGCGCGTCGTCGTGCGCGACGAGCTCGACCACGGCCGCATGCAGCTGGTGCTCGTCGCGCTGCGGCGCCGTGCAGCCCTCGAGATAGCTCACGTGGCTGCCCGGCTCGGCGATGATGAGCGTGCGTTCGAACTGCCCGGTGTTGCGCGCGTTGATGCGGAAGTACGACGAGAGCTCCATCGGGCAGCGCACGCCGGCCGGCACGTAGACGAAGGAGCCGTCGGAAAACACCGCCGAGTTGAGCGCCGCGTAGAAGTTGTCGCCCGGCGGCACCACCGTGCCGAGATAGCGCTCGACCAGCTCGGCGTGGTGCTCGACGGCGTGCGAGAACGAGCAGAAGATGACGCCCACGGCCGCGAGCTGCTCGCGGAAGGTCGTTCCCACCGAGACCGAATCGAACACCGCGTCGACCGCCACGCCGGCCAGGCGCGCGCGCTCGTGCAGCGGCACGCCCAGCTTCTCGTAGGTCTCGAGCAGCTTGGGGTCGACCTCGTCGAGGCTCTTGGGCGCGTCCTTGGCCGAGGCGAGCGACTTGGGCGCGGAGTAGTAGCTCTGCGCCTGGAAGTCGATCGGCGCGATGCGCAGATGGGCCCAGTCGGGCAGCGGCATGGCCTGCCAGCGCTCGAACGCGGCCAGGCGCCACTTCAGCAGGAATTCCGGCTCGCGCTTGCGGCGCGAGATCTCGCGCACCGTGTCGGCGTCCAGGCCCGGGGGCAGCGCGTCGCTCTCGACATCGGTGACGAAGCCGTGCCGATACGAGCGCTCGAGCGTGCGCGTCAGCGCATCGGGCTCGGGGGTGGCGATCGGTTCCTGCATGGGCCTCTCTAAATGCGCATATCGTATGCCTGTTTAGGCCTGCGCGCAAGGTCGGGACTGTAGCTTGCCTGCCCGCGACGCGTCGCCGGCAGGGCGATCAGCCGGTGCGCGGAGTCTGCGTGCGCGGCAGGCTGGGTGCGAGCAGCGCACGCCCGTACAAGGCCAGGTAGACGACGAAGGGCAATGCCCACAGCAGGCCCGCCAGCGCCAGCAAAGGCGTCGCGCCCGCGTGCAGGCCGACAGCCAGGCGCAGCAAGGCAGCGGCGAGCATCGACGCATAGGCCAGCCGCATCGCGGCCGGTACCGCCAGGGCCCGACCGGTGTGGCGCAGCACGACGCGGTTCATCAGACCGAGCATCATGAGGCCGAGCGCACCGACGGTGAACGCGTGCAGCCAGGCATCGTCGCTCGCGAGCAGACCGAACTCGACGGCGGCCTTCAGCGCGAAGGCCGCGATCAGCCAGGCGAAGGCCAGGTTGAGCGAGGCCACGAGCGGCTGGCCGGCCACGCGCCAGCCGCGCCAGCGCGCGCTGCGCGCGCCGTGCACCAGCGCGCACAGCAGCGCCGCACTGCCCACCAGCGGCCGCGGCGCGTGCGCCAGGTCGAGCGCGGCCAGCAGCAAGACGCTGCCCAGCGCGGCCGCCTCGAGCGGCAGGCGAAACGGCGGCTGCTCGCCCCGGCCGGCCGCGCGCAGCGCATTGCCGGTGAAGATGGGCACGAGCACGCCGCCCTTGAGCAGGAAAATCGCGATCACGCCGTAGACGCCGGCGCGCAGCGCCTGGGCGGCCAGCGCGGCGTCGTTGCCGACGACGGCGAGGTGGTAGGCGATGTTCGCGCCGGCCAGCGCGAGCAGCAGCGGCGGCAGCAGCAGCAGATACAGCCGATTGGGCACGCGCAGCAGGGCGGGGGTGACGAGCGCGGCCAGCAGCGGCAGCAGCGGCAGGTCGGCCAGCGCCACCGCCCAGGCCGGCAGCCAGGGCGCGGCCCAGAACGCGACGCGACCGAGCAGCCACAGCGCCGTCAGCGCGGCAAGCGGCCGGCCGCGGATCTCGGGCGTACCGGCCCAGCTCGGCAGGGCGGTGAGCAAGGTGCCCAGCACGATCGCCAGCGCAAAGCCGAACAGCATCTCGTGGCCGTGCCACAGCGCCGGCGTGGTCGGCAGCGGCACGCGGCCGAGCCAGGCGCCGGCGCCGCCGCCGATCGCCAACGGGGCATACAGCGCGCCCAGCAGATGCAGCGGGCGGAACGGGCTCGCCCAGAGCGGCGCACGGGAGCCGAGCATGCGTCAGCGCTCGCGAGCTCCCGGCGGGCGGCGCTCGCTGGCGCGACGGCCCTCGCCGTCGCGCGCTGCGCGCCCGGCGTTGCGCGCCTGGCAGCGTCGCCTTGCGTTCACGGGCCTGCCCTGCGCGCTGCGCGCCGCGGGATTCGCGCCCGGAAGCGGTCCGGCGCGCGCGGCCTGGACACGGCCTGCCTCATGCCCGCACCGGCTCGCGCCGCACTGCCGGTGCCGGCGCCTGCGTCAGGCGCGCGAGCAGCTCGGCGCGCCGCGCGCGCGCGGCCTCGGCGTTGCGCGCGCGCACCGGACCGTAGCCGCGGATGCTTTCGGGCAGGGCCGCGATCTCGGCCGCCAGCGCGATATGGTCGCCGCGCAGCACGGCCAGGACGGTGTCGAGCGTCCGCTCGTACTCGGCGATCAGGGCGCGGTCGAGCCGGCGCTCGACGCCGCGGCGGAACGGATCGAGCCGCGTGCCGCGCAGCGGCCGCAGGCGCGCCAGGACGGCCAACGCCTGCAGCATCCAGGGCCCGTAGCTGCGCTTGCGCGGCTCGCCCGTGGCCGGATCGATGCGGGCCAGGAGCGGAATCGCCAGATGCAGCCGCACCCGCCAGGCGCCCTCGAAGCTGCGCTGCAACGCCTGGGCGAACTGTGGGTCGGCATACAGGCGCGCAACCTCGTATTCGTCCTTGGGCGACAGCAGATGGAACCAGGCGCGCGCCACGGCTTCGGTGAGCTGCGTGCTGCCGGGCGCGACGCGCTGTTCGGCGGCG
This sequence comes from Rubrivivax sp., assembly GCA_020852865.1. Lineage (GTDB taxonomy): Bacteria > Pseudomonadota > Gammaproteobacteria > Burkholderiales > Burkholderiaceae_C > Rubrivivax. Next base: position 25,735 of record JADYZZ010000029.1, read on the forward strand.
CGCACGCGCTCGACGCCGGCGTCGTAGCGCCGCGCCAGCGCTTCGCTCTGGTAGGCCACCAGCCAGGCGTGCCGGCGTGCGATGAGCTCGTCGAGATCGGTCGACAGGCGCTGCGATGCGGGGCGCGGTGCCGCTGCCTGCGCGATGCGCTCGACGCGCAGCGGGTCGGCCGCCCAGCGCCGGCCCCATTCGAAGGCGCGCAGGTTGGCGTCGACGGCGACGGCGTTGAGCTCGATCGCGCGCACGAGCGCGGCGCGCGACACCGGCACCCAGCCGCGCTGCCAGGCCGCGCCGAGCATGAACAGGTTGGCGGCGATCGGATCGCCCAGCAACGCGCCGGCCAGGCGCGTGGCGTGGATCGTCTCGAGCGCGCCGCCCGCGGCGCGCAACGCGTCGGTGCCTGGCTGCGCCGACGCCACGCGCTCGGGGTGCTGCACCTGCTCGCCGCCGATGGCGGTGTCCGTGTTCAGCAGCACGCGGCTGGCGCGGCCGACCTTGACGAGCGCATCGGCGCCGGCGGCCGCCGGCGCATCGCAGCCGAGCACCAGGTCGGCCGCGGCGGCGTCGATGCGCGGCGCCGCCAGATCGGCCTGCGCGCGTGCGATGCGAACGTGCGACAGCACGGCGCCGCCCTTCTGCGCCAGGCCCGTCATGTCGAGCACGGTGACGCCGAGCCCGTCGAGGTGTGCCGCCATGCCGAGCAATGCGGCGACGGTGACGACGCCGGTGCCGCCGATGCCGGCGACGAGCACGGAGCAGGGCGCGTCGAGCGCGGCCGGCCCGGGCTCGGGCGGCGCCTCGCCGTCGAGAGCGACGCCGTGCGCGCGCCGCGGCACGGCGCCTTCGACCGTCACCAGGCTCGGGCAGAGGCCGGCCAGGCAGCTCTCGTCGACGTTGCAGCTCGCCTGGTCGATGCGGAACTTGCGGCCGTATTCGGTCTCGACCGGCACCACCGACAGGCAGTTGGACTTGACGCTGCAGTCGCCGCAGCCCTCGCACACCAGCTCGTTGATGAAGACGCGGCGCGCTGCGGCCGGCAAGGTGCCGCGTTTGCGCCGGCGGCGCTTCTCGGCGGCGCAGGTCTGGTCGAAGACGAGCACGCTCACGCCGGGCACCGTGCGCAGCGCGCGCTGCACGGCATCGAGCTCGTCGCGCGGGTGCACCGCGACGCCGGCCGCGAGCTCGGCGTAGCGGCCGGGCTCCTCGCTCACGACGACGATGCGCGCCACGCCCTCGGCAGCGAGCTGCTGCGTGATGCGCGGCACCGTGAGGGGCCCGTCGACCGGCTGGCCGCCGGTCATCGCGACCGCGTCGTTGTAGAGGATCTTGTAGGTGATGTGCACGCCGGCGGCCACGGCGGCGCGGATCGCGAGCAGACCCGAGTGGTAGTAGGTGCCGTCGCCCATGTTGGCGTAGATGTGCTGCGCCCCGGCATGCTCGGCCATGCCGAGCCAGGCCACGCCTTCGCCGCCCATCTGGCAGAAGGTGAGCGTGTTGCGGTCCATCCAGGTGGCCATCAGATGGCAGCCGACGCCGGCCAGCGCCGCCGAGCCCTCGGGCACGCGCGTCGAGCGGCTGTGCGGGCAGCCCGAGCAGAACCAGGGCAGGCGCGCCGGCGGACCGGCCGGCCGCGCCGCCGGTGCGGCGAGGTGCGCGAGCTGCTGCTCCAGACGCTCCGAGCGCTGGAAGCGCAGGATGCGCGTGGCGATCGCGCGTGCGGCCAGCGCCGGCGTCAGCTCGCCGGTGGGCGGCAGCAGCCACTGGCCGTGCGGCACCGGCCATTCGCCGCTCTCGTCGAACTTGCCGACGACGCGCGGGCGCACGTCGTCGCGCCAGTTGTAGAGCATCTCCTTCAGCTGGTACTCGATGAACTGGCGCTTCTCCTCGACGACGAGGATCTCTTCCAGCCCCTGGGCGAAGGCGCGCACGCCGTCGGCCTCGAGCGGCCAGGCCATGCCCACCTTGAACAGGCGCAGCCCGAGCGCGCGCGCGGCCGGCTCGTCGATGCCCAGGTCGTGCAGCGCCTGGCGCACGTCGAGCCAGGCCTTGCCGCAGGCGATGATGCCCAGGCGCGGGCGCGGTGCGTCCCACACCAGGCGGTTCAGGCCGTTGGCGCGTGCGTAGGCGACGGCGGCGTAGACCTTGAACTCGGCCATGCGCCGCTCCTGGGCGAGCTGCGGATCGGGCCAGCGGATGTGCACGCCGTCGGGCGGCAGCACGAAGTCCTCGGGCAGGCGCACGACGACACGCTGCGGGTCGACTTCGACCGCGGCCGAGCTCTCGACGATGTCGGCCGTGGTCTTCATCGCCACCCAGCAGCCGCTGTAGCGCGACATCGCCCAGCCGTGCAGGCCGAAATCGAGGCAGTCCTGCAGGTCGGCCGGCGCCAGCACCGGGATGGCGCTGGCCGAAAAGAGGTGCTCGCTCTGGTGCGCCACCGCCGACGAGCGCGCCGAGTGGTCGTCGCCGGCCACCAGCAGCACACCGCCCAGCGGCGCGGTGCCGGCGTAGTTGGCGTGCTTGAAGACGTCGCCGCAGCGGTCGACGCCGGGCCCCTTGGCGTACCACAGCGCGAAGATGCCGTCGCGCCGCGCGCCGGGCAGCAGGTGCAGCTGCTGCGTGCCCCACACCGCGGTCGCCGCCAGTTCCTCGTTGACGGCCGGATGGAAGCGTACGCCGTGCGCTTCGAGGTGGGCGCGCGCCTCGTGCAGTGCCATGTCCAGGCCGGCCAGCGGCGAGCCGCGGTAGCCGCTGACGTAGCCGGCCGTGGCCAGGCCCGCGGCGTGGTCGCGTGCGGCCTGCAGCATCGGCAGCCGCGCCAGCGCCTGCACGCCGCTCATGAACAGGCGCCCGCGCTCGAGGCGGTACTTGTCGTCGAGCGTGACGGCCGCGATGCTCACGGGTCTGTCCATGCATCTTTCCGACGGATCATTCGGCGACGCGCACTCGCGGCGGCTGCGCCACTGCGTGCTGCGGTATACCCGCTCGGGCGCGGCCCGGCGCGCTCGGGGTCATGCGCGCCGCGCCGGCCGGCGCCGCTCAGTCCTTGACGAGCGCGAACTTGCCCTCGCGCACCGTGATCAGCACCTGGCCGCGCTGGTCGAAGCCCGAATGATCCTGCGCCGTCATGTTGATCATGCCCTGCGAGGCGGCGAGGTTGCGCGTGGCCTCGACCGCGTCGCGCAGCGCGGCGCGGAACTCGGGCGTGCCGGGCTTGCCCTTCTTGGCCGCGTCGGGCAGCGCGTGCGCCAGCAGCAGCCCGGCGTCGTAGACGCCCGCGGCGAAGATCGGCGGCTTGGAGCCGAACTGCTTGTCGTAGGCGGCGACGAATTCGGCCGCCGTCTTGCGCGCCGGCACGCTGTCGGGCACCTCGTCGAGCACGAGCAGCATCGGGCCGACGATGAGCGCACCTTCGACCTTCTTGCCGCCGATCTGCGCGAATGCGCCGGAGGCCGAGCCGTGCGTGTGGTAGATCGGGCCCTTGTAGCCCGCGTCGACGAGCTGCATGTGCGGCAGCGCCGCCCCGGCCGCGACGCCGGCCACCAGGATCGCCTCGGGCCTGGCCGCCATCAGCTTGACCACCTGGCCGGTGACGCTGGTGTCGGTGCGCGCGTAGCGTTCGTTGGCGACGATCGCGATGCCGGCTTTCTGCGCCAGCGGCGCGAAGGTCTTGTACCAGTTCTCTCCGTACGGGTCGTTGTAGCCGATGAAGCCCAGCGTCTTGACGCCGCGCCGCGTCATCGCCGCGATCAGGCCGTCGGCGATCACCTCGTCGTTGGGGTGCGTCTTGAAGGCCCAGCGCTTCTTGTCGTCCATCGGCAGCACCACCGCCGAAGTGCCCACCGGCGCCAGCATCGTGGTCCTGGCCTCGGCCATGAACTGCAGCACGCCCATCGCGTTGGGCGAGCCGCTGGGGCCGATCAGCGCGTCGATCTTGTCGTCGGCCAGCAGCTTCTTGGCCAGCTGCACGCTTTGCGTCGGATCGCTCGCATCGTCGTAGACGATGTAGTCGACCGTGAGCTCGCCGACCTTCTTCGGCAGCAGCGCGACGGCGTTCTTCTGCGGGATGCCGACGAAGGCCGTCGTGCCGGTGGCCGAGGCGATCACGCCGACCTTCACCTGCGCGAACGCGCCGGCGGCGGCCAGCGCGGCGGCCAATGCAAGGATCCTTTCGAGCTTCATCTGTCTGCCTCCATCGAATGGGCTGGGGACCGGGGGGAACGGAGCGTTCAGCCGGTGCGGCCGAAGTCGGGCGGGCGGCCTTCGCGGTTGGCCTCGATGCCTTCGCGCGCCGCCGCCGTGCAGGCGCTGGCGCCGAAGGCGCGATAGCCGATCTCGAGCGCCTCGGCGAGCGAGGGCGCCGCGGCGGCTTCGCGCACCGCCGCTTCGAGGATCGCGAGCACCTCGCGGCTGAGCCGCCGGCCGCCGGCCGCGCTGGGCTCGCCCGGCGCGAAGGCCGGGATGGCGACCGCGCCTTCGGCGAGGGCGTTGCGGCGCCCGGCCAGTGCGTGCACGCGCGCCACCGCGCGTGCGGCGAGCGCGGCGTGGTCGTCGGCCAGCTCGTCGACGATGCCCAGCTCCTGCGCGCGCGCTGCGCCGAGGCGCTCGGCGCGGCGCAGCATGGCGTGGAAGGTTTCGGCCGCCTGCGGCCAGCGCCGGTACGGCACGACGAGCGCGCCGATGCCCGGCACGATGCCCAGCGTGATCTCGGGCAGCTGCAGAAAGGCGCCGCGGTGCGCGACGATGCCGTGGCAGCGCAGCGCGAGCTCGAGGCCGCCGCCCAGCGCCATGCCGTTGAGCGCGGCAACGACGGGCTTGCACATCGTGTCCAGGTGCAAGAGCAGGCGCGAGCAGTCGCGCGCGTACTGCGCCGCGGCCGACGCATCGCCCAGCAGCGACGGAAAGCGGCCGATGTCGGCGCCGGCGCAGAAGGCGCGCGCGCCCCAGCCGGTGACGACGAAGCCGCGCACCGCGGGGTCGTCCTCGTGGCGGCGGATGAAGGCCAGGATCTCGTCGGTGAGTTCGTCGTGCAGCGCGTTGAGCGCCTCGGGCCGGCGCAGCGTGATGACCTTGACGCCGTCGATCTCGTCGATCAGCAGGTGGCGCAGGTGGTCCTGGTAGGCGGCGAACGGCCGCTGCGGCTGCGGCATGCCCGGGCGTTCGGCGGCGAAGCGCCGCGTGATGCGCAGCGCCTCGTCGGCACCGAGCGTGCGCATCAGCTCGAGCGGACCGCGCTTGAAGCCGAGCGCGAGCCGGCAGCCCAGGTCCAGGTCGGCCGGCGTGCCGATGCCGCGGTCGAGGATGTCGGCCGACTGCGACCACAGCACGCCGAGCAGCCGTTCGCGGATCGCCGCTTCGGCCTCGGCGCCGAGTGCCGTGCGCTGGCCCGGCGCCACGGTGAGCCATTGCGCGACCGAGCGGAAGATCGGCGCCGGTCGGTAATGCTCGCCTTCCTCGTCGGCCTGCAGCGTGTTGGTCTCGACGATGATGGGGTTGCCGTGCGCCAGGTTGAGTACGTAGAAGGGCCCGGCGTGCACGTAGGCCGCGGCGGCGCTGTCGACCTCGGCGGCGCTGGCGCGACCGAGCAGCAGTGCCGCCTCGTTGCACCAGTTGTCGAACACGCGGTCGAGCATGAAGCACACCGCGTCCGAGGTGACCAGCGGCACCTTGCCGGTGAGCGCGAACAGCCGGCGCAGATGGGCCAGCGCCTCGCGCTCGCAGCGCGGCCAGTCGATCACCTCGACCACCGGGTTGCGCCAGGCCGGCGCGAAGAAATGCGTGACGGTCGCGCGGCCCGGATGGCGCAGCGCGGCGAAGATGCGCGCCGCCGGCAGCGAGCTGGTGTTGGACGTGATCAGGCAGCGTGCGGAGACGACGCCCTCGATCTGCGCGAAGATGCGCCGCTTGAGCTCGAGCTGCTCGGTGGCCGCTTCGATGACCCAGTCGCAGTCGGCCAGTTGCGCGTAGTCCTGCGTGGCGACGAGGTCCGCGCACACCGCTTCGGCCTGCGCCGCGCTCATCTTGCCGCGTGCCACCGCCTTGGCCGCGTATTCGCCGAAGCGCGCGACGGCGCGCTCGAGCGCCGGCTGGGCGACGTCGAGCAGCGTCAGCCGCAGCCCCGGCAGCGCGCTCTTGACGTAGTAGCCGATGTCGGGGCCGATCGTGCCGGCGCCGACCACGGCCACATGGCTGGGCAGCGGCCGCGTCGGCGCGGCCAGCAGCGGGTTATGCATGGATGGGCCCGTAGGTGGCGTCGTGGATCGTCTTGCCGCGCGCGAGCGCGGCGATTTCCGCCTCGGCCAGGCCGGCCTCGCGCAGCACGGCAAGCGTGTGCTCGCCGTAGCGTGCGGGGAAGGGCAGTTCGGGCGGAGCGGCGGCGCCCGCGCCGCCGGCGCCCGCTGACGCGCCGGACGCGCCGGACGCGCCGGACGCAGCGGCGGCAGCGGCGGTACCCGAGGCGGCAGCGGCAGCGGCAGCCGAGGCAGCAGGCAGGTCGACCGCCATCGGCTGCATGCGCACGACCTGACCGCCCGGCATGCGCGTGCGCGTGAGGCGTGCCGCGATGGCCGGCAGCGCGCGTACCGCCGCGATGTCGTTGATGGGGCTGTGCGGAATCGTCGCCGCGCGCAGGTCGGCCGCGATCGCGCTGCTCGCGTGCCGCTGCGTCGCCGCCGCCATCTCGCGGTGGATCGCCGCGCGCTCGCGCATTCGGCCTTCGTTGGTGGCGCGCGCGGCGCTGGCCAGTGCGGCGAAGCGCGGCAGTCCGGTGAGCCGCTTCCACTGCAGATCCGATCCGATTGCCAGGTAGACGAAGCCGTCGGCGGTCGGATAGACGTTGGTCGGGATGAACTTGCGGTGCTCGTTGCCGCAGCGCGTGATCTCGCTCGGCCGGCAGTCGAAGTCGAGCAGCGGCAGCGTCGTGACGAGCCAGGAAGCCGCTGCCTGCAGCATCGACACGTCGATGCGCTGGCCGCGCCCGGTCTCGGCGCGCTCGAGCAGCGCGCGCAGCACGTTGGCGTAGACCTCGTCGCCGGCCTTGAGGTCGACGATCGGCACGCCGGCCAGCGTCGGCGGGCCGTCGGCGGCGCCCGTGAGCTCCATGAAACCCGACATCGCCTGCAGCACCGGGTCGTAGCCCGGCACGTCGGGGTACTCGGGGCCGAGCGCCGAGATGCCGGCCCAGACCAGGCCCGGCCTGGCCGCGGCGAGCGTCTCGTAATCGACTCCGAGCTGGGCGTAGCGGCGCGGCAGCGTGTTGCAGCAGAAGACGTCGACCTCGAGCGCCACCAGCAGCCGGCGCAGCAGCGCCTGGCCCGCGGGCTGCTTCAGGTCGAGCGCGATCGCTTCCTTGCCGACGTTGGGCGCGATGAAGTAGCTGCGCCGATCGTCGCCTTCGTCGCTGGCGTCGCCGTCTGCGCCGACGCGCGCCCCGATGTAGCGGTTCGGGTCGCCCGGCAGGCCGTCGCCGCCCGGCGTGGGCTCGATGCGGATCACGCGCCAACCCAGCTGCGCGAAACGCAGCGTCGCCGAAGGCAGCGACAGCGCCTGTTCGAGCGAAAGGACGGTCCTGCGCTTCATGGCGCGTCGGGCCTGCAGGGCTTCCAGTACGGCTTGTCGGCCTGGCCGTGCAGCGCGCGGTACACCTTCTCCGGCGTGAAGGGCAGCTCGCAGATGCGCACGCCGGTGGCATTCTCGATCGCGTTGGCCACCGCCGCGGCGATGCAGATGGCGGGCGCCTCGCCCACACCCTTGGCGCCCTGCGGGCCTTCGCCGTCCATCGATTCGATGAAGGTGACGTCGATCTTCGGGATCTCGGGTGCGGTGACGAGCTTGTAGTCGCGGAAATTCGGGTTGCGGATCACGCCGCCGTCGACGATCAGGTTCTCGGTCAGCGCGTAGCCCTGGCCCATCACGACGCCGCCTTCGATCTGGCCCTCGAGGCCCAGGCGGTTGAGCACGCGCCCGACGTCGTGCGCGCCGGTCACCTCGAGCAGGCGCACGATGCCGGTCGCGCTGTCGACCTCGACTTCGACCACCTGCGTGGCCCAGGCGTAGGCGGCCGAGACGTCGCCCTTGAAGCCCTTGTCCTGATGCTGGCTCGGCGGCTCGTAGTAGTAGGTGGTCATCACCAGCTCGGCCTTGTCGCTGAAGTGCAGCGTGCGCAGCAGCCGCGCGAGGTCGGTGAGGGGCTCGCCGCTGGAGGCCTGCACGATGTGGCCGCCGCGCAGGTCGAGCTCGTTGTCCTCGCAGTCGAAGCGGCGCGCGGCGGCGGCGAGGATCTTGCCCTTGGCCTTGCGCGCCGCGCCGATGGCCGAGTTGCCGGCGATGAAGGTGGTGCGCGAGGCGTGCACGCCGACGTCCCAGGGCGTGATGGCGGTGTCGTTGTTGACCACCGTCACGGCCGCGAGCGGCAGCCCGAGCTCCTCGCACACGAGCTGCGCGAGCACGGTCTCCGAGCCCTGGCCGATCTCGGAGGCGCCGGTGATCAGCGTCACCTGCGCGAAGTCGTCGATCTTGAGGATCGTGCCGCAGCCGTCGGAGGGGTAGATCTTGGCGCCGCCGCCCACGTGCAGCATCGAGGCCATGCCGATGCCGCGCTTGACGGCGCCGGTCTGCGCGCGCGCGGCGATGTTGGCGCGCCGCTTGGCGACGTAGCCGCTGCGTGCCGCGGCCGTCTCGAGGCATTCGCGGAAGCCGCAGCTCCTGAAGCTCATGCCCTGGCCGCTCACTTCGCCGGGCTGCTGCGCGTTGCGCAGCCGGAACTCGAGCGGATCCATCCCGATCGCGTCGGCCAGCATGTCCATGTGCTGCTCGATGGCGAAGGTGGCCTGCAGGTTGCCGTAGCCGCGGAACGAGCCGGCGTAGGGGTTGTTGGTGTAGACGGCGGTGGTGTGGTAGTCGCAGTGCGGCACGCGGTACAGCGACGAGAAGGTCTGCATCATGACGAACGGCGTCGTCGCGCCCCACGAGGTGTAGGCGCCGTTGTCGTGCAGCGTGTGCACCTGGCGGAAGGTGAGGGTGCCGTCGCGCCTGCAGCCCGAGCGCCGCGTCAGCAGCACCGGCTGGCGCGTCGGCGAGGCGAGGACCTCCTCCTCGCGCGTGAACCCCATCTTCACCGGCCGGCGCGCGGCGCGTGCCAGGAACCCGCAGATCACCTCGACCGGGTAGATGTCGAGCGTGGAGCCGAAGCCGCCGCCGATCGGCGGCTGCACGATGCGGATGCGCGCCGGGTCCAGGCCCAGGTACTCGGCGAACTCGCGCCGGTGCAGGAAGGGCACCTGCGTGTTCGAGTGCATCAGCAGGTTGCCGCTGGCGTCGAACTCGGCGATCACGCCCGAGACGCCCATGCAGCAATGCGTCACGTAGTGCAGCTTGAAGGTGTCCTCGACGACGACGTCGGACTCGGCCTCGCCTGCGGCGACATCGCCGTGCGCGTAGTCGAAGCGCATCGCGACGTTGTCCTTCTTGCCGGCGAAGGCGATCGGCGTGCTGGCCTTCAGGTGCAGGTGGCTGCCGTCGGCGCCGTGCGGCTCGGGATGGATCGGCAGCGCGCCGGGGGCGATCGCGTCGCGCGCGTCGGCGATCACCGGCAGGTCTTCGTACTCGACCTCGATCAGGCGCAGCGCCTGCGCGGCGATTTCCTCCGAATCGGCGGCGACGGCGGCGATCTCGTCGCGCACGCTGCGCACGCGCTCGCCCTTGAGCGGCAGGTGGTCGCGCGCGACGCCGATCGGGCGCTGGTCGGGCACGTCGGCCGCGGTCAGCACGACATGCACGCCGGGCAGCGCGCGCGCCGCTGCGGTGTCGATGCGCAGGATGCGCGCGTGCACGCGCGCCGAGCGCAGGATCTTGCCGTGCAGTTGTCCCGGGACGTCGAGGTCGTGGACGTAGCGCGTGCGCCCGCTCGCCTTCTCCGGCGCGTCGAGCTTGGGGATGCGCTTGCCGATCAGGGTGTCGGGCGCGATGGCCGCAGCGGCCGGCTTCATCGCGCCGGCCCCGACAGCGCCCGGCCGGCGTCGACCACGGCTTCGACGATCTTCCGGTAGCCGGTGCAGCGGCACAGATTGCCTTCGAGCGCGCGCTTGACGGTCGGCTCGTCGGGCTGCCGCTGCTGCGCCAGCAGCTGCGTGGCCTGCATCATCAGCCCGGGTGTGCAGAAGCCGCACTGCACGGCGCCGTGGGCGACGAAGGCGTCGCGCAGCACCTGCGCGCGCGCGTCGTCGGCCAGGCCCTCGATCGTCGTCACCTGCCGGCCGTCGCAGTCCAGCGCGAACATCAGGCAGGCATTGACGCTGCGCCCGTCGACGACGATCGTGCAGGCGCCGCATTCGCCTTCGCCGCAGCCGTACTTGGTGCCGGTGAGGCCGATCACGTCGCGCAGCAGCGCGAGCGTGCTCGCGCCGGCGTCGACCGTGGCCCTGCGCTGCACGCCGTTGAGCGTGAACGCGATCTCACGCGCGAGCGACATCTTCGAGCATCCTTCGGGTCAGGTTGCGGATCAGTTCGCGTCGGTACCAGGCGCTGGCGCGCACGTCGTCGATCGGCTGCACTTCGTCGAACGCGGCCTGCGCGGCGGCTGCGACGGCGGCGGCGTCGAGCGCGCGGCCTTCGAGCGCGGCCTCGGTGCGGCGCGCGCGCACCGGCGTCGGCGCGACGGCGCCGAAAGCCACGCGCACGCCGCGCGCGACGCCGGCCGTGACGACCGCGGCCAGCGCGATCGAGACGGCCGAGATGTCGAGCGCCGGGCGCGTGCCGAACTTGCAGAAGCGCGCCCGCTGGCCGGGCGGCGGCAGCGGCACGACGACCGCGGCGAGCAGCTCGCTCGGTGCCAGCCGCGTGCGCCCGGGGCCGACGAAGAACTCGGCCAGCGGCAGGCGGCGGCGCGCGATCGCGCCGGCCGCGTCGAGCGACGCCAGTTCGACCTCGGCGTCGTAGGCAAGCAGCGGCACCGGCGTGTCGCCCGCCGGCGAGGCGTTGACGATGTTGCCGCCGAGCGTGGCCGCGTTGCGGATCTGCTCGCTCGCGAAATGGTCGCAGGCCTCGGCCAGCAGCGGCAGCCGCTCGCGCACGAGCGGCGCGCGCAGCAGCTCGCTCACCGTGGCCAGTGCGCCGATGCGGATCGCGTCGCCCGCGTGCACGATGCCTTCGAGCTCGCGCACATGGCGCAGGTTGAGCAGGGTGCGCCGCAAGGGGCGCTTGCCGCTCGTGCTCTGCGGCATCAGGTCGGTGCCGCCGGCCAGCAGCGTGACGTCGCCGGCGCGCAGCGCGGCCAGCGCCGGCTCGAGGCCGGTCGGCGCGAGGTATTGCTCGATCGCGTTCATGCGGGCATTCAGAAACGCACGGGCTCGACGAAGCGCCCGAAGACCCGGACCATCTCGCCGCTGATCTCGCCCACGCTGGCGTAGGCGTTCACGGCGTCCAGGATCGCCGGCATCAGGTTGGCGCCCGAGGCCGCGTCGGCGCGCACGCGCGCGAGCGCGGCCGCCACGGCCTGCGCGTCGCGCCCGGCGCGCACGCGCCCGAGCGCGGCGACCTGGGCGCGCGCGTCGTCCTCGCGGTAGGGGTGGAACTCGACCGCGCGTGCCGGTTCGTCTTCGCTGCGGTAGCAGTTGACGCCGACCTTGCGCACCGCGCCCGACTCGAGGTCGCGCTGGCGCCGATAGGCCTGCGCCGACACGCGCGCCTGGATGATGCCCTCGGAGACGAGGTGCACGATGCCGCCCTCGGCGTCGACCTCGGCGATGATGCGCTCCATCTCGTCGCGCATGCGGTTGGTGAGGGTCTCGATGTAGTACGAGCCGCCCAGCGGGTCGGCGGTGTCGGTGAGCCCCATCTCCTCGATCAGCAGCTGCATCGTGCGCAGCGACAGGCGCTGCGCGTGCTCGCTCGGGATGGTATAGGCCTCGTCGTAGCAGCACAGCGCCATCGTCTGCGCGCCGGCCAGCGCCGAGATGAGAGCGTAGTACGCGCCGCGCACGATGTTGTTCTCGGGCTGCTCGGCGGTCAGGCCGCCGCCGCCGCCGCCGGCGATCATGCGCAGCCACATCGAGCCGGGCTGGGTGGCGCCGTACTGCTCCTTCATGATGCGGGCCCACAGGCCGCGGCCGGCGCGGAACTTGGCCACCTGCTCGAACAGGCTGCCGAAGATGTTGAAGTTGTACGACAGGCGCCCGGCGAACTCGTCGACCGGCAGCCCGCGCCGGATCACTTCGTCGGCGTAGGCGCGCGCGATGCAGAAGGCGTAGGCCATCTCCTGCGTCGGCGTCGCGCCCGACTCGCGGATGTGGTAGCCGCACACCGA
>JADYZZ010000030.1 GCA_020852865.1 Rubrivivax sp.
GGGGGATGGGGGGGTTTCGTGTTTTCCGAGGCGATGAGCCTCGGCCTCATTGAAGCCCGAGGGCCTCGAGCTGGCACTGATGCGGCTGGCCGGTTTTCCGAGGCGATGAGCCTCGGCCTCATTGAAGCGCGTTCTTCTGCGCCACCTACTTCCCGCACTACATCGTTTTCCGAGGCGATGAGCCTCGGCCTCATTGAAGCGCCTGCAGCCGCCACGTGCCGGCCTGGTCGAGCGTGTTTTCCGAGGCGATGAGCCTCGGCCTCATTGAAGCGTTGCCGGCCGCGCGGCACTGCCCGGTGCCCGGCAGCCGGTTTTCCGAGGCGATGAGCCTCGGCCTCATTGAAGCGCCCTGGATGCATCACGCCGGACGGTGGCACGACCGTTGTCCGAGGCGATGAGCCTCGGCCTCATTGAAGCGGCGGCGTGTCGGCGATGGGCGGCGGCGGCGGCGGTTTTCCGAGGCGATGAGCCTCGGCCTCATTGAAGCGAGCGCCGGACCAGGAACGCGCTGCGTTTGAGGCGTGTTTTCCGAGGCGATGAGCCTCGGCCTCATTGAAGCCCAATAGACGACGCTGTACGCGTTGACTGCGTGCCGTTTTCCGAGGCGATGAGCCTCGGCCGCATTGAAGCACCGGTCCGCCAGACCCACACAGGCAAACGGCAAAACGTTTTCCGAGGCGATGAGCCTCGGCCTCATTGAAGCAGGATGGCGTCGGTCATCGTGTCGATGACGATCTCGTTTTCCGAGGCGATGAGCCTCGGCCTCATTGAAGCCTCTTGAGGTAGTAGATCGTGTTGGCGGCGAGTCCTGTTTTCCGAGGCGATGAGCCTCGGCCTCATTGAAGCCTCGCCGCGTAGGCCGCGGCGTCGAGCGCCATGTCGTTTTCCGAGGCGATGAGCCTCGGCCTCATTGAAGCAGCAGCCAGTCGTGCAGCACCGCGGCCTGCGCGTAGGTTTTCCGAGGCGATGAGCCTCGGCCTCATTGAAGCGTCGTGGGCGAGTTCGCCAGTGAGTGCGTGCGCATGTTTTCCGAGGCGATGAGCCTCGGCCTCATTGAAGCACGGCGCCCTCGATCGTGCTCTGGGCGGTGGCGCGCGTTTTCCGAGGCGATGAGCCTCGGCCTCATTGAAGCCGCGCATGCCGGTGTTGCTCGCGTTCAGCCAGGCGGTTTTCCGAGGCGATGAGCCTCGGCCTCATTGAAGCGGCGCCGAGCTCGCGGCGCAGTGGCGCTGAGGGCGCGTTTTCCGAGGCGATGAGCCTCGGCCTCATTGAAGCCTCGGCGTTGCGAATCTGGTCGGCGTAGATCTGGCGGGTTTTCCGAGGCGATGAGCCTCGGCCTCATTGAAGCTCCCAGAACCGCATGCGCACGCCAGGAGGCAGCCAGGTTTTCCGAGGCGATGAGCCTCGGCCTCATTGAAGCGGGACGAGCTTTGCCACGGTGTACGAGTTTCCAAACGGTTTTCCGAGGCGATGAGCCTTGGCCTCATTGAAGCAGACGCTTGGCCACAACATCGAGAGCGCCTTCGGCCAGTTTTCCGAGGCGATGGGCCTCGGCCTCATTGAAGCCTGGACGCGTGGACGGATGCACTGGTCCATAAGAGCCGCTCAGCGCGAAGCACTGCATCGGTCGGTGGCCGTGCTGCGTGCGTGGGCGCGCGCGCACATCCTGCCCGAGAGCATCCCGCTCGAGGACATCGTCGCCCGGGCGCGCGCATACATGGCGGCGTACAAGGTGCCGCGCGCAGTCGAGTGCGTGGACGCGCTGCCCAAGAGCGGCTCGGGCAAGGTGATGTGGCGCCGGCTGCAGCAGCGCGATGGCGTCTGAGCCTGAGGCCGCGCCGCGATCGCCGCGCATCGCCGACCTACAATTCATGCATCGTTTCGTTTTCGCCTTCCGCTCGAGGAGACGCCATGGGCGCCAAGTACGAACTTCGCGGCGACGTCGCCGTCATCACGCTGGACAACCCGCCGGTCAACGGCCTGGGTTACGACACGCGGCGCGAGTGCAGCGCCGGCCTGGACCGGGCGATCGACGACGCCGCCGTGCGCGCCGTGGTCATCACCGGCGGCGGCCGGGCTTTCTCGGGCGGCGCCGACATCAAGGAATTCGGCTCGCCCAAGGCGCTGGCCGAGCCGAACCTGCACTCGCTCATCCGCCAGATCGAGAACAGCCCCAAGCCCGTCGTGGCGGCCATCAACGGCACCTGCATGGGCGGCGGCCTCGAGCTCGCGCTGGGCATGCACTACCGGCTCGCCGCCGCGGGCGTCGACATCGCGCTGCCCGAGGTCAAGCTCGGCTTGCTGCCCGGCGCCGGAGGCACGCAGCGCCTGCCGCGCGCCGTGGGCGTCGAGACCGCGCTCAACATGATCGTCAGCGGCGAGGCGGTCAAGAGCGATCTGCTGGCTGCGGTACCGGGGCAGAAGCTGCTCGAGCGGGTGGCGGCCGACGACGTGGTCGGCGCCGCGGTGCAGTTCGCGCGTGACAAGGCGGCCGAGCACGCCGCGGGCAAGCCGCTGCCGCTGGTGCGCCGGCTCGAAGCCCGGCACCGCGATCCGGACGCCTACTTCCAGTTCGCGCGCAACATGGTCAAGGGCATGGCGAAGAACTTCCCGGCGCCGGCCAAGTGCGTGGACGCGGTGGCGGCGAGCGTCGGGCGCAGGTTCGAGGACGGCCTCGCGCACGAGCGCGAGCTGTTCCTCGGCCTGATGATGTCGCCCGAGTCCAAGGCGCTGCGCCACGCCTTCTTCGCCGAGCGCGCCGCGGCCAAGATCCCCGACGTGCCCGAGGACACGCCGCAGCGCAAGATCGCGAAGGTGGCCGTCATCGGCGCCGGCACGATGGGCGGCGGCATCGCGATGAACTTCCTCAACGCAGGCATCCCGGTCACGATCCTCGAGATGAAGCAGGAGGCGCTCGACCGCGGCCTGGCCACCATCCGCAGGAACTACGAGGCCCAGGTGAAGAAGGGCAAGCTCGCTCAGGAAAAGTACGAGCAGCGCATGGCGCTGCTCGCGCCGACGCTCGGCTACGACGACCTGAAGGACGCCGACCTGGCGATCGAGGCCGTGTTCGAGGACATGGGCGTCAAGGAGACGGTGTTCAGGCAGCTCGACGAGGTGATGAAGCCCGGCGCCATCCTCGCCAGCAACACCAGCACGCTCGACGTCGACCGGATCGCGGGCTTCACCCGGCGGCCGCAGGACGTGATCGGCATGCATTTCTTCAGCCCGGCCAACGTCATGAAGCTGCTGGAGGTGGTGCGCGGCAAGGCCACCGCCAAGGACGTGCTGGCCACCGTGATGGCGCTGGCCCGCAAGATCCGCAAGACGGCGGTGGTGAGCGGCGTGTGCGACGGGTTCATCGGCAACCGCATGATCGAGCAGTACTTCCGCCAGGCCGGCTTCCTGCTCGAGGAGGGCTGCACGCCCGCCCAGGTCGACCGGGCGATCGAGAAGTTCGGCTTCGCGATGGGGCCGTTCCGCATGGGCGATCTGGCCGGCAACGACATCGGCTGGGCGATCCGCAAGCGCCGCTACGTCGAGCAGCCCGGGCTGCGCTACAGCAAGACCGCCGACTTGCTGTGCGAGATGGGGCGCTACGGCCAGAAGA
The DNA here is from genome assembly GCA_020852865.1 of Rubrivivax sp. Classification (GTDB taxonomy): domain Bacteria; phylum Pseudomonadota; class Gammaproteobacteria; order Burkholderiales; family Burkholderiaceae_C; genus Rubrivivax. Next base: position 3,611 of record JADYZZ010000030.1, read on the forward strand.
CCGGCGCCGGCTGGTACGACTACCAGCCGGGCAGGCGCGACGCGATCCCGAGCCCGCAGGTCGAGGAGATGATCGTCAGGCAACGTGCCGCCGTGGGCATCGCGCCGCGCAAGATCGACGACGAGGAGATCGTGCAGCGACTCGTCTATGCCCTGGTCAACGAAGGCGCCAAGATCGTCGACGAAGGCATCGCCAGCAAGGCCAGCGACATCGACATGGTCTACCTCACCGGCTACGGCTTTCCGCTGTACCGCGGCGGGCCGATGTGCTACGCCGACACCCAGGGCCTGTTCAACGTCGTGCAGGCCATGAAGCGCTTCGCGCGCAACCCGCACGACGACCAGGCCTTCTGGCAGCCGGCGCCGCTGCTGGCGCGGCTGGCGGCCGAGGGCAAGAGCTTCAGCGCGTGAGCGGGGCCGCGCGGTGCTGAGGCGCCTGGCGCTCGGGCTGCTGGCGCTCGTCGCGGCGCTGGCGCTGGTGCTCGTGGCCAACACGCTGCGCCAGCGCTCGCGCCAGCTCGCGGCGGCGCCGCTGCAGCCGCTCGCGGTCGACGTCGGCGCCGTGGCCGAGGCGCTGGCCGAAGCCGTGCGCGCCAGGACGGTCAGCGGCCTGCCCGAGGCGGCAGCCGAGACCGCCGCCGCGCTCGAGCGGCTGCAGCTGCAGCTGCGCGCACGCTACCCGCGCGTGCATGCCGCGCTCGAACTCGAGCGTGTGGGCGGCGCGAGCCTGCTCTACACCTGGCGCGGCAGCGATGCCAAGGAGCTGCCGATCGCGCTGCTGGCGCACCAGGACGTGGTGCCGGTCGCGCCCGGCACCGAAGCGCTGTGGACCAGGCCGCCTTTCGACGGCGTGATCGAAGGCGGCTTCGTCTGGGGCCGCGGCACGCTCGACGACAAGAGCAGCCTCGTCACCCAGCTCGAGGCGGCCGAGCGGCTGCTGGCCGAGGGCTTCGCGCCGCGGCGCACCGTCTACTTCGCCTTCGGCCACGACGAGGAGGTCGAGGGCCACGCCGGCGCGCAGGCGATCGTCGAGCTGCTGCGCCGGCGCGGCGTGCGCCTCGAGTACGTGCTCGACGAGGGGCTCGCCGTGACCGAGGGCGTGCTGCCCGGCGTGCGCCAGCCGCTGGCGCTGATCGGCCTGGCCGAGAAAGGCTCGGTGTCGGTGCAGCTCGTGGCGACGGCGGCGCCCGGCCACGCGTCGATGCCGCCTGCCGCGCCCGGCGCCAGTGCGATCGGGATGTTGAGCGCGGCGCTGGTCCGGCTCGACCGCCAGCCGATGCCCGGCGGCATCCAGGGCGCGGCTGCGGCGATGTTCGAGGCCGTCGCACCCGAGCTGCCCTTTGTCCAGCGGCTGGCGATGTCCAACCTCTGGCTGCTGCGCCCGTTCGTCGAGCGCCGCCTGTCCGAGGGCGCGGCCACCAACGCGCTCATGCGCACGACCGGCGCGATGACGATCCTGAGCGCCGGCAATAAGGACAACGTGCTGCCCGGACGCGCCGAGGCGGTGCTGAACTTCCGCATCCTGCCCGGCGACAGCGCGGCCGGCGTGATCGAGCATGTCAGGCGCGTGATCGCCGACGACCGCATCGAGGTGCAGGCGCTGGGCGCGGCGTTCGAGCCTTCGCGCCTGGCCTCGCCCGACACGGCGGGTTTTCGCACCGTCGCGCGCGCCGTGCGCGAGGTGTTCCCCGACGCGCTCGTCGCCCCCGGCCTGATGCTGGCTGCTTCCGACGCGCGCCACTACGACGTGCTGGCCGACGCGAGCTACCGCTTCATGCCGATCCGCTTCACGCCGGAGGACCTGGCGCGCCCGCACGGCACCGACGAGCGCATCGCCGTCGCGCAGCTGGCCGACATGGTCCGCTTCTACCACCGCCTGCTGCAGCTTGCCGCCGGCGCCCCAGCGCCCTGAACCACCGAAGGAATGCCCATGAGCCAAGCCCTCATCGTCTCGACCGCACGCACGCCCCTGGCCAAGAGCTGGAAGGGTGCGTTCAACATGACGCATGGCGCCACACTCGGCGCCTTCGCCGTGCGCGCCGCGGTCGAGCGCGCCGGCGTCGAGCCCGCGGCCGTCGAGGACGTGCTGATGGGCTGCGCCAACCCGGAAGGCGCGACCGGCGGCAACATCGCGCGCCAGATCGCGCTGGCCGCAGGCCTGCCCGTCACCACCGGCGGCGTCACCATCAACCGCTTCTGCTCGAGCGGACTGCAGACCATCGCCATGGCCGCGCAGCGCATCATCGCCGGCGAAGGCGAGGTCTACGTGGCCGGCGGCGTCGAGAGCATCTCCTGCGTGCAGCAGGAGATGAACAAGCACATGCTCGCCGACCCGGCGCTCGTGCAGGCCAAGCCCGAGATCTACTGGAGCATGCTGCAGACGGCGGAAAACGTGGCCAAGCGCTACGGCATCGCCAAGCAGCGCCAGGACGAATACGGCGCCGCCAGTCAGCAGAAGGCCTGCGCGGCGCAGGAGCAGGGCCTGTTCGCCGCGGAGATGGTGCCGGTCACGACGATCGCGGGCGTCGTCGACAAGCAGCTCGGGATGCGCACCCGGGAAGTGACGATCGCTGCCGACGAGGGCCTGCGCCCGGGCACGACCTACGAAGGCATCAAGGACATCCGCCCGGCGCTGCCCGGCGGCGTCGTCACGGCCGGCAACGCCAGCCAGTTCAGCGACGGCGCCGGCGCCTGCGTGCTGGTGCACGAGAAGCTCGCCGAGCGTCAGGGCCTCGCGCCGCTGGGCCGCTTCCTGGGCTTCGCGGTGGCCGGCTGCGAGCCCGACGAGATGGGCATCGGCCCGGTGTTCGCCGTGCCCAAGGTGCTGCAGCGCCTGGGCCTGAAGGTGGGCGACATCGACCTGTGGGAGCTCAACGAGGCCTTCGCGGTGCAGGTGCTGTACTGCGCCGACAAGCTCGGCATCCCGATGGACCGGCTCAACGTCAACGGCGGCGCCATCGCCATCGGCCACCCCTACGGCGTGAGCGGCCAGCGCCTCACCGGCCATGCGCTGATCGAGGGCAAGCGGCGCGGCGCCAGGCGCGTGTGCGTGACGATGTGCATCGGCGGCGGCATGGGCGCGGCCGGCGTGTTCGAAGTGCTTTGAGCGGGCGGCCCGCAGTCTCTCAGGCCAAGCCGCGGCGATGATCGACCTCGAGGCCGCGCGGCGCTTCTTCCGCCTGGCGCCGTTCATGGTGGAGCTCGGTGTCGAGCCCGTCGCCATCGGCGAGGGCCGGCTGACGACGGCGCTCGTGATCGCCGAGCGCCACCTGCAGCACACCGGGCAGGTGCACGCGGGCGTGTCGGCGGCGATGGCCGACCACACGATGGGTGCGGCGGCGCAGACGCTGGCGCCGGCCGGCCTGTGGGCGTTGACGGCCGACCTGAAGGCGAGCCTGCTGCGCGCCGCCCGGGGCGAGCGGCTGCTGTGCGAAGCCTGGGTCATCAAGTCCGGGCGCACGCTCGCCTTCACCGAGGCCGAGGTGTACGTCGAGCACGCCGGCGCACGCACGCTGGTGATGAAGGCCTCGGCGACGATGGCGCTGGCCGGCCACGTCGCGCCCGCGGCGCCGGGCGCGGTGCCGGCCGGGCTCTGAGGCGGCATGCGCACCACGCTCGATTTCCTGCTGCACGACTGGCTGCGCGTGGCCGAGCTGACGGCGCGGCCGCGCCACGCCGAGCATTCGGCCGAGACCTTCGCGCAGGTGCTCGACATGTGCGAGCGCATCGCGCGCGAGAAGTACGCGCCGTTCAACCGCCTGGTCGACACCGAGGAGCCGCGCGTCGTTGCGGGGCCCGAGGGCGATCGCGTCGTGCTGCCGCAGGCCACGCACGAGGCCTGGCACGCCTATGCCGCCAGCGGCATGCTCGCCGCCGCGCAGGACTACGAGCTGGGCGGCATGCAGCTGCCCTACACGGTGGAAGCGGCGGGCAACGCCTTCTTCGCCAAGGCCTCGGTCAGCATCGGCGCGGGCATGCTCACCAGCGGCAACGCCAACCTGCTGCTGGCGCACGGCACGCCGCGCCAGCGCGAGGTGTTCGCCGCGGCCGAATTCGCCGGCCGCTGGAGCGGCACGATGTGCCTGTCGGAGCCGCAGGCCGGCTCGAGCCTGTCCGACATCGCCACGCGCGCCGAACCCGACGGCGCCGACTTCGAGCGCGATCCGCTGGGCCCGCGCTATCGGCTGCGCGGCCACAAGATGTGGATCTCGGCGGGCGAACACGAGCTCACCGAGAACATCGTCCACCTCGTGCTGGCCAAGATCCCTGGGCCCGAAGGTCGCCTGGTCGCGGGCACGCGCGGCATCTCGCTCTTCGTCGTGCCCAAGAAGCTGGTCGACGCCGACGGCCGACTCACCGGCGAGCGCAACGACGTCGCCCTGGCCGGCCTCAACCACAAGTGCGGCTGGCGCGGCACCAGCAACACGCTGCTCAACTTCGGCGAGGGCCGGTTCCGGCCGGGCGGCGCGGCGGGCGCGATCGGCTACCTCGTCGGCAGCCCGGGCGAAGGCCTGCGCTGCATGTTCCACATGATGAACGAGGCGCGCATCGCCATCGGGATGTGTGCGGCGATGCTCGGCATGGCCGGCTTCGAGGCCAGCCTCGAATACGCGCGTCAGCGGCCGCAGGGCCGGCCGCTCGGGCCGCAAGGCAAGGACGCGGCGCAGCCGCAGGTGCCGATCGTCGAGCACGCCGACGTCAAGCGCATGCTGCTCGCGCAGAAGGCCTACGCCGAAGGTGCGCTCGCGCTCGAGCTGTATTGCGCGCGTCTGGTCGACGACAGGCGCAGCGGCGACGCCGCGGCGGCACGCGAGGCCGCGCTGCTGCTCGAGGTGCTCACGCCCGTGGCCAAGAGCTGGCCGAGCGAATGGTGCCTGGAGGGCAACTCGCTCGCGATCCAGGTGCTGGGCGGCTACGGCTACACGCGCGACTTCCCGGTCGAGCAGTACTGGCGCGACCAGCGTCTGAACATGATCCACGAGGGCACGCACGGCATCCAGGCGCAGGACCTGCTCGGGCGCAAGGTGGTGATGGACGGCGGCGCCGGCTTCGCGCTGTTCGCGGCGCGCGTCGAGGCAACCGTGCGCGGCGCGGCGCCGCGGCCCGAGCACGCTGCGCAGGCGCAGGCGCTGGCGGGCGCGCTCGGGCGGCTGCGCGCGGCCACGCAGGGCGCCTGGGCCAGCGGCAACGCCGAGGAGGCGCTGGCCAACGCCACGCCCTACCTGCAGGCCTTCGGCCATGTCGTGCTGGCCTGGATCTGGCTCGATGTGGCGCTGGCGCTCGAGGCCGGCGCCGCACCCACGTTCGCAGCGGGCAAGCGCGCCGCGCTGCGCTACTTCTACGCCTACGAGCTGCCCCGCATCGACGCCTGGCTCGGCGTCGTCGCACGCCGCGAGCCGCTGCTGCGCGAAGTGCAGCCGGCCTGGCTCTGACGCCCCCGCGCCGCCCGCCAGCGCTTTGCCGCGAAGGCCCGAGATGAGCACACCGATCCGCGAACTGTTCGACCTGAGCGGCCGCTGCGCCCTCGTCACCGGCGGCTCGCGCGGCCTGGGCCTGCAGATCGCCGAGGCGCTGGGAGAGGCCGGCGCAAAGGTCATGCTCACCGCGCGCAAGGCACCGGACCTCGAGGAGGCGGCGGCCGAGCTGGCCGCGCGCGGCGTCGACGCGCGCTGGATCGCCGCCGACGCCAGCCGCCCGGCCGAGGTGCAGCGCGTCGTCGACGAGACGCTCGAGCGTCTGGGCCGCATCGACATCCTCGTCAACAACGCCGGCGCCACCTGGGGCGCGCCGATCGAGGACTACCCGCTCGAGGCCTGGGACAAGGTGATGAACCTCAACGTGCGCAGCGCGTTCCTGTTCTCGCAGGCGGCGGGGCGCGCCAGCATGCTGCCGCGCGGCTCGGGCCGCATCATCAACGTCGCGTCGATCGCCGGGCTGGGCGGCAGCAGCGAGGTCAAGTACATCGCCTACGCCACGAGCAAGGGTGCGGTCGTCAACTTCACGCGGGCGCTGGCCGGCGAATGGGGGCCGCGCGGGATCACCGTCAACGCGCTGGCGCCCGGCTTCTTTCCGACGCGGATGACGCAGGGCTTGCTGGCGTCGATGGGCGTCGAACGGCTCGCCGCCGAGACGCCGCTGCGGCGCCTGGGCGACGACGACGACCTCAAGGGCGCCGCGGTCCTGCTCGCCAGCGCGGCGGGCAAGCACATCACCGGCCAGATCCTGGCGGTGGACGGCGGCGTCACTTCGGTGCACCGCGGCGGCTGAGGGCCAGCTCGATGCCCGGGCGGCAGGCTTTCCCGCGGCGCATCCCCTTCGCGGACACGCTGGGCTTCGAGCTCTGGCGCTTCGACGGCGGCCACGCCGAACTGCTGCTGGCGCTCGAGCCGGCCTTGCACAACAGCTTCGGCGTCGCCCACGGCGGCGTGCTGATGACGCTGCTCGACGTGGCGATGGCGCATGCGGCGCGCTCGGTGCACGCGCGCACGCCGCAGGCCGACCACGGCGTCGTCACGATCGAGATGAAGACCAGCTTCGTGCAGCCGGCCGAGGGGCGTCTGCGCTGCGACGCCAGGCTGCTGCACCGCACGGCGACACTCGCCTTCTGCGAGGGCAGCGTGTCGGATGCCGCCGCGCGCCTGTGCGCGCACGCCACCGGCACCTTCAAGTACCTGCGCGCGCTGCCGGCCGGCCGCGAGCTCAGGTCGCCGCGTCATGCCGGGCGCGACGAGCCGCCTCCTTCCCCCGCTGCCGCGGCCGCGCAGGCCGCCGACTCCGGTGCACGCTGAACTCGGCTGGACCTGGCTGCGCTTCGCCGAGCTCGGCGTCGACAACCTGTACGACGCACTCGCGCTGCGCGGCCGCGGCTTCGTGCTCGAGCAGGGCGCCTTCCTCGACCCCGACGGCCTCGACCGCGCGAGCCGGCACCTGCTCGGGCGCGACGCGGCCGGCCGGCTGCTGGCCTACCTGCGCGTCGTCGAGCCCGGGCAGCGCTGCGCCGAGCCCTCGATCGGCCGCGTCGTCACCGCTCCCGAGGTACGCGGGTGCGGCGTGGGCCGCGCGCTGGTCGCCGAGGGCGTGGCGCGCTGCGCGCAGGCCTTCCCCGGCTGCGCGATCCGCATCGGCGCGCAGGCGCACCTCGAGGCCTTCTACGGCGGTTTCGGTTTTCGTCGCGTCGGGGCAAACTACGTCGAAGACGGCATTCCCCATGTCGAAATGGTGAGGTCCGCATGAGCGCGCCGGGTCGCTCCCGGGCGCGCATCCCGCAACGCCCGGCGCGGAGGCTTGTCCGATGAGCAGCACGCACGAGGTCTTCAACCAGAGCACGCCCTTCGAGGGTGCCAACCTGTTTCGCATCAACCGGCCGCTGCGCGACGCGCTGCGCGCGCTGGCGCCGGCGCTGGACACGGCCGCGCTCGACGCGGCCGGCGCCGAGATGGGATCGGCGGCGATGCAGCGCCACGCGCGACTGGCCAACACCTACGGGCCGGTGCTGCAGGCCTACGACCGCTTCGGCCATCGCGTCGACCAGGTCGAGTTCCACCCCAGCTACCACGCGCTGATGGCCTCGGCGCTGCGCCAGGGCCTGCACGGCACGCCCTGGAGCGGGCCGCCGCTGGCGCATGTCGAGCGCGCCGCCGCCTTCATGCTGTTCACCGAGGCCGAGCCCTCGGTGCTGTGCCCGGTGTCGATGACCTACGCGGTGACGCCGGCGCTGCGCGCCAACGCGGCGCTGCAGGCGGTGTGGGGGCCGCTGGTGGCCGCGCGCGAATACGACGAGCGCTTCGTGCCCTACACGCACAAGCGCGGCGTCACGATGGGCATGGGCATGACCGAGAAGCAGGGCGGCTCGGACGTGCGCGCGAACACCTCGGTGGCCGAGGCCGACGGCGAGGACGCCTGGGGCCGGCGCTTCGCGATCACCGGGCACAAGTGGTTCCTGTCGGCGCCGATGTGCGACGCCTTCCTCGTGCTGGCGCGCTCGCCCGGCGGACTGTCGTGCTTCCTCGTGCCGCGGCTGCTGGCCGACGGCCGCGTCAACGCGATCGCCGTGCAGCGGCTGAAGGACAAGCTCGGCAACCGCGCCAACGCCAGCTCCGAAGTCGAGTTCGAGCGCGCCGCCGGCTGGCTCGTCGGCGAGGAGGGCCGCGGCGTTCCGCAAATCCTGGCCATGGGCGCGCTCACGCGGCTCGACTGCGCGCTCGGCACGTCGGGCCTGATGCGCGCGGCGCTGTCGCTGGCGCTGCACCACACGGCGGCGCGCCACGCCTTCGGCAAGCCGCTCGTCGCGCAGCCGCTCATGAAGAACGTGCTGGCCGACCTTGCCCTCGAGAGCGAGGCCGCCACCGCGCTCGCGCTGCGCGTGGCGCTGGCGGTCGACCGCACCGAGCATGGCGGCGGCGCGCACGAGCAGGTGATGCGGCGCGTGCTCACGCCGGTGGCCAAGTTCTGGATCTGCAAGCGCGGCAGCCACTTCGCCCAGGAGGCGATGGAGTGCCTGGGCGGCAACGGCTACGTCGAGGAGGGCGGCGCCGGCGTGATGGCGCGCATCTACCGCGAGATGCCGGTCAACAGCATCTGGGAGGGCTCGGGCAACATCATGGCGCTGGACCTGCCGCGCGCGCTGCGCGGCAGCGGCGCCGCGGCTGCGCTCGAGCACGAGCTGGCGCCGGCGCGCGGCGCGCACCCGGCGCTGGACCGCGCGCTGGCGCGCCTGCTGCACGAGCTCGATGCCGGCGTGCCCGAGGCGCAGGCGCGCCGGCTCGTGCGCGAGCTGGCGCTGGTGATGCAGGCCGCGCTGCTGCAGCGGCAGGCGCCGGCCTTCGTGTTCGAGGCCTTCTGCAGCGCCCGGCTCGAGGCCAGGGCCGACGTCTTCGGCCTGCTCGGCGAAGGCGCCGACCTCGACCGCCTGATCGAGCGCGCGCTGCCGCTCGAGCACGAAGTGCACGCCTGAGGCCGCCGTGTCGCCGCCGTCCCACCCGCTCGCCGGCGGTGTCGCCGTCGTCACCGGCGCGGCCTCGGGCTTCGGCCTCGAAGCCTGCCGCATCGCCGCCGGCCTGGGCATGAAGCTCGTCATGGCCGACGTCCAGCTCGATGCGCTGGAGGCGGCCGCGCGCGCGCTCGGCGCGCTCGGCGCGGCCGTGCTGCCTTGGCACCTCGACGTCGCCGACGGCGCCGCGGTCGAGGCGCTCGGCGCCGAGACGATCAGGCGCTTCGGCCCGCCCAACCTCGTGTTCAACAACGCCGGCGTCGGCGCCGGCGGGCTGGTCTGGGAATCGAGCGTGCGCGACTGGCAGTGGGTGCTCGGCGTCAACCTGATGGGCGTGGTGCACGGCGTGCGCGTGTTCACGCCGCTCATGCTCGAGGCCGAGCGGCGCGACCGCGCCTACCGCGGCCACATCGTCAACACGGCCAGCATGGCCGGGCTCGTCAACATGCCCAACATGGGCGTCTACAGCGTCAGCAAGCACGCCGTGGTGGCGCTGTCGGAGACGCTGTACCAGGATCTCGCGCTCGTCAGCGAGCGCGTGCATGCGCACCTGCTGTGCCCGTTCTTCGTGCCCACCGGCATCCACCGCAGCGAGCGCAACCGTCCGGCCGACCTGGCCGCCGCCGAGCCGACGCGCAGCCAGCGCACCGGCCAGGCGATGAACGACAAGGCGGTCGGCAGCGGCAAGGTCAGCGCGGCGCAGGTGGCGCAGTTCGTCTTCGACGCCGTGGCCGAGGGGCGCTTCTACATCTACAGCCACCCCAAGGCGCTGCGCTCGGTGCAGACGCGGCTGGAAGACCTCGTTGCGCCGCGCAACCCGAGCGATCCCTTTGCCGAGCGGCCTGAAGTCGGCGCGCAACTGCGCGCCGCGCTGCGCGGCGGTTGACGCGGCCGGTCGGCGCGAGGCCCAGGCCGGGGGGCCGGCGCAGCGCGATCGGCGCAGCCTGTCGTGAGGGGGCTGGTCATCGGCCCGTTCGACCGCCAGGAGCGTGGGCGGCAGAAATCCGGCCCCGCCCCGGGCGTCCAGCCCGGGCTGCGCGCCGCGCCTTGCCTGGGCCTTCAGCCGGGGCCGACGCGGGGCTGGACTTCCGCCGCCCACGCTCCTAGCATCGGTCGCTTGCAAGCGGCAAGGACGGCGGAATTGCGGCAATGCGATGAGCGGCGCGCGGCGGGCGCCAGGCGACGGACTTCGACCATCGCGCCGGCGTGCGGGGTGGCCGTGAACCGGCGCGCCCGGACGGCCGGAGCGGCGGTCCGTCTGGAGGCGGCGTGATGTCGGCAACCCATGACGTGCAAAGCGCCGGCCGCTGGGGCTGGCTGACATCGAACCTGCGCTCACGCAAGCACTCCGGACGCCAGCTGCTGCACAGCCCGCGATTCGTCGAAGGGCTGGGCGAACTGGCCGCCCGCCTGAAGCAGCCGCTGCCGGCCGTGCAGGCGCAGGCGCGAAGGGCGGCCGAGACGCTGTCCACCGTGATCAACCCGGCGTTCAGCGCCTTGTCCGACAAGGTCTTCTCGCCCCTGTTCACGCGTGCCTGGACGATCGATGCGGACCACGCCGCGCTGGCCCGGCTGAAGCAGATCAACGCCGCCGTCCCGCTGGTGTTCCTGCCGAACCACCGTTCGTATGCCGATCCCTTCGTCATGGCCCAGGTATGCCGCGACGCCGGCATGCCGCGCAACCATGTGCTGGGCGGCGACAACCTGGGCTTCTTTCCGTTCGGCACCATCACCCGGCGCACCGGCGGCGTGATGATCCGCCGCAGCTTCCAGAACGACCCGGTCTACAAGTTCGTGGTGCGCGAGTACCTGCACCACCTCACCGCGCAGGGCAACAACCTCGAGTGGTACATGGAAGGCGGCCGCTCGCGCACCGGCAAGCTGCGTCCTCCCAAGTACGGTCTGCTGCGCTACCTGGTGGATGCCTTCGACGGAGAGCACGATCTGCTGCTGGTGCCGGTGTCGATCACCTACGACCAGCTGCACGAGATCGGCATGATGGCCGCCGAGGAGGGTGGAGCGGCCAAGGGCAAGGAGGGCCTGGGCTGGATGCGCGAGTACGTGCGCCGGCAGCGCCAATGGATCGGGCGCGTCCACGTGCGCTTCGGCGAGCCGCTGTCGCTGCGTCAGGCGCTGGCACCCGCTGGTGCCGCGGACGATGCCGGCGCCGGGCGCTGGACCGTCGAGAAGATCGCGTTCTCGGTGTTCCAGCGCATCAACCAGGCCACGCCGGTGACGGCGCCGGCGCTCACCGCGCTGGCCCTGCTGGGCGTGCGCGATCGCGCGCTCACGCTGGCCGAGGTGTGCGCCGTGGTCCACCCGCTGCTCGACTACGCGGCGCAACGCGGCCTGCCCTCGGCCGGTCTGGAGTTCCTGCGCCGCGAGGCCGGTGTCGGCCGCGTGCTCGCCGACCTCGGGCGATCCGGCGTCGTGCGCGTCTACGCCCTGGGCAAGGAGCCGGTCTACAGCATCCATCCCGGCCGGCATGCGGTGGCCGCCTTCTACCGCAACAGCGCCGTCCACTGGTTCATCAACCGCGCGCTGCTCGAGCTGGCCATGCAGAGCGTGCTCGACGAGCCGAGTGCCGATCCGCGGCCCGAGGCCTGGAACCAGGCCTTCGCGTTGCGCGATCTGCTGAAGTTCGACTTCTTCTTCAGCAACCGGGCGACGTTCCGCCAGGAGGTCACGGCCGAGGCCCGGCTGCTCGATGCGCACTTCGCGGACCACATCGCCACGCCGGCGGCGCGCATGATGGCGCTCGAGCAAGCGCCCTTTCTCGTGGCGCACCGCGTGCTGCCGGCCTTCGTCGAAGCCTATTTCGTCGTCGCCGACCGCCTTGCGGCCCAGCCGGTGGACTTGCCCGTGAACCGCGCCCAGCTGATCGAGCAATGCAGCCGCATCGGACGGCAGTACCTGCTGCAAAAGCGCGTGCGCCAGCCCGAGGCGCTGTCGCGCGAGTTGTTCGGCAACGCCCTGGAGCTGGCGCAGAATCGCCGCCTTCTGGAACCCGGCGACCAGCTCGCCGAACGCCGCAGCGCCTTCGTCTCGGAGATCGCCCGGGCCATGCAGGCGTTGGCGACGATCGACGAGATCGACCATCGGCGCAGTACGACCGCAAGACCATGAACACCTCCACGCTCGAGCGAGCCATCGACAGAATCCGGCAAGGCCCGGCCGGCCCGGCCGTCGGCGCCTTCTTCGACTACGACGGCACGCTGATCGACGGCTACTCGGTGCTCGCCTACTACGGCGACCGGCTGCGCAAGCTCGAACTCGGCCTGGACGAAATGGCCGAACTGGCGCGGCAAGGCCTCAGGCGGCGCCTGAGCGACGACGAGTTCGACGCATTGATCCGCGAAGGCGTGCTGGAGTGGGCCGGCCGCCCGGAGGCCGAGGTCGAGGCCCTGTGGCTGCGCCTGTTCCGCGAGCGCATCGCCGACAACCAGTTTCCCGAGGCCTGGCAGCTGGTGCAGGCGCACAAGCGCATGGGGCACACCGTGGCCATCGCTTCTTCGGCCACGCGCTACCAGATCGCCCCGCTGGCGCGGGAGTGGGACATCGAGCATGTGCTGTGCACCGAGGTGGTCGTGCGCAAGCAGCATCTCACCGGCGCCGTGCTCGGGCAGCCGGCCTGGGGCCAGGGCAAGGCCGATGCGGTGGCGGCCTTCGCGCGCCGCGCCGGCGTCAAGCTGCGTCAGTCCTACGCCTACGCCAACGGCGACGAGGACGTCGCGTTCCTGCGCAAGGTCGGCCACCCCAGCGCCGTCAACCCCAAGCCCGAGCTCGCCCGCATCGCGCAGCAGGCGCGGTGGCCGGTGCTGAGCTTCGCGGCGCGCCGCATCCCGTCGCTGGAGACGATCACGCGCAGTGCCTGGACCTACGGCGCGATGGCCGGCAGTTTCGCTGCCGGCCTCGCCTATGCGGTCCTGGGAGGCGGCAAGCGTCGTGCGGTCGATCTCACGGTGAGCCTGGGCAGCGAGCTGGCTCTGGCGGCGGCAGGCATCGACATCGAGGTCCGGGGCGAAGAGAACCTGTGGAGGCAACGCCCGGCCATCTTCGTCTTCAACCACCAGAGCAAGCTCGACTTGCTGCTGATGGCCAAGCTGGTGCGTCGCGGCGTGACCGGCGTGGCCAAGAAGGAGGTCGCGAAGGTGCCGGGAATCGGCGCCTTCATGCGCATGGCCGATGTCGCTTTCGTCGACCGCGGCAACCGGCAGGCCACCGACACGGCCCTGGAGCCGGTTCTCGAGATGCTGCGCAAAGGCCTGTCGCTGGCGATGGCGCCCGAGGGAACCCGATCCCTGTCGCCCAAGCTCGGCCCGTTCAAGAAGGGCGCGTTTCATCTGGCCATGCAGGCCGGCGTGCCGATCGTTCCGGTGGTGATCCGCAACGCCGGCGCCTGCATGGCGCGCGGCGATCAGGTCCTGCACGCCGGCACGGTGCAGGTGGTGGTGCTGCCGCCGATCCCGGTCGAGGGCTGGCGCGTCGACACGCTGGACGAGCACGTGGCGATGGTGCGGCAGAAGTTCCTCGATACCCTGGCCGACTGGCCCGACGGGCAGGCACGCGCGACGCAGCGAGCGCCGACGCGCCGGCGATCGGCAGCACCGCCCGGACTTCGGTCGGCCGAGCAGTCCGCCGCGAAGTCGGCCGCCAAGCCGATCGCCAAGCCGACCGCGAAGCCGATCGCCAAGCCGACCGCGAAGCCGATCGCCAAGCCGGTCGCCAAGCCGGTCGCCAAGCCGGTCGCGAAGTCCACCACGCGGCCTTCCGCGAATTCGTCCATGAGATCGGGAGGGCGCTCATGAGCCGCAGCATGCGTGTCGCCGTGCTCGGGGCGGGTTCCTGGGGCACCACCGTGGCTTCGCTGGCCGCGGCCAACACCTCCACGGTGATCTGGGCGCGCCGCGAGGACGTGGCCGAACAGATCAACCGCGTGCATCGCAACGAGCGCTACCTGGCCGGGCTGCCGCTGCACCCGCAGCTGCGTGCCACCGCATCGCTGGCCGAGGCCCTGCAGGATTGCGACGTGGTCGTGATGGGCGTGCCGTCGCACAGCCTGCGGCAGACGCTGCGCGACAGCGCCGAGCATGTCCGCCCCTGGGTTCCGATCATCAGCCTGGCCAAGGGCCTGGAGCAGGGCACGCAGCTGCGCATGACGCAGGTCATCCACGAGGAGCTCCCCGGCCACCCGGCGGGATTGCTCGCCGGGCCCAACATCGCCAAGGAAGTGCTGCAGGGCATGGCGGCGGCGGCCGTGATCGCGATGGCCGACGAGCAGATCGCCAGGTCGCTGCAGCGGGTGTTCGGCAGCCGCGTGTTCCGCATCTACACCAACACCGACGTCATCGGTTGCGAGCTCGGCGGACCTTTGAAGAACGTGATCGCCATCGCCGCCGGCATGGCCGACGGCCTGGGCGTGGGCCACAACACGCGTGCCATGGTGATCACGCGCGGGCTGGCGGAGATCACCCGCTTCGGCGTCGCGTTCGAGGCCCGCCCGGAGACCTTCGCCGGCCTGACCGGCATGGGCGATCTGCTCACCACCTGCATGAGCCCGCTGTCGCGCAACCGTCAGGTCGGTGAGCGCCTGGCGGCGGGCCAGACCACGGCGCAGATCGTCGACTCGATGTCGATGGTGGCCGAAGGCATCAAGACCAGCGCCGTGGTGATGCAGATGGCCGACCGGATCGGCCTGCCGATGCCGATCTCGGCCGAGGTTGCGGCCGTTGTCAAGGGCGAGCGCTCGCCCGCACAGGCGTTTCGCGGCCTCATGCGCCTTCCCCCCGGAGCCGAACGCGATGCGCATTAGCGGCGTGCCGGGCGCAAGCTGCGGCTTGGGCGGCGCATCGGCGCGCACGCCGTCCGTGACTGTGCCGGCCAGGGCAGCGGCGCGCCGCGGCATGCGCTCGCGCTGCACCGGGCGGCTGGCCGGGCCGCAGCCGCAGCGGCAGCCGCAGCGGCAACGTGGGCCGGCGCAATCCCGGCACGCGCGCTGACATGGCCGCACCGAAACGCGCCAGCGTGTCAACGCCCGTCCCCCGCGCCAGCGCGGCGCTGCGCAGCTGGGGCGGCAGCGCCGATCTGGCCGCGCCCGAGACCCTGCTCTGGCGTTCCGAGGTGGACCCGCGCCTGCGCGCGACGATGGTCACGGTGCTGGTGCTCGATCGCGCTCCGGATTGGGGCCGCTTCCGCCGCGACCACCAGTGGCTGGTGCAGGCGGTGCCGCGCCTGGCCGAGCGCGTGGCGCAGGCGCGGCTGGGTACGGGCCTGAGCTGGGTGCATGCCGATGACTTCGACCTCGGCTACCACCTGCGCCGTGTCTCGCTGCCGGCGCCGGGCAGCGAACGCCAGTTGCTCGACCTCGCGCAGTCGCTGGCGATGACGCCGCTGGACAAATCGCGCCCACCCTGGCAAGGCACGCTGATCGAAGGGCTCGAAGGCGGCCGCGCAGCCTATGTGCTGAAGCTGCATCATGCGATCGCGGACGGGCTGGGCGTGGTGCAACTGATGAACCAGTTGCTCGGCACGCCGAACGCCGCCGCGGCCGGGAAGGCGGCTCGACGTCGCGCGCCCGGCAAGGCGACGCCGCTCCCCAGCGCAGACATGCCCGTGGCGAGCGATGTCGCACTCGGGCTTGCCGGCCTGTGGCAACAAGGCGCACGAACGGCGCAGCAGGCGCTGGACTATGCGGTGTCGGCGACGAAGGTGCTTGCGCTCGGGGCCGGAGCCGGCTCGCCGATCCTGCGCCGGCGCAGTCTGTCGATGCGCTTCGACACGCTCGAGTTCGCGCTCGACGAGTTCAAGGCCGCGGCACGCGCCTGCGAAGGGACGGTCAACGATGTGCTGCTGGCCGGACTGATGGGCGGCTGGCGCCGCTACCACGAGCTCATGGGTGTGCCGGTGGCGCGCATGCCGATCGGTTTCCCGATCAACGTGCGCAAGGAGGGCGACCCGACGGGAGGCAACCGTTTCGCCGCCCTGCGCTATGCCGCGCCGGTGGGGGAGGTCGACCCGATCGCGCGTGTGCGCGACGTGCAGCAGTTCCTGCGCACGATGCGCGCCGAGCCTGCGCTGGACGTCATGATGCGCCTGACGCCGGCGCTCGCCGCACTGCCGGCGACGCTGGCGGCGCAACTGGCCGTCGGCGTCACGTCCGCGCTGGACGCGCAGGTCAGCAACGTGCCCGGCATGGCCGGCCCGGCGCGGCTCAGCGGCGTGCGCATCACGCAGGTCTTTCCGTTCGGCCCGCGGCCCGGCTGCCCCATGATGATCACGATGGCCTCGCACGACGGACGATGCTGCATCGGCGTCAACAGCGACCCTGCGGCGGTGATCGATCCCGAGGCGATG
This sequence comes from Rubrivivax sp., assembly GCA_020852865.1. GTDB lineage: Bacteria > Pseudomonadota > Gammaproteobacteria > Burkholderiales > Burkholderiaceae_C > Rubrivivax. Next base: position 19,952 of record JADYZZ010000030.1, read on the forward strand.
ACCGACAGCCTGCGTGCGGGTCTGCAGGAGATGATGGCACTGGCCGATCCACCCACCCGTCCCAAGCGAGGTCGCCGACATGGAACACGTTGAAGCGCAATTCGCCGGCTGCGCCGGCGTCGCCATCCATACCCGGTCGTGGCTGGTGCGGCCGGCGCGCGCGTCGGTGGTCGTCGTGCACGGCCTGGGCGAGCACGGGGGGCGCTACGCCCATGTCGCGCAGGCGCTCGGATCGCTTGGCTGCGCGGTGCACGCGCTCGATCATCGCGGCCATGGCCGCTCCGGCGGGCCGCGCGCGTTCATCGACCGCTGGGCCCATGTCGTGGCCGACGTCGACCAGTTCATCGACCGCGTGCGGCAGGCGGCGCCGTCGCAGCCGCTGTTCCTGCTCGGCCACAGCATGGGCGGCGCGATCGCGCTGGCCAGTGCACTGGGGCGGCCCGCGCCGATGAGCGGATTGATCCTGTCCGGCCCGGCCGTCGACCTGGCCGGCGCTCCGGTGCTGGCGCGCGCGCTGGGCAAGCTGTTGTCGGTGCTGGCGCCGCGTCTGGGCATGATCGCGGTCGACCCGTCGCAGGTGAGCCGCGACCCGCAGACCGTGGCCGACTACCGGGCCGATCCGCTCAACTTCCACGGCAAGGTGCCCGCACGCACCATCGGCGAGATGGTGCGCTTCGCCGAGGCCCTGCCGCCGCGGCTGCCGGGCCTGCGCCTGCCGCTGCTGGCGCTGCACGGCGGTGCCGACCGGCTCGCCGGGCCGGCGGGCAGCCGCATGGTCGTCGAGCGCGCCGGCTCGCAGGACAAGACGCTCGAGGTCTACGAGGGCCTGTACCACGAGATCTTCAACGAGCCGCCGAGCGACAGGGCGCGCGTCATCGGCGACTTGTGCGCCTGGGTGTCCAGGCACATCGACGCGCGTTGACGAAGCGGCCGGCGCGCAGCGTCGCACCGGCCGAGGGGGAGGGCAGATCCCGCGCGCGTCCGGGCCGACGCCGCTGCCGTCGGCCCGCGGCAGCGGCAGCGCGGCCTCGGCCCGCGAGCGCGCGCAGCCGGCAGGCGCTACGATGCGGGCGCCGGCAGTTCGCCGGCACACGTCTTCAGGGCGGGGTGGAATTCCCCACCGGCGGTAGGCGGCAGCGGCTGCGCAAGGAGCCGCGCGCCGCGAGCCCGCGAGCGCCCGCGGCAGCGGCATGGCAACGTGCCGCTGCAGCGGGGTCAGCAGATCCGGTGCGATGCCGGAGCCGACGGTCACAGTCCGGATGAAAGAAGACGCGCGGCATCGCGCCGGAGGCTCACGCCGCCGGTGCGCGGCTGCGCTTTCCCCTGGAACGTCTCCACCTGTGCAATCCTCGAGGAGCGTTTCGATGTCTGCAACTTCCCCCCTTCTGGCGCGGCCTCCCGCGCCGCCGCCCGCCGCGTGCGGGCTCGCCGAACGGCTGCGCGCGGCGCGCGAAGCGATGCGCAGCGGCCGCCCCGTGCTGCTCACCGACGACAACGAGCGCGAGAACGAGGCCGACTTGATCGTCGCTGCCGAATGCCTCACCGTGCCGCTGATGGCGATGCTGATCCGCGAGTGCAGCGGCATCGTCTGTCTGTGCCTGCCGCCGGCCGCCGTGGAGCGCCTGCAGCTGCCGCCGATGGCGGCGGTGAACGGCAGCCGCCACGGCACCGCCTTCACGGTGTCGATCGAGGCGCGGCACGGCGTCGGCACCGGCGTGAGCGCGGCCGATCGCGTGGCGACGGTGCGAGCGGCCGTCGCGCCCGACGCCGGGCCCGACGATCTGGTGCGCCCGGGCCATGTCTTCCCGCTGCGTGCCGACCCGGGCGGCGTGCTCGCTCGTCGCGGCCACACCGAGGGCGCGCTCGAGCTGTGCGCGCTCGCCGGCCTTGCGCCGGCGGCCGTACTGTGCGAGCTGATGAACCCCGACGGCACGATGGCGCGCGGCCCCGAGGTCACCGCGTTCGCCGCGCGGCACGCGCTGCCGGTGCTCTCGATCGGGGATCTGGTCGCCTGGAGATGTGCCGAGCCGCGAAGCAGCGGCGCGTGCGGGCAGGGCGGCGAGACGTCGGACCTCATGCCGCGAGGACGGTCGGAATGATTCGGGGCCGTGCTATCCTGTATAAGGATGTATAGGCAAGTACGGAGCGCCTTCGGGCATCGGTCTGCGCCTTGCTGCGCGCCGGCCGAGGCGGGCCGAGCGCAACGCGGGCGGTCGCGTGCGTCGGCAGGGTCGTGTTCGGGGCGGGGCCGGCGGGCTTGCCGGTCGGCCGTGCACAGGCGCGGCGGCATGGGCGCTGCATGGCGGAGCTCCAACGCCGTTCGCGCCTCGGCGCGGTCCGGCGCCATTCGAGTGAAAGGCGGAACCCAGGCATGAAGATCCGCGAAGTCCTCGCGAGCACCGGTCTTTCGGGCTACTTCAACAAGGACCTGCTGGCCGTCAAGGCGGGCGCGCGCGCCAACGGCAGCTTCTACGATGGACCGCCGGTGACTGCGGGTTACACCCACATCGTTCAGGCCGGCGCCGTCCTGTCGGTCATGCTGCTGCTGGACGACGGCAGCGTGGCTACGGGCGAATGCGCCGACGTCATCTTCTCGGGCCTGGCGGGCCGCGATCCCTTGTTCGTTCCGACCCGGCATCTGCCGTTGTTCGAGACCGTCCTGCGGGACTGGCTCGTGGGGCGCGATGTGAGCGCCTTCCGTGTGCATGCCGAGGAAGCCGATCGCATGAGCGTCGGCGGCCGGCGCCTGCATACCGCCGTGCGCTACGGCCTGACGCAGGCACTGCTGGCTGCGACGGCACTGGCGTGCCGGCAGACACCAGCCGAGGTGATCGCGCGCGAGTACGCAGCGCCGATGGCCGCGCAACCGACCGGCATCCTGGCGTCGTGCCATCGCGGTGACTGGCTGCAGTTCGACCGCGTGGTAATGAAGCAGGCGGCGGCACTGCCGCATGCCTCGTTCACGCTGGCGGCCGATCTGGGGCCCGGCGCGAACGTGCTGATGGACTACACGCGGGCGATAGCGCAGCGCATCGGCGAGGTCGGAGCGCCCGGCTACGTGCCGCGCATCCATCTCGATCTCTACGGCACCCTGGGCGACCTGTACGGCCGCGACGTCGACGGATTGGCGGATTTCCTGACCCGACTCGGCGACGCCGCGCAGCCGTTCGATCTGATGATCGAGTCGCCCGTGATCGCGGATTCGCGTGCCGCCCAGATCGACATGCTCGGGCGCCTGAAGGCGGGGTTGCGGGCGCGCGGCTGCAGCGTGCGCCTGATCGCCGACGAATGGTGCAACACGCTGGAAGACACGCGTGCCTTCGCCGAGGCGGGTGCCTGCGACCTCGTGCAGGTCAAGACCCCTGACCTCGGCGGCATCAACAACAGCATCGAGGCCGTTCTGCTGTGCCGATCCAAGGGCATGGGCTGCTGCCTGGGCGGCTCGGCCAACGAGACCGATCTGTCGGCGCGCATGACGGCGCAGATCGCACTCGCTACCGGCCCCGACTATCTGATGTCCAAGCCGGGCATCGGGGCCGACGAGGGAATGATGATCCTGACCAACGAGATGCGGCGCACGCTTGCGCTTATCCGCCACCATGCCGCACGCGCCTGAGCGGGCGGTCCAGACCCACGAGGAAAACCGATGAAGCCGACGAAGATCCTGTCGCTTGGTGCGTGTGCCGTCGTCCTGATCGCCGCTGCCGCGCCCGCGCTGCCTCAGACGCCCAAGCGCGGCGGCACCGCCGTGCTCGTCCTCGGGACCGATCCTCTGAGCCTGAGTCCGGACACGACGAACTCGGTGCCCGATGTCGGAGCCGGGTGTCTGTTCCACGATGCTCTGGTGCGCTTCAAGACCGGTTTCGAAATCGTGCCGAGCCTCGCCAAGTCGTGGGAGATCTCGAAGGACGGCACCGTCTACCGCTTCGATCTGGTCGATGCCAACTGGCACGACGGCAAGCCCGTGACTTCGGAGGACGTGAAGTTCACGCTAGAGGAGATCAGCAGCAAATACGGTCCGCGCTTCAACACCGCAGGCAAGTTCATCGCCAAGATCGACACGCCGACGCCCAAGCACGTGATCATCACGCTTAAGCAGCCGTTCGGGCCGTTCCTGTTCTCGCTGGCTTGCGAACAGAACGCGGCGATCATGCCGGCGCATATCCTGCGCGGTCAGGACATCCTCAAGCATCCGGCCATCCTCACCCAACCCGTGGGGGCCGGGCCCTTCCGCATCAAGGAGTGGGTACGCGGCAGCCATATCGCACTGGAGCGCAACCAGGACTACTGGCGCAAGGACAAGGGCGAGCCCTTTCTCGACCGGGTGATGATCAAGATCATGCCGGATGCATCGGCGCGGATCCTCGCGCTGCGTGCCGGAGAGATCGATTACCTGTGGCCCGACTACTTCCCGCTGTCGGCGGTGGAGCAGTTCCGCAAGGATCCGAAGTTCACGCTGCGCGAGGTGAGCTACCCGGGCAGCGACATCATCATCCTGAACACCAAGAACGAGCAGCTGTCCAAGGCCCAGGTGCGGCAGGCGCTGTATATGGCCATCGACAGGCAGTTCATCCACGACAAGGTGTTCAGTGGCCTGGGCGGCATTCCGCGCAGTGCGTTCGACACCCGTCTGTGGGCGTACGACAAGAAGATCGACTACATGAAGATGTATCCGTACGACCCGGAGAAGGCCAGGAAGCTGCTCGACGCAGCCGGCGCCAGGCCGGGGCCGGACGGAACGCGCTTCACGCTGCGGCTGCTGTTCGAGACGGCGCGGCCCGAGTGGATGCCCGCCGCGCAGGCGCTGCAGCGCTTCTGGCAGGCGGTGGGCGTCAAGGTTGTACTGGAGGGCGCCGAGCGCCCGGTGATCCTCAAGCGTGTTTACAGCGACTACGACTTCGAGGCGACGCTGCAGACCTACACCACGCTTGGCGATCCGGCCCTGGGTATTGCGCGCACCTACGTGACCGAGTCGATCAAGAAAGGCACGACCTTCAACAACGCGTCGCAGTACTCGAACCCGGAGATCGACCGGCTGTTCGACCAGGGGCGCGACGCACCGACGACGGCCGAGCGCCAGAAGCCCTACGACCGCATCCAGGAGATCCTGGCGCGCGATCTCCCGGTCCTGAATCTGCACCAGCAGCCGCAGTACGCGGTCGGCAGCACGCGTCTGCAGGGTCTGTGGCAAGCAGCCAACCAGCAGTGGTGGGGCAGCGTGTGGATGAAGTGAGGGCGCCGGCCGCACCCTCGCTGAGCGAACAACTCGCTGCGTTCTGGGCCCGTGCCCGGTACGACGACCTGCCGCCCGACGTCGTCCGTGCCGCCAAGCGTTTCGTGCTCGATACCGTCGCGGCGGGCGTTGCGGGTGCGCGCACCGACGTCGTGCACGCTGTACTGCACGCGGCGCGGGCGGCGAGCGGAGCCGGCGGCGTCATGCTCTGGGGTCGCCGCGAGACGCTCGCACCGGCCGCGGCGGCGATGGTCAACGGCACCGCCGCGCATGCGCTCGAACTCGATGACTTCGGCGGTTGCGGGCACTCCGGTGCAGTGGTGATCCCGGCGGCGGCGGCGCTCGCCACGCGTGCGCGCTGCAGCGGCCGTGACTTCATTCTGGCGGTGGTGGCCGGCTACGACGTGGCCAGTCGGGTCCTCGATGGCAGCGGCGGCTACCGCCCCCACAACGAACGCGGCTGGCATTCGACCGGCACCTGCGGCAGCTTCGGCGCCGCGGCAGCGGCAGCGAAGTTGCTGGGCGCGAGCGAGCGCGCATTCACACACGCCCTGGGCATCGCAGGCACCTTCACCGGAGGCACCTGGGCTTTTCTCGACGACGGTGCCATGGTCAAGCGCTTCCATCCCGGCAAGGCTGCGGAGACGGGCGTCGGCGCAGCGTTGTTGGCCGAGGCCGGGTTGAGCGGGCCGGCGCACATCCTGGATGCACGCTGGGGCGGTTTCTATCCGACGTATGCGCCCGACGTATCGACGCCGCAAGCCGCGGTCTTCGATCTCGGTCGAGCGTTTCACATCCTGCGTTCCGGAATCAAACCCTACGCCTGCTGCCGCACGATTCACTCCTGTCTCGATGCCGTGCTCGAGCTGGTGCCGGCGGGCACCAGCCACGACGTGGCGCGGATGATCGTGCACGGCAATGCGCAGACCCAACTGCAGTTCAGTCGTACCGAAGTGCGCAGCCTGTTGCAGGCCCAGTTCAGCATGCCGTATTGCCTGGCAGTCGCTGCCGAGAGCGGGCGCGCGACACTCGATCAGTTCGAACCGCTGCGTACCGCCGACGCCGAGGTGCAACGCTTGATGGCCGTCACCGAGATCCGGGCCGATCGCGTGCTCGGCGCCAAGGACTACCCGTCGCTCGAAGTGGTGTATCGCGACGGAACGAGGCGCTTGCTGGATGTGCCCCTGGCCAAGGGTGCGCCTGAAGTACCGATCTCAGACGACGAACTCAGGCAAAAGGCGATGGACCTGCTCGGCCCCGTGCTCGGCGCGGAACGTGCGGACGCGCTGGTTGCGGGCATCGCGGCGCTCGAGCGCGGTGCCGATACGGCATCGCTGCTCAGGCTGGCGGTACCGGAGGCATCGGGCTGATGCGCTCGTACGTCCTGTCGAGGCTGATGTCGGGGGTGGTGATCGTTCTCGCGATCCTCGTGCTCAACTTCATCATCGTGCACTTGGTGCCCGGCGATCCGCTGCACGCGATGCTGGGCGACTTCCCCGTGCCTCCGGGCTATGCAGAGAAGGTGCGCGCCGATTTCGGTCTCGATCAGCCGATCGCGGTCCAGCTCGGCCTGTACCTGTGGAACCTCGCGCAAGGCAATCTCGGCTTCTCGTTCGCCAACCGCGCTCCGGTGCTCGAGTTGATCCTGGCACGCCTGGGACCGACGCTCCTGCTGATGGTGCCGGCGCTCACCTTTGCCGCCGCACTCGGCATCGTTCTCGGAGTGACGGCCGCACCACGCGCCGGCAGCATGCAGGACAGCGCGCTGACCGCTCTGTCTTTGTTCGGCTACTCGGTGCCGATCTTCTGGCTCGGTCAGATGATCCTGATCGTCTTCGCCATCCAGCTCGGCTGGCTGCCTGCGCAGGGGATGCGCAACATGCGCGAGGACTATCAGGGTTGGGAAGCGATGCGGGACGTGCTCCAGCATCTCCTGCTGCCTGGTTTCTCTGTGATGATCTTCTACATCGCGGTGGTCGCACGTGTGGCCCGCGCCAGCGTCGGCGAAGCGCTCCATCAGGATTACGTCCTGACGGCACAGGCCAAGGGACTGACGGGGCGCCGCATCCTGTGGCGCCACGTGCTGCCCAACGCGATGATCCCGGTGGTCACGGTGATCGGCTACAACTTCGGCCAGTCGCTCACCGGCGCGATCCTGGTCGAGACGGTGTTCGCTTGGCCGGGCATCGGCAACCTCTTCATCACCTCGATCACCAATCGCGACTATCCGGTCCTGCAGGGCATTTTCCTGCTCACCGGCGTGTCGGTGGTGCTGGTCAACCTCCTGACCGACGTGCTTTACTTCGCCCTCGATCCGCGCGTGCGTGCCAGCGATGAAGACCGCCGCTGAGTTCCTGCGGCGGCTGCGGCGCCATCCCGGCGGGTTGGCGGCAGGGCTGTTCATCGCGCTGCTGGTGCTGCTGGCGCTGGGCGCGGGTCTCGTCCCGGGGTTGGATCCCTACGCGATCAGCGACGAGTCGATGCAACCTCCTTCGCTGCGCTTCGCGCTGGGTACCGACGAACTGGGACGCAGCGTGCTGGCCGGCGTCGTGTTCGGTACGCGTGTCTCGCTCCTGGTGGGATTCTTCGCGGCGTTGTTCGCCACCGTCCTGGGCACCATGCTCGGTGCAGCAGCGGGCTTCTACGGCGGTTGGTTCGACACCGTCGTGATGCGCGTCGCGGAGTTCTTCCAGGTCATCCCCAGCTTCATTCTGGCGGCCGTGATCGTCGCGATGACCGGTACCGGCCTGGGGCAGATCATCGCCGTCGTCAGCCTGCTCGCCTGGCCGCAGGTCGCACGCGTGATGCGCGGCGAAGTCATGCGTGTCAAGCAACTGGAATTCGTCGATGCCGTGCGCTGCCTGGGCTTGCCTGAACGCAGCGTGCTGGTCGGGGAGGTGATCCCCAACGCCGTTGCCCCGGTGCTGGCGGTGGGTACCCTCATCGTCGGCCAGGCGATCCTGCTGGAAGCCGCGCTCAGCTTCCTCGGCCTGTCGAGTGCCGAGCTGGTCAGCTGGGGCCGCATGCTCAACAGTGGACAGCGCTTCCTGTTCAATGCCTGGTGGCTGTCGTTCTTCCCCGGTACGGCGATCTTCGTCACCGTGCTCGCTTTCAACTTGTTCGGCGACGCCGTCGGCGCCGTGCTCGACCCGCGGCGGGCGCGTTGACGATGAGCACAACGGCACCGCTGCTGCAGATCGAGGCGCTGTCGATCGAGTACCAGGGCCAGTCTGGTGTGGTGCGGGCCGTGCACGAGGCCTCGCTCGTCGTGCGCGAAGGCGAGTCCGTCGCCCTGGTTGGCGAGTCCGGTTCCGGCAAGTCGACCGTCGCGCGTGCGGCGCTGGGCCTGTTGCCGCCGCGCACGGCAGGCATCGTCGCCGGTCGTCTGTTGATCGAGGGCCATGACGTCACCCGTTACACCGAGAGGCAGTGGGAGGGGCTGCGCGGCAACCCAGTCGCCATGGTCTTTCAGGATCCACTCAGCTTCCTCAATCCGGTCATGCGCGTGGGCCGCCAGATCGCCGAGAGCGTGCAGCGCCACGACCGCGCAGCGCACGACGTCAAAGCCCGTGTGGCCGAACTGCTCGACCTGGTGCGACTGCCCGCCGGCACGATGCGCTCGTATCCGCACGAGTTGTCGGGAGGCATGCGCCAACGTGCGCTGCTGGCCGTCGCGCTGGGGTGTCGGCCAAAGCTGCTGCTCGCCGACGAACCGACCACCGCGCTCGACGTGACGACCCAGGCCGAAATGCTGGCGCTGCTGCGCGACCTGCGCCAGCGCCTGGGAATGGCGATGCTGCTGATCTCGCACGATCTGGGTGTGGTCTGGGAGGAATGCGAGCGCGTGTACGTGATGTTGCGCAGCCGCATCGTCGAATCGGGTATCACGCGCGAGGTCTTCCGCAGCCCGGCGCATGCCTACACGGCCGGCTTGATCAGGGCAGCACGTGCGGCGCGCGATGCCGATGGTCGTTTCGAGACGATCGAAGGCGACTACGCGACCACCGGAGGCTGACGCGATGGCCGAACCGCTGCTTGTGCTTCAGGGCATCGTGAAGAGCTTCCGCCAGGGGCGGCGTGGCATGCTGCACGCGCTGAAGGACGTCAGCCTGGACGTGCACGCGGGCGAGATCGTCGCGTTGGTGGGCGAGAGCGGCTCGGGCAAGTCGACCCTGGGGCGCGTCGCACTGGGTCTGCTGCGGCCCGACGCGGGCCGCGTGCGCTTCGACGGACACGACTTCGCTGCACTGACGTCTCAGCAGTTCCGGCGCCTGCGCGTGGGCATGCAGCCGATCTTCCAGGACCCGAGCGCCTCGCTCAATCCCCGCCGCACCGTACGCGAGTCGCTCGAGCAGGCGCTGTGGCGCACACCCGGCGACGAGCAGGCGCGCTGCGTGCGGCTTCTGGAGGACGTCGGGTTGAGGCCGGCGCTGCCGTTCCTCGAGCGCTATCCGCACGAGCTGAGCGGCGGCCAGCGTCAGCGCGTGCTGATCGCGCGTTGCCTCGCCATGCAGCCCAAGCTGATCATTGCCGACGAGCCGCTTTCGGGTGCCGATGTCTCGATCCGGGGACAGGTGCTCAACCTGCTGCTCGACATCCAGCGACGCCGCAACGTGGCCTATCTGATGATCACCCACGACATCTCGATTGCGCGCGCCTTCGCCGATCGCGTGGCTGTGATGATGAAGGGCGAGCTGGTCGAAATCGGCCCGGCGCGGGAGGTCCTGTCGGTCCCCAGCCATTCGTACACGCGAAGGTTGCTCGCAGCGGTACCGGCGCTGGGCTGACGCTTGTCGACGGCAGTGCCCTGGCAGGCGCGGATTGCCGGGCCAGACCATTGCGAGGCCCGATGCGTCGGCTGCCGCCGCAAGCGCGCCGCTACACTGCGCCGCCTCTTCGGCCTCCCCCCACGCGTTCCCTTGGACAAGATCGTCACCCAGATCGCCGTCGAGCTGGCGGTGCGCCCCGCGCAGATTCGCGCGGCGGTGGACCTGCTCGACGGCGGCGCCACCGTCCCCTTCGTCGCCCGCTACCGCAAGGAGGCGACCGGGGGGTTGGACGACACGCAGCTGCGCGCGCTCGAGCAGCGCCTGGCCTATCTGCGCGAGCTCGAGGAGCGGCGTGGCGCGGTGCTGCGCAGCGTTGACGAGCAGGGCCGCCTCACCGCGGAGCTGCGCGCCGCGTTCGAGGCCGCGTCCACCAAGCAGGAGCTCGAGGATCTGTACCTGCCCTTCAAGCCGAGGCGGCGCACCAAGGCGATGATCGCGCGCGAGGCCGGGCTCGAACCCCTGGCCGACCGGCTCTTCGCCGATCCCGCGCTCGATCCCGCAGTCGAAGCGGCGGCCTTCCTGAACGCCGGCGCGGGTTTCGGCGAAACCGCGGCCGTGCTCGACGGTGTGCGCGACCTCCTTGCCGAGCGCTGGGCCGAGGATGCGGCTCTGGTGGGCGTGCTGCGCGAGTGGCTCTGGGCCGAGGCGCTGCTGCGCAGCCGTCTCGCGCCGGGCAAGGAGGGCAACCTGCCCGAGGCGGCCAAGTTCCGCGACTACTTCGAATACGACGAGCCGATCCGCAAGGTGCCGAGCCACCGCGCGCTGGCGGTGTTCCGCGGCCGTGCGCAGGAGTGGCTCGACGTCGGCCTCGCGCTCGACGACGGCGTCACGCAGGCGGCAGCAGGCGCATCGGCATCGGCATCGGCATCGGCATCGGCATCTGTGTCCGGCACCAAGGCGGCGTCGGCGCCGGCCGAAGCGCGCATCGCGCGTCACCTCGGCTGGAGCGGCGCCGGCCGGCCCGGCGACGCGCTGATCCGCCGGTGCATCGCATGGACCTGGCGGGTCAAGCTCTCGCTCAGCCTCGAGCGCGACCTCTTCGCGCGGCTGCGCGAGGCTGCCGAGGCGACGGCGATCAAGGTGTTCGCCGAGAACCTGCGCGACTTGCTGCTGGCCGCCCCGGCCGGCCCGAAGGTGGTGATGGGCCTGGACCCCGGCATCCGCACCGGGGTGAAGGTGGCGGTGGTCGGCGACACGGGCAAGGTGCTCGACACCGCCACCGTCTACCCGCACGAACCGCGCCGCGACTGGGAGGGCTCGCTGCAGGCGCTGGCGCGCCTCGCGGCCGCGCACGGCGTGCGCCTGATCGCCATCGGCAACGGCACGGCGAGCCGCGAGACCGACCGGCTCGCCGCCGAACTCGTGGAGCGTGTGCGCGCAGCCGCGCCCGGCCATGCGATCGACAAGCTCGTCGTGAGCGAAGCCGGGGCTTCGGTCTACTCGGCCAGCGAGCTGGCGAGCCGCGAGCTTGCCGAGCTCGACGTCAGCCTGCGCGGTGCGGTGAGCATCGCGCGGCGGCTGCAGGATCCGCTGGCCGAGCTGGTGAAGATCGAACCGCGCAGCATCGGCGTCGGCCAGTACCAGCACGACGTGGAGCAGGGCGCGCTGGCGCGCTCGCTCGAGGCGGTGGTGGAAGACTGCGTCAACGCCGTCGGCGTCGACCTCAACACCGCCTCGGTGCCGCTGCTGGCGCGCGTCTCGGGGCTCACGCCGTCGGTGGCGGCCGGCGTCGTGCGCTGGCGCGACGCGAACGGCGCATTCCGCAACCGCGGCCAGCTTCTCGAGGTGAGCGGACTGGGCCCCAGGAAGTTCGAGCAGGCGGCGGGCTTCCTGCGCATCCTCGACGGCGACGATCCGCTCGACCGGACCGGCGTGCATCCCGAGACCTATGCGCTGGTGCATCGGATGCTTGCCGCGGCCGGCCGCCCGCTGCACGAGCTGCTGGGCCGCGCCGAGATGCTGAAGGCGCTGCGGCCCGAGGCCTTCGCCGACGAGCGCTTCGGCGCGATCACCGTGAAGGACATCCTGGCCGAGCTGGCCAAGCCGGGGCGCGACCCGCGGCCCGAGTTCACCGTGGCGCGCTTCAACGAGGGCGTGCACGACATCGCCGACCTCGAACCGGGCATGCTGCTCGAAGGCACGGTGAGCAACGTGGCGCAGTTCGGCGCCTTCGTCGACTTGGGCGTGCACCACGACGGCCTGGTGCACGTGAGCCGCATGAGCCGCAAGTTCGTGACCGACGCGCGCGCGGTGGTGCGCGCCGGTGCCCAGGTGCGGGTGCGCGTGCTCGAAGTCGACCTGGCGCGCAAGCGCATCGCGCTCACGATGCGGCTGGACGACGAGCCCGCCGCGGCAGCGCGCGGCGCCGGCGACAACCGCTTCCAGGCGGCGGGGCGCGACGAGCGCGCACGCGGCGCGGCCCGCCGCGAGCCGGCCGCGCAGGGCGCGCAGGGCGCGCAGGGCGCGCTGGCGGCGGCGTTCGCGCGTCTGCGCCAGCCGCCGCGCTGAAGACGGCCGCAGCGCCGCAGCGGCTCGGCTGGCTCTTCACTCGCGCCGCCCGAAGCGCGCGCATGGCCCGGCCGTCCGCGCGGTCGCCCGCCTGCGAACGGCTTGTCCCGCGCCAACCGGCGCCGGTTTGGGCGGCGCGATACCGCAGAAACACGACGGCCGGCGCCGGGTAGAATCGCACCGTTGCACACGACCAGCCAAGGACCGGGAAAGGCACGACGGTTATGACACCGCGGACTACGGAGTTCGACACCGGCATCTAGCCGGCCGCGCGGTCACGCCTCACGCACCCCCTACACAGCAAGAGCGCGGCCGATCCCGCGCTTTTTTGTTGCCCGCAAGAACAGCGAAGAGGAATTGCAGATGGTTCAGATCACGTTGCCCGACGGCTCGCAGCGCAGCTACCCCGGGCCGGTGACGGTGGCCGAGGTGGCTGCGGGCATCGGCCGCGGCCTGGCCAAGGCAGCCATCGCCGGCAAGGTCGACGGCCGGCTCGTCGACACCAGCCACCGTATCGAAAGCGACGCCCGGCTCGTCATCGTCACCGACAGGGATGCCGAGGGGCTGGAGATCCTGCGCCACAGCACGGCGCACCTGCTGGCCTACGCGGTGAAGGAGCTCTTCCCCGACGCGCAGGTGACGATCGGCCCGGTGGTCGACAACGGTTTCTACTATGACTTCGCCTACAAGCGCCCGTTCACGCCCGAGGACCTGACCGCGATCGAGCTGCGCATGGCGGAGCTGGCGAAGAAGAACGAGCCGGTCGTGCGCCGGGTGCTGCCGCGCGACGAGGCCGTCGCCTACTTCAAGGGCATCGGCGAGCACTACAAGGCCGAGATCATCGGCAGCATTCCCGCCGGCGAGGAGGTGAGCCTGTACCGCGAGGGCGGCTTCGAGGATCTGTGCCGCGGCCCGCATGTACCGAGCACGGGGCGCCTCGAGCACTTCAAGCTGATGAAGGTCGCCGGCGCCTACTGGCGCGGCGATCATCGCAACGAGCAGCTGCAGCGCATCTACGGCACCGCCTGGGCGAGCAAGGACGAGCTGCAGAAGTACCTGCGCATGCTCGAGGAGGCCGAGAAGCGCGACCATCGCAAGCTCGGCCGCGAGCTCGATCTGTTCCACTTCGACGAGCACAGCCCGGGTACGGTGTTCTGGCACCCCAAGGGCTGGGCGCTGTGGCAGGAGGTCGAGCAGTACATGCGGCAGGTCTACCGCGACAACGGCTACCAGGAGGTGAGGGGTCCGCAGATCCTCGACCGCGCGCTGTGGGAGAAGACCGGCCACTGGCAGAAGTACCGCGAGAACATGTTCACGACCGAGTCGGACAAGCGCGACTACGCGCTCAAGCCGATGAACTGCCCGGGCCACATCCTGATCTTCAAGCAGGGCATCAAGAGCTACCGCGATCTGCCGCTGCGCTACGGCGAGTTCGGCGCCTGCCACCGCAACGAGCCCACCGGCGGCCTGCACGGCGTCATGCGCGTGCGCGCCTTCACGCAGGACGACGGCCACATCTTCTGCACGGAAGAACAGATCCAGGGCGAGTGCGTGGCCTACACGGCCTTGCTGCAGAGGGTCTACGCCGACTTCGGCTTCACCGACATCATCTACAAGATCGCCACGCGCCCCGAGGCGCGCATCGGCTCCGACGAAGGCTGGGACAAGGCCGAGGCGGCGCTGATGGAGTCCCTGCGTCGCTCGGGCTGCGCGTTCACGGTCTCACCGGGCGAGGGCGCCTTCTACGGCCCGAAGATCGAGTACACGCTGAAGGACGCGATCGGGCGCGAGTGGCAGTGCGGCACGATCCAGGTCGACTTCAGCATGCCCGAGCGCCTGGGCGCCGAGTACGTGGCCGAGGATTCCAGCCGCCGCCATCCGGTGATGCTGCACCGCGCGATCGTCGGCAGCCTCGAGCGCTTCATCGGCATCCTGATCGAGCAGCACGCCGGCGCGATGCCGGTGTGGCTCGCGCCGGTGCAGGCGGTGGTTGCCTCGATCACCGAAGGGCAGGCCGAGTACGCAGCTGGTGTCGCGAAAGCGCTGCAAAAACAAGGAGTTAGGACCGAGGCCGATTTGCGCAACGAAAAGATCGCGTATAAAATCCGCGAGCATTCCTTGCAAAAGGTGCCGTACATCCTCGTCGTGGGCGACAAGGAGAAGGCGAACGGCACCGTTGCGGTGCGCGCCCGGGGCAACCAGGATCTTGGCGTGATGGCGCAGCAGGCCTTTCTCGAGAGGCTGCTCGCCGAGGTCGCAGCCAGGACCTAGGTCCAACCGAGGCGCGCTTTTTGTCGTTGTCAGGCAGCTCGTTCGCCTTCGAGCGGCCCGAGGAGTCGAAACCATCGCTACCTTCATGGACCGGCGCATTCCGAACGCGGAGCGCAAGCACAGGCTGAATCGGGAGATCATGGCGCCGCAGGTGCGCCTCAACGGGGTCAACAACGAGCCGCTGGGCATCGTCCCCACCCTGGAAGCGCTGCGAATGGCCGGCGAGCTGGACGTGGACTTGGTCGAGATCGCGGCGACCGCCGACCCGCCGGTATGCCGGCTCATGGACTACGGCAAGTTCAAGTACCAGGAGCAGAAGAAGGCGGCGGAAGCCAAGGCCAAGCAGAAGGTCATCGAGGTCAAGGAAGTTAAGTTCCGACCCGGCACCGACGATAACGACTACGAGATCAAGATGCGCAACCTGCGCCGCTTCATCTCCGAGGACGGCGACAAGGGCAAGGTCACGCTGCGCTTCCGCGGCCGCGAGATCACGCACCAAGAGCTGGGCATGCGCATGCTCGAGCGCATTCGCGACGAACTGGCCGACGTGGCCGTGGTCGAGCACATGCCCAAGCTCGAGGGGCGCCAGATGATCATGGTGCTGGCGCCCAAGAGAAAGTAGCCGACAATATCCGGTTTTCGCCGGCGCGGCGGCATGGTCGTCGCCGCCCGGCATCCAAGCTGCTGCAGGCCGTCAAGCGCATCCGCTTTGCGGTGCCGCCTGCAGGGGCAATCCAGAAGGAGCAGCCATGCCCAAGATGAAGACCAAGAGCGGCGCCAAGAAGCGCTTCCGCGTGCGCCCGGGCGGCACCGTCAAGCGCGCCCAGGCCTACAAGCGCCACATCCTCACCAAGAAGACGACGACGCGCAAGCGCCACCTGCGCGGCGCGGCCAACGTGCACGAGACCAATATGGGCCATGTGGCGGCGATGCTGCCGTTCGCCGGCCTGTGACGCGCCACCGCTGACGACAACCAAGGAGCAGATCCATGCCTCGCGTCAAACGTGGTGTCACCGCCCACGCCCGCCACAAGAAGGTGCTGGCCCTGGCCAAGGGCTTCCGCGGCCGCCGCAAGAACGTCTTCCGCATCGCCAAGCAGGCGGTGATGAAGGCCGGCCAGTACGCTTACCGCGACCGCCGCACGCGCAAGCGCGTGTTCCGCCAGCTCTGGATCGCGCGCATCAACGCGGCCAGCCGCGAGCTCGGCGTCACCTACAGCAAGTTCATGGCCGGCCTGAAGAAGGCGCAGATCGACATCGACCGCAAGGTGCTGGCCGACATGGCGGTGAACGACCCGGCCGCCTTCGGCAGCATCGTCGCCAAGGTGAAGGCCGAACTGGCCTGACGTTCCGAGGGGTCCGTCCGCAGCGGGCGGCCCCGCCGAAACCGCAGGAAGGCCGTCACCGCAAGGGGCGGCCTTTCCTCATTTCATATGGTTGTTCCATGAACGATCTGGTCGATCTGGTCGAAGCCGCGCGCGCCGAGTTCACCGCTGCGCCGACACCCGCCGCGCTGGAGGACGCCAAGGCGCGCTTCCTCGGCAAGAGCGGTCGCGTGACCGAACTGCTCAAGGGCCTGGCCGCGCTCGCGCACGAGGCCAAGAAGGCGCGCGGCGCCGAGATCAACCAGGCCAAGGCAGCCATCGAGGCCGCGCTGCAGGCGCGGCGCGAGGCGCTGGCGGCGGCCGAGCTCGAGCGCCAGTTGCGCGCCGAGGCGCTCGACGTCACCTTGCCCGGGCGCAGCCGCGGCACGGGCAGCCTGCATCCGGTGAGCCGCACGATCGAGCGCATCGAGGCCATCTTCGCGTCGATGGGTTTCGACGTCGCCGAGGGCCCCGAGATCGAGACCGACTGGATGAGCTTCACCGCGCTCAACAACCCCGAGAACCACCCGGCGCGCTCGATGCAGGACACGTTCTACGTCGACCTGAAGGACGCCGAAGGGCGCTGGCTGAACCTGCGCCCGCACACCAGCCCGATGCAGGTGCGCTACGCGCGCCAGCACGCGGCGCGCCACGCGCAGGAGATCGCCGCCGGGCGGCCGATGCCCGAGATCCGCGTCATCGCGCCGGGGCGCACCTACCGCGTCGACAGCGACGCCACGCACTCGCCGATGTTCCACCAGTGCGAGGGCCTGTGGATCGGCCAGAACGTGTCGTTCAAGGACCTGAAGGTCGTGCTGAGCGACTTCGTGCGGCGCTTCTTCGAGACCGACGACTTCGACATGCGCTTCAGGCCGAGCTTCTTCCCCTTCACCGAACCCAGCGCCGAGGTCGACATCGCGTTTCGCGACGGGCCGCTGGCCGGGCGCTGGCTCGAGGTGGCGGGCTCGGGCCAGGTGCACCCCAACGTCGTGCGCAACTTCGGGCTCGATGCGGAAGCGAACATCGGATTCGCCTTCGGCATGGGTCCGGACCGGCTGGCGATGCTGCGCGACGGGATCGACGACATGCGCCTGCTGTTCGAGGGTGACCTGCGCTTCCTCGCGCAGTTCCGCTGACGCCCGACACCGGCGCCCCGCGCCGGCCCTCCGATTTCCCGAGCGAGTTCGAGATGCAATTCCCAGAGTCCTGGCTGCGCGAGTTCTGCGACCCGCCGATCGGCACGCGGCAACTGGCCGACCTGCTCACGATGTCCGGCTTCGAGGTCGAGGAGTTGCGCCCGGTGGCCCCCGCGTTCACCGGCGTCGTGGTCGCCGAGATCCTCGCGGCCCTGCCGCACCCGCAGGCCGAGCGCCTGCGCGTATGCAAGGTCGGCATCGGCGCGGGTGAGCCGCTGCAGGTGGTCTGCGGCGCGCCCAACGCGCGCGCCGGACTGCGCGTGCCGCTGGCCACGGTCGGCGCCGCGCTGCCCGCGCAGGGCGGCGACGCCCGGCCCGTGACGATCGGCGCGGCCCGGCTGCGCGGCGTCGAAAGCCGCGGCATGCTGTGCTCGGCGCGCGAACTGGGCATCTCCGAGGAGGCTGCCGGCCTGCTCGAGCTGCCGGCCGACGCGCCGCTCGGCCAGGACCTGCGCGCCTTCTTGCAGCTCGACGACACGATCTTCACCCTCAAGCTCACGCCCAACCTCGCCCATGCGCTCAGCGTCTACGGCATCGCACGCGAGGTCTCGGCGCTGACCGGCGCGCCGCTGCGCACGCCGGCGATCGTGCCGGTGGCGCCGGTGCACGACATCAAGCTGCCGCTGCAGGTGCTGGCCAGCGATCTGTGCGGCCGCTTCTCGGGCCGCGTCGTGCGCAACGTGAACACGGCCGCATCGTCGCCGCGCTGGCTGGTCGAGCGCCTGGCGCGCTGCGGCCAGCGCAGCGTGAGTGCGCTGGTCGACATCTCCAACTACGTGATGTTCGAGTACGGCCGGCCCTCGCATATCTTCGACTACGACAAGATCCACGAGCGGCTCGTCGTGCGCTGGGCTGCCCGGGGCGAGACGCTGCGGCTGCTCAACGGCAGCACCGTGGAGCTCGACGAGACCGTGGGCGTGATCGCCGACGCCGAGGGCCCCGAGTCGCTCGCCGGCATCATGGGCGGCGAGGCCACGGCGGTGAGCGACACCACGCGCCATGTCTACATCGAGGCCGCCTTCTGGTGGCCCGAGGCGGTGCAGGGACGCCCGCGGCGCTACGGCTTTGCCACCGAGGCCAGCCACCGCTTCGAGCGCGGCGTCGATCCGGCGCGCACCGTCGAGCACATCGAGCACATCACGCAGCTCGTCTGCGCGGTCTGCGGTGGTGAACCCGGCCCGATCGACGACCAGGTGCTGCGCCTGCCCGAGACGCGCCCGGTGACGCTGCGTGCCGCACGCGCGGCCAAGGTGCTGGGCATGCCGGTGACGCAGGCGCAGTGCGCCGACGTGTTCCGGCGCCTGGGGCTCGCTGTCGCCGAGGGCGAGGGCACGCTCACGGTCGAGCCGCCTTCGTGGCGCTTCGACCTCGCGCTCGAGGAGGATCTGATCGAGGAGGTAGCGCGCGTCGTCGGCTATGACAAGCTCCCGCTCACCGCGCCGCTGGCACCCGTGGCGGCCAGCGCGCGGCCCGAGGGGCGGCGTTCGGCCCATGCGATCCGGCGTCAGCTCGCGGGTCTGGGCTACCACGAGACGATCAACTTCGGCTTTGTCGAGGAGCGCTGGGAGCGCGAACTGGCGGGCAACCGCGACCCGATCCGCGTCCTCAACCCGATCGTGGCGCCGCTGGCCGTGATGCGCTCGAGCCTGGTCGGCAGCCTGGTCGACGTGCTGCGCCGCAATCTGGCACGCCGCGCGTCGCGCGTGCGCGTGTTCGAGCTCGGCCGCGTCTTCCTGCGCAACGCCGCCGCCGCCGACGGCCCGCTCGCAGTGGCCGGGCTCGACCAGCCGATGCGCGTGGCCGCACTCGCCTACGGCAGCGCGGCGCCGCTGCAATGGGGCAGCAAGGAGCGCGCAGTCGACTTCTACGACGTCAAGGGTGACCTCGAGGCGCTGCTCGCGCCGCGCACGCCGTCGTTCGTGGCGGCGGCGCATCCGGCTCTGCATCCGGGCCGCTCGGCCGCCGTCGTGCTCGACGGCCGCACCGCGGGGCATGTCGGCGAGCTGCACCCGCGCTGGCGCCAGGCCTACGAACTGCCGCAGGCGCCGGTGCTCTTCGAGATCGCGCTCGATGCCGTGGCCGCGCTGCCGCTGCCGCAGCTCGAGCCGCTGGCGCGCCAGCAAAGCGCCTGGCGCGATCTCGCGCTCGTGCTGCCGGCGGACGTGCCGCACGCGGCACTGGCCCGACGGCTGTGCGACGATGCGGGCGGCCTCGTGCGCGCCGCGACGCTGTTCGACCTGTACCAACCGTCGCAGCCGGGTGCGGGCATCGGCGCCGGCGAGCGCAGCCTGGCCTACCGGCTCGAGCTGCGCGACGATGCGGCCACGCTGACCGACGAACGCATCGAGGCGGCCCTGGCGGCGGCGGTGGCGCGGGCGTACGAGGCGTTCGGGGCGCGGCTGCGCGGCTGAGGGCCGTGATGGAGAACGACGACGTGAGCAATGAAGAGACCAAGGACGCCGGGCGCGGCGATGCCGCTCAGCGCGTGATCCTGCCCTCGCTCGAGACGCCCACGCTGACCAAGGCCGAACTGGCCGAACTGCTGTTCGACCGCCTCGGGCTCAACAAGCGCGAGAGCAAGGACATGGTCGAGGCCTTCTTCGAGATCGTGCACGCCGCACTCGTCGACGGCCAGGACGTCAAGCTCTCGGGCTTCGGCAACTTCAACATCCGGCGCAAGGCGCCGCGCCCCGGGCGCAACCCGCGCACCGGCGAGTCGATCCCGATCAAGGCGCGCCACGTCGTGACCTTTCACGCCAGTCACAAGCTGAAAGCCATCGTGCAGGGCGACACGCCGGTCGAAGGGGAGTTCGAGTAGAGTCTAGCTTTCCCCGTGGATCTCATTGATTTCAATGGAGAAAGCGCTCCCAGCCATCCCCGCGAAGCGGTACTTCACGATCGGTGAGGTGAGCGACCTTTGCGGCGTCAAGCCGTACGTGCTGCGCTACTGGGAGCAGGAGTTCACCCAACTCAAGCCGATGAAGCGGCGCGGCAACCGCCGCTACTACCAGCACCACGAAGTGCTGCTGGTGCGCCGCATCCGCGATCTGCTCTACGAACAGGGCTTCACGATCAGCGGCGCGCGCAATCGGCTGGCCGACAGTGCCGTGCTGCGCTCGCCGGGCATGGCCAGCGCGACCCTGGAGCGCGCCCAGGCCCGCATGGAGGTGGCCGATCCGGACCGGTCCGCGGCGCCGAGCCCGTCGGACGTACCCGGCACGCCGGCCGCGACGAGCGCGGCGACGCAGGCGGCGGAGGAGGAGGAGGAGCCGCGGGCCGGCCAGGTCGACTGGTCGCAACTGCGCGCGGAGCTGCGCTCGATCCGCAACCTGCTCGAGGGCTGAAACAGCGCACGAGCGGCGCGATGCCATCGCTGCCGTCGCTGCGCTCGATCCGCAGCCCGCGCGAGGGTTGAAACCCTGGGGAGCGCCGGCACCGACGCTGCCGATCCAGGCGCAACGCGCCGTGGCGCGATCCCGCTCTGGCGTTTCACCCGCGCTGGGTCGAATGCCTGGTCGAGCGGGCGGTCGAGCCACGACGCGGGCCTATAATCCGCGCCTTCGTCGGGGTGTAGCGCAGCCTGGTAGCGCACTTGCATGGGGTGCAAGGGGTCGCGAGTTCGAATCCCGCCACCCCGACCA
>JADYZZ010000031.1 GCA_020852865.1 Rubrivivax sp.
GCGTCGTTCGGGCCTTCCGGAACACGAAGGCCTCGGCGGCGATCGACCGCCAGGGCCTTGTGCTGCACCCGGTTTTCTTTGGCTCCCCGACCTGGGCTCGAACCAGGGACCTACGGATTAACAGTCCGGCGCTCTACCGACTGAGCTATCGGGGAAAAGAGCCGCACAGTATAGCCGCTCGCGGAGCCTGAACCCTGGCGATGCCCGCATGCACCGATGATCGTGCGCGTGCTCAGAAAGCTGCCGCGACGCTGGCGCGCCAGGTACGCGGGGCGAGCGGGTACAGGTAGACATGGCCGAACTGGTAGGGCGACTCCTTCCAGGCGCGGCGGTCGAGTGCGTTGTCGACGCCGATGCGCCAGGTGAACGCCGTGGCGGACCACTCGGTGCGCCATTGCGCTCCGAAGTCGATGCGGCTCCAGCCCGGGATGCGCACACCCTGGTCGTAGGGCAGCACGACGCGGTCGCTTTCAGCCGTCCACAGCGCGTGCAGCGCCAGGCCGGGCAGGGCCGCCGGGCGGTACTCGCCGGCCAGGCGCAGCGTCGCCGCCGGCACGTTGGTCGGCCGCTGGCCTTCGACGCCGGGCTGCACCGAGCCGCGGCGGCGCGCCTCGAGCCACATCGCGCTGGCACGCCAGCCCCACGCGCCCTGCCGGCCCTGCCAGGCGGCCTCGACGCCGCGGTGGCGCTCGCTGCCGTCGGCGACGCGGCGGCAGCTGGCGGGGCCGTCGCAACGGCCCAGATCGGCGGCGACGCCGCGGTCGATGTCGAACAGCGTGAGCGCAGCCTCGACCGCTTCGTCGCCGTGCTTGACGCCGATCTCGTACTGGCGGCTGGTGAGCGCAAGCGATGCGCCGGCGTTGGCGTAGCGCGGCAGGCTGGGCGCGACGTCGGCCTCGAGGCCGCGGCCCCAGCTCGCGTAGAGCATCGTGCGCGGCGCGAGCTGCAGCGCCAGCGCCAGCCAGGGCGTGGTGGCGTTGCGCGTGTAGGCACTGGCCTGGAGGCTGCCGTCGGCATCGGGGCGGGTGCGGACGCTGCGGCGCTCGAGCCGCGTGTGGCGCAGGCCGGCCCACAACTGCCAGTCCTCGCCCAGGCGCATCGCGTCGCGCACGAACCATTCGGTGCTGTGCTCGTCGCGGTCGGTGCCGGCGTCGGGCGGGCCGCTCGCGGGCGGCGTGTCGAGCGTGCCCCGGATGTTGCCGGTGCCGGCGATGTCGAAGAGCTGGTCGCCGAAGCGGGCGCGGTAGCCGCTGCGCAGCACGCCGGCCTCGATTTCGTGCGCCAGCGCGCCGGCGGCCAGGCGGCCGGCCAGTTGGGCCTGCAGCGCATCGCTGCGGCGGCGCTCGCCGTCGCTCACGAACTGCCAGTAGGTGAAGCTGCCGTCGGGCGCGAAGCGGTCGCACCACTGCGGGCATGCGTAGGTGGCGGCGTCGTAGACGCCGTAGGGGAATGCCGTGCGGTCGTCGCTCGCGAGCTGCTGGCGCAGCGCGTGCACGCTGAAGCGCCAGTCGGGCGCCAGACGCTGCTGCCAGCGCAGCGATGCGGTGCTGCCGGCCAGCACCACGTCTTGCCGCCAGGGCTGCGCGTTGAGGTTGTGGCGCGGGTCGAGCTGCGCGGCCGCGGGCACCTGGTCGCCCAGCATCGAGTAGCCGACGACGCTCGGCTGGCGCTGCACGCTGCGTTCGATCTCGAACTGCAGCAGCGTGGCCGGCGCCGCCTTCCAGTCGAGCGCGAGGGCCGCGAGCGAGCGGCGCCCGCGCGTGTCGCGCGCCATCGGGTCGAGCCGCTCGGCGGCGAGGTTGACGCGCAGCCCGAACTCGCCGTCGCGGCCCAGGCGCTCGCCCAGGTCGAGCGCCGCGAGCAGCGAGCCGGGCTCGCGCCACTGCAGCAGCGCGTGGCGCAGCCGGCCGGCCGGGCGCTTGACGACGAGGTTCACCAGCGCGCCGGGAGCGCTCGTGCCGGCCTGGATGCCGCTCGTGCCTTCGAGCACCTCGATGCGCTCCTTGTTGTCGAGCGCCAGCGCCGTCTCGGCGTTGATCGGCAGCCCGTCGCGGCGGTAGTTGAAGCGGTTGTCCAGCGTGTAGCCGCGCACCGACAGCATGCTCCAGTAGCCCTCGGCGTTGTAGGCGTCGCCGATGCTCGCGTCGAGCCGGGTCAGCCCGGCGAGCCGGTCGACACCCTGGTCGAGCAGCAGGCCCTGGCCGACCGAGATCGCCTGCAGCGGTGTGCGGGCGGCCGCGTGGTCGCCGAAACCCGCGACCGCGCCGGGCGCGAGCGTGCGTCCGGTGATGGTGATGCGGTCGGCTCCCTGGGCGGCCGCGCCGAGCGCGACGAGCGTCGCGAGGGCGGTGGCGATGCGTGCCGCGAAACGCGGGCCGGCGGAAGGACGGGTCTTTGCGTGCTGCGTCATCGGCTTCCCTGCGCAGGCATTACCCTGATCAGGTTCGAAGGGACTTTCTCAGTCGGCGCCCGCGGCGCGCGTGCCCTGCACGTGCCGCGCGGGTGCCAACACCCCCAGCTGGGGCCGCATGCGCTGCGGCCGGGCGCGATCTTAGCCGATCAGTCGAAGGCCGGCGTCTCGACGCCGAGCACCTTGTGCAGCTTCGGGCTCGTCGTCGTGTACTGCAGCAAGACGCGCCTGTCGGGGAAGACGTAGCGCGCGGCGCCGAAGGCGGCCAGCGCCGCTTCGTGGAAGCCCGACAGGATGAGCTTCTTCTTGCCCGGATAGGTATTGATGTCGCCGACGGCGAAGATGCCCGGTACGCTGGTCTCGAAGCGCTCGGTGTCGACGACGATCTGCCGGCGGTCGAGCCCGAGGCCCCATGCGGCGATCGGTCCGAGCCTGGGGCTCAGGCCGAAGAAGACGAGCAGCACGTCGAGCGTGACGACGCGCGTGACGCCGTCGCCGCCGCTGACCTTCAGCGCCGCCAGCCGCCCGTCGCGTTCCTCGAATCCCGTGATCTGGCCGACGACGAACTGCATCGCGCCGGCTTCGCACAGCTCGCGCATCTTGGCCGCGCTGGCCGGCGCCGCGCGCAGACCCTCGCGCCGGTGCACGAGGATCACGCTGCGCGCCCGGTGCGGCCCCGGCTGGACGAAATCGAGCGTCCAGTCGAGCGCCGAGTCGCCGCCGCCGGCGATGACGAGGTCCTTGCCGGCGAACTGCGCCGGGTCGCGCACGCGGTAGAAGAGCTGCGTGCCCTCGTGCTTGTCCAGGCCGGCGACGTTCAGCGTGCGCGGCTGGAACGCACCCACGCCGCCGGCGACGAAGACGGTGCGCGCGTGCAGCCGCGTGCCCTTGGAGGTCTCGACGCGGAAGCGCCCATCGGCCTCGCGGCGCAGCCGTGTCACTTCCTCGCCGAAGTGGAAGGCGGCGCCGAACGGTTCGATCTGCCGCAGCAGCCGGTCGGTGAGTTCCTTGCCGGTGCACATCGGTACGGCGGGGATGTCGTAGATCGGCTTGTCGGGGTAGAGCTCGATGCACTGGCCGCCCGGATAGGCGAGCGCGTCGATGACATGGGCCTCGATGTCGAGCAGCCCGAGCTCGAACACCTGGAACAGGCCCACCGGGCCGGCGCCGACGATGACCGCGTCGGTCTCGATCGGTTCGGCGACGGCGTTCGCGGCATCGGCCGGCATGGCCACGGGCGGGATGGCCGGTGCGCCGAGGGTTTCTCAGCGCACGAGTTCGGCGAGCTTGTCCTTGCGGTCCTTCCACGCGTCGGCATCGGGCAGAGCCTGCTTGCGCCGGGTGATGCTCGGCCAGTTCCTGGCGAGTTCGGCGTTGAGCGCGATGAACTGCCGCTCGGCACCGGGGACGTCCTCCTCGGGAACGATCGCGTTCACCGGGCACTCCGGGATGCAGACGGCGCAGTCGATGCACTCGTCGGGGTCGATGACGAGCATGTTCGGGCCTTCACGAAAGCAGTCCACCGGGCAGACATCGACGCAGTCGGTGTACTTGCAGCGGATGCACGAATCGAGGACGACGTGGGTCATGAGGAAGCGAGGCTGGTCATGAAGCGGCGTCGGACGCCGGTCTGCGTGGCGCGCTGCGGCGCGCGCGACGGACGCCGATTCTAGGTTGCGGGCGTCCGGCCATCGCCGCGGCGCAGGGCTGCGGCGGCAGGAGATCGGGCGCCGCCGGGCCGTCTGCCACGAAGGGTGCGGCGATTCCTAGAATGACTCCATGGGACATCTTGCTGCGACCCGGCGGTGGGGCGCGCTGTGCGCCGCGCTCGCGCTGGCTGGCTGCCAGATGGCGCCGACGGCGCGCGGCGACGGCGCAGGGCCGGCAGCAGGGCCGGCGAGCGCCGCCGCGCCGGCGGTCGCGGCCACGCCGCCGGCCGCGGCGCGGCGCCCGGCGCCGCGCCTGGGTCTGGCGCTGGGCGGCGGGGCGGCGCGCGGGTTCGCGCACATCGGCGTCATCCAGGTGCTGGAGGAAGCGGGCATCCGGCCCGATCTGGTGGTCGGCACCTCGGCGGGCAGCCTGGTCGCCGCGCTCTGGGCCAGCGGCAAGGGCGCGCACGAGCTCGCCGCCATCGCGCTCACGATGGACGAGGGAGCGCTCACCGATTGGTCGTTCCCGGGGCGCGGCCTGATCCGCGGCGAGGCGCTGGCGCGCTACGTGCGCGAGCAGACTGCGGGGCGGCCGATCGAACAGATGAAGCTGCCGCTCGGCATCCTCGCGACCGATCTGGACAGCGGTGCGCCGATGCTGTTCCGGCGCGGCGACACCGGCACCGCGGTGCGTGCGTCCAGCGCGGTGCCCGCCTTGTTCCAACCGGTGCGCATCGGTGCGCACGAGTACGTCGACGGCGGGCTGGTGTCGCCGGTGCCCGTGCGCTTCGCGCGCCAGATGGGCGCCGATCTGGTGCTGGCCGTGGACATCTCGTCGCCGCCCGAGGGCAACGCCACCGGCGATGCGCTGAAGATGCTGCTGCAGACCTTCGCGATCATGTCGCGCAGCATCAACCGTTTCGAGCTCGAGGAGGCCGACGTCGTGGTGCGGCCGGCGCTGCTCGGCGTGTCGAGCGCGGACTTCACGAGCCGCCTGCGGGCGATCCGTGCCGGACGCGAGGCGGCGAGCCGGCTGCTGCCGCAACTCCAGGCCAAGATCGCCGGCTGGGCGCCCTAGGGCGCGGCCGCGGCGCGCGCCGGTCGAACGCGCAGGGCCCGAACCGGTCGGACCCTGCGGGAACCCGGCATCGCGCGACGCCGGGAGAGACGCCGGCCGCGCCGCCGGGCCGCTGCGTACCGGCCGTGCGACGCGTGTGGCCGTGGTCAGGCCGCGCGCTTGCCCTTGGCGGGCGCTTGCGTCGCCTTGACGGCGGTCGCGGTGATGGCCTGGAAGTTGGCTTCGGCGACTTCGCTGGCCTGCTTGGCGGCCTTGCTCACGCTCTCGTAGGCGTTGTTGGCGGCGGCCACGGCCGACTTGACGAGGGCGACGGCGTTCTCGGTACCGGCGGGCGCGTTCCTGACGGCGTTGTCGACCAGCGCGATCACCGTCTTCTGGCTCTCGGCGACGGTGGCCTCGGCCACTTTGCCCACTTCAGCGGTGGTACCGGCGAAGATCTCGTAGACATGGCGCCCGTAGGCCGCCGCCTTCTCGGCCGAGGGTTGCAGCAGGCTGGCCTGCAGCGCGAACAGCTCCTGCGCGTCCTTGACCGACAGAGCCGCCTGGGCGGCTTCGGAAGCCTCGGCCAGCGCGGTCCGGGCGGTCTGGAGATTCAACTCGACCAGCTTCTCGACGCCTTCGAGCGCCTTGTTCGACAGGCCGAAGAAGGTCTCGATGCTCGCCTTCTGGCCGGCGACGAATTGCTCGGGGGTGTACGACATGTTCAGCTCCTGCGGGTGGTGGTTCGGGGATTGCAGCTGCGGCGCCTCGGAAGAAATGCTGCACTGCAACATGAAGCGAAGTATAGGGTTTCGGCGGATTCGCGCAAGCGATATTTGCTGCGCCGCAGCATTCTAGGGATGCGCTCCTAGAGCCCCGCCGGCGCGTGCCTTGCGCGCCGACGTGCACGAGGACGACCGCCGGTGCTGCCTGAACCCGAGCCGCGAAGGGGTGGCCGGGCGCGACCGGCGCGTCCAGGCGGTGTGCTGCGCCCCAAGCCGAGGAACAATCGGCGCCATGAGCACTTCACGCAGTACACCGACCGCGCGCACGGACTATCCGCGCCTGCAGGCGATCACCACGCGCTGGATGGACAACGACGTCTACGGCCACGTCAACAACGTCGTCCACTACAGCTTCTTCGACACGGCGGTGAACCGCTGGCTGATCGAGCAGGGCGCGCTCGACATCCACGCCGGCGCCGTGATCGGCCTCGTCGTCGAGACGCGCTGCAACTACTTCGACCCGATCGCCTTTCCGCAGACCGTGCATGCGGGCCTGCGCGTGGTGCACGTCGGGCGTTCGAGCGTGCGCTACGAGGTCGGCCTGTTCGCCGACGACGCGCCGCGCGCGGCCGCCGTCGGCCACTTCGTGCATGTCTACGTCGACCGCCTGACGCGCCGCCCGGTGCCGCTGCCGCAGGCCCTGCTCGCTGCGCTCGCGCCGCTGCAGGCCCCGGCATGAAGCCGCCCGACGTCGTCAGCGCCGGGACGACGGCCGCGGTCGATGCCGCGATCGCCTCGCGCCGCTCGATCCGCGCCTTCCTGCCGACGCCGGTGCCGCGTGCGACCGTCGAGCGCATCCTCGAGCTGGCATCGCGCGCGCCATCGGGCACGAACACCCAGCCGTGGAAGGTGCACGTGCTCGGCGGTGCGGCCAAGGAGCGGCTGACGCAGGCGATCCGCAGCGCCTACGACGATCCCTTCGAGCGCGCGCAGCACGGCGAGGAGTATCCCTACTACCCGGAGGAATGGGTGTCGCCGTACCTCGAGCGTCGGCGCCGGCTCGGCTGGGACATGTACGGGCTGCTCGGCATCGGCAAGGGCGACCGGCAGCGCATGCAGGAGCAGCACGCCCGCAACTACGCGTTCTTCGACGCGCCCGTGGGTCTGATCTTCACCATCGACCGCATCATGCGCCAGGGCAGCTGGCTCGACTACGGCACCTTCTTGCAGAACATCATGATCGCGGCGCGCGGGCGCGGCCTGGACACCTGCCCGCAGCAGGCCTTCGCGCCGTTTCACCGCATCGTCGAGCGCGAGCTGGGCCTGGCGCGCACCGAGATGGTGGTGTGCGGCATGGCGCTGGGCCACGCCGATCCGGACGCGCCGGTGAACCGGCTCGTCACCGAGCGCGTCGCGGTCGCCGAATTCGCGCGCTTTCACGAGTGAGGCGCGGCCGGGCAGGCCGGCCCGGCTGCCGCGTGCGTCCATAGAATGGCCGCCGGCAGCCGCATCCGCTGCGGGAGGAGACGACAGGATGGAGGCCCGGAGCACATCCGCGGTGCTGGCGCGCGCATCGGCCGTCGCTGCAGGGCTGCTGCCGCTGGCCGCCGGCGCCGCCGATCTCGACGGCAGCGCGCTCTCGGCATGGTGGGCGCTGCCTTTCGTCGGCATGCTGCTCAGCATCGCGCTGCTGCCCTTGCTCGCGCCGATGCTGTGGCACCACCACTTCGGCAAGGTGACGGCAGGCTGGATGCTTGCCGTGCTGCTGCCGATGGCCTGGCTGCACGGCCCGGACGCGGTGACGGCGGCGCTGGCGCATACCCTGCTGGCCGAATACTTGCCGTTCATCGTGCTGCTCGTGGCGCTGTTCACCGCCGCCGGCGGCATCTACGTGCGCGGCAACCTGCACGGCAGCCCGGGCGTCAACGTCGCGATCATGGCCGTCGGTGCGCTGCTGGCCAGCGTGATGGGCACCACGGGCGCGTCGATGCTGATGATCCGCCCGCTCATCCGCGCCAACGACAACCGCCGCCGCGCCGCGCATGTCGTGGTGTTCTTCATCTTCACCGTGAGCAACGCCGGCGGCTCGCTCACGCCGCTGGGCGATCCGCCGCTGTTCCTCGGCTTCTTGCAGGGCGTGGACTTCTTCTGGACGCTGCGCGCGCTGCTGCCCGAGACGCTCACGCTGCTGGTGGCGCTGCTGGCCGTCTTCTACGTCATCGACCGCCACTACTTCCGCACCGACGGCGTGCTGCCGCGCGACCCGACGCCCGACACGCGCCTCGGGCTGGACGGCGCCGTCAATCTGCTGCCGCTGGCGGCGGTGGTCGCGCTCGTGCTGGCGAGCGGCACCTGGAAGCCGGGCGTCGCCTTCAGCGTGTACGGCACCGAGGTCGAGTGGCAGCAGATCGTGCGCGACGGTCTGCTGGTGGTCGTCGCCCTGGTGTCGCTGGCGATCACGCCGCGCGGCGTGCGCCAGCGCAACCAGTTCTCCTGGGCGCCGATGCAGGAGGTGGCCAAGCTGTTCATCGGCATCTTCGTGACGATGGGGCCGGTGCTGCTGATGCTGCGCGCCGGCCAGGCGGGCGCCTTCGGCGCCGTCGCGCGCGCGGTCACCGGGGCCGACGGCCAGCCGCTGCCCTGGGCCTACTTCTGGCTGAGCGGGGCGCTCAGTTCGCTTCTCGACAACGCGCCCACCTACCTGGTGTTCTTCAACCTCGCCGGCGGCGATGCGGCGCAGCTGATGACGACGCTCGCGCCGGTGCTGGCGGCCATCTCGGCCGGCTCGGTGTTCATGGGCGCCAACAGCTACATCGGCAACGCGCCGAACTTCATGGTCAAGGCCATCGCCGAGGAGCGAGGGATCAGGATGCCGAGCTTCTTCGGCTACATGCTCTGGGCGGGCGCGGTGCTGATCCCGCTTTTCGTCGTGCTCACCTTCGTCTTCCTGCGCTGATGGCGCGGCCGGCTGTCCTCGTCGCGCGCGCGGTGTTCCCCGAGACCGTGCAACGCCTGGCGCGGCACTTCGAGGTCGAGGCCAACCCGGCCGACCGCATCTACGACCGGGCCGAGCTGATCGAGCACCTGCGCGGCAAGGCCGGCGCGCTCACCACCGCCAGCGAGCGCATCGACGCCGAACTGCTCGACGCCCACCCGCAGCTGCGCGTGGTGGCCAACATGGCGGTGGGCTACAACAACATCGACCTCGCCGCCTGCAGCGCACGCGGCGTGCTCGTCACCAACACGCCCGACGTGCTCACCGAGACGACGGCCGACTTCGGCTTCGCGCTGATGCTGGCCGCGGCGCGCCGCCTGAGCGAGAGCGAACGCTTCCTGCGCAGCGGCGCCTGGAACCGCTGGGCCTACGACCTGTTCAGCGGCACCGACGTGCACGACGCCACGCTCGGCATCCTCGGCATGGGGCGCATCGGGCAGGCGATCGCCCGGCGCGGGGCGCTGGGCTTCGGCATGAAGGTGATCTACCACAACCGCAGCCGCCTCGACCCCGCGCTCGAGGCGCCGCTCGGCGCGCGCTGGGTCGACAAGGCCGCGCTGCTGCGCGAGTCGGATCACCTCGTGCTCGTGCTGCCGTACGCGCCCGCCAGCCACCACGCGATCGGCGCGGCCGAGCTGGCGACGATGAAGCCGACGGCCACGCTCACGAACGTGGCGCGCGGCGGCATCGTCGACGATGCCGCCCTGGCCGCGGCCCTGCGCGCGCGGCGCATCGCCGCCGCCGCGCTCGACGTGTTCGAGGGCGAGCCCCAGGTGCACCCCGCGCTGCTCGGGCTCGCCAACGTCGTGCTCACGCCGCACATCGCCAGCGCGAGCGTGGCGACGCGGCGCGCGATGGCCGAGCTGGCCGCCGACAACCTGATCGCCGCGCTCGGCGGCGGGCGGCCGCCGACGCCGCTCAACCCCGAGGTGCTCGCGCGCAGCGCGCGCGCGTCGGGCGCCTGAGACAATTCGTCGATGCCCGACTGGTTCGTCCCGGTGCAGCTGCTGCTGGCGGTGCTCGCGTTGCTGCTGCTGCTGTGGCTTGCGTTTCGCCTGCGCGACGGCGGCGCCGAGCGCGAGCTCCGCGGCGCGATCGAGCGCTCGACCGAGCGCCTCGAACGCGAACTGCGCGACGAGCTCGGCCGCCAGGGGCAGGGCAGCCGTGGCGACCTGGCCACCTTCCAGCAGATGTTGCTGGCGCAGGGCGGCGACATCGCACGCACGCAGAACGAGCAGATCGACTCGTTTCGCGTTCAGCTCGCGCAGATGCAGCAGGCCAGCGAAGGCGCGCTGCGCCGCGTGAGCGAGACATTGGCCGAGCAGTTGCTGCGCTTGTCCGAAGGCAATGCGCGGCGCCTGGCCGAAGTGCGCGAGGCGGTCGACGCACGCCTGGCCGCCCTGCAGGAGGGCAACGAGAAGAAGCTCGAGCAGATGCGCGCCACGGTCGACGAGAAGCTGCACGCGACGCTGGAGAGCCGGCTCGCCGAGAGCTTCAAGCAGGTGGCCGAGCGGCTCGAGCAGGTGCATCGCGGCCTGGGCGACATGCAGGCGCTGGCGCGCGACGTCGGCACGCTCAACCGCGTGCTCACCAACGTCAAGACGCGCGGCGTGTTCGGCGAGGTGCAGTTGGCGGCGCTGCTCGAGCAGGTGTTCGTGCCCGAGCAGTACGCGGGCAACGTCGCCACGGTGCCGGGCAGCAGCGAGCGCGTGGAGTACGCGCTGCGCCTGCCCGGCCGCGGCGAGGCGGGTGCCGCGCCGCTGTGGCTGCCGATCGACGCCAAGTTCCCGCGCGAGGACTACGAGCGCCTGCTCGAGGCCCACGAGCGTGCCGATGCCCCGGCGATGGAGGCTGCCGCCAAGGCGATCGAGACCCGGCTGCGGCTCGAGGCGCGCCGCATCCGCGACAAGTACGTGGCGCCGCCGTACACCACCGACTTCGCGATCCTCTTCCTGCCCACCGAAGGCCTGTACGCCGAGGTGTTGCGCCGCCCGGGTCTGGTGGAAGCGCTGCAGCGCGAACACAAGGTGATGCTGGCCGGGCCGACCACGCTGCTGGCCACGCTCACCAGCTTGCAGATGGGCTTTCGCACGCTGGCGCTGGAGCAGCGCTCGGCCGAGGTCTGGGAGGTGCTGGGCGCGGTGAAGACCGAGTTCGGCAAGTTCGGCGACCTGCTGGCCCGCACCAAGAAGAAGCTCGACGAGGCCGGCAGCGCGATCGAGGCGGCCGAGGTGCGCACGCGCGCGATGGCGCGCCAGCTGCGCGGCGTCGAGGCGCTGCCCGAGGCGCGCGCCGCGCAACTGCTGCCCGGCGCGGCCGCGGCCGATGGCGGCGATGACGCCGCCTGAGCGCGCGACATCGCGGGACCGCGCGGACACGCGTGCCGGGGCCAGCGGCCGCGTCATCGCGGCGCTGGTGGCGGGGCAGCTCGGCCTGCACGCGGCGATGGCCGGCCTGCGTATGGCCGCGCCGCTGCAGGCGCTCGGCGAGGGCTACAGCGCCTGGAGCGTCGGCGTCCTGCTCGCGTTGTTTGCCGCCGCGCCGGTGCTGCTGGCGCTGCCCACCGGGCGCCTGGCCGACCGCCACGGCTACCACCGGCCGGTGCGCTGCGCCGTGCTGCTCAGCGCCGCCGGCATGCTGCTCGCGGTGGCGTCTACCTTCGTCGACGGCCCGCTGCGCTTCGCGCTGCTGTGCGTCGCCGCGGCGCTGGTCGGCACCGGCGCCAACACGGGGCTGCTGACCATCCAGCGCACCGCCGGACTGGCCGCGCGCGACGCCACCGAGCGCGTGCGCGTCTTCAGCTGGCTCGGCATCGCGCCGTCGTTCGCCAACGTCGTCGGCCCGGTGGCGGTGGGCTTCATGATCGACGGCCTGGGCTTTCGCGCGGGCTACCTGATGCTGCTCGCGCTGCCGCTGCTGACCGTGTTCAGCGCGCGCTCGGTGCCGCGGCTGCCGGCGTCGCTGCCCGCGCGGGCCCAGCGCGAGCGCCGCGCCTGGGACCTGCTCGCATCGACCGAGCTGCGCCGGCTGCTGGCCGTCAACTGGCTGCTGTCGATGGCCTGGGACGTGCACACCTTCGCGGTGCCGGTGCTTGGCCACGAGCGCGGCTACAGCGCGAGCACGATCGGCCTCGTCCTCGGCGCCTTCACGCTCTCCGTCACCGGCGTGCGCCTGGCGATCCCGCTGCTGGCGCACCGCCTCAGCCAGACCGCCGTGCTGCGCTGGGCGATGCTCGGCACGGCCGTCGTCTTCGCCAGCTACCCGCTTGCCCCGAACCCGTGGGTGATGGGCGCACTGGCCGCCGCGCTCGGCCTCGCGCTGGGCAGCGTGCAGCCGATGATCATGTCGATGCTGCACCACGTCACGCCCGACGCCCGCCACGGCGAGGCGCTGGCGCTGCGTTCGATGGCGATGAATACCTCCAGCACATTGATGCCGCTGGTGTTCGGCGCCACCGGTGCGGCCCTCGGCGCCGGCGCGCTGTTCTGGGCGGTGGGCGGTGCCGTCGGCGCTGGCGCGCGGCTCACCCGTCGTCTCGCGACGCCCGGCTGAGCACGCCGCGCACCGGCGGCAGGATCTGCACCGGGTGCACGGCGTGCAGGGCGCGCGCCGCCTGGCTTCAGAAGCGCAGTCCCGCGGGCGCCGGCGCCACGGTCGGTGCGTCGAGCGGCGGCGCGGCTTCGGCGGGCGGCGCCGGCGTCGCGGCCGGGCGCTGGGCAACGAGCGGCGTCGCGGGCGGCGCTTGCCAGCCGCGCGGCAGGCGCGACTCGCGCGGATAGCCGGCGGCGTCGAGGTAGGCGCTCCAGTCGCCTTCGGACCAACCGCGCAGGCGCTGCGCGCCGATCGTCAGCGCCGGCACGGTGCGCGCGCCCAGGGCGGTCTCGAAGGCTTGCGCGTCTTCGTCGCCGGCGATGCGGCGCTCGCGATAGGGGATGCCGCGGCGCTGCAGGAACTGGCGCGCGCTGTCGCAGGGCGCGCAGTCGGTTGTTGCATAGAACGTCACCGGGTAGCGCTGCACCGCCTGCTGCAACTCGCGCGGCAGAGCCGCTTCGGGTGCGGGTTCGGCGGCGCTGCTGCCGAGCCGCGAGATGCGCACGCCGGCGGCCGACGGCGGCGGACGGTCGGCATAGGTGACGCTGCCGTCGGCGTGGACGATCTTGTACTGCGCCGCGGCGCAGCCCGCCATGGCCAGCGCAGCCAGGCCGAGAGCGCAGCGCGCGAGGATGAAGTGGCTGATCCGCGTCATGTCGCAAACCCCGATCGGCCGCCGCGATGCGGCCACGCGCCGGAATCTAGCCCAGCGCGCCCGCTGCCTCAAGCCAGGCCCTGGTGGCGCAGCAAGGCATCGAGACGTGGTTCACGCCCGCGAAAGAGCACGAAGCTCTGCAGCGTCGGGCGGCTGCCGCCGCTTTCGAGGATGGCCTCGCGGAAGCGCGCGCCGGTGGCGGCGTCGTCGATGCCCGCCTCCTCGAAGGCGCTGAAGGCGTCGGCCGACAGCACCTCGGCCCAGGCGTAACCGTAGTAACCGGCGGCGTAGCCGCCGTCGAAGAGATGCGTGAACGCGTGCGGGTAGCGCAGGAAGGGCGCCGGCGCGAGCGGCGAGAGTTCGGCTGCCACCTCGGCGGCGAGCGCGGCGACGCGGCCTCCATGGCCGGGCTCGAGATGCAGCCGCATGTCGAACAGCGCGTACTCGCAGTGCCGCAGCAGCGTCAGACCGTTGTGGAAGTTGCGTGCCGCGCGCATGCGCTCGTAGAGCGCGCGCGGCAGCGGCATGCCGCTGTCGACATGCGCGGACAGGCGCTGCAGCACGTCCCACTCCCAGCAGAAGTTCTCCATGAACTGGCTGGGCAGTTCGCAGGCGTCCCACTCGACGCCGGCGAGGCCCGACACGGCCAGCTCGTCGACGCGCGTGAGCATGTGGTGCAGGCCGTGGCCGAACTCGTGGAACAGCGTCACCACGTCGTCGTGCGTGAGCAGCGCCGGTCGCCCGCCTACCGGTGGAGCGAAGTTGCACACCAGGTGCGCCAGCGGCCGTTGCAGGCTGCCGTCGGGGCGCAGCCAGCGTGCGCGCGCGTCGTCCATCCAGGCGCCCGACTGCTTGCCCGGGCGTGCGTGCAGGTCCAGGTAGAACCCGGCCAGTGGCTCGCCGTCGCGCCACAGGCGCTGAAAGCGCACCCGGTCGTCCCAGGCCGGCGCGGGCTCCGAGCGCACGACGACGCCGAACAGGCGCTCGACGAGCTCGAACAGGCCGGCGAGCACGCGCGGCTCGGTGAAGTACTGCTTGACCTCCTGTTCGCCGAACGCATAGCGGCGCTGCTTGATCCGTTCGGCGACGAACATCCGGTCCCAGGGCTCGAGGCGCTCGAGCCCGAGCTCGTCGCGCGCGTAGGCCTGCATCTCGGCAAGCTCGCGCTCG
Source organism: Rubrivivax sp. (assembly GCA_020852865.1). Lineage (GTDB taxonomy): Bacteria > Pseudomonadota > Gammaproteobacteria > Burkholderiales > Burkholderiaceae_C > Rubrivivax. Next base: position 14,253 of record JADYZZ010000031.1, read on the forward strand.
GCGAAGGGCCGCGCGCGCCGCGCCAGGTCGCGCACGAATGCCAGAACCTCCTCGGGCGAGCGCGCCATCTTGGGCACGAGCGAGAGCTGCGCGTAGCTCGAGCAGCCGAGCAGCGCCGCGGCCTCGGCGCGCAGCGCGACGAGCTCGCGCACGATCTCGGTGTTGTCGTGGGCGGCCGGTCCGAGTTCGCTGGCGCGCACGGCCCAGGCCCGGTACAGGCGCTCGCGCAGCTCGCGCCGCTCGGCGTACTGCATGAGCGGCAGGTAGCAGGGCATGTGCAGCGTGAGCTTGTGGCCGCCGCGGCCTTCGGCGGCGGCGCGCGCGCGTGCCGCCTCGCGCACGTCCGCCGGCACGCCGGCGAGCTCGGCCTCGTCGGCATCGTGCGACCAGGCGTCGGTGGCGTCGAGCACGTGTTCGCCGAAGCGCTGCGACAGTTCGGCCATGCGCGCCCGGATGGCGGCGAAGCGTGCCCGCGCGGCGCCTTGGAGTTCGGCGCCGCCGAGCCTGAAGTCGCGCAGCGTGTTGGCCAGCGCCTGGCGGCGCGCCGGCGCCAGCGCCGCCGCGGCCGGCGAAGCCGCCATGGCCCGGTACTTGGCGTGCAGGCGTGCGTCGCTCGCCAGCCGCGTGAACAGCTCGGTGACGCGCGGCAGGTTCTCGCCATGCGCGGCGCGCAGCTGCGGTGTGTCGGCCACGGCCTGCAGGTGGCACACGACGCCCCAGACGCGGCGCAGCCGCTCCAGCGCCACGTCGAGCGCGGCCGACATCGCCTCGTACTGCGCCGGCACGGCGTCGCCGGCGGCGCGCTCGAGGGCCGCGTCGGCCTCGGCGAGCACGACGTCCAGCGCCGCTCGCACGTGCTCCGGCCGCACGGCCGCGTAGTCGGGCAGGTCGACTTCGGGCGCGAGCGCCGCGAGCAGCGGGTTCATCAGGCCGCCGCGCCGGCGCGCAGACGCCGCTCGGCGGCGTCTACGGTGTTGGCCAGCAGCATCGTGATCGTCATCGGCCCCACACCGCCGGGCACCGGCGTGATCCAGCCCTGCGGCCCGAGCGCCGCGCGCACGGCGGCGAAGTCGACGTCGCCGCACAGCTTGCCCGCGTCGTCGCGGTTCATGCCGACGTCGATGACCACCGCGCCGGGCTTGACCATGTCGGCGCCGAGCGTGTTGCGCCGGCCGACGGCGGCTACCACGACGTCGGCGCCGCGCGTGTGCCGCGCGAGATCGCCCGTGCGGCTGTGGCAGACGGTGACGGTGGCGTCGGCCTGCAGCAGCAGCAGCGCCATCGGCTTGCCCACGGTGTTGCTGCGCCCGATCACCACCGCGTGCCTGCCGCGCAGCGCGACGCCGGTGCGCTCGATCAGCTTCATGCAGCCCAGCGGCGTGCACGGGCGCAGGCCCGGCAGGCCGCTCATCAGCTCGCCGGCCGAGCGCAGCGAGTAGCCGTCGACGTCCTTGGCGCTGTCGATCGCGGCGATGACCTTGGCCGGATCGATGTGGCGCGGCAGCGGCATCTGCACGAGCACGCCGTGGATCGCCGGGTCGGCGTTGAGCGCGGCCACGCGTGCCAGCAGCTCGGCCTCGGCCAGCGTGGCCGGGTACTTCTCGAGCACCGAGTGCAGGCCGTGCTCGGCGCAGGCCTTGACCTTGTTGCGCACGTACACCGCGCTGGCCGGGTCTTCGCCGACGAGGATCACCGCGAGGCCGGGGCGGCCGCCGCGGGCGGCCAGGGCCTCGGCGCGCGCGCCCAGCGCGCCGCGCAGCTCGCGCGCGAGGGCCAGGCCGTCGATCAGTCGCGCTGTCATGGCGAGGTGTGCTCCGAAGAGGAATGCGGCGAGGCCGCACACGGGCGGCCTCGCGCTGGTGGGGGGCGGTGCCGGCGTCGGCGCGCGTCAGGCCTTGTGCGCCTGCGCGCCGAGGGCGATCTTCAGCAGGTCGGCCACCGTGTTGGCGTTGAGTTTTTCCATGATGTTGGCGCGGTGCGCCTCCACCGTCTTGATGCTGATGCCCAGGTCGTCGGCGATCTGCTTGTTCAGCCGCCCGGCGACGATGCGCTCGAGCACCTGCGCCTCGCGCGTGGTCAGGCGCGACAGCAGCGCATCGCGGCTGGCCTGCTCCTGATGCTGGCTGAACGCGCTGCGCGCGTGCTCGAGCATGCGCTCGACCAGACCGAGCAGTTCCTCCTCCTTGAACGGCTTCTCGATGAAGTCCATCGCGCCCTTCTTCATCGTCGACACCGCCATCGGCACGTCGCCGTGGCCGGTGATGAAGACGATGGGCAGCGGGCTCTTGCGCTCGAGCAGCCGGTTCTGCAGCTCCAGCCCGCTCATGCCCTCCATGCGGATGTCGGCGATCAGGCAGGCCACCTCGCGCGGATCGAAGCGCGCGAGGAAGCTCTCGCTCGAGTCGAAGCACTTGACGCGGTAGTCCTTGCCCTCGAGCAGCCACTGCAGCGAGTCGCGCACCGCTTCGTCGTCGTCGACGACGTAGACCGTGCCTTTCTTCGGGATCAGGCTCATTCGGTGACGGGTGCCGTGTTGGGGGACAGGGCAAAAGAGGCTTGGACCGCAGGCGCGCGCGCGCCCTCGGACGCCGGCGCGCCGGCCGCTTCGGGTGCGCGCGGCGTGCTCTCGGCGCGCTCGCGCGGCTCGACGGGCAGCGTGAACGCGAAGCGGCAACCCACGACCTGCCCGGCATTGTAGGAGTTCTCGGCACGCAGCCGGCCGCGGTGCGACTCGACGATCGTGCGGCACAGCGACAGGCCGATGCCGAGTCCCTCGGGCTTGGTCGAGAAGAAGGCCTCGTACAGGCGGTCGATCACGTCGTCGCCGAGCCCGGGTCCCTGGTCGGCGACGCTGAACTCGATGACGCCGCCCGCGTCGGCGGTATGGCGCGGCAGCACGCGCAGTTCGATGTGCCGGCGCAGGCCCGGCAGCCCGGCGTGGTCGATCGCCTCGGCCGCGTTCTTCAGCAAGTTGAGCAGCACCTGTTCGATGAGGATCGGATCGACCAGCAGCGGCGGCAGGCGCTGCGCGACGTAGGTGTGGATCGCGACGCTGCGCCGGCGCAGTTCGATGCCGGCCAGGTCGACCGCGTTGTCGACGATCGTGCGCGCCTCGATGCGCTGGCGCTGCGGCTCGCTGCGCTTCACGAAGGCGCGGATGCGGCGGATGATCTGGCCGGCGCGCTCGGCCTGATGCGCCGTCTTGCGCAACGCCGCGACGAGATCGGGTTTGCCGATCGAGTCGGCGTCGACGCGACTCACCATGCCGTTGCAGTAGTTGGTGATGGCCGTGAGCGGCTGATTGAGCTCGTGCGCGAGCGAGCTGGCCATCTCGCCCATCGTCACCAGGCGGCTCGTGACCTGGGCCTTCTCGGCCTGTGCGGCGGCCTGTTCCTCGGCACGCACGCGCGCGGTGATGTCGGTGGCGATCAGCATCTGCGCCAGGCGCCCGTCGGTCCACTGCAGGTAGCGCGCGCGCACGTCGAACCACTTGTCGAGGCTGCCGACGTGCACCTCACAGGGCCGCGCGCCGGTCGCGGTGAGCTCGGCGGCGGGCAGACCCGACAGCGGATCGGTGTCGTCGTCTTCGTCCAGCGGCGCGAAGTCCGAAGGCGATACGCCGCCGGCGAGCTGCAGGTGGCCGCGCGCGTCGCCGCCGAACCACAGGCGGTAGCTGCGGTTGGCGAAGAGCAGCTCGGCCTGCTGCACCGACAGCACCGAGACCGAGGCGTCGAGCCCTTCGAGCACGGTGGTGAAGCGCTCATGGCTGGCCGAGAGCTGGTCGCGAATGCGCTTGGCCTCGGTGATGTTGGTGATCGACGCCATCCAGCCCGTCTGCTGGCCGCGTGAGTCGACGAGCGGGCTGACGTACATGCGCGCGTCGAACAGCCGGCCGTCCTTGCGCATCATCTTCACCTCGACGCCGCCGGCCGGGCTGCGGCCCTGCAGTTCCTGCTGCAGCAGGCGGCCGTTCTCCTCGAAGCGGTCGGTCGGCCAGTAGGGAAAGGGCGGCACGCAGTCGACCAGCTCCGCGGCCGGAAAGCCGCTCATCTGGCAGAACGCGGCGTTGACGTAGGTGATGCGGCCGTCGCGGTCCATCGCGCGCATCCCCGTCGGCATGGAATTCTCCATCGCGCGCCGGAAGTTGGTCTCCTGCATCAGCGCGTCCTGGATCTGCGCGCGTCGGCGCATGTGGCGCAGGGTGCCCAGCAGCATCCACACGGTGAGCACCGACAGCGCCAGCACCATCCAGAACAAGGTGTTGCCGATCAGGCCGATCGACGTGCGATAGCCCTGGCCGCGCAGCACCAGGCCATTGAGGGCCGGCGTGAGCGGCAAGTCGTTGACGATCGGCGCCTGGCTCGGCGAGCGCCCGGGCAGGGCCGTCACGGTCGAGGCGAGCGAACGATCGGTCTCGTCGACGATCGCGATCGGATGGCGCTGCGCGGCCTCGGCCGGCACGTAGTGCCGCAGCAGCGCGTCGACCGCGTATTCGGCGACGAGCGCGCCGGCGAACGCGCCGCGTTCGCCGAGCGGAACGTAGAGCTGGAAAGCCGCAACGCCGCCGGCGTCGATGAAGGCGCGCGAGTACGCCGGCACGCGCGTGGCACGCGCAGTGCGGAACGCCGCCTCGACTTCGTTGCGGCGGTCCTCGACCGGCAGCACCGGGCGCAGCGGGACGTCGCCCGGGCCCAGCCGGTAGGGCATCGCCCACTGCGTCGCGCGCACGTGGCGCCGCGCGTCGATCCAGCTCAGCTGCGTCAGCTCCGGGCGGTCGCGCATGAAGGCTGCGGCCTCGACGCCGAACTCGCCCTCGGCGAGCTGGCGCGCGGCGAGTTCGCGCGCGATGCGCCCGAGTGCCTCCTGGTTCTGGATCAGGCGCAGCCCGATCTGCTGCTGGGTGATCTCGGTGTCGCGCCGCACCGAGTCGCTCTCGCGTTCGGCCTCCTCGTTGCGCAGGTACCAGAAGGCGGAAATGATCGCTGCCAGGAACAGCAGCACCGACAGCAGCGGGCCGAGCGTGGCGAAGCGGTCCTGCAGCGCCGGCGGCTGGCGGCGCCACCAGCGCCGGAACAGGCGCCGCGCGGCGCCGCGGGTGGCAGCGGGGCCGACGGGAAGGTCGCTCGGCGCGGCGGACATGCGGCGGATTATCGATGCGGCGATTCGAGTCGATCGTTGCTGCCGCATCGTGAAACAAGGGCGCGCTATTTGAAATGATCCCGATCTGTGCCACACTGCGCCGTCGAAATTCAACCGCACCGAGGAGACAAGCAATGAGTGCGATGCCCGAGCATGTGCGCGGCGCGCCCGACGACGCCGACGCGCAGGAAACGCGCGAATGGCTCGACGCGCTGTCGGCCGTGATCGCCCGGGAAGGCGACGAACGTGCCCACTACCTGCTCGAACAGCTGCTCGACCACGCGCGCCAGAACGGCATCGACCGCCCGTTCTCGGCCAAGACGGCATACGTCAACACGATCGACTCCGCCGACGAGGAGCGCAGCCCGGGCAACCTGATGCTCGAGGGGCGGCTGCGCGCCTACATGCGCTGGAACGCGATGGCGATGGTGGTCAAGGCCAACCGCCTGCACCACGACGACGGCGGCGATCTGGGCGGCCACATCAGCAGCTTCGCGTCGCTGGCGCACATGCTGGCCGCGGGCTTCAACCACTTCTGGCACGCCGAGAGTCCCGGCCACGGCGGCGACTTGCTGTACCTGCAGGGGCACAGCGCGCCGGGCATGTACGCGCGTGCCTTCCTCGAAGGGCGCATCAGCGAGGAGCAGCTGCTGCACTTCCGCCAGGAGGTCGGCGGCAAGGGCATCTCGAGCTACCCGCATCCCAAGCTGATGCCCGAGTTCTGGCAGTTCCCCACCGTCAGCATGGGCCTGGGGCCGCTGATGTCGATCTACCAGGCGCGCTTCCTCCACTATCTGCACGCGCGCCGCATCGCCGACACCGCGCAGCGCAAGGTATGGGTGTTCTGCGGCGACGGCGAGATGGACGAGCCCGAGTCGCTCGGCGCCATCGGACTGGCCGCGCGCGAGAAGCTCGACAACCTGATCTTCGTCATCAACTGCAACCTGCAGCGCCTGGACGGTCCGGTGCGCGGCAACGGCAAGATCATCCAGGAGCTCGAGGGCACGTTCCGCGGCGCCGGCTGGAACGTCATCAAGGTGATCTGGGGCAGCAACTGGGATCCGCTGCTGGCGCGCGACAGGAGCGGCGCGCTGCGTCGCATCATGATGGAAACGCTGGACGGCGACTATCAGGCCTTCAAGGCCAACGACGGCGCCTTCGTGCGCAAGCATTTCTTCGGGCGTGATCCGGCGGCGCTCGAACTGGTGGCCAAGATGAGCGACCAGGACATCTGGGACCTGCGCCGCGGCGGCCACGATCCGGCCAAGGTCTACGCCGCCTTCCACGCGGCGAACCGCCACGTCGGCCAGCCGACGGTGATCCTGGTCAAGACCGTCAAGGGCTACGGCATGGGGCGCGCCGGCGAGGGCAAGAACACCGCGCACCAGACCAAGAAGCTGAGCGACGAGGATGTGCGCTACTTCCGCGACCGCTTCAACATCCCGATTCCCGATGCCGAGCTGCCGAAGATCCCGTTCTACAGGCCGGCCGACGACACGCCGGAGATGAAGTACCTGCACGAGCGGCGCCAGGCGCTGGGCGGCTATCTGCCCCACCGTCGCACGCGCGCCGACGAGAGCTTCACGGTGCCCTCGCTCGAAACCTTCAAGGCGGTGCTCGAGCCCACCGCCGAGGGCCGCGAGATCAGCACGACGCAGGCCTTCGTGCGCTTCCTCACCCAGTTGCTGCGCGACCAGGCGCTCGGCCCGCGCGTCGTGCCGATCCTCGTCGACGAAGCGCGCACCTTCGGCATGGAGGGCCTGTTCCGCCAGATCGGCATCTACAACCCCGAGGGCCAGAAGTACACGCCGGTCGACAAGGAACAGGTGATGTACTACCGCGAAGACAAGGCCGGCCAGATCCTGCAGGAGGGCATCAACGAGGCCGGCGGCATGTGCAGCTGGATGGCGGCGGCGACCTCGTACTCGACGAACAACCGCATCATGGTGCCGTTCTACGTCTACTACTCGATGTTCGGTTTCCAGCGCTTCGGCGACCTCGCCTGGGCCGCGGGCGACCTGCAGGCGCGCGGCTTCCTGCTCGGCGGCACGAGCGGGCGCACCACGCTCAACGGCGAGGGCCTGCAGCACGAGGACGGTCACAGCCATGTGCTGGCCGGCAACATCCCCAACTGCGTGAGTTACGACCCGAGCTTCGCCCACGAGGTGGGCGTGATCCTGCACCACGGCCTGAAGTGCATGGTCGAGCGCCAGGAGAACGTCTACTACTACATCACGCTGCTCAACGAGAACTACGCGATGCCCGGGCTCGTGCCGGGCACCGAGGCGCAGATCCTCAAGGGCATGTACCTGCTGCAGGAAGCGCCCAAGAAGACGCCGCGCGTGAACCTGTTGGGCAGCGGGACGATCCTGCGCGAGTGCATCGCGGCGCGCCTGCTGCTCGACGCGGACTGGGGCGTGGCTGCCAACGTCTGGAGCTGTCCGAGCTTCAACGAGCTGGCGCGTGACGGCGCCGATGCCGAGCGCTGGAACATGCTGCATCCGCTGGCCGAGCCGCGCCTGCCCTACGTCGCGCAGCAGCTCGCGCCGCACGCCGGCCCGGTGGTGGCCAGCACCGACTACGTGCGCAACTACGTCGAGCAGATCCGCGCCTACATCCCCAAGGGCCGCGCCTTCAAGGTGCTGGGCACCGACGGCTTCGGGCGCAGCGATTTCCGCACCCGCCTGCGCGAGCATTTCGAGGTCAACCGCCATTACATCGTCGTGGCGGCGCTCAAGGCGCTGGCCGACGAGGGCAGCGTGCCGCGCGCGCTGGTGGCCGACGCGATCGCCAAGTACGGCGTCGACGCCGACAAGCCCAACCCGCTGCACGCATAACCAGAGCAAGACGGAGGCAAGCCCATGGCCCTGGTGCAAGTGAAGGTGCCCGACATCGGCGACTTCGAGGAAGTCCAAGTCATCGAGATCCTCGTCAAGCCCGGCGACCGCGTGGCACGCGAGCAGTCGCTCGTGACCGTGGAGTCCGACAAGGCGTCGATGGAGATTCCCTGTTCGCAAGCCGGCGTGGTGCGCGAGCTCGCGGTGGCGCTGGGCAGCAAGGTGAGCGAGGGCAGCGTGCTGCTGCTGCTCGACGCCGAGGGCGAGGCCGGCGCACCGGCGGCTGTGCCGGCTGCCGCGGCTGTGCCGGCCGCACCGGCCGCACCGGCCGCACCGGCCGCAGCCCCAATGGCGCCGCCGCCCGCCGCCGCCGCGCCGCCGGCAGCCGCCGCCGCCGCCGCCGGCGTCTTCGACGTCCGGGTACCCGACATCGGCGACTTCGCCGAAGTGGCGGTGATCGAGATCTTCGTCAAGCCCGGCGACAGCGTCCGGGCCGAGCAGAGCCTGATCACGGTCGAGAGCGACAAGGCGTCGATGGAGATCCCTTCGTCGCATGCCGGCGTCGTGCAGGCGCTGAAGGTCAAGCTCGGCGACAAGGTGAGCCGGGGCAGCACGATCCTCAGCCTGCTCGCGGCCGACGGCGCCGCGGCGCCGGCAGCGGCCGCGCCGGCCGTAGCCGCTGCCGCCGCAGCGCTGGCGGCCGCAGCGCCGGCCACGGCGCCACCGGCCGCACCGGCCGCGGCGGCCGCACCGGCCGCGGCGGCGCTGCCGGCGCACGCACCCGGCGCGTCCGCGGTCGGGCTGCCGCACGCGTCGCCGTCGATCCGGCTGCTCGCGCGCGAACTCGGCGTGCCGCTTGCCGAAATCGCCGGCAGCGGCCCCAAGGGCCGCATCACCGAGGCGGACGTGCAGGGCTTCGTCAAGGCGGTGATGACCGGTGTCGCGCAGACGGCGGCGCAGAAGGCCAAGGCGCCCGCCGCCGCAGGCGGCACGCTGCCCGGGCTGCTGCCCTGGCCGCAGGTCGACTTCGCCAAGTTCGGCCCCATCGAGCGCAAGGATCTGGCGCGCATCAAGAAGATCGGTGGCGCCAACCTGCATCGCAACTGGGTGCTGATCCCGCATGTCACGAATCATGACGACGCCGACATCACCGAGCTCGAGGCCTTGCGCGTGCAGCTCAACAAGGAGCACGACCAGAGCGGCGTCAAGATCACGATGCTCGCCTTCGTCATCAAGGCCTGCGTCGCGGCGCTGCGCAAGTTCCCCGAGTTCAACGCCAGCCTGGACGGCGATCAGCTCGTGCTCAAGCAGTACTTCCACATCGGCTTCGCCGCCGACACGCCCAACGGCCTGATGGTGCCGGTGCTCGAGAACGCCGACCGCAAGGGCATCGTCCAGATCGCCAGGGAGATGGCCGAGCTCTCGGCCAAGGCGCGCGCGGGCAAGCTCGCGCCGGCCGAGATGAGCGGCGGCTGCTTTTCGATCAGCTCGTTGGGCGGCATCGGCGGCACCTACTTCACGCCCATCATCAACGCGCCCGAGGTCGCCATCCTGGGCGTGTGCCGCAGCGAGATGCGGCCGAAGTGGAACGGCAAGAAGTTCGTGCCGCGCCTCGTGCTGCCGCTGTCGCTGTCGTGGGACCACCGCGTCATCGACGGCGCCGCGGCGGCGCGCTTCAACGCCTACCTCGGCAGCGTGCTCGCCGACTTCCGGCGCGTGCTGCTGTAGCGGCCGCCGCCGCGCGGCGCGTGCGAACGCGCCCGCGCGGCGCGCACCAACGGCGATCCATCGGCCGGCGGGGCCGGCACGAAAACAGACCCGCGAGCGAAGAGGGGACCATGGCCCAGATCGAGATCAAGGTGCCGGACATCGGCGACTTCAACGACGTCGCCGTGATCGAGGTGCTGGTGAAGGCCGGCGACGCGATCCGCGCCGAGCAGAGCCTGGTGACGGTCGAGAGCGACAAGGCGTCGATGGAGATTCCCTCGTCGGCGGCCGGCGTGGTGCGGGAGCTGAAGGTCGGCCTCGGCGACAAGGTCAGCCGGGGCACGGTGCTGCTCGTGCTCGACGCGGCCGACGCCGCCGCGGCGCCGGGCGCGACGATGGCCGACGTACCGCCCGCGGCCCCGGCGGCCGCTCCGGCACTGGCCGCTGCGGCGGCCGCTCCGGCACCGGCCGCTGCGGCGGCCGCGCCTGCCGCGCCGCGGCCCGCGGGCGGCGGGAGCGGCGCGGTCGACCACGAGTGCGACCTGCTGGTGCTCGGCGCCGGGCCCGGCGGCTACTCCGCCGCCTTCCGCGCCGCCGACCTCGGCCTGAAGACCCTCCTCGTCGAACGCTACGCGACGCTGGGCGGCGTGTGCCTCAACGTCGGCTGCATCCCGAGCAAGGCGCTGCTGCACGTGGCGGCCGTGATGGACGAAGTGAAGCACTTCGCCGATCTCGGCGTCGCCTACGATGCGCCGGCGGTCGACGCCGCCAAGCTGCGCGCGCACAGGGACAAGGTCGTGCACAAGCTGACGCAGGGCCTGGGCGCGATGGCGCGCATGCGCCATGTGAAGATCGTGCGCGGCTACGGCAGCTTCGCCGATCCGCACCACGTCGTCGTCGAGGAGACGCAGGGCCCCGGGCAGGACAAGACGGGCCGCACGCAGACCATCCGCTTCCGGCAGGCCATCATCGCCGCCGGCTCGCAGGCGGTGCGGCTGCCCTTCCTGCCCGACGACGCGCGCATCGTCGACAGCACCGGCGCGCTCGAGCTGCGCCGGCTGCCCGAACGCATGCTGGTGATCGGCGGCGGCATCATCGGACTCGAGATGGGCACGGTGTACAGCGCGCTCGGCGCCCGGCTCGACGTCGTCGAGATGCTCGACGGCCTGATGCCCGGCGCCGACCGCGATCTGGTCAGGGTCTGGCAGAAGACGAACGCCCGGCGCTTCGAACGCATCATGCTGCAGACCCGGACCGTCGGCGCCGAGGCCACGGCCGAGGGCATCCGTGTGCAGTTCGAGGCCGCCGACGGTGCGCGCAGCGAGGGCCTGTACGACCTCGTGCTGCAGTCGGTGGGCCGCAGCCCCAACGGCCGCAAGATCGGCGCCGACAAGGCCGGCGTCGCGGTGAGCGAGCGCGGCTTCGTCGCGGTGGACGTGCAGATGCGCACCAACGTGCCGCACATCTACGCCATCGGCGATCTCGTCGGCCAGCCGATGCTGGCGCACAAGGCGGTGCACGAGGCGCATGTGGCGGCCGAGGTGGCCGCCGGCATCGCGCTGGGCGACGCGAAGCTCGCGCGCACGCGTTTCGACGCGCGCGTGATCCCGAGCGTGGCCTACACCGATCCCGAGGTCGCCTGGGTCGGTCTGACCGAGGACGAGGCCAGGGCCCAGGGTGTGGCGGTCACCAAGGGTCTGTTCCCGTGGACGGCGAGCGGCCGCGCCATCGCCAACGGCCGCGACGAGGGCTTCACCAAGCTGCTGTTCGACGCCCGGTCGCACCGCATCGTCGGCGGCGGCATCGTCGGCACGCACGCCGGCGACATGATCGGCGAGGTGGCGCTGGCCATCGAGATGGGCGCCGACGCCGTCGACATCGGCAAGACCATCCACCCGCACCCGACGCTGGGCGAGAGCATCGGCATGGCGGCCGAGGCGGCGCACGGCAGCTGCACCGACCTGCCGCCGCCGCGGCGCTGAGGCCCGGGCCGCGGGTGGCCGCTCGGCGCAGACGGAATGCGGGACGGCCGCCTCGCGGCGGCCGTCCGGATGACGTAAGGAGAGGAAGGCGCGCGCTTCAGCAGCCGCCCTTCTTCTCCTTCTTCACCTTCTTCTCGTCCTTCTTCGTCTCCTTCTTGTCGTCCTTCTTGGCGGCGGCCGAGGCGGCCGGCTCGGCGGGCTTGGCCGGAGCCTGCGCGAACGCCGGACCGGCGACGAAGGCGAGGGCGACGAGGGAGGCGAGCAGCTTTTGCATGGGTGTCTCCTGGGACAGGGATGGGAAGTACGTGGACGCGCGCGAGCTTGCGCGCAAGGCGCTCAACGCACGACGCACGAAGCGGTTGACACCGCCCGGACGGCGCCGTGCGACCGGCCGCGAAGAGCGCGGCGCGGCGGCTCGGCTCACTTGCGCGCCTTGAGCCGATCGACCTCGGCCTCGAGCTCGTCGATGCGGCCTTGCATGGCGCCCAGGCGGCCATTGAGCGCGCCGACGTTGAAGAAGGTCTCGTTCGCGGCGGGCGCGCTCAGCACGCCGGCGTAGCCGAGCCAGCTCGGCTCGTAGACCTTGACGTCCTTGAAGCCGAGGTCGCGCAGCACGGTGGCGGTCTCGGAGGCGCGCACGCCGCTCTGGCACATGACGACCACTTCCTTGTCGGGATCGAGCCCGGCGTAGAGCCGACGCAGGTCTTCCAGCGGCTTGAGCGCCATGCCGTCGCGCGTCTTGACCTCCTTGCGCGCGAGCTTGCCCGGCGTGGCCGGATCGACCCAGTTCTGCTCGTAGGGGATGTTCACCGCGTTGGGCACGTGGCCGCCGCGGATGGCGCGGATGTCGTTGCCCGCGTACTCGCCCGGCGTGCGTACGTCGAGGATCTGCGTCTTGCCTGCGCGCACGCGCGCCACCATGTCGTCGTTCCACAGCGCGACGCCGGGCTGCGGCGCGAGCTTGAGCGTCACGGCGGGCAGCGTGGTCGCGTTCTTGTCGAGCGGCTTGCCGGCCGCGCGCCAGTCGTCCAGGCCGCCGTGGAAGACCTTCGCGTCGGGCGCGCCGAAGTAGCGCGCCAGATAGGCCGCGTAATAGGCATAGGGATCGCCCTTGCGGCTGTAGGCGATGACTTCCTTGTTCAGGATGTCGATGCCGGCCTTGCCGAGCAGGGCCTCGACCTGCGGCGTCGGCACGAAGTCCTCGCGGTTGGGGTCGCGCAGCACGCGACCCGCATCGCCCAGGTTCACGGCGCCCGGGACATGCCCGGCCTGATAGTCGTCGGCGTCGCGGATGTCCCAGACGATGGCGCCGCGGCGCAGCGCCTGCTCGACGTAGGCGGTGTCGACGATCCCGGCCGCCAGGGCCACGCCCTGCAGCAGCACCAGCAGCAAGCCGGCCAACGCCCGGCTCCATAAGGACTTCGTGGTAATCAGCATGACGAACCTCCGATAGGCGCGGATGCCGCACGGCACGCACGCATGTCCGATGCTGCCACAGCGGCCCCGCCGCTCGGAGCGCCCGTGCGGCGAGTGCGTCGCACGACCTTGCGCAAGCTCAAGGAATCATGCCCCGCACGGTATTCAAATACCTCCGTGTCGGCGGTACGGCCGACGGCCCCGGCCACCCGGGTTTCGACGGGGCCGCTGCGGGGTCAGGGTGGGCCGGACTGCCCAACGGAGTTGTCATGGCCATCAGCATGTCCCACCCGCTCGGAGCTTCGCCTGCGCCGGCCAGCGCGGCCCGCCGGGCAAGCGCTTACTGGAACCCCTACCTGGTCGGCGTCCTGCTCGGCTTGGTCCTGCTCGCCAGCTATGCCGTTGCCGGCCGCGGGCTCGGCGCGACGGCGGCGTTCTCGGCGCTCGACGCGTGGATCGCCGGGCTCGTTTCGCCCGCGCACGTGCAGGCCAACGCCGTGCACGCGCGCTACTGGAACGACGGCGCGCCGCTCGTGCAGTGGACGCTGTTCCTGCTGGGCGGCGCCCTGGTCGGCGCCTTCCTGTCGGGCTGGCAGGGCGGCCGGCTGGCGCTGCGCGTCGAACGCGGGCCGCGGATCTCCGATTCGACGCGTCTGGCGCTCGCTTTCGCCGGCGGCTTCGTCGCCGCGTTCGGCGCGCGCATCGCCAAGGGCTGCACCAGCGGCCAGGCGCTCACGGGCGGCGCCATCCTCAACGTCGGCAGTCTGGTGTTCATGGCGGCCGTGTTCGCGTCGGCCTACGCGCTGGCGTACTTCGTGCGCAAGGAGTGGTTGTGATGCTGCCGCTTTCGTCGTCCGTCGCGATGAGCCTGCCGCTCGAACTGGGCGCAGCGCTGCTGCTCGGCCTGGGCTTCGGCTTCGCCCTCGAGCGCGCCGGCTTCGGCAGCGCACGCAAGCTCACGGCCGTGTTCTACCTGTGGGACATGGCGGTGGTGAAGGTGATGTTCAGCGCCATCGTCACCGCGCTCGCGGGGCTGTTCGTGCTGTCGGCAGCGGGCCTCATGGACCTGTCGGAACTGTACGTCGAGCCGACCAACCTGGCCGCGCAGGCGCTGGGAGGTCTCGTCTTCGGTGCCGGCTTCATCGTCGGCGGCTACTGCCCGGGCACGTCGATCGCGGCGCTGGCCACCGGGCGCAAGGACGGGCTGGCCTTCGCGCTCGGCATGCTGGCCGGCGTGATGGCCTACGCCGAGTTCACGCCGGGCATCGAGGCCTGGATCAAGGCCGGAAGCCTGGGTGAGCTGACGCTGCCCACGCTCACCGGCATCGGCATGGGCTGGTGGGTGCTGGTCTTCGTCGCCGTCCTCGCCGGCGCGGCCTGGGGCATGCGCGGGCTCGAGCGGCGCTTTGCGCACCTGGAGCCTCGGCCATGACGACACCCCAGTGCGGCGCGCAGCCGCCCCGGCAGGGCATGGTGCCCGCAATCCGCAGGAGCAAGACGTGAGCAGCGGCTTTTCGAGACGGCGGTTCATCCAGATCACGGCGGGCACGTTCGGCGCGTCCGGCGCCGGCGCACTGACCGCACCGGCCTGGTGGCCGTCGGCACAGGCCGCCACCGAGGCGCCGGACGCCGGCGTGCGCACGGTCCCCACCTTCTGCGAGATGTGCTTCTGGCGCTGCGGCGGCATCGCCTACGTGCGCGACGGCAAGCTGTGGAAGTTCGAGGGCAATCCGCTCGACCCGCAGAGCCGCGGCCGGCTGTGCCCGCGCGGCACCGGCGCCGTCGGCGCGCACTACGACCCCGACCGGCTGCGCCAGCCGCTCGTGCGTGTGGGCGACCGCGGCAAGGAGGTGTTCAAGCCCGTTTCCTGGGACGAGGCGCTGGCCTACGTGGCCGAGCGCATGAACAAGATCAAGGCCGAGCACGGGCCGGAGGCGGTGGCGCTGTTCAACCACGGCTTCGGCCAGCGCTTCTTCCAGCATGTGCTCAGGAGCTGGGGCCTGATCAACTATGCCGGGTCCTCGTACGCGCAGTGCCGCGGCCCGCGCGATGTCGGCTTCGTGCTCACCTTCGGCGCCGGCGTCGGCTCGCCCGAGCCGACCGACATCCGCAACACGCAGTGTCTGGTGCTGATCGGCTCGCACCTGGGCGAGAACATGCACAACACGCAGGTGCAGGAGTTCGCCGAGGCGGTGGGCCGCGGCGTGCCGGTGATCGTGGTCGACCCGCGTTTCTCGGTGGCCGCGAGCAAGGCCAAGTACTGGCTGCCGATCAAGCCCGGCACGGATCTCGCGCTGCTGCTGGCCTGGGCCCGGCTGCTGGTCGCCGAGGGCCGCTACGACAAGGCCTTCGTCGCGCAGCACGGTCACGGCTTCGACAAGTTCGTGGCCGAGATCGAGCCGTACACGCCGCAATGGGCGGCCGAGCGCACCGGGCTCGCGCCCGAGCTGATCGTCGCGGCCGCGCGCGAGTTCTCGAGCCACCGCCCGGCGACGATCATCCACCCGGGGCGGCGCGTCAACTGGTACGGCGACGACACGCAGCGCAGCCGTGCCATCGCGTTGCTGACGGCGCTGCTGGGCAGCTACGGGCGCCGCGGCGGCCTGTTCATCTCGCGCGGCATGAAGGTCGCGCCCTATCCGCTGCCGCCCTATCCGAAGAGCGACAAGCCGCGCGCCGACGGCGCCGACGCGGTCGAGTTCCCGTTCGCCGACGAGGGCGTCACGACGAGCATCCGCAAGGCCACGCTCACCGGCAAGCCCTACCCGATCAAGGGCTGGTTCGTCTACTCGGCCAACCTGATGCAGTCGCTGCCCGACCCGCGCGAGACGATCGAGGCCATCGGCAAGCTCGACTTGCTGGTGGTATGCGACACCGTGCGCAGCGAGATCGCCGGCTGGGCCGACGTGGTGCTGCCCGACACGATCTTCCTCGAGCGCCACGACGAACTGCTCACCGGCTTCGGCCGCGACGGCTGGATGGCCCTGCGCCAGCCCGTGGTGGCGCCGCCGCAGGACCAGAAGCCCGCCTGGTGGATCGCCAAGCAGCTGGCCGAGAAGCTGGGCGTGGGCGCGTGCATGCCGTTCAAGGACATGGAGGAATACCTGAGCAAGCGCGTCGCCGCCGCCGGCTTCGACTGGAAGCGGCTCGAGCGCGACGGCGTGATCGTGGCCGAGCACCGGCCGATCACGGTGGAGGAAGGCCTCGAGCTCGAATTCGACACGCCCAGCGGCAAGGTCGAGTTCTGGTCCGACCAGCTCGCCCAGGCCGGTTTCGACCCGGTGCCCAAGTACACCGCGCATCCCGAGGCGCCGCCGGGCTATTTCCGCCTCGTCACCGGGCGTTCGCCGGTGCACACCTTCAGCCGCACGCAGAGCAACCCGCTGCTGCACGACCTGGTGCCCGAGAACGAAGTGTGGGTCAACAAGAACACCGCCGACAAGCTGGGCCTGAAACACCGCGACTGGGTGCAGCTCAAGAACCAGGACGGCGTGGTGAGCAACCGCGTGCGCGTGAAGGCCACGCAACGCATCCGCGAGGACACCGTGTACATGGTCTACGGCTTCGGCCACGAGGCCCACATGCTCAAGCGCGCCTACCACAAGGGGGCGAGCGCGGCCGGGCTCAACACCCGCTACGCCACCGACCCGCTGATGGGCGGCACGAGCATCCACGGCAACTTCGTCAGTTTCGTCAAGGAGGCCTGAGATGGCGCGCTACGGCATGGTGATCGACACCCGCCGCTGCGTCGGCTGCATGGACTGCGTGGTGGCCTGCCAGACGGAGAACGACGTTCCGCTCGGGCATTGCCGCGACTGGATCAAGACCGAGCTGCGCGGCGAGTTCCCCGCGCTCACGATGGAGATCCGCTCCGAGCGCTGCAACCACTGCGACGCGCCGCCCTGCGTGAGTTGCTGCCCGACCGGCGCCAGCCACGTCGAGCCGCTCGGCCGCACGGTGCAGGTGACGGCGTCCAAGTGCATCGGCTGCAAGGCCTGCATGGCGGCCTGTCCCTACGACGCGCGCTACGTCCACCCCGACGGCTACGTCGACAAGTGCAGCTTCTGCCTGCACCGGGTGAAGGAGGGCAAGGATCCGGCCTGCGTCTCGGTGTGCCCGACGCACTGCATGCATTTCGGCGACCTCGACGACCCGAAGAGCACGGTCGCCGTGCTGCTGCGCACGCGTGCGCACCGCGTGCTGCTGCCCGAAGCGGGCACCAGGCCGCGCGTGTTCTACCTGAGCTGACAGCCTATCGAGCCATCGCCATGATCGAGCTGAGCACCACCCGCCACAACCCCTTCGTCGACCCGCAGTTGCACGTCTGGGGCTGGGAGATCCCGGTCTACCTGTTCTTCGGCGGCCTCGTCGCCGGCATGATGGTCCTCGGCGGCCTGGCGCTGCGGCGCATGGCGCGCGGCGACGACCCGCGCGGCTTCTTCTCGCTGCAAGCGCCGCTGCTCGGCTTCGTGCTCATCAACCTGGGCATGGGCGCGCTGCTGCTCGACCTCACGCACAAGCTCTACGTCTGGCGCGTGTTCATGACCTTCCAGCCGGCCTCGCCGATGTCCTGGGGCTCGTGGGTGCTGATCCTCGTGTACGCGGCGCTGCTGCTGTCGGCGCTGGTGCGGCTGCCCGAGGCCTGGCCCTGGCTGGGCGCGCGCGTGCCGCTGCTGAGGCGCGCCTCCGAGACGCTGCTGGCACGGCCGGGCCTGCAGCAGGCCATCGCCTGGGCCAACATCGCGCTCGGCACCGGCCTGGGCATCTACACCGGCATCCTGCTCAACACCATGGTGGCGCGGCCGCTGTGGAACAGCGCCATCCTCGGCCCGTTGTTCCTGGTCTCGGGGCTGTCGACCGGCGCCGCGATGCTGCACCTGGCCAGCGTGCTGCGCGGGCAGCGGCCGGCGGGGCCCGGTCTGATCGGCGGCGCCTGGTCGGCGATCGTGCAGCCGGTCGGCGCGGCGTGGCCCGAGAAGTCCAGGGCCGACGAGCTCTTGCGCGTCGACCAGATCTTCCTCGTCACCGAGCTCGTGCTGATCGCGCTGCTGCTCGTCAACCTGAACACGTCCAGCGCGTCGCATGCGGCTGCCGTCGGGCTGCTCATGAGCGGCACCTATGCCTGGCTGTTCTGGGGCCTGGTCGTCGCGCTCGGTCTCGTGCTGCCGCTGGCGCTGCAGGCGATGGAGCTCTCGGGCCGCATCGCGCACACGGTGCTGCCGGCCCTGCTCGTGCTGGTCGGCGGCTACGTGCTGCGCTGGGTGATGGTGAACGCCGGTCAGGCCAGCCATATCGTCGGCGCGGCGTTCTGAGCTGCGGCGCGCGCTGCGCCCCCCCCCCCGGGGGCGGGGGCAGGTGTGTCGGGGCGCGCGCAGCCCGCGCCGCTACGCACCGAGGCGGCTGTACAGGCGCGCGAACTCGTGCAGCTCCTGCCCGTGCCAGGGCTGCACCTGGCTCCACTCGAAGCGCCAGCTCCACCAGCCGTTGCTGCGGCCCGGGTGGTTCATGCGGCATTCGGTGGGCAGCTCGAGCACGTCCTGCATCGGCAGCACGCAGGTATCGGCGACGCTCGCCATCGCGGTGCGGATCAGCGTCCACGGCAGGTCGCGACCGTCGGTGGCGAGGTAGGCGCGCGCGAAGGACTTCTCGGCGTCGCTCGCCTGCGCCCACCAGCCGGCCGCGGTGTCGTTGTCGTGGGTGCCGGTGTAGACCACCGTATCGGGCTCGTACTGGTGCGGCAGGTAGCGGTTGGCCGGGTCGCCGCCGAAGGCGAACTGCAGCACGCGCATGCCGGGGAAGCCGAACTTGCGGCGCAGCGCGTCGACGTCGGGCGTGATGACGCCGAGGTCCTCGGCAACGATGGGCATCGGTCCGAGCGCCTCGGCGACCGCCTCGAACAGCGCCTCGCCCGGGCCGGGCTGCCAGCGCCCCTGCACGGCCGTGGGCTCGCCGGCCGGGATCTCCCAGTAGCCGGCGAAGCCGCGGAAATGGTCGATGCGCAGGATGTCGACGAGCTCGAAGGCGCGACGCACGCGCCGCACCCACCAGGCATAGCCGTCGCGCGCGTGCGCGCTCCAGCGGTACAGCGGATTGCCCCAGCGCTGGCCGGTGGCGCTGAAGTAGTCGGGCGGCACGCCGGCCACCACCGTGGGCCGGCCTGTCGCGTCGAGCTCGAAGAGCTGCGGCGCGGCCCAGACCTCGGCGCTGAGGGCGGCGAGGAAGATCGGCGCGTCGCCGAAGATCTGCACGCCCCTGCCGTTGGCGTAGGCCTTGAGCGCCGCCCACTGGCGCAAGAAGCGCCATTGGCAGAACGCCCAGAACGCGATGCGCTCGGCCAGCGCGCTGCGTGCGGCGGCCAGCGCCGCAGGCTCGCGGCGCGCGAGCGGGGCCTCCCACAGCCACCAGTCCTGCCAGGCATGGTGCTCGCACAGCGCCATGAACAGCGTGTAGTCGTCGAGCCAGTCGGCCTGCTCGAGCCGGAAACGCTCGAAGTCGGCGCGCTGCTCGGCGCTGCCCTGCTCGGCGAAGCGCCGGGCGGCGCGCGCCAGGCGTTCCATGCGGTACGGATGCACCGCGGCGAAGTCCACGTGCGCGGACTGCAGTGCGGGCGTCGGCTCGAGCTCGGCCGCGTCGAGCCAGCCTTGCTGCCGCAGCTCGTCCAGGTCGACGAGCAGCGGATTGCCGGCGAAGGCCGAGTTGCTCATGTAGGGCGAGTTGCCCGGCCCGATGCCGGTGAGCGGCAGCACCTGCCACAGCTTCTGGCCGGCCGACACCAGCCAGTCGACGAAGTGGCGCGCCGCGGCGCCGAAGTCGCCGCTGCCGTGCGGCCCCGGCAGTGAGGTGGGATGCAGCAGCACGCCGCTGGCGCGCGGCAGTCTCATGGCTCGTCCTCCGCGGTGAAAGCCGCAGCGTCGCGCAGCAGCATGAGGCTGCGCGCGGCGACGGTGCAGCTTGCCGCGCCCTGACGGCGCCAGCCGCTGCGGCCGTCGGCAGCGCGGGTGTCGAGCTCGGCCAGCCAGTCGCCGGGCGGCAGCAGGAACTCGAGATCCATGTCGCGCCCGTTCACCAGCAGCAGCAGCGGCGCACCGCCGCCGCCCGGCGCGCCGATGAGTGCGCCCAGCGCGCGCGAGCTGCGGTTCTGCCATTCCTGCACCGTGAGCGGCTTGCCGGTGCGGCGCAGCCAGGCCAGGTCGGCCAGACCGCGCGCGTCGGGCATGCCGCTGTACCACTGCGCGCCGAGCGGCAGCAGGCGCCGGCGCAGCGCGAGCACATGCGCCGTGAACTCGAGCAGCGCCGCGTCGGCGTGGTCCCAGTCGAGCCAGGTGATCTCGTTGTCCTGGCAATAGGGGTTGTTGTTGCCGCGCTGGCTGTGGCCGATCTCGTCGCCGGCGGCCAGCATCGGCGTGCCCTGGGCGAGCAGCAGCGTGGCCAGCAGCGCGCGCACGAGGCGCGCGCGCCGCGCCAGCACTTCGGGTTGCGTGGTCGGGCCTTCCCAGCCGCAGTTCCAGCTTAGGTTGCGCGTGTGGCCGTCGCGGTTGTCCTCGCCGTTGGCCTCGTTGCGGCGCAGGTCGTAGCTCACGAGATCGGCGAGGTCGAAGCCGTCGTGCGCGACGACGTAGTTCACCGATTCGAGCGGCGTGCGTGCGCGCGCCTGCAGCAGGTCCGACGAACCCGCCAGGCGCAGCGCGAACTCGCCGCGCGTGCAGTCGCCGCCGAGCCAGAACGCGCGCACGGTATCGCGGAAGCGGTCGTTCCATTCCAGCCAGCCGTTCGGGAACTGGCCGAGCTGGTAGCCGTCCGGACCCAGGTCCCAGGGTTCGGCGACGAGCTTGATGCCCTGCAGCGCCGGATCCTGCGCCACGGCCTTGAAGAACGCGGCGTGGCGTTCGAAGTGCAGGTGGTCGCGGCCGAGCGCGGCAGCGAGGTCGAAGCGGAAACCGTCGACGCCCATCTGCTGCACCCACCAACGCAGGCTGTCGAGCACGAACTGCAGCACGCGCGGGCGGCCGATGTCGAGCGTGTTGCCGCAGCCGCTCCAGTTCACGTAGCCCGAGCGCTCGCCCTCGGGCAGGCGGTACCAGCCGGTGTTGTCCAGCCCGCGCCAGGCGAGCGTCGGTCCGCGCGCGTCGCCTTCGGCCGTGTGGTTGAACACGACGTCGACGAGGACCTCGATGCCCGCCGCGTGCAGCCGCTGCACCATGGCGCGGAACTCGCGGCGCGGCTCACGCGTGGCCGCGTAGCGCGGCTCGGGGCAGAAGAAGCCGAGCGTGTTGTAGCCCCAGTGGTTGACCAGGCCGCGCGCGACCAGCGGCGCCTCGTCGAGCTTGTAGTGCACCGGCAGCAGGCTCAGCGCGGTGACGCCCAGGCGCCGGAAATGGGCGATGGCCGCGTCGCTGGCCAGCCCGGCATAGGTGCCGCGCTCGGCCTCGGGTACGCCGGGCAGCCGCTTGCCGAAGGCGCGCACATGCAGTTCGTAGAGCACGGTCTGCGCCAAGGGGCGCGCCGGCCGTTGCCAGGCCGGCGGTGCGCCGTCGTCGACGACGCGCGCCTTGTGCGCCTGGCTGGCGTTGTCGCGCCGGTCCATCTGCGTTGCATCTGCGGCGCTCGCGCCGCAATGCGGTGCGCTCCAGTCGAAGCCGCCTGCCGGCGGCACGATCTCGCGCGCCCAGGGATCGAGCAGCAGCTTGTAGGGATTGAAGCGCTGGCCCTCGTCGGGCCGCCAGGGCCCGTAGGCGCGCAGGCCGTAGACGAGCCCGACCGCAGCCCCGGGCAGGCGCGCGTGCCAGACGTCGCCGCTGCGCCCCGGCATGGCGCCGCGCGCGAGTTCCGTGCGGCCCTCGGCGTCGAACAGGCACAGCTCGATGCGCGTGGCGTGCTCGGAGCAGACCGCGAAGTTGACGCCGTCGCCGTCGACCGCGGCGCCCAGCGGCCAGGGGCGCCCGATCTCGAGCCGCCGCAGTGCCGGCGCCGCCGCGGCGCGCGCGGCGGCTTCGCGCAGCGGCTGCCTCAGGGCGTCCATTGCAGGAAGACCGTGGCCAGCGGCGGCACGGTGAGCGCGATCGACTGCGCGCGGCCGTGGCTCGCCAGCGGCTCGCTCGCGGCGACGCCGAAGGGCTGTCCGACGTTGCTGCCGCCGTAGTGCACCGAGTCGGTGTTGATGCGCTCGACCCAGCGCCCGGGAGCCGGCACGCCCAGCCGCAGGCCGTGGTGCACGACCGGCGCGAAATTGCACACCACGAGCACGAGGGCGCCGTCGCGCGCGCGGCGCACGAAGCTGAGCAGGCTGCGCCGGGCGTCGTCGTGATCGATCCACTCGAAGCCGGCGGCGTCGAAGTCCTGCTCGTGCAGCGCCGGCGTGGTGCGGTACAGCGCATTGAGGTCGCGCACGAGCCGCTGCACGCCGGCGTGCTCCGGCTGCTCGAGCAGGTGCCAGTCGAGGCTGTGCTCGTGGTTCCACTCGCGCTCCTGCGCGAACTCGCCGCCCATGAACAGCAGCTTCTTGCCCGGGTGGCCCCACATGAAGCCGTAGTAGGCGCGCAGATGGGCAAAGCGCTGCCAGCGGTCGCCGGGCATGCGCCCCAGCAGCGAACCCTTGCCGTGCACGACTTCGTCGTGCGACAGCGGCAGCACGAAGTTCTCGGTGAAGGCGTAGACGAGGCCGAAGGTGAGCTCGCCGTGGTGGTACGGGCGGTGGATCGGGTCGCGCCGCATGTACTGCAGCGTGTCGTGCATCCAGCCCAGGTTCCACTTGTAGTGAAAGCCCAGCCCGCCGGCCCAGGTCGGGCGGCTCACGGCCGGGAATGCCGTGCTCTCCTCGGCCAGCGTGACCGCCTGCGGCCGCTCGCCGCCGACGACCTCGTTCAGGCGCTTGAGGAAGGCGACGGCCTCGAGGTTCTCGCGTCCGCCGTGCACGTTGGGCAGCCACTCGCCGGCGCGGCGGCTGTAGTCGCGGTACAGCATCGAGGCCACCGCGTCGACGCGCAGGCCGTCGACGTCGAAGCGCTCGAGCCAGTACAGCGCGCTGGCGACGAGAAAGTTGCGCACCTCGGTGCGGCCGAAGTTGTAGATGAGCGTGTTCCAGTCCTGGTGATAGCCTTCGCGCGGATCGGCGTACTCGTACAGGGCGGTTCCGTCGAAGCGCGCCAGACCCCAGGCATCGGCCGGGAAATGCGCCGGCACCCAGTCGAGCAGCACACCCAGACCGGCGGCATGGGCGCGTGCCACGAAGCGCGCCAGCCCCGACGGCTCGCCGTGGCGCGCGGTCGGCGCGAACATCCCCAGCGTCTGGTAGCCCCAGCTGCCGTCGAACGGATGCTCGCTCACCGGCAGCAGCTCGAGGTGCGTGAAACCCATCTCCGCTGCGTAGGGCACGAGTTGCTCGGCCAGTTCGTCCCAGTTCAGCCAGTGCCAGCCCTCGCGCCGGCGCCAGCTCGCCAGATGCACCTCGTAGATGCTGACGGGCGCGTCGAGGGCATTGGCGCGCCGGCGCGCCGGCGCCGGCGGCACGACGGGCGGCAAGGGCGCGACGATGCTGGCCGTGGCCGGCCTCAGCTCGGCACGGCGAGCGTACGGGTCGGCCTTCTGCGGCAGCAGGCGGCCGGCGCGGTCGAGCAGCTCGAACTTGTAGTGCGCGCCGGCGCCGATGCCGGGCAGGAACAGCTCCCACACGCCGCACTCGCGGCGCAGCCGCATCGGGTGGCACCGACCGTCCCAGGCATTGAAGTCGCCGACCACGCTCGCGCGCGCAGCGTTCGGCGCCCACACCGCGAAGGCGGTGCCGGCGACACCTTCGAGCACGCGCGGGTGCGCGCCCAGCACCTCGTAGGGACGCAAGTGCGTGCCTTCGGCCAGCAGCCAGGCGTCGAGTTCGCCGAGCACCGGGCCGAAGCGGTAGGGGTCCTCGAATTCCTGCGTGCTGCCGTCGGGCCGGCGCGCGCGCAGCCGGTAGGCCGCGCCTTCGGCCGCGAGCGCGCCTTCGAACAGGCCGTCGGCATGGCGCCGCGTCAGCGGCTGCACGCTGGCACCGGTGAGCACGCTCACGGCCTCGGCGCCCGGCACGAAGGCGCGCACCAGGCGGCGCCCCTGCGCGTCGGCATGCGGGCCGAGCAGCGCGAAGGGGTCGGCATGCCGCCCCTCGACGAGTGCGCGCAACGCGGCGTCGCTCGGCATGCCCGCGTCGTGCGTTTGCTCAGGCCCGCGCCTGCAGGCCCCAGATCGTGCGCGCGTATTCGCCGATCGCACGGTCCGAGCAGAAGTAGCCCATCGCCGCCACGTTGGCGATGGCTTTCGCCGCCCAGGCGTCGGGCTGGCGGTACAGCGCGTCGACGCGCTCCTGAGCCGCGAGGTAGCTGTCGAAGTCGGCGAGCAGCATGTAATGGTCGCCGCCCCAGAGCAGGGCATCGACGAGTCCGCGGTGGCGGCCGGGCTCGGCGGGCGTGAACTGGGCGCCCGCGACGGCGTCGAGCACGGCACGCAGGCGCGCATTGCCTTCGTACAGGTGCAGCGGCTGATGGCCGGCCTGACGCTGCGCAACGACTTCGGCCGCCGACAGGCCGAAGATGAAGATGTTGTCGTCGCCCACCCGCTGCCGGATCTCGATGTTGGCTCCGTCGTCGGTACCGATCGTGAGCGCGCCGTTGAGCGCGAGCTTCATGTTGCCGGTCCCGCTGGCCTCGGTGCCGGCCGTGGAGATCTGCTCCGACAGGTCGGCGGCCGGCATGATCGTCTCGGCCACCGAGACGCCGTAGTTCGGCACGAACACCACCTTCAGGCGACCGTGCAGACGCGCATCTTCGTTGATCACGGCGCCGACGTCGTGGATGAGCCGGATCACGTTCTTCGCCGCGACGTAGCTCGACGCCGCCTTGCCGGCGAAGATCACCGTGCGCGGCACCCAGGCGGCCAGCATCGGGTCGGGGTCGGCCAGCATCGCCTGGTAGCGCGCCACCACCGCGAGCACGTTGAGGAGCTGGCGCTTGTACTCGTGGATGCGCTTGACCTGCACGTCGAACAGGCTGGTCGGATCGACCACGATGCCGGTGGCCGCGCGGATGTGCTGCGCCAGCCGCTCCTTGTTGGCCCGCTTGACGGCAAGGAAGGCGCGGCGGAAGCCGGCGTCGTCGGCCAGCGGCGCCAGCCGCTCGAGCTGCGCGAGCTCGAGCCGCCAGCCGCGGCCGGCCGCGCCGCCGAGCGCGGCGTCGACGAGCGCCGCCAGTCCGGGGTTGGCCTGGGCCAGCCAGCGCCGCGGCGTGACGCCGTTGGTCACGTTGGTGAAGCGCTCCGGCCAGAGCGCGGCGAAGTCCGCGAAGATCGTCTCGACCAGCAGGCGCGAATGCAGCGCCGAGACGCCGTTGACCCGGTGGCTGCCGACGATCGACAGATGCGCCATGCGCACGCGGCGCTCGCCGTTTTCCTCGACGAGCGACAGCCGGCGCAGGAAGTCCGCGTCGTGCGGCCGCGCGGCCGCGGCCAGCGCCAGGAACTCGGCGTTGATGCGGAACACGATCTCGAGGTGCCGCGGCAGCACATGCTGCAGCAGCGCCACCGGCCAGGTCTCGAGGGCCTCGGGCATCAGCGTGTGGTTGGTGTAGCTGAAGACGCGCCGCGTCGTCTCCCAGGCCGGCTCCCAGGCCAGGCCCTGCTCGTCGTGCAGCAGCCGCATCAGCTCGGCGATGCCGATCGCCGGGTGCGTGTCGTTGAGGTGGATCGCCACCTTGTCGGCGAGGTTGTCGAGCCGACCGTGCTCGGCGAGGTGACGCGCGAGGATGTCCTGCAGGCTGGCACTGGTGAAGAAGTACTCCTGGCGCAGCCTGAGCTCGCGCCCGGCGGGCGTGCTGTCGTTGGGGTAGAGCACCCAGGAGATGTTCTCGTAGGCGTTCTTGAACTCGGCGGCGCGCGCGTAGTCGCCGCTGTTGAATGCGTGCAGATCGATCTGCGCCGGCGCCACCGCCCGCCACAGCCGCAGCGTGCTGACGCGCTCGGTGCCGTGGCCCGGGATCACCATGTCGTAGGCCTTGGCGCTCACTTCGCCGGTGGGGCGCCAGCGCGGCGCGTGGCCGGGCTGCGCGGCCGGTTCGACCCAGCCGCCGAAGCGCACCGGGTAGGCGATGCCCGGACGCGGGAACTCCCAGGGCGAGCCGTCGAGCAACCAGGGATCGGGGCGTTCGATCTGGCGGCCTTCCTGGATGCTCTGGGCGAACATGCCGAACTCGTAACGGATGCCGTAGCCCCAGGACGGCAGCTCGCGCGTGGCCATCGAATCGAGGAAGCAGGCCGCCAGCCGGCCCAGCCCGCCGTTGCCGAGCGCGGCGTCGGCCTCGGCGGCCGCCACGTCCTCGAGCGTCATCGCGTGCGCCTGCGCCGCCGTCGCCGCCCCGCCCTCGAGGCCGAGTGCGGCCAGCGCGTTGCCCAGCGTGCGGCCGATCAGGAACTCCATCGACAGGTAGTACACGCGGCGCGCCAGCGCCGCGCGGTCGGCGGCGTCGGTGGCGACCCAGCGGCGCGCCAGCCGTTCGCGCGCCAGCAGGGCGATCGCGTGCATCATGTCGGTCGGCGTGGCACGCGCCGGTGCCGTGCCGACGGTGGCGAGCAGGTGACGGTCGACCGCGGCCGTTGCCGATTCGGCGAAAGGAAGCGAAGAAATCATGTGCAACCCGGGTGACTGCTCCTCGGCTGCTTAGGATAAGGGACGGCCCCGTTGCCGTTACGTCGAGTTTCACCGTGAATGGAGAGGAATCGGCAATGGCTTCGATCGATGTCGCCCAGGGCCTGGACCTGCCGCGCAAGTCGGTGGCGCTGGTGCTGGCCGGGGGGCGGGGCTCGCGCCTGCTCAACCTGACCGACAACCGCGCCAAGCCGGCGGTGTACTTCGGCGGCAAGTTCCGCATCGTCGACTTCGCGCTGTCCAACTGCATGAACTCGGGCATCCGCCGCATCGGCGTCATCACGCAGTACAAGAGCCACAGCCTGCTGCGCCACCTGCAGCGCGGCTGGGCCTTCCTCAAGAGCGAGATGAACGAGTTCGTCGACTTGCTGCCGGCGCAGCAACGCGTCGACGAGGAACGCTGGTACCGCGGCACCGCCGACGCGGTGTTCCAGAACCACGACATCGTCGCCGGCTACGAGGCCCAGTACATCGTGGTGCTCGCCGGCGACCATGTCTACAAGATGAACTACGCGCTCATGCTCGCCGACCACGTGGCGCTGGGACGCGCCTGCACGGTCGGCTGCATCGAGGTGCCGCGCGAGGAGGCGCGGGCCTTCGGCGTGATGGCGGTCGATGCGCAGCGCCGCGTCACCGACTTCGTCGAGAAGCCGGCCGACCCGCCGGCCATGCCGGGCAAGCCCGAGCGCGCGCTGGCCAGCATGGGCATCTACGTGTTCGGCGCGAGCGAGCTGTTCGACGCGCTCGAACGCGACATGCGGGATCCGAAGTCGAACCACGACTTCGGCAAGGACATCATCCCGAAGATGGTGCGCGCCGGCGAGGTGGCGGCGCACCCGTTCGACCTGAGCTGCGTCGGCACCAAGCCCGGTCACGAGCCGTACTGGCGCGACGTCGGCACGATCGACGCGTACTGGGACGCCAACATCGACCTCACCGCCACCGACCCGCTGCTCAACCTGTACGACACGCACTGGCCGATCTGGACCTACCAGCCGCAGCTGCCGCCGGCCAAGTTCGTGCACAACCAGGCCGATCGGCGCGGCCAGGCCATCGAATCGCTGACCTCGGGCGGCTGCATCGTCAGCGGCGCGGTTTACCGCTCGGTGCTCTTCTCCGAGGTGCGGGTGCACTCGTACGCGTCGGTCAACTGGTCGGTGCTGCTGCCGGGCGTGCAGATCGGGCGCCGTGCGCGCGTGCACCGCGCCGTGCTCGACCGCGACTGCGAGATCCCGGACGGCATGGTGATCGGCGAAGACGCCGCGGCCGACGCCGCGCGCTTCCACCGCACCGACAGCGGCGTCACGCTCGTCACGCGCGACATGCTGCGTGTGCTGTGAGCACGGGCTTGGCGGGCCCTGCGATGCGCGTGCTGCACGTGGCGGCGGAGATGTACCCGCTGGTCAAGACCGGCGGCCTGGCCGACGTCGTGGCCGCGCTGCCGGCGGCGCAGGCCGATCAGGGCGCCGACGTGCGGCTGCTGCTGCCCGGGCTGCCGGCCGTGCTCGACGGCGTCGACGCGCTGCGGCCGGTGCTCGACATCGGCAGCTGCTTCGGTGCGCTGCGCGTGCGGCTGCTGCTCGGCCGCGCGCGCGCCAGCGGACTGCCGGTGTACGTGGTCGACGCGCCGTACCTGTACCGGCGCGCCGGCGGTCCGTACCAGCGCGCCGGGGGCGAGGAGTGGCCCGACAACCTGCAGCGCTTCGCCTTGCTGGGCTGGGTCGGCGCGCACCTGGCGGCCGACGACGCCGATGCGCAGTGGTGCGCCGACATCGTGCACGCGCACGACTGGCACGCCGCGCTCGCCTGCGCGCACATCGCCGACCACCCGGCCACACCGGTGGGCAGCGTGTTCACGGTGCACAACCTCGCGTACCAGGGCCTGTTCCCGATGCACGACTGGCCGATGCTCGGCCTGGCGACGCGCCACATGTCGCCGGCCGGCCTCGAGTACCACGGCCAGCTCAACTTCATGAAGGCCGGGCTGCAGTTCGCCGACCTCGTGAGCACGGTCAGCCCGAGCTACGCCGCCGAGATCGCGACGCCCGAGTTCGGCTGCGGGCTGGACGGCGTGATCCGCAGCCGCGGTGCGGCGGTGTGCGGCATCCTCAACGGCATCGATCTGGAGGTCTGGAACCCGGCCACCGACGCGGCGCTCGCCGTGCGCTACGACGCCGCCCGGCTGCAAGGCAAGCGGGCCTGCCGCAGCGCGCTGCAGGCCGAACTCGGCCTCGATCTCGACGAGCGCGCGCTGCTCGTCACGGCGGTGAGCCGGCTCACGGCGCAGAAGGGCATCGACCTGCTGCTTGCGGCGCTGCCCACGCTGCTCGCCGAAGGCGTGCAGTTCGCGCTCCAGGGCAGCGGCGACGGCGCGCTCGAAGCGGCCCTGCGCATGGCGCAGCAGGCACAGCCGGGACGCGTGCACGTGCACATCGGCTACGACGAGGCGCGCGCGCACCGCCTGATCGCGGGCGCCGACGCGATCGCGGTGCCCTCGCGCTTCGAGCCCTGCGGCCTGACGCAGATGTACGGCATGCGCTACGGCACGCTGCCGATCGTGCGCCGCGTCGGCGGGCTGCGCGACACCGTGCGCGACCTGACGCCCGACGCGCTCGCCGGCGGCAACGGCACCGGCTTCGTGTTCGATGCGGCCACGCCGCAGGCCTGGACCGAGGCCGTGCGGCGCGCCGCAGCGCTCAAGGCGCAGCCCGAGGCCTGGCAGCGCGCCATGCAAGCCGGCATGGCGCGCGAGCTGGGCTGGAGCGGGCCGGCGCAGGAGTATCTGGCTCAGTACGCGCGCGTCGCGGCGGCCGCGCAGCGCGAACCGCAGGCACCGGCAGGCTGAGCGGCGCGCGCTGCCGCGGCAGCAGCGCCGCGGGGCCATCGCGCGCAGGCACCTGGCGGAGGGAGCGGGATTCGAACCCGCGGGGGGCTGTTAACCCCCACACGCTTTCCAGGCGTGCGACTTAAACCGCTCATCCATCCCTCCGCGGGGACGGGCGATTCTACCGATGGGCAAGGCGCCGGCGTCGTGAGCGCGCGGCGCGATCGCGCACACTCGCCCGGCCACGCGCATCCGTGCGGCTTGCCTTGCGGTGCCCGCTGCGGGCCCACAATCGCCGCCCATGGACGAGCATGGGACTTCAGGTGCAGCCGGCGCGGCCGCGCTGCGCCCGGCGACGGCGGCCGACCTCCCCGCCATCGTCGGCCTGATCCGCGAGCTGGCCGCGTACGAGCGGCTCGAACACCTGGTGGTGGCGACGCCCGAGTCGCTGGCGCCGCATCTGTTCGGGCCACGACCTGCGGCCGAGGTCGTGCTGGCCGAGGCCGAGCTCGCCGGCCGGCCCGAGGTGGTGGGCTTCGCGCTGTACTTCACCAACTTCTCCACCTTTCTCGCGCAGCCGGGCCTGTATCTGGAAGACCTGTACGTGCAGCCGGCTTACCGCGGCCGCGGCCTGGGCAAGGCGCTGCTCGAGCACCTGGGCGCGCTGGCGGTCGCGCGCGGCTGCGGCCGCTTCGAGTGGGCCGTGCTCGAATGGAACGAAAGCGCGATCGGCTTCTACGAACGCATGGGCGCCAAGCTGCTGCCCGACTGGCGCATCTGCCGCGTCACCGGCGCGGCGCTGGCCGCCTTCGCGCGACCTGAGCCTGTGGCGACATGAATCACGCGGGCGCAATGCCTGTCGTCACAGGCTGCAGGCTCAGTCGAGCATGACGAGCAGATCGCCCGGCAGGCGCATGCCGTCGCGGCGCGGCGCCTGCAGCGCGACGACGGCCTGGCCCGGCTCGGTGGTGGCCTGACGGCGCGGCGCCGGCAGCGCCTGGCCGTCGGGCCCGGTGAGGCAGGCGACCAGCGGTGCGGTGATCGTGGGTCCGCGGCCGACGACGATCGCCAGCGCCCCCGAGGCCAGGCGCACGTGGCTGCCCGGCGGGTAGATGCCGAACTCCTTGACCAGGGCCTGGGTCATCGGATGCCCGGGGTCCTGCATGAACATCGCGCGCCCGGCGGCGTCGGCCGCCAGGGCGTCGCGCGTGCTGCGCGCCGACAGCTTGGAGGTGTAGACGTCGGCGCGGCGCACGAGCGAGGCGAGCTCGCAGACCTCGCGGCGGCCCGCAGGGTAGCCGCTGCCGTCCTCCTGCTCGTGGTGCTGCAGCACGGCGCGCAGCCAGTCGGCATCGCGCACGCCGGCGCGCTGCAGCAGCTGCACGCTGCGCATCGGGTGCGTGCGCAGCTCGGCGCGCTGCGCCGGCGTCGGCGGCTCGGTCTGGCGCGCGAGCAGGCCCTGCAGCTCGAGCATCGACAGGTTCATCGTCAGCGCCGCCTTGAAGGCCTTCTCCACCTCGCCGGGCGACCAGGCCAGGCGCTGCGCCACCAGGCTCGCGGTGATGGCGGTATGCAGCGAGCGGCGGGCGCCGTAGCCGGTGTCGATGCCGGCGCCTTGCGTGAGGATCTGGAAGATGGCCAGGTCGGGGTCGCGCTCGACCAGCGCCAGCGCCGGCGCCGCCGCCTCGTCGAGCGCGCCGCGGAAGGTTTCGCCGTCGCAGCGCGCCAGCGTGTCGGCGACGCGCGCGAGCGTCTGCCGCCACAACTGCGGCAGCGCCGCGCGCGGCGCCGCACGCGCCTGGTCGGCGGCGCTGCCGAGTTCGGCGAGATCGACGAGCGCGCCGCGCGCGACGAGGGCTTCGAGCTGGGCACGGTCGGCGACGACGGTGCCGCGCGCCAGCAGCAGCGCGTGCTGGGCGTCGCGCACGTTGAACGGCAGCGGTGCACCCGCGACGATGCGATGGGTGACCGAGGAGAGGGCTGCCGTTTGCATGGTTCGGGGTCGGCTGCTGCCTGAGCATTGGCGCTGGGCAGGGTTTCGGCAGGCGCGGCGCGAACTTGACGCGACGGCGGCGCGAATGCCGCGGTCTGCGCGGCTCGGGGCGGGCTTGGGGCACACTGGACGCCTCGGCCGGTGCCGGCGCGGCGGTGCGCCGTGCCGCCGTTCCTGGGGTTTTCGCTTCGGCGCAGCGCGCAAGGTCTCCATGTCCAATCTCATCGTCCACGGCGGCACGCCGCTTGCCGGGCGCATCGTGCCCTCGGCGAACAAGAACGCCGTGCTGCCCATCCTGTGCGCGACGCTGCTCACGCGCGAGCCCGTGCATCTGGCGCGCCTGCCCGAGATCACCGACGTCAAGAAGATCCTCGAGATCTTCCGCCAGCTCGGCAGCGAGGTGCGGGTCGACTTCGCTGCCGGCACGCTCGACCTGCACCACCGCGCCACCCGCTTCGACCCGCAGCGCGATCACCTGCCCGAGGAGATGCGCAGCTCGATCATGCTGGTGCCGGGCCTGCTGGCGCGCTTCGGCGTGGCGCGCATCGAGAACGACGTGCAGGGCTGCACGCTGGGCGTGCGCGAGATCGACCCGCACGTCGAGCTGATGCAGCGCTTCGGTGCCGCCGTCGAGCGCCGGAGCGACGCGCTCGTCATGCGCGCCGAGGGTGGGCTCGCGGCCAGCCACCACTGGCTCGACTACGCCAGCGTCACCACGACCGAGAATTTCGTGCTGTGCGCCGCGCTGGCCACCGGCGGGGGCGGCACGAGCACGCTGATGAACGCCGCCAGCGAGCCGCACGTGCAGGAGTTCTGCGCCTTCATGGCGATGCTGGGCGCATGCATCGAGGGTGTCGGCACCTCGCGTCTGGCGGTGCACGGCGTCACGCGCCTGGGCGGCGGCAGCTTCAGCTTCACCGAGGATTTCCACGAAGCCGTCACCTTCATGGCGCTGGGCGCCATCACCGGCGGCAGCGTCGCGGTGAAGAACTCGGCGCCCGAGCAGTTCCCGCTCATCGACCGCACCTTCGCCAAGTTCGGCGTGCAGGTGGTGCACGAGGCCGGCTGGTCGCGCGCGCAGGCCGAGGGTGTGCTGCGCGTGCGGGAACCTTTCACGCGCAACATCCTGCAGAAGGTGGAAGCGGCGCCCTGGCCCTATCTGCCGGTGGACCTGCTGCCGATATTCGTTGCTCTGGGTGTGCGCGCCGAAGGCAGCATGATGTACTGGAACAAGGTGTACGAGGGCGCGATGGGCTGGACGAGCGAGCTCGGCAAGTTCGGCGCACATGCCTTCATGGCCGATCCGCACCGCGTCATCACGTTCGGCGGCAAGCCGCTGGCGCCGGCCGAGGTCGAGAGCCCCTACATCATCCGCGTGGCCATCGCGCTGCTGATGGTCGCGTGCAGCATTCCGGGACGCTCGCTCATCCGCAACGCCGCGCCGGTGCGGCGCGCGCACCCGCACTTCGCCGAGAACATCCGCCGGCTCGGCGCGCAGATCGAGTGGGTGGAAGGTGACTGAGGCGAACCCGATATCCGGCGCAGCCGCCGCGACGGCGCGGCCGCAGAGCTTCGGCGAGGAGATCGCCAACGCCGTCAGCCACGGTCTGGGCTTCGTGCTGGCGGTGGCGGCGCTGCCCATCCTCGTGTGGGTGGCGGCCAGCCGCGGCGCCGCGGCCGACGTCGTCGGCGCCAGCGTGTTCGCCGGCACGATGATCCTGCTTTACCTCGTCTCGACGCTCTACCACGCGGTGCCGGCCGGGCGCGCCAAGCGCTGGCTCGGGCGCATCGACCACGCTGCGATCTACGTCTTCATCGCCGGCAGCTACACGCCGTTCACGCTCGGCGTGCTGCGCGGCGCCTGGGGCTGGTCCTTGTTCGGCGTGGTGTGGGGGGTGGCGGCGTTCGGTGTCGCCGTCAAGCTGCTCGACCGTCTGCGGCACGCGCTCGTGTCGACCGGCCTCTATGTCGCCCTGGGCTGGGTGGTGGTGGCGGCGGCGCCGTGGATGATCGAGCGCATGCCTGCCGCCGGACTGGCCTGGCTCGTCGCCGGCGGCCTGTGCTACACGCTCGGCGCCGTCCTGTACCTGCTCGACGGCCGCGTGCGCTACGCGCATTTCGCGTTCCACCTCCTGGTGCTGGCCGGCAGCGCCAGCCACTTCTTCGCCACGCTCGGCTACGCGCGCGGCTGAGCGCATGGCGCGCAAGGAGCGGCACGTCAGCCGGACCCCGGCCACGGCCTGGCTCGAGCAGCACGGCATCGCCTACAGCGAGCATCCGTACGGCTATGTCGAGCACGGCGGCACCGCCGAGAGCGCACGCCAGCTCGGCGTCGACGAGCACGCGGTCGTCAAGACACTCGTGATGCACGACGAGCGCGCCGCGCCGCTGCTGGTGCTGATGCACGGCGACCGCCAGGTCAGCACGAAGAACCTGGCGCGTGCGATCGGCGCGCGCAGCGTGGCGCCTTGCAGGCCCGACGTGGCGCAGCGCCACAGCGGCTATCTGGTGGGCGGCACCTCGCCGTTCGGCACGCGCAAGGCGATGCCGGTGTACGTCGAGGAGACCGTGCTCGCGCTGCCGCGCATCTACATCAACGGCGGGCGGCGCGGCTTCCTCGTCGGCATCGCGCCGCAGGTGCTTGCCGGCGCGCTCGGTGCGCTCCCGGTGCGTTGCGCGCTGTAGACACGGCGCTGCCGTGCACGCGATTGGGATGCGCTCTCCAACGGCGCGGGCATAGACTGCAGCCGGACAACCGAGGAGTCGAGATGGTCACTCGCAAAGCACCGGCGCCGACGATCGCCAAGGCCCGCAAGGATCTGTCGGCGGCCGCGCGTGGCGTCAAGGCCGCCGTCGCGAACAAGGTCGAGGGCCTGGCCGGGCGGCTGGCCGGCAAGCTCGAAGCGGCACGCGTCGCGGTCAAGAAGAAGGTCGTCTCGGCGCAAAAGAGCGTGAGCGGCAAGCTCACCGAGGCGCGCAAGACGGCCAAGAAGGAATGGACGAGCGCCGAGCGCGCGGCCAAGAAGGCGGTGAAGGCTAAGGCCGGCGAGGTCTACACGGCGTCGAACCGCAGGCTGGCCGAGTTGCACGCGGCCGAGAAGAAGGCGGCGAAGAAGGCTCCGGCCCGCAAGGCGGCGGCGAAGAAGGCCGCCCGCAAGACCGCTGCCGCGAAGTAGGAGCCGCGGCCGAGCGGCGCCGGGCTGCGCAAGCGGCGGCGGCATTGCGGCCGCGGGCGGTGGGCTGCGTGGTCGCGGCGCCGATCGGTCGCTGCCGGGGCCTTGATCGGGCGCTGCTGCCTGCGGCGCCGGTCGTCGGCGCGGTGCCGCTTACACTGCCCGCCCGATGCAAGCTCTCGCATTCCTCGCCGCCGTCGCCGGCGGCTACCTGATCGGCAGCGTCTCGTTTGCCGTCGTCGTCAGCCGCGCG
Source organism: Rubrivivax sp. (assembly GCA_020852865.1). Taxonomy (GTDB): domain Bacteria; phylum Pseudomonadota; class Gammaproteobacteria; order Burkholderiales; family Burkholderiaceae_C; genus Rubrivivax. The sequence continues at coordinate 49,240 of JADYZZ010000031.1, forward strand.
ATGGGGCTGGCCGACCCGCGCAGCTACGGCTCGGGCAACCCGGGCGCAACCAACGTGCTGCGCTCGGGCAACAAGGCGGCGGCCGTGCTCACGCTCGTGCTCGACGCGCTCAAGGGCTGGCTGCCGGTGCTGCTGGTACAGCAGTTCGGCGCGCGCTTGGGCCTCGGCGAGACGGCGGCCGCGTTCGCCGGACTGGGTGCCTTCGCCGGCCATCTGTGGCCGGTGTACTTCCGCTTGCGCGGCGGCAAGGGCGTGGCCACCGCGGCCGGCGTGCTGCTCGGCGTCAGTCCGCTGCTCGGCCTGGCCTGCCTCGTCACCTGGGCGCTCGTCGCGGCGCTGACGCGCTATTCGTCGCTGGCCGCGCTCGTCACGGCCGTTTGCGCGCCGTTCTACCAGGCGCTGGTCTGGGGCCTCGAGCCGCTGCTGCTTGCACTCGTGGGCATGAGCCTGCTGCTGATCTGGCGCCACGAGGCCAACATCCGCAAGCTGCTGGCGGGCACCGAATCGAAGCTCGGCCAGAAAGCCGCAGCGCCGGCCGTGGCCGCGTCAGCGCCCGCGGCGCGGCCGCGCGCGCGGCGCGCGCGCCACACGAAGAAGGGACATTGATCATGGTGCAGCGTTTCGACGTGGGCGCCCGGCTCTCGGAGATGGCCGTGCACAACGGCATGTGCTGGCTTGCCGGCCAGGTGGCCGCAGACGCCACGCAGGACGCCGGCGGCCAGACGCGCCAGGTGCTGGCCGCGGTGGATGCACTGCTGGCGCGTGCCGGCAGCGACAAACGCAAGATCGTGATGTGCCAGATCTTCCTCGCCGACCTCGCCGACTTCGCTGCCATGAACGCGGTCTGGGACGCCTGGGTGAGCCCGGGCCAGGCACCGCCGCGCGCCACCGTGCAGGCGCGATTGGCCAGGCCCGAGTGGAAGGTCGAGATCGTGGTCACGGCGGCGTTGTGAGACGGGCTTGCGCCTCGATGTGCGCTGCGCCGCTGCCCTTCGTGCCGGACCGCGGATGAACCTGGCGCGCCGCGATCTCGCCGTTCTGGCGCTGCTCGTCATCGGCGCCAGCCTGGCGGGCCAGTGGTGGAGCGCGCGCGCGCGCAGCACGCTGGGCGACGAGGTGGCGGCGTTGGCGCGGCCCGGCGACATCCGCATGATCTCGTCCGAGACCTGCGCCATCTGCGCGCTGGCGCGCCGCTGGTTCCAGCAGCACCGCGTGGCGTTTGCCGAGTGCTTCATCGAACGCGACGCGCAGTGCCGCGCCGACTTCGACGCGGCACGCGCGCCGGGCACGCCGCTCATCGTGGTGCGCGGCGTGCCGCAACTGGGTTTTCGGCCCGAACGCCTGCGCGACGCGCTGGCATCCGGCACCTGAGCAGGGCCGCATCCGGGCCGGGAGTCGCACCGGCCGCCGTGCCGCTCAGGCGTAGAAGTCGCTCGGCACGTTCATGAACCAGTGGGCGTTCTCGCTGCGGTTCGCGCCGCGTGCGCCCAGGAAGGCCTGCAGCAGCGCCTGCGACGAGGCCGGATTGAACTGCGGCGGCTGCGGGTCGGCCAGCAGCGCCTGCAGCTCGGCTTCGGGCGGCGCACCGCGCACATTGCGCAGCAGCTCGTAGCCGCGGCCGCGGCTTGGCATCGGCATCGGTTCGCCGCCGCGCCACTGGAACTTCACGTCGTGGTGCACGCGCCAGTGCAGGTGCGCGAGATGGTGGCGCCGGCGGCTCGAGGTCTCGATGGCCGTCAGCACGGTCCAGAACAGCCGCTCGTCGACGGCGTGGAACAGGAAGTTGTCGACGTTGCGCAGGGAATTGCGCAGCTTGCGCGGCAGCTTCATCGTCGGGTGATCCGAGCTGCGGCATTCGATGCGCCCGGCGGCAGCGGCGAAGCGCGGTGCGCGCCGCGTCCACGGGCTGCGGTCGTCGAGGCTGTCGAGCAGCAGGCGCGCGGGCATGGCGTTCTCGAACATCACCGCGATGCTGCCTTCGCGCGACAGGCGGCCCGCGTAGTAGGCCTGGCCCGAGACCATCTTGGTCAGCTGCACGAAGCCGAAGTCCCAGCCCGCCGTCGGCTGTGCGCCGCCGCCGGCGGCGACGAAACTGCCGCGCACGGCAACGGCCTCGCCCGGTTCGCGTCCGGCATCGGCCGCGCCGAGGTCGAAGCCGCGCGCGAGGTGAAAGAACACGCTGGCGCGGCCCGGCGTGACCGTGGCGCGCGCGCCTCGGTCGTCGGGAGCCAGGGTTGCGGCGTCGAACGCGGGCGCCATGGCTTTCAGCGCGCGTCTTCGCGCCGCGTGGCGACCGCGACGCTGCGCGGATCGACGGCCGCCGGGCGGCACTCGACCAGCAGCATGTCGGCGTCGAGGGCGGCGATCGTCATGCGGCCGACGATGTCGTCGGCCTGCGTCTGGTAGGCGCGGTTGACGATGCTGCGCCGGCGCTTGTAGCGCAGCACCGCGGCGGCGGTGCTCGGGCCGTAATGCGATCGCTCGAGTTCGGCGCGCGCGACGTTCAGGCCGTCGATGGCGAACAGCGCCGTCTGGATCCTGCCGACATGCGCGCCGCGCGCCCCGGGCATCACGTGGGCCGCGTCCTCGAGCGCGCAGCGCTCGAGCAGCGCATCGCCGCCGAGCAGTCTCGATCGCAGTGGCATCGTTCACCTCCTGCCGTGCTGCCTCGCCGCGCGCCGCCGGGTGCGCGGCCTGCCCGTGATTGGACACGCGCAGGCCGTGCGCGTCCATCGTGCGGCCGGGGGAGATGCCGGTGCCGCAGGGTGCAGGGCGCAGGCGGCCCGGTTCAGTGGATCGGCTTGAAGCGCATGCGCTTGGGCCGTGCGCCTTCCTCGCCCAGGCGCCTGACCTTGTCGGCTTCGTACTCCTGGTAGTTGCCTGGGAAGAACACCCACTGGCTGTCGCCCTCGGCGGCCAGGATATGCGTGCAGATGCGGTCGAGGAACCAGCGGTCGTGGCTGATCACCATCGCGCTGCCGGCGAACTCGAGCAGCGCCTCCTCGAGCGCGCGCAGGGTCTCGACGTCGAGATCGTTGCTGGGCTCGTCGAGCATCAGCACGTTGCCGCCGCGCGCCAGCGTCTTGGCCAGATGCAGCCGCCCGCGCTCGCCGCCGGAGAGATTGCCGACGCGCTTTTGCTGGTCGTTGCCCTTGAAGTTGAAGCGGCCCAGGTAGGCGCGGCTGGGCATGACGAACTGGCCGACGACGATGTTGTCGAGGCCGCCCGAGACGTCCTCCCACACCGTCTTGTCGTTGGCCAGGCTCTCGCGGCTCTGGTCGACGAAGGCGAGCCGGGCGGTCTTGCCGATGACGACCTCGCCGCTGTCGGGCTGCTCGACGCCCTGGATCATGCGAAACAGCGTCGACTTGCCCGCCCCGTTGGGGCCGATGATGCCGACGATGGCGCCGGGCGGGACCTTGAAGCTGAGGTTGTCGATGAGCAGGCGCTCGCCGAAGCTCTTGCTGACGTTCCTGAACTCGATGACCTCGTTGCCCAGGCGCTCGGCCACGGGGATGAAGATCTCGTTGGTCTCGTTGCGGCGCTGGTATTCGACGTCGGAGAGCTCCTCGAAGCGCGCCAGGCGCGCCTTGCTCTTGGTCTGGCGCGCCTTGGCGTTGGAGCGCACCCACTTGAGCTCCTCCTTCATCGCCTTGATGCGCGCGTCTTCCTTCTTCTGCTCGACTTCGAGGCGGCGCTCCTTCTGGTCGAGCCAGTCGGAGTAGTTGCCCTTCCAGGGGATGCCGCTGCCGCGGTCGAGCTCGAGGATCCACTCGGCCGCGTTGTCGAGGAAGTAGCGATCGTGCGTGATGGCCACCACGGTGCCGGGGAAGCGCTGCAGGAAATGCTCGAGCCACTCCACGCTCTCGGCGTCGAGGTGGTTGGTCGGCTCGTCGAGCAGCAGCATGTCGGGCTTGGACAGCAGCAGACGGCACAGCGCGACGCGGCGCTTCTCGCCGCCCGAGAGGTTCTTGATGAGGGCGTCCCAGGGCGGCAGGCGCAGCGCGTCGGCGGCGAGTTCGAGCTGCAGATCGGTGTTCTCGCTGCCGGCGGCGGCGATGATGGCTTCCAGTTCGGCCTGCTCGGAGGCCAGCTTGTCGAAGTCGGCGTCGGGCTCGGCGTACTCGGCGTAGACCTCGTCGAGGCGCTTCTTGGCCGCGAGCACGCCGCCGATGCCCTGCTCGACGGCCTCGCGCACGGTCTGCTCGGCGTCGAGCTCGGGCTCCTGCGGCAGGTAGCCGATCTTCAGGCCGGGCATCGGCACCGCCTCGCCCTCGATTTCCTGGTCGAGGCCGGCCATGATGCGCAGCAGCGTCGACTTGCCCGAGCCGTTCAGGCCGAGTACGCCGATCTTCGCGCCGGGAAAGAACGACAGGCTGATGTCCTTGAGGATCTGCCGCTTCGGCGGCACGATCTTGCCGACGCGGTTCATGGTGAAAACATACTGCGCCATTACATGGCCCTCCATGAGCGAAGCGAGTGCAGGCCGGCGCAGCCGGGCAGTTGTTTCGCGAAAACATACTGCGCCATTACATGGCCCTCCATGA
>JADYZZ010000032.1 GCA_020852865.1 Rubrivivax sp.
AGCCGCGCTTGATGTCGATGCCCGCGGGCATCGCACCGACGGCGACCATCGAGTCGTAGAAGCTCTTCCAGCGCGCATCGCTCATCGCGCCGATGCCCATCTTGGCGGCATCGCCCGAGTCGAACACTCCGCGCTCCTTCAGCGTCTTGCGCCCGAACGCGAGGAACTCGTCGTTCATGTTCGGGTTCGCGCGCTTGATGCCTTCGTTGCCCGGCGTCGGATCCTCGTTGAGCCAGGTGCGCCAGCCCTTGATCGTGGCGTCGACGAAGCGCTGCACCACGTCGGGCTTCTCGGCCACCATGTGCGGGTGCGCCAGCGTGACGCTGCTGTAGTTCTCGTAGCCGTGGTCGGCCAGCACGTGGATCACCGGGTCGACGCCGGCGCGTCGGATCTCGATCGGCTCGGTGTTCACGAAGCCCTCGATCGTGAGCTCCTTGCTGACGAGGAACTGCCCGTAGTTGGGATTCTTCGGGCGCATCTGGTCGTCGCTGTAGCCGTACTTGCCCTTGAGCCAGTTCCAGAAAGTCTGGCGGCCGATCGCCGACACCTGGATCGGCTTGCCCTTGAGCGCCGCGAGCGAGTCGTTGCCGACGCCGGGGTGCGAGAACAGCGCCGTGAGCGACTTCTGGCCCATCGCGGCCACCGCGATCGCGGGCAGGCCCTCCTTGGCAAAGTTGAGGACGCGGAAACTGTCGGAGTCGGCGAAGTCGACCTTGCGCGCCAGGAAGATCTGGTTGACGTTGAGTTGCGGTCCGCCGCTGCGGATCTCGACCTCGAGGCCGTAGTCCTTGTAAATGCCGGCGCCCACGGCCTGGTACAGGCCCGCCTTGTCGGTGCCGGCCAGCCAGCCGGTCTGGTAGGCCAGCTTGACGAGCCCCTGCGCGCGTACCTGCCGCAGGAACGCCGGCGCCGCCAGCGTCGACGCGCCGGCCAACACACCCAGCGTCGCGCGCCGGGTAACGAGAGAGCCTTTCGGGTGGGTCATACGAACCTCCTCTGTGAATCAAGCAAGTCGTTGCAGGTGCCCGGGCGCGCCGGCGCGCCGCCGGCCGCCGCCCGGCATGACCCGCGCGGGTCCGCCCCCGGCCCGGGCCCGGTGCGCAGCGCAGCCAGGCGCGCCGCGCTCATGGCGTGCCGGCCGCCTCGCGCACACGGCGCTCGTCGACACCCAGGCTCGCGGCGGCCTGGAGGATCTGCTGCCAGCTCGCGGCATCCACCGGCACGCCCTGGGCGCTGCGGCGCGCACGCTGCTCGCGCTCGGGGTCGCCGGCGATGCGCACATGGTCGACGCCGGGCGCGGCCGGCACGTCGAGCAGGCTGTGCACGAAGGCCAGCGCCTCGTGCTCGAAGGCGGCCACGCCGCCCAGCGCGGCCGGGTCGACGAGCACGCTCAGCATGCCGTTGAGGATGCGCTTCTTGCTGCCGTCTTCGCGGTGGCCCACCATGCCGGCGGCCAGCGCGCCGCCGAGCAGCTCGCTCAGCACCGCCATGCCGTAGCCCTTGTGCACGCCGAAGGTGAGGATGGCGCCGTAGGGCTCCTCCATCGTCCAGCGCGGGTCGTCGCTCGGGCGGCCCTGGTTGTCGATCAGGCAGCCGGCGGGCACCTTCTGGCCCTTGTTGTAGGCCACGCGCGTCTTGCCGTGCGCGATCATGCTGGTGGCGAAGTCGAGGATCAGCGGCTCGCGCCCGGCCAGCGGCACGCCGGCCGTGAACGGATTCGTGCCGAAGCCGGCGCGCGCGCCGCCGAAGGGCGCGACGATCGGCGGCGCCAGGACGTTGACGAAGTGCAGCGACACCAGACCGGCAGCCGCCGCCTGCTCGGCCCAGGCGCCGATGCGCCCGAGGTGGTGTGAATTGCCCAGCGCGACGATGGCGCTGCCGTGGCGGCGCGCGCGCTCGATGCCCAGGGCCATCGCCTCCTTGCCGATCACCTGGCCGAAGCCGGCGCCGCCGTCCAGGCGCAGCAGCGCACCGGCGTCGAGCACGGTACGCACATGCGTGTTGGGCGTCAGCCCGCCTTCGAGGTAGGCCTGCGCGTAGCGCGGCAGCATGCCGATGCCGTGCGAGTCGTGCCCGGTGAGGTTGGCGTCGATCAGATTGCCGACCACGGCCTCGATCTCGTCGGGTGCGCTGCCGAAGCCCGCCACCACGAGGCGCATGGCCCGCGTGAGCGCCGCGAGCTCGATCAGATGTACGTCAGCCATGGTTCCTTCCGCGGACGTTTCGGGCGGGCTGAATCACTTCATGAACCCGAAGCGGTCCAGCGAAATGAACAGCGTGAGCAGCTTGTTGACGACCGGCTCGCCTTCGTTGTGGTGGCCCAGCGCGGCCAGCGCGGCGTCGATGGCGCGCGTCTTGGCGAGCAGTTCGTCCAGGCCGGTGTTGGCCATGACGCCGTAGATCTCGAGCGGCAGCAGCGCCTTGACCTTCCCGCCGTCGGTGACCACGCAGCCGCCGACATGGCTGTCGACCTCCTTCAGGCAGCGGCACATCTCGGCGCTGTCGCTGCCCACGGCAACGAAGTACGGCTTGGGCGCGGGCCAGAAGGTGGCGACGGCGCCGCGCTCGATGCGCACGCCCTTGAACAGGCCGTTGACGACATGGCGCCGGCCGTCGGCGTAGCGCTGCACGACCGCGATGCGGTTGAGCGTCTGGCCGTCGTGCAGCGGCACGACCCGGCCGTTCTCGTACGGGACCCAGACTTCCTGGTGGAACTTGGCGTGGCCGCGGCCGTAGACGTCGAACAGAACGACCTTGGCGCTCTTGCCGTCGGCCGTGACTTCGAGCGGCTCGAGATCGAGCTGGCCGGGCTCGAGGTCGGCCAGGCCCGGCACGGGCTTCTTGACCATGGCCGAGTAGTCGATCTCGACCTTCGCGAGCATCTGCCGGTCCTTGGCCACGAGCTTGCCGTCCTTGAAGACATACAGCGGGTCGATCTTCGACAGGCTGTCGGTCAGCACGATGTCGGCGTAGCGGCCCGGCGTCAGCGAACCGATGCGGTTGTCCATGCGGAAGGCGCGCGCCGTGTACAGCGTCGCCATCTTGATGGCCTGGATCGGGTTGATGCCCATCTCGGCGCACAGCGAGACGACCCAGTCCATGTGGCCGCGCGTGAGCAGGCGGTCGACCGAGATGTTGTCGGCGCAGAGCTGGAAGTTCTCGGCCGGCCATTTGCGCTTGACGATGGCGCGCAGCATGATCTTGATGACCTCGGCGCTGCCGACGCCGAACTTGATCTGCGTCTGCAGGCCCCAGCGCACGCTCTTCTCGATGTCGTCTTCCTTCCAGACATCGTGGTTGGCGAAAGCGCCGATCGCCGGCATGTAGTTGAGCATCATGTCCGACAGCGCCGTCACGCCCCAGTGCGTGTTCATGAAGCCGCCCCGCGCGCGGCCGAGCGCCGACTTGCGGAAGTCGTCGTCGTTGCCCACGCTGTAGGTCAGGTGCGCGAGCTCGCCCAGCCCGATCACCGGCTCCATGCGCAGCAAGGCCTCGGTCACCGCGACCGAGGTCTTCTTGCCCGGCGCGAAGGCGAACACCCGGTAGGGCAGGCGCTCGTAGTCGCGGAACAGGTTGGCGGTGGCCTCGACGGCCTCGTCGCCGGCCGCGCTCACCAGGTCCAGGCACTCGGAGAAGATCGTGGTCGTGCCGCAGGGCACGATGGCCTCGCCGAAGGCCACCGGATGCGCCAGTTGCGCGTCGAAGTGGATGTGCGCGTCGATCAGGCCGGGGATGGCATACAGGCCGCCGCCGTCGAAGACCTCGCGCACCTTGAGGATCGACTCGTCGGGGTTGAGCGCGACGATGCGCTTGTCGTACACCAGGATCGAGCCCTGGTAGACGCTCTCGCTGTGCACGTCGAGGATGTTCAGGTTGCGCAGCAGCAGGTCGGCCTCGCGCCGGCCCTCGAGGATGTCGAAGATCGCGCGCACCTGGTCGTAGTGCGCCGACACCAGGTCGGCGCCGCCGGGGATCTGGTCGTGCCACACGCTCGCGTCTTGGTACATGGATTTGCCTCGTTGTCGCTCGATGCCATCGAGCCGGGATGTGTCGGGGAGCTGCGGCGCGCGCGGCGGCCTCTCGCCCGCACCGGCGGCACCGCAGGCCGCTCGCCCGCTCGGCTTGCAAGCGCACCGGCCGATGCACTCGCCTCGCGGGCGGGGGCGATGAGACCGCAATGCACCGCGCGTGACAAGCAGTCTTTTGCGCACGGAGCGTGCGCTTTTCGAGAGCACAATCGCCCGCGACTCCGCCGCCGCCGAAGGAACCGCCGATGCTGCACTCACGGCTGTTGCGCTACCTCGACGAGGTCGCGCGCTGCGGCTCGATCCGCGCCGCCGGCGACAAGCTTCACGTCGCGCCCTCGGCGATCAACAAGCACCTGCTGCAGCTCGAGCAGGCGATCGGCGAGCCGCTTTTCGAGCGCCTGCCGCGCGGCCTGCGGCTGACCCCGGCCGGCGAGATCCTGATCGCGCATGCGCGGCGCACGATGATGGAGTTCCGCCAGGTCGAAGCCGAGATCCGCGAGCGCCGGACGCTGCCCAGCGGCGAGGTCGTCATCGCCACGATGAGCGGCCTGGCCAGCAGCATCGTGCCCAAGGCGGCGGCCGGCTTCAGTGCGCGCTATCCGCACATCCGCATCGCGATCCGCGTGCTGCTCGCCAGCGAGATCCTGCGCGCGCTCGTCGACGGCGAGGCCGACCTCGGCCTGGGCTTCAACCTGCCGCCCTCGCCGGCGCTCGAGAGCCTGTGGGAAGTCGACACCAGCTTCGGCGCCATCCTCGCGCCGACGCACACGCTGGCCGGCATGGAGTCGGTCTCGCTGGCCGACTGCGCGTCGTTCCCGCTCGTCTTCGCCGACCGCTCGATGCTGATCCACGGCATCGTCGCCGAGGGTTTCGCCGGCGCCGGCATCCGCGTCGAGCCGACCTTTCGCACCGGCTCGATCGAGGCGATGAAGCGGCTCGCGGCGATCGGCGAGAACGTCGCCTTTCTCAGCCGCTTCGACATCGCGGAGGAATACCACGCCGGCGTGCTCACGTTCCGCAAGATCCGCGACGCCGCGTTTCGCACCAACACGCTCGCCCTCGTGCGCCGCGCCAAGCACGGCCGCGGCCTCGCGGGAACGCGGCTGGCCGAAGAGGTGATCGGCGTTCTGGACGCGATGATCGCTTAGCGTCCGCGCGATCCCTGGACGTCGGCGGCCCGTGCTCAGAGCTGCCGCAGCGAACGCTCGACGCGACCGATGAACGCCTTGCGCTGCCCTTCGGTGGCGACATTGAGGTGATACAGGGCCAGGTAGTCGACGCGCGCCCTGCCGCCGGTGAACCATCGCAGGTAGCGCGTCACCATCTTGCGCGGCGGGTCGCCCATCCACTTCGCCATGTACCAGGGACGCCCGTACGTCACGACGCCGACGATCCTGCGCAGGTTCGAAAGCGTGGGCTTGACGTGTGCTGGGTCCGACAGGTCGAACGCCACGCCCGGCATGAGCAGGCGCTCGCAGTACCCCTTCAGCATCGCCGGCATGCCGAAGCACCAGGTGGGGAACTGCACCACGAGCGCCTCGGCCCGCGTCAGCCGATCGATCTGGGATTCGAGGCCGAAGCGGTTGTGCGGGATGTCGTGATAGTGCCGCCTGGCATCTTCCGACAGCACGGGATCGAAGTTCTCGGCATACAGATCGAGAAGATCGACCTCGTGTCCGGTTTGTGCCAGCGCGGCGAGCGCTGCGGCGCGGATGCCGGCGTGGAAGCTCTCAGGCAGCGGATGGCAATAGACGTAGAGGATCTTCACCGATTCGGAGGGTAGGTGCGGGCTCGCGCGGCGGCTCGCGCGTCCGGGCAGCGCGCGCCCCGCGCCGGACCGCTATTGCTTGGGCAGCAGCCCCTCGACGCCCTGCACCAGGTAGTTCATGTTGTTCAGATCGGCCGCCGAGATGACCTGGCCGGCCGGCACGCGCACCTTGCCGTCCTGATCGGTGATCGGGCCCGCGAAGGGCTGCAGCTTGCCGTCGGCGATGTCCTTGCCGAGCTTGGCGACCTTCTCGCGCACGTCGGCTGGCACGGCGGTGTTGATCGGTGCCAGTTTGATCATGCCCTCCTTCAGGCCGCCCATGACGTTGTCCGACTTCCAGCGGCCGGCCAAGACGTCCTCGACCACCTTGATGTAGTAGCCGCCAAAGTTGTGCACGACCGAGGTCAGGTTGGTCTTGGGGCCGAGCTTGGACATGTCGGAATAGTAGCCAAGCGTGTAGATGCCCTTCTCCTCGCCTGTGGTGACGATCGACACGCCCGAGGTCGCGTAGGCCAGGGTGTCGGCTCCCAGCTTGAGCAGCGCGTTGGCGGCATCGCGCTCCTTGCCCGGGTCGTACCAGGAATTCACCCAGATCAGACGCAGCTGCGCCTTCGGATTGACGCTGCGCATGCCGAGCGCAAACGCGTTGATGCCTTGCAGGACTTCGGGAATCGGGAACGCGCCGACGTAGCCGACCACCCCGCTCTTGCTCATGTGGCCGGCGATCACGCCTTCGAGGTAGCGTCCCTCGTAGTAGCGCGCGTTGTATACACCGAGGTTGGGCGCGGTCTTGTAGCCGGTGCCGTTCATGAAGATCACGCCCTTGGGCGCCGTACGCGCGACCTTGACGGTCGGCTCCATGAAGCCGAACGACGGCGTGAAGATGAGCTTGCAGCCCTCCTGCACGAAGTTGCGGATCACGCGCTCGGCATCGGGGCCCTCGGCGATGTTCTCGACGTACTTGGTTGTGATCTTGTCGCCCATCGCGGCCTGCAATTCCTTGCGCGCGAGCTCCTGCTGGTAGGTCCAGCCGCTCTCGCCGATCGGGTTGGAATACAGGAAGCACGTGCGCAGCGGCTCGGCATGCGACGAAACGGCGAACGCGCACAAAGCGGCAGCGGCCAGCACGGCGCGGCCCGGACCGCGCTTGAAAAGAGGGACGAGGGTCATCGCAGGAGTCTCCGTTGCTCTTGGTGGAAAAGGAACCGCGCTCAGCGGTCGGGGCGGAAGGGCTGGCCCAGCGAAGCCGGGGAATTCAGCCGGATCGTGGCCGGGTTGCGCGAGATCAGCACCAGCACGACGATGGTGGCGAGGTAGGGCAGCATCGAAAGCCATTGCGCGGGGACTTCGATGCGCAGACCCGAGCCCTGCACGAACAACTGCGAAACGAGCACGCCGCCGAACAGGTATGCGCCCAGCATCACGCGCAGCGGCCGCCAGGTGGCGAACACCACCAGCGCGAGCGCGATCCAGCCACGCCCGGCGACCATGCCCTCGGCCCAAAGCGGTGTGTAGAACACCGACATGAATGCGCCGCCCAACCCCGCCATCGCACCGCCGAAGGCGACGGCCGCATAGCGGATGGCGATCACCGGGTAACCCACGGCGTGCGCCGCCGAAGGCGATTCGCCCACCGCGCGCAGCACCAGCCCGCCGCGACTGCGGTCGAGAAACCAGGCCGTGCCCGCGACCAGGAGCCAGGACGCATAGACCAGCGCCTGCTGGTTGAACAGCGCCGGGCCGACCAGCGGAATATCGGCCAGCAGCGGGATGGCCACGGTCGGCACCGCCGGTAGCGGAGCCGATTCGTAGGGCTTGCCGAAGAACGCCGCCAGCCCGACGCCGAAGATGGCCAGCGCCAGCCCGGACGCCACCTGGTTGGCCAGCATCGTGAGCGTGACGTAGCCGAACAGCAAAGCCGCAGCGGCGCTCGCCGCCATGCCCGCCAACGCCGCTGTCCAGGGCCCCAGCCCGGCATGGGCTGCAGCGAAGGCCGCGACGGCACCCACCGACATCATGCCTTCCGCACCCAGATTGAGCACGCCAGCGCGCTCGGTGACGAGCTCGCCGATGGCGACGATGATGAGCGGCGTGCCCGCCACCAGCGTGGCGGCGATGACCGAGGAAATCAGCGTGGCATCCACGGCAGGCGCCTCCACGCGGTGCCGTCCCAGCGCAGCCGGTAGGCGATGAACAGATCCGCGGCGAGCAGGAAGAACAGCAGCATCCCCTGGAAGACCTTGGAAATCGACGACGGCAGGTTCAGATGCTGCTGGGCCTGCTCGCCACCGAGGAAGAACAGCGCCATCAACAGGCTGGCGCCGAGGATACCGGCCGGATGCAGCCTGCCGACGAAGGCGACGATGATGGCCGCGAAGCCGTAGCCGGCCGAGATCTGGCTGGTGAGCTGCCCCATCGGGCCGGCCACCTCGGTCATCCCCGCCATACCCGACAGCGCTCCACCAACCAGCAGTCCGACCCAAACGGCGTGTGCGGCCGAAAACCCGGCGTAGTGCGCGGCTTCGGGCGCCTGGCCGCCCACCTGCATCTGGAAGCCGCGGAAGCTGCGCAGCATGAACACGTAGCCCGCCAGCAGCACCGCCAGCGCCAGCACGAAGCCGGCGTGCAGCCGTGTGCCTTCGACGAGGATGGGCAAGAGTGCGCTGTCGCCGAAATTGCGTGTCTGCGGAAAGTTGTAGCCGGCAGGGTCCTTCCATGGACCGTAGATCAGCCACGAGGCCAGCAGCTGCGCCACGTACACCAGCATCAGCGACACCAGGATCTCGTTCGTGCGCCAGCGCGTGCGCAGCCAGGCCGGTATCGCAGCCCACAGCGCGCCGCCGATGGCGCCGGCGACCACCATCGCCGGCACCGCCCAGGGCGCGGCCGTGTCGCCCACGCGCAGCGCGATGCCGGTGGCGAACAGTGCGCCGACGATGAACTGCCCCTCGGCGCCGATGTTCCAGACCCCGGCTCGGAAGCCGACCGCCAGGCCCACGCCGATGAGCATCAGCGGCGTCGCCTTGAGCAGCAGTTCACTCAGACCGTAGAGGTCGTACAGCGGCTGGAGGAAGAACACGCGCAGGCCCAGCAGCGGGTGCTGGCCGAGGGCGGCGAACAGCAGCAGCCCGCACAGCACCGTCAGGCCCACCGCGAGCAGCGGCGAGAGCCAGCTCATGCGGCGCGAGGCCTGCGCGCGCGCTTCGAGCCTAAGCATGCGACACCTGCACCTGCGCGGCGGGCGCCAGCTGTCCCACGCCGCTTTCGGGCCACAGTCCGCTCATCCACAGGCCGACCGTCTCGACATCGGTGTGCCGGGTCGGCACCGAGGGCGACAGGCGGCCGTTGGCGATCACGGCGATGCGGTCGCAGATCTCGAACAGTTCCTCCAGCTCCTCCGACACCACGAGCACGGCTGCTCCGGCGTCGCGCAGCGCCACCAGCGCCTGACGGATGAAAGCCGCCGCCCCCACGTCCACGCCCCAGGTGGGCTGCGCCGCCACCATGATCCCGGGTTCTTGCAGCAGCTCGCGCCCGACGATGAACTTCTGCAGATTGCCGCCGGACAAGGACTGCGCCGGCGCCAGCGCGCCACTGCACTTGACTTTGAACTCGGCGATGCAGCGTTCGGCGAAGCTGCGCACGGCGGCGCGCCGGATCAGACCGCGCCGCAGCAGGCTCCGGCGGTGTGCCGTGAGCAAGGCGTTGTCCGCCAGGCTCATCGCCGGCACCGCGCCGCGGCCCAGCCGCTCCTCGGGGACGAACCCAAGCCCGCGTCGGCGCCGTGCCGCGCTGCCCAGGTGGCCGACGTCCTGGCCGCCGAGCTGCACCATCGCGGCATGGCGGCGCGGCAGCGGCGCCTCGCCCGAAATCGCCTGCAGCAGCTCCTGCTGGCCGTTGCCCGAGATGCCGGCGATGCCGACGATCTCGCCGGCGCGCACCTCGAGCTCGATGTTCTGCAGCGCCGTGCCGAAGGGCTGCAAGGCCGGCTGCGTGAGGCCGCGCAGCGCCAGCCGTGGCGCGCCCGCTGTGGCGGCTTCGCCGCGCGTGCACGCCACCAGCTCCTTGCCGATCATCATGCGCGCCATCGAAGCCGGCGTTTCGTCGGCCGGCGTGCACTCGCCGCTCACGCGGCCGTTGCGCAGCACGGTGGCTCGATGGCACAGCTCGCGCACCTCGTCGAGCTTGTGGCTGATGTAGAGAATGCTGCAGCCCTCCTGCGAGAGCTGGCGCAGCGTCTCGAAGAGCTTGCGCACGGCCTGCGGCGTGAGCACCGATGTGGGCTCGTCCATGATCAGCAGGCGCGGGTTCTGCAGCAGGCAGCGGATGATCTCGACGCGCTGCCGCTCGCCGACCGACAGCGCGTGCACGAGGCGGCGCGGATCGACGGCGAGGCCGTAGCGCTCGCCGACGGTATCGATGCGCCGCGTCAGATCACCCAGGTCGGGGCGGCCCGGCAGCGCCAGCGCGATGTTCTGCACCACCGTCAGCGTCTCGAACAGTGCGAAGTGCTGGAACACCATGCCGATGCCCAGACTGCGCGCATGGCCGGGGCTTCGCACCTGCACCGGCTCGCCGCACCAGTAGATGCAACCCGACGTCGGTGCGGTGACGCCGTAGATGATCTTCATCAATGTCGATTTGCCGGCGCCGTTCTCGCCCAGCACGGCCTGGATCTCACCGGGCTCGACGGTGAGGTCGATGCCGTCGTTGGCGACGACCGACCCGTAGACCTTGCGGATCCCTTCGAGCCGCAACTGCGAGGCGCCGCGCCAGGGTCTGGTCGGTCGCGGCTCGGCACTCATGCAGATCGCCTCGATCAGCGGCCCGCGCCCGGGGCCGTACGCGCCAGCAGCGCCGCGGCGCGCTCCACCGCCGCCTCGTCGATGCGCGCGCGCACGCCTTCGAAGGCCGGGCCACGCGTCGCGTCCAGCCCCATACGCGAGGTGGTGCCCACGCCCGAGGCCGAAGGGTCGAGCGCGCTGCCGGGCAGACCGTCGACCACCACCACGTCCAGGTGAGGCTGGAAATGCGTGGCCAGCGCCCACAGCACGTCTTCGTCGCGCGTCACGTCGACGTCGGCGTCGACCGCAACCACGGTCTTCAGATACGCATCCCAGCCCAGCAGGCCCAGCATGACCTGGCGCGCCTCGCCGGGCCGGCTCTGCTTCAACGCGACGTAGGCGTGGAAATGGGTGCCCGAGTTCGGGTAGTGCACCGCCGTCACGCCCGGGAACCGCTCCTTGAGCTTTTCGACCATCTCCGACTCGCGCGGGATGCGCCCGAGGTTCAGATGCTCGGCCGAATTGCCGCCGACGACGTCGAGCAGCCAGGGCTCGCGCCGGTGCATGAGCGTGCACACGCGCAGCAAGCTGCGCGTCGAGCGGTCCGACGAGTAGCCGGTAAATTCGCCGAACGGGCCCTCCTCGGCCTTGGCCTCGGGGTCGATCTCGCCTTCGAGCACGTACTCGGCGTGCGCCGGCACCGCGATGCCGTGGCGCGGCGTGCGCACCACGTCGAGCGGCGCGCCGAACAGGCCGCCGGCGAGATGGCGCTCGTCGACGCCGTAGGGCAGCCGCGCGGCGGCGGCGAGCATGAACAGCGGATGCGCACCGATCACCATCGCCACCGGCAGCGGCCGGCCGCGGGCCTGCGCCGCCTGCAGCATGCGCCACAGGTGGCCGCGCGAGTGCAGGCTCGTGCCGACCGCCTGCGGCCCGTTGAGCATCGAGCGGTGGTAGCTGACGTTGCCGATGCCGGCGTCGCCGTCCTCGGCCACGATCACGGCATTGGTGATGTAGGGGCCGCGGTCGGTGGCGAAATGCCTGATCGTCGGCAGCACGGCCAGGTCGAAGTCCGGGCCGTGCACCACCTCGGTGACCGCGCCCTGGCTCACCTCGCGCGGCGGCGTCATGCGCCGGCTGCGCGCCTGGTATTCGGCATGGATCCCGGCCGGGGCCACGCCGCCCAGCATGCGGCCCACGCGCTCGCGCGAGGCGAACAGGTTGGTGAGCAGCGGCACGCCGAGCCCCTGCACCTGCTCGAACTCGAGGGCCGGATGGCGGCCCTCGGCGGCCAGCGCCCAGACCAGCGCGGTGACGTCCTGGTCGCGCCCGAGCGGCTCACGCACCGTGAGCACATCGTGCCCGAAGTGCTCGCGGTACGCGGCCCAGAACCGGTGCAGGTCCTGGCCGGCCGCGGCCAGCGCGTCGGCGGGCGCGCCCATCGTCACAGCGTCGCGTACGAGTCGGTGAGGCGCAGCCGGGCCTCCTCGGCGTTGCGCGGCGGCGGCGAGGTCCGGATGCCGGCCAGCCGCGCGATGTTGTTGCCCAGGTAGTCCTCCAGCGTGTCCTCGTCGGTGCCGATGCCGTGCGGCGGCTTGCGGCACAGCATCTCGAGCTCGCGCAGCCACATGCCCGGCTCGTTGGGCGGGCTGTCGGTGCCGAACACCAGCTTGTGGCGCGGCAGCTCCTTGGCGAATTCGGCGATGCGCGCCTGGAAGCACCAGCCCGACTCGACGTAGACGTTGGGCGTGTCCATCGCCATCCAGAAGGTCTCGAACGAGTAGTTGCCGCCGGTCTGGATGCCGAAGTGCGCGATCACGAAGTTCACCATCGGGAACTCGCGGATGATCGGATAGAACATCGTCGGGATCGTGAACGGCCCGTCGCCGGTGTGGATGAGGACGACGATGTTGTACTTGGCGCACATCTTCATCGCCGGGCGCAGCCAGTCGAGCGCGCGATCCGGCCGGTAGCCGTGCATGTTGGCGTGCAGCTTGATCATCTTGAAGCCGTACGCCTTGTGGTGGTGCTCGATCTCGAGCGCGCCGTTTTCCGGGCCCCAGCGCGGGTTGTAGGTGAAGTTGCCGATGAAGCGGTCGGGATACTTCTGGCACAGCTCGGCGATGTAGGCCATGTAGTCGCGGATGCCGTCGCGGCCGCGCCGGTTGCCGTCGCGGTAGCCGGTGTTGCCCGGCGGCGGCTGGATGAAGCCCATGTCGATGCGGCGCGGCTTGCCGTTGATCATGTAGGGGCCGTCCATCAACTTGAGCATGCGCTCGCCGTTGAACGGCGTGCCGGTGTGGCGCCAGGCCTCGTCGACGAGGTTGGTGGGGTGCAGGTGGGTGTCGATGATCATGATCGGGACTCGCGGCTTCAGTACAGCGGGATGGTCGGTTGCGGCTCCAGGCCGCGGCCGCGCTCACCGAGCAGCGCGCGCGCCTCCTCGAAGCTGGCCGGCACCGGGGTCGGCTCGATGCCGACCATGCGGGCGATGTTGTTGCCCAGGTAGTCCTCGAGCGTCGCCTCGTCGAGGTTGAGGCCCTGCGGCGGGTTGGTGCACAGCACCTCGAGCAGGCGCAGCCACATGCCCGGCTCGTTGGGCGGCGTATCCGAGCCGAAGATGATCTTGTGCTTGGGCAGGGTCTTGGCGAACTCGACGATGCGCGACTGCAGGCACCAGCCGGATTCGCAATAGACGTTGGGCAGCTCCATCGCCCACTGGTACGGCTCGAAGCAGTACACGCCGCCGGTCTGCACGCCGAAGTGCGCCATGATGAAGTCGACCTGCGCGAACTCCTTGATCATCGGCACCCACTCGGTCGGGATGCTGTAGGGGCCGTCGCCGGTGTGCAGCTTCACCGGCACCTTGAGCTCGGCCGCCTTGGCCAGCGCCGGGCGCACCCAGTCGAGCGCGCGGTCGGGCCGGTAGGCGTGCATGTTGGCCTGCATCTGCACCATGCGAAAGCCGTGCTGCCGGACGTAGCGCTCCATGCCTTCGACCGCGGCCTTGACGCCGCAGCGCGGGTTGTAGACATAGCAGCCGATCAGGCGGTCGGGGTGCCTGCGCACCGCCTCGAGCACGTAGGCGTGATAGCGGTCGATGCTCTCGGGCCCGCTCAGATCGCCGTCGGTCCAGGTGTAGATGGTGTTGCCCTGCGGCGGCTGCACGAAGGCCTTGTCGATGCGGCGCGGCTTGCCGTTGACCCAGTACGGGCCGTCCATCGTCTCGAGCAGGCGCTCGGTGCGGTAGGGCTCGCCGTCGTGCCACCAGGCCAGGTCGACCTGGTCGGTGGGGTAGCAGCTGATGTCGATGATCATGGGATCGCTCTCCTTGTCGCGAATGGGGGTCAGGCGGTCTGCAGCGCCGCGGGCATGGCAGGCGCGGCGGCCAGGCAGGCCTGCAGACGCCGGCGCAGCGCATCGGCCTGCAGCCCGCGGCCGATGAACACCAGCTTGCTCGCGGGCGTTTCGTCCCACCAGGGCATCGACGCCTTGAGCTCGACGATGCGGTGCACGCCCTGCAGCACATGGCGGCGCTCGTCGCCGGCCAGGTGCACGATGCCCTTGAGGCGGAAGATGTCGTCGCCGGCCTCGGCCACCAGCGCGTGCACGCTTTGCATCAGGCGCTGGCCGTCGAACGGACGGTCGAACACGAGCGAGACCGATTCGACCGTGGGGTCGTGGCGATGCGGCGCGACCGCATGCGCCGCGTGCGGCGCATGCGCGCAGTCGGCGTCGCAGACATGCCCGCGGTCCGGGCCTTCGCCCGGCGCGGGCTCGGCTTCGTGCGCATGCTCATGGGCATGTTGATGTTCATGCATGTGCCCGCCGCGCGCGTCGTCGAGAAAGCGCGGATCGGTCATCGTCAGCGCGTCGCAGGCGAAGGCCTGCAGGCCGAGGATCTGCGTCAGGTCGACCCGGGCCTGCACGCTGTGCAGGATCGGCGCGCTGGCGTTGAGCGCGCGGATGCGGCGCTCGACTTCGGCCAGTTCGGCCGGCGCCACGAGGTCGGCCTTGTTGAGCAGGATGCGGTCGGCGATGACGATCTGCGTCACCGCCTGGTTGTCGTGCTCGGCCAGCGCCGGATCGTCCAGGTGCGGCTGCACGTGCAGCGCGTCGACCAGCGTGACGATGCCGTCGAGCACCACGCGGCGCGCCACCTCGTTGTCCATGAAGAAGGTGGCGGCCACCGGCGCCGGATCGGCCAGGCCGCTGGTCTCGACCAGGATGTGGTCGAAGGGCTCCGGGCGTGCGAGCAGCCGCTGCAGCGTCTGCACCAGATCGTTGCGCACGTCGATCGTGCAGCAGATGCAGCCGTTGACGATCTGGAAGATCTCCTCCTCGCTGGCCAGCACGAGGTCGGAATCGACGTCGACCTCGCCGAACTCGTTTTCGATCACCGCGATGCGGTGGCCGTGCCGCTCGGTCAGGATGTGGTTGAGCAGCGTGGTCTTGCCGGCGCCGAGAAAGCCGGTGAGGATCGTCACCGGAACCGGGCGATCGATGTCGTGTCGGCTCATGGCTGGGCTGCGGCGCCGCCGGCGCGC
Source organism: Rubrivivax sp. (assembly GCA_020852865.1). GTDB lineage: Bacteria > Pseudomonadota > Gammaproteobacteria > Burkholderiales > Burkholderiaceae_C > Rubrivivax. The sequence continues at coordinate 15,128 of JADYZZ010000032.1, forward strand.
TGCGCGCGCAGCGCCTGCAGCACCTGTTCGGGTTTGATGGGGTAATGGCGCAGACGCACGCCGATCGCGTCGTACACGGCGTTGGCGATCGCCGGGCCGATGGCGATGATCGGATCCTCGCCCACGCCCTTGGCGCCGAAGGGTCCGCCGGGGTCGGGCGCGGTCTCGAGGATCACGGTGCGGATCGGCGGCATGTCCATCGACAGCGGCATCTTGTAGTCGACGAAGTTGGCGTTGAGCGAGCGCCCGGTCTGCGCGTCGATCTGATAGTCCTCGTACAGGGTGTGGCCGATGCCCTGCTGGATGCCGCCTTCGATCTGGCCGGCCGCGGCGATGGGGTTGATGACCTTGCCGATCTCGTGCACCGGCACCACCTGCAGCACCGTGATGCGCCCGGTCTCGGTGTCGACCTCGACCTCGACGAAATGCGCCGCGAACGAGTACGACTTGGTCGGCTCGTAGCTGGCGTTGGCGACGAACTGCCGCGCCGGCAGCCCCAGGCGCGGCGCCACCGCGTCGCGCACGCTGAGCGCGCGGTCGGTGCCGCGCACGCGGATCACGCCGCGCACGATCTCGAGGTCGCAGGCGGCCGCCTCGAGCTGCCCGGCGGCATGGTCGAGGAGCTGGCGCTTGACCTCGCCGGCGGCCATTTGCGCCGCGCGGCCGCCAAGATAGGTGGTGTGGCTGGCAAAGGCGCCGATGTCCCAGGGCGTGACGCCGGTGTCGCCGTGCACCACGCTCACGGCCTCGAACTCGAGCCCCATCTCCTCGGCGACGATCTGCGCCAGCGCGGTGTGCGCGCCGGTGCCCAGGTTCGAGGTGCCCGTGTAGAGCACGGCACCGCCCGCCTCGTTCAGGCTGACGAGAGCGTTGCCCTGCTCACGGATCCCGGGGTAGGCGCTCGAGCCGTGCATCTCGCAGCCCATGCCCCAGCCGCGGCGCAGCACGCCCTGCGGGCGCGGGCGTTGCCGCAGCGCGCTCCAGCCGACTTCGTGCATGCCGCGGCGGATGCAGTCCTCGAGCCCGTGGCCGATGATCGCGTGACCCGAAGGCGAGAGGTCGCCCTCGCGCACGGCGTTGAGCAGCTTGAGCTCGGCCGGATCGACGCCCAGCCGCGCGGCGGCCTCGTCCATCTGGATGTCGAGCGCGTAGGTCGCCTGCAGCACGCCGAAGCCGCGGTAGGCCCCGGCGATCGGGCTGTTGGTGTAGACGCACAGGCCCTCGAGGTCGACGTTGTCGCAACGGTACAGCGACGTGAGCCCGTTGGTGCCGACATTGGTGACCCCGGGCCCGTGCGAGCCGTAGGCACCGGAATCGAAGACCAGCCGCGCGCGCCGCGCGCTGATGCTGCCGTCGCGCCGGAAGCCCTGTTCGAGCCGGATCTTCACCGGATGGCGCGAGCGCCCGCCGAGGAAGGTTTCCTCGCGCGTGTACTCCAGGCGCACCGGGCGGCGGGTGCGCTGCGCCAGCAGCGCACAGAGGAACTCGCTCTGGAACAGGTCCTGCTTGGCGCCGAAGCCGCCGCCCATGTGTTCGCACAGCACGCGCACCTTGTGCAGCGGCAGCCCCAGCACCTCGGCCAGGATGCCGCGCACCATGAAGGCGGTCTGGGTCGAGATCCACACGGTGAGGCCGCCGCCGGCGTCCCACTGGCACATGCAGACGTTGGGCTCCATGTACGCCGGGGTCGGACGGCCGCATTCGTAGTCGCCGGCGATGACGAAGTCGGCCTCGGCGAAGCCGCGCTCGATGTCGCCGCGGCGCACGCGCACCGGCGGCAGCACGAGGTTGCCGCCGGGCTCGCGCTCGTGCACGAGCGGCGCGCCGGGGGCAAGCGCGGCCTCGGGCGTGAAGACCGCCGGCAGCGGCTCGTACTCGACCTCGATCAGCTCGAGCGCCTGTGCGGCGACTTCCTCGCTCACCGCGGCCACCACGGCCACCGTCTCGCCCCAGTAGCGCACCTTGCGGTCGAGGATGTATTGATCGGGCGTGACCGAGGCCGAGCGCGGGTGCGGCGAACCGGCGTGCAGCACGCGCGGCACGTCCTCGTGCGTCAGCACCGCCCTGACCCCGGGCAGGGCGCGCGCACGGCTCGCATCGATGCGGCCGATGAGCGCGTGCGCCACCTCGCTGCGCTTGCTGCGCGCGTACAGCATCCCGGGCAGCGCGAGGTCGGCGACGTACCTGGCCTCGCCCGTGACCTTGGCCAGCACGTCGTGGCGCTGCACGCTGCGCCCGACCACCGAGCCGGCCGTCATCGCGCCGCCTCCGCCTGTGCCGCCTGTGCCGCCTGTGCTGCCTGTGCTGCCTGCTCGATGGCGTCGAGGATCTTCGTGTAGCCGGTGCAGCGGCAGATGTTGCCGGCGATCGCGAAGCGGATTTCCTCGCGCGTGGGCCTGGGGTTCTCGTCGAGCAGCGCCTTGGCCGCCATCAGGATGCCGGGCGTGCAGAAGCCGCATTGCGCAGCGCCGCAGTCGACGAAGCTCTGCTGCAGCGCATGCAGGCTGCCGTCGGCCGCGCGCAGGCCCTCGACGGTGCGGATCTCGGCGCCCTCGGCCTCGACCGCCAGCACCAGACAGGCGTTGACGGGGCGGCCGTTCATGATGACGGTGCACGAGCCGCATTCGCCGACGTCGCAGCCCTTCTTGGTGCCGGTGAGATCGGGCTCGCTGCGCAGCGCATCGAGCAAGCTGCGCTGGGGCGGCACCGCGATGCGGCGCGCCTCGCCGTTGACCTGGAGCGAAACGAGCCGCAACGTCATGACTGGGCCTCGCGGATGGCTTGTTGCAGCGCGCGCGCGGTGAGCACGCGCACCATGTCGCGCCGGTAGGCGGCGCTGGCGCGCACGTCGCCGATCGGCCGCGCTTCGTCGCCGGCCTGCTCGGCCGCGGCGGCCAGCGCCTGGGCGTCGGGCAGGCGCCCGCGCAGCAGCGCCTCGGCGGCATGCGCGCGCAGCGGGGTCGGCGCCACCGCGGCCAGCACGATCGCGACATCGGCCAGCCGGCCGTCTGCGTCCAGCGTGGCATGCGCGGCCACGCCCACCGTCGCCAGCTCCATCTGCGCGCGCCGGCCATGCTTGATGTAGACCTTGCCGGTGTGCGGCGCCGGCGCCGGGACCTCGATGTGGGTGACGAGCTCGCCGCGCGCCAGCGCCGTGCGGCCCGGTCCGGTGCAGAACCCCTCGAGCGGCGTGCGCCGCGTGCCGGCGGGCCCGTGGATGCGCAGGCGCGCACCGTCGGCGATGAGCGGCGGCAGCGTGTCGGCCGACGGCGAGGCGCGGCAGACGTTGCCGACCACGGTGGCGCGATGCCGCACCTGGATCGACGCGAAGTCGGTCGCGGCACGCGCCAGGCTGGCGTAGTGGCGCCGCACCACCGGCGAGGTCTCGACCTGGCGCGTGGTCACGAGCGCGCCGAGCACGAGCCCGCCGCGCGCGTCGAAGCCGAAGTCGTCGAGGCCGGCGATCTTCTTGATGTCGACCACGCGCGCCGGGCGGCGCACGCCTTCCCTCATCTGCACGATGAGGTCGGTGCCGCCGGCCAGCACGCCGGCGTCGTCGGCGCCGAGCAGCGCCACGGCCTCGTCGAGTGCCCTCGGCGCGAAGTACGCGAAGTCCTGCATGCGAAGTCGAGCCTCGGTTCAGCTCGCTCCTGCGGTGGGCTGCGGCGCAGCGCGGCCCCGCATCGGCTCATCCCGGCGGATCCGCCCGCCACGGGCACCGGCCGATGCTCGCAGGATCAGCGCCCGCCGAACAGCGGCGAAGTTCTATATGCCGATCGCGATTCGTGATGAATGGGCCCGGCGCGGCCGGCTGGTCGCGCGCGGCCGCGCCGCCGGCCGCGGACAGCGCCGCAGCGGGCTCAGGAACCGCGATAGGTGCTGTACGCGAACGGGCTGACGAGCAGCGGCACGTGGTAATGCCCGTTCGCATCGGCGATGCCGAAGTCGAGCGACACGCGGTCGATGAAGGGCGGCTCGGGCAGCGCCACGCCGCGCGCGCGGAAATAGGCCGCGACCTCGAAAACGAGGCGCCAGCGACCCGCCGCCATGGCCGCCGCGTCGAGCAGCGGGCCGCCGTCGTTGCGGCCGTCGGCGTTGAGCGTGATGCTCGCCAGCGTCTGCGCGCTGCCGTCGGCCAATACGCGCTGCAGCGTGACTTGCATGCCCGCGGCCGGGCAGCCATGGGCGATGTCGAGGACATGGGTGCTGAGGTGTCCCATCGAGCGGTTCTCCTGGTGTTGGTCTTTGCTGCGTTGCTGCGTTGCTGAGTTGCCGCGCGGTGGGCGCGGGTCAGAGCCCGCGAGGACACGAGTCGCGTCCGCGCCTCGTGCCGTCACAGGCTCTCAGGCCATGCCGATGCGCATCAGGTTGGTCGTGCCCGATCGGCCGAAGGGCATGCCGGCGATCGCGACGAAGGGCTGCCCGCTCTCGGCGTAGCCCTCGCGGCGCGAGAGCTCGGCCGCCACGGGCTCGATCTGTTCGGCGCCGGTCAGATCCGCCACCTGCACCGAGTGCACGCCCCAGGCCAAGGCCAGGCGGCGCGCGGTGGCAGCCAGCGGCGTCAGGCTGAGGATCGGCGCCTCGGGCCGCTCGCGCGCCGCGCGCAGGCTGGTATGGCCCGAGTACGTGAAGCAGACGATCACGCGCGCGGGCAGCAGCGCCGCGGCGTGCCGCATCGCGCTGCACACGACATCGGCGATGTCGGTCGCGCCGGGCAGGTTCGGGCTGTGCGAGGCCTCGATGAACTGGCGATACAGCGGATCGGCCTCGACCTGGCCGATGATGCGGCTCATGATCTCCACCGCCTCCGCCGGGTGCCGGCCGACGGCCGATTCGGCCGACAGCATCACCGCGTCGGCGCCGTCGTAGACCGCGGTCGCCACGTCGGAGGCCTCGGCGCGCGTGGGCACCGGGCTGTCGATCATCGACTCGAGCATCTGCGTGGCCACGATCACCGGTCGCCCGCGCCGGCGGCAGGCGCGCACGATGCGTTTTTGCAGCGTCGGCACCTGTTCGGCGGGCATCTCCACGCCGAGGTCGCCGCGCGCGACCATGACCGCGTCGCTGACCTCGATGATCTCGTCGAGGCGCTCGATCGCCGCCGGCTTCTCGAGCTTGGCGACGATTCCGGCACGGCCGTCGATCAGCCCGCGCGCCTCGGCCACGTCCTCGGGGCGCTGCACGAAGCTGAGCGCGATCCAGTCGGCGCCGAGCTCGAGGGCAGCGGCCAGATCGCGCCGGTCCTTGTCGGTCAGTGCCGAAATCGGCAGCACGACGCCCGGCACGTTCACGCCCTTGCGGTCGGAGAGCCTGCCGCCATCCAGCACCGTCGTGTCGGCGCTGCGCGCGTCGCAGCGCTGCACGCGCAGGCGCAGCTTGCCGTCGTCCAGCAGCAGCTCGGTGCCGGGCTGCAGCGCGGCGAAGATCTCCGGGTGCGGCAGCGTCACCGCGCGCGCGCCGCCCTCGACGGGATCGAGCTGCAGCCTGAAGTCGGCGCCGGCAGCGAGTTCGACCGGCCCCGCGGCGAATGTGCCCACGCGCAGCTTGGGGCCCTGCAGGTCGGCGAGGATCGCGATCGGCCGGCCGTGCTTGCTCTCGACCTCGCGAATCGCGGCGGCGCGCGCGCGGTGGTCGTCGGCGCTGCCGTGGCTGAAGTTGAGGCGGAAGACATCGACGCCGGCGAGGAAGAGCCGTTCGATCATCGCGGCGGCCGAACTCGCCGGCCCGAGCGTGGCGACGATCTTGGCGTTACGCGTGCGGCGCATGGGGGTCCTTCGGTGCGGGCGCCGCAGCGGCGGCGGGCTCGATCAGCAGCGCCCTGAAATCGTTGACGTTGGTGCCGGTGGGCCCGGTGACGATCGAATCGCCCAGGCGCTGGAACAAGCCGTGCGCGTTGTGGCCGGCGAGCTCGTCGCCGGGTCGCAGGCCCTGCGCCCAGGCGCGCGCCAGCGTGTCGGGGCCGATGAGCGCGCCGGCGATCTCCTCGGCGCCGTCGACGCCGTCGGTGTCGCCGCCGATGCCGTACACGCGCGCGTGGCCGTCGAGCGCGATCGCCTGCGCGAGCAGGCATTCGACGTTGCGCCCGCCGCGGCCTCGAGGCGCATCCGCGCGCAGAGTGACCGTGGTCTCGCCGCCCGAGAGCAGCACGCAGGGCGGCGTGAACGGCTGTCCGCGCCCGGCGACCTGCAGCGCGATGCCGGCGAGCACCTTGCCGACGTCGCGCGCTTCGCCCTCGATCGCGTCGCCGAGGATATGCGCGGCGTAGCCGGCCTCGCGCGCGACCGCGGCCGCGGCCTCGAGCGCGATCTGCGGCGCGGCGACGATCTCGGTGCGGGCCTGCGCCAGCCGCGGGTCGCCGGGCCTGACCGTTTCGCCGCGGCCGCTTTGCAGCAGTTCCTGCGCCGCGCGCGGCAGCTGGATGCCGAAGCGCCGCACGATGGCAAGCGCGTCCGCGCAGCTCGTCGGGTCGGCGACCGTGGGCCCGGAGGCGATGTCGATCGGCCGGTCGCCGGGGACGTCGGAGATCAGCAGCGTGAGCACCCGCGCCGGGTGGCAGGCGGCGGCGAGCCGTCCGCCCTTGATCGCCGAGAGATGCCGGCGCACCGTGTTCATCTCGCCGATGGCGGCGCCGCTGGCCAGCAGCGCGCGGTTGATGGCCTGCTTGTCCTGCAGCGTGAGCCCGGGGCCGGGCAGCGGCAGCAGCGCCGAGCCGCCGCCCGAGATCAGGCAGATCACCAGGTCGTCGGCGGTGAGCCCCGTCACCCGTTGCAGCATGCGCCGCGCCGCGGCTTCGCCGGCGGCGTCGGGCACCGGGTGCGCGGCCAGCGCGATCTCGATGCGCTCGCAGGGCGCGCCGTAGCCGTAGCGGGTGACGACGTAGCCCTCGACGCGCTCGAGCCCGCGGCCGCGCCAGTGATCCTCCAGCGCCTTGGCCATTGCCGCCGAGGCCTTGCCCGCGCCGATCACGATGACGCGCCCGCGCACCTCGGCCAGGTCGGGCAGGAAGCGCGGCACGCACAGCGCGGGCTGCGCCGAGGCGATCGCCGCATCGAACATGCGGCGCAGGAGTTGTTGCGGTTTCATGCCGAGCTCCGTCGCTCGGGCGGCGGCGCCCCCAGGGCCAAGCGCGGGCCGCTGAAGTCGGGTTCGGACGCGGCCGTGCCCATCCAGTACCCTCCTCGCCGCGGTGCCGCAGACGCGGCCGTCAGAGACCAAGCCGCCGGCGCCAGTCGAGGCCGGCCTGCGTCGTCGTCGCCGGCTTGTATTCGCAGCCGACCCAGCCCGAGTAGCCGATGCGATCGAGCCAGCCGAGCAGGAACGCGAAGTTGATCTCGCCGGTGCCCGGCTCGTGACGGCCGGGGCTGTCGGCGAGCTGGATGTGCGCGATGCGCACCCGCTCGCGCTCGAGCGTGAGGGCGAGCTCGCCTTCCATGCGCTGCATGTGGTAGATGTCGTACTGGAGGTAGGCATTGTCGGCCCCCACCTCGTCGAGCAGCGCCAGGGTCTGGCCGCTGCGGTTGAGGTAGAAGCCCGGAATGTCGTGGACGTTGATCGGCTCGACGAGCAGCTTCAGTCCGGCCCGGCCGAACGCGGCGGCGGCGTAGCGGAGGTTGGCGACGAGGGTCGCGCGCAGCAGCGCGTCTGGCACGTCGGCGGGCGCCTTGCCCGCCAGGCAGTTGAGCTGCGGCGCGCCCAGCGCCAGCGCGTACCCGATCGCCTGGTCCACGCTGCGGCGGAACTCCTGCTCGCGCCCGGGCAGGCAGGCGATGCCGCGCTCGCCGGCCTCCCAGTCGCCGCCGGGCAGGTTGTGCAGCACGAGCTGCAGACCGTTGTCGTCGAGCCGCCGACGGATCTCGGCCGCCGGCCAGGCATAGGGGAACTGGACCTCCACCGCGTCGAAGCCGGCGGCGCGCGCCAACGCGAAGCGCTCCAGGAAGGGCACTTCGTCGAAGAGCATCGAGAGGTTGGCTGCGAGCTTGGGCATGCATCGGATCCTTCGCGCCGGGCGTCCGCGTGCACCGGGCCGGCCGGGCAGCGATGGCCGGCGGCATGGCGTCGCGGCAGCCGCCTGGCCCTGCGCACGCCGGCGCATTGTCGATCCGGACGCGCCGCGGGCGCTTCGGCGGTGTGTGTCGGGCCCGGGCCGATCGGCGTGGCCGCCGGTGTGCGGCAACCCGGGCATCGGATCGCCGATGACGCGTCAGCACGCGGCGCCGCGCCGCCAACGCTCGATGCCGGCCACCCGCACCGACACCAGGTTTCGCTCGTCGGCGAGCATGAGCCAGGCGTAGAGCCGCTCGTGCAGACCCTTGGCCAATGCGTCGCGACGCGCGGCGACGGCGCCGCAGGCCCAGTCCCACACGCACAGGTCGGCGCAGCAGCCGGGCTCGAAGCTGCCGATTTCGCTTTCGAGGCCCAGCGCACAGGCCGCGCCGCGCGTCGCTGCGTGCAGCGCGACCCAGGCCGTGAGCCGCTCGCCGCGCAGCGCCTGCACCTTGCAGGCGTCGGCCAGCGTGCGCTGCATCGACAGGCTGGTGCCGGCCCCCACATCGCTGGCCGCGGCGACGGCGGCGCCGCACTCGGCCAACGCGCGCCAGTCGAACAGGCCGCTGCCGAGGAACAGGTTCGACGAAGGACAGTGCGCGATCAGCGCGCCGCTGGCAGCCAGCGCGGCGCGGTCGTCGTCATCGAGCCAGACGCCGTGCGCAAGCACGCTGCGCCGGTGCAGCAGTCCGGCGCGCGCGTAAACGTCGAGGTAGCTGCGCGCCTCGGGGTAGAGCGCGCGCACCCAACGCACCTCGTCATGGTTCTCGGCGACATGGGTGTGCAGGTACAGCGTCGAGTCGGCCGCGCACAGCGCGCCGGCCAGCGCCATCTGTTGCGGCGTGCTGGTCGGCGCGAAGCGCACCGTCACCGCATAGGACAGACGGCCACGGCCATGCCAGCGCCCGATCAGCTCGACGCAGTCGCGCTCGGCCTGGGCGACGTTGTCGAGCAGCCCGGCCGGCGCGTTGCGGTCCATCAGCACCTTGCCGGCGATGAGCCGCATGCCGCGCGCCTGCGCGGCGGCGAACAGCGCCTCGGCCGACGCCCTGTGCACGGTGGGCATCACCACGGCCGCGGTCGTGCCATGCGCGAGCAGCGCGTCGACGAAGCGCTCGGCGCCGGCAGCGGCGCGGTCGGGGTCGGCGTGGCGCAGCTCGGCCGGGTAGGTGTGCAGCTGCAGCCAGTCGAGCAGCCCGCCGCCCCAGCTGGCGATCATGTCGATCTGCGCCGAGTGCACATGTGCATCGACGAATCCCGGCAGCACGAGTCGGCTGCCGCAGTCCACGCGCGGCCATCCGGCGTCGGGCGCGCCGGCCTGCGCGCGCACGATCCGCCCGCCCTCGACGAGCAGCCAGTGCGCCGGCCGAAAGCGCGGGGCGGCGGAATCGACGTCGCCCCAGGCCGGCGTGCCGACGAAGTCGAGCAGGTCGCCGCGCAGGGCAAACCGGTCGTCCGACGGCGTCTGCGTCATCTCACCGCCCCCGCGCCGCAGCCGGCCATCCGGGGCGCCGCGTCGGCGCGGCCGGGGCGGATGGCGGCGCAGTTCGATTCACCTCAGGGCCGCGCCAGTTCATGCGCCACCGTGCGCACCGTCTCGCGCAGCCAGCGCCCGGCGGCCGAGGCGTGCGTCAGTTCGTGCCAGAGCTGGTAGTAGCTGAGCCGCGGGAAGTCCACCGGGCAGGCCAGGATGCGCACCGGGTACTGCCCGGCGTAGCGCTCGCAGTACTGGCGCCCGGTGGTCAGCACGAGCTGCGTGCGCGCGACCATGCGCGGCGCCAGTGCGAAATGCGAGGTGCGCACGACGATGCGGCGCGCCAGCCCGCGTGCCGCCAGGTGGTCGTCGATGATGCCGCGCGCGCCGGCATGGAACGCGGTCGGCGCCAGGTGTTCGCTCTCGAGGTAGCGCTCGACCGTCCATTGCCGCGGCCGACGCAGCGCGGGGTGATCGGCCGCGACCAGGCATACGACCTCGTCGCTGACGAGCCGCCCCAGGTGCAGCTCGCCGGGCGGCTCGAGCCAGTTGCCGATCACGAGGTCGACCTCGCCGCGCGCCAGCGCGCGGCGGTAGTCGTAGTCGGCCGACAGCGCGAGCAGCTCGACGCGGGCGGCCGGTGCGCGCGCGCGCAGGCGCGCCACCAGCTCGGGCAGGAAGAGCGGATCGAGGAAATCGCTGGCAGCGACGCGAAAGACCTGGGTCGCGCGCGCCGGGTCGAACGAGCGCGCCGGCGCGTGGCCGCCGAATAGCTGCTGCGCGCCTTGCAGCACCTGCGCCGCGACCGGCAGCAGCGCGAGCGCGGTTTCGGTCGGCTCCATGGTCTGGCCGGCACGCACCAGGAGGGCGTCGCCGGTGAGCGCGCGCAGCCGCTTGAGCTGCGCGCTCACGGCCGGCTGCGTCGAACCCAGCTTGAGCGCCGCGCGCGAGACGCTGCGCTCGCCGATCACGGTGTGCAGGACCTTGACGAGCTGCAGCTCGATGCGTCCGAGGCGGGCGTCTGGTTCCATAACCATGCATGCATGGCCATCATAAGCATTCCAGCATTCCGTCGCCCCGCCGGCCGCGGTACCTTCGGCCGATGCCGAACTCCGCTGCCCGCTCCACCCCGTCGGCCGCCGCGGCGCTGCGCCCGATCCGCTTCCTGCACCGCGGCGCCGTCGTCGAGGTCGACGGGCTGGCGCCCAGCACCACCGTGCTGGCCTGGCTGCGCGAGCACGCGCACTGCACCGGAACCAAGGAGGGCTGCAACGAGGGCGACTGCGGCGCCTGCACCGTGGTGGTGGCCGAACGGGCCGCGGCCGCACCGGGCGGCGCAGGGGCCACCGTGGTCGGCGAGCTGCAGTTGCGGCCGGTCAATGCCTGCCTGCGCCTGCTGCCCACGCTCGACGGCAAGGCCCTGCTCACGGTCGAGGACCTGCGGGCGATCGCCGGCGGCGCGCTGCACCCGGTGCAGCAGGCGCTGGTCGAATGCCACGGCTCGCAATGCGGCTTCTGCACCCCGGGCATCGCGATGACGATGGCGGCCACGTACGAGCAGCACTGCGAGGCCGCAAGCCGGCCGACGCGCCAGCAGCTGGCCGACGCGCTGGCCGGGAACCTGTGCCGCTGCACCGGCTACCGGCCGATCCTCGACGCCGGCCAGCGCATGTTCGAGCTGCCGCCCGCGCGGCTCGACACGGCCTCGATCGCGGCCGCGCTGCGCGCGCTGGCGCAGGACCCGCCGCTGGCCTACGCGGCCGTCGACCCGGCCTTCGGCGGCCTGCGCCGCTTCGATGCACCGCGCACGCTCGCCACGCTGGCCGCGCTGCGCCTCGAGCGGCCCGAGGCTCGCCTGCTGGCCGGCGCCACCGACATCGCACTGTGGAGCAACAAGGGCCTGCGCGATCTGGGCGATCTGATCGATCTCGGCGAGGTCGGCGAGCTCGAGCGCATCGAGTCGCGCGACGGCGAGCTCGAGATCGGCGCCGGCGCATCGCTCGAGGACGCCTGGGCCGCGCTCGCGCGCCGCGTGCCCGAGCTCGCCGAAGTCTGGCTGCGCTTCGCGGGACCGCCGGTGCGCCACGCCGGCACCATGGGCGGCAACGTCGCCAACGGCTCGCCGATCGGCGACAGCGCCCCGGTGCTGATCGCGCTCGGCGCGCAGATCGTGCTGCAGCGCGGCAGCCGGGAGCGCTCGATGCCGCTCGAGGACTTCTACGTCGACTACATGAAGAACCGCCTGGAGCGCGGCGAGTTCGTGCGCGCGCTGCGCGTGCCGCTGCCCGCCGCCGGCGCCGCCGTGCGCTGCTGGAAGATCACCAAGCGCTACGACTGCGACATCTCGGCCGTCTGCGCGGCCTTCGTGCTCGAGCGCGACGGCGAGGTCGTGCGCTCGGTGCGGCTGGCCTACGGCGGCATGGCCGCGATCGTCAAGCGCGCGAAGGCCGCCGAGGCGGCGCTGCTGGGCAAGCCCTTCTCCGAGGCGAACGTGCGTGCCGCGATGGCGGCGCTGGCCGGCGACTTCACGCCGCTGTCGGACATGCGCGCCAGCGCCGGCTACCGCATGAAGGTGGCGCAGCGCCTGCTGCTGCGCCTGTGGCACGAGACGCGCGCCGACGCGCCGCTGGCCGGCAGCCGGACTTCGGTCTGGAGCGTGCTGCCGCGGCCACTGACCGCGGCCTGACCGCGATCCGAATGACCCCCTTGCGACACGAAGGCGACGCGGCGGCGGCGCCGGCTCGGCCCGCCGCAGCGCCGCGCGCGCCCGCACGCACGCACGCGGGCGCCCCAGGCGCTGCTCGAGGCGGCGCTGGCGATGCTGCCGCACGCCCGCACGCCCGCGAGCGCCCCAACGCCCACCGCAGCCTGCGCTGCCGGAGCCCCGAGCGATGAACCAGCCCCTCGACGCCTTCCTGCGCACCCCGCCGCAGGCCGAACCCTACGCCGACCATCGTGCGATGCGCGCGCGGCGCTTCGATCCCGAGGCCGAGGCCAGGCGGCGCAGCGACGGCGCGCGCGTGGGCATCGGCCAGGCCCATGAGTCGGCCGCGTTGCATGTGAGCGGCGAGGCCACCTACGTCGACGACCTGCCCGAGCTCGAAGGCACGCTGCACGTGGCGCTCGGGTTGTCGCCGGCGGCGCACGGGCGCATCGGCGGCATCGACCTGGCGCTGCTGCGTGCCCAGCCGGGCGTGGTGGCCGTACTGACGGCCGCCGACATCCCGGGCCGCAACGATTGCGGGCCGCTGCAGCACGACGATCCCATCCTCGCTGCGCTGAACCTGCACCCCGACGGCGGCGTCGACGGCGAAGTGCACTACCTCGGGCAACCGGTGTTCGCGGTCGTCGCCACCAACCGCGACCTGGCGCGGCGGGCGGCGGCGCGTGCCCAGGACGCGCTCGTGATCGAGCCGCTGCCGGCCCTCCTCACCGCGCGCGAGGCGCACGCGCAGCAGCGCTACGTGATCCCGCCGATGCACCTGGCGCGCGGCGACGCGGCCGCAGCGATCGCCGCGGCACCGCACCGCGAGCGCGGCACGCTCTCGGTCGGCGGCCAGGAGCAGTTCTATCTCGAAGGCCAGATCTCGTACGCGCTGCCGCAGGAGGGCGGCGGCATGCGCGTGCACTGCTCGACGCAGCATCCGAGCGAGATGCAGCACGCGGTGGCGCAGGCGCTGGGCGTGGCCGCGCATGCGGTGGTGGTCGAATGCCGCCGCATGGGCGGCGGTTTCGGCGGCAAGGAGTCGCAGTCGGCGCTGTTCGCCTGCGTCGCGGCGGTGGCGGCGCGCCGGCTCGGCCGCCCGGTCAAGCTCAGGCTCGACCGCGACGACGACTTCATGATCACCGGACGGCGCCACGGCTTCGAGTTCGACTGGGAGGTCGGATACGACGACACCGGCCGCATCCTCGGCGTCGAAGTCACGCTGATCGCCAACGCGGGCTTCTCGACCGATCTCACCCCGCCGGTGATGACGCGCGCGATCTGCCACTTCGACAACGCCTACTGGCTGCCCGACGTCGCGCTGCACGGCTACTGCGCGCGCACCAACACGCAGAGCAACACGGCGTTCCGCGGCTTCGGCGGGCCGCAAGGCGCGTTGGCGATCGAGTTCATCATGGACACGATCGCGCGCCGGCTCGGGCGCGATCCGCTCGAGGTGCGGCGCGCGAACTTCTACGGCGTCGGCGAGCGCGATATCACGCCCTACGGGCAGCCGGTCGAGGACAACATCCTCGAGCCGCTGGTCGCGCAACTGCTCGCCGATTCGGACTACGCCGCGCGCCGCGCACAGATTGCGGCCTGGAACGCGACGAGCCCGCTGCTCAAGCGCGGCATCGCCTTCACGCCGTTGAAGTTCGGCATCTCGTTCAATGTCCAGCACCTCAACCAGGCCGGGGCGCTGGTGCACGTCTACACCGACGGCAGCGTGCTCGTCAACCACGGCGGCACCGAGATGGGACAGGGGCTCGACACCAAGGTGGCGCAGGTCGTGGCGCACGAGCTCGGCATCGACAGCGCACGCGTACGCTGCAGCGCGGCCGACACGAGCAAGGTCGCCAACACCTCGGCCACCGCGGCGTCCACCGGTGCCGACCTCAACGGCAAGGCGGCCCAGGCCGCGGCAAGCCGCATCCGCACGCGGCTGGCCGAGCTCTTCGCCCGGCGCCACGGGGTCGCGGCGCAGGACGTGCGCTTCGCCAACGACCGCGTCGGCGCGGCCGGGGCCGACGAAGCCTTCGCCGAGCTCGTGGCCGCGGCCTACGAGGCGCGCATCCAGCTCTGGAGCGACGGCTTCTACGCCACGCCCGGCCTGAGCTGGGACCGCGCGACGATGACCGGGCGCCCGTTCTTCTACTTCGCATACGGCGCCGCGGTCTCCGAAGTGCTGCTCGACACGCTCACGGGTGAATGCAAGCTGCTCGCCGCCCATGTGCTGCACGACGTCGGCCGTTCGCTCAACCCGGCGATCGACATCGGCCAGGTCGAGGGCGGGTTCATCCAGGGCATGGGCTGGCTCACGAACGAAGAACTTCGGTGGCACCCCACGAGCGGCAAGCTGATGACGCACGCGCCCTCGACGTACAAGATCCCCACGGCCAACGACTGCCCGCCGGTGTTCGACGTGCGCCTGTACGACGGCGCGAACGTCAAGGACTCGATCCACCGCAGCAAGGCGGTCGGCGAGCCGCCGCTGCTGCTGCCGTTCTCGGTGCTGCTCGCGATCCGCGATGCCGTCTCGGCCGTCGGCGCCCACCGCATCGACCCGCCGCTGCGCGCGCCGGCCACGGCCGAGGCGATCCTCGAGGCGATCGACTGCGTCCAGGCCGCCGTGGCGTGAACGAGACCGCGCTGCGCAGCACCGCGCTGCGCTGGCTCGCCGAGGGCCGCGCCGGCATGGAGGTGCAGGTGCTCTCGACCCGCGGCTCGGTGCCGCGCGGCACCGGCACGCGCATGCTCGTCGCCGCCGACGCGGTGGCCGGCACGATCGGCGGCGGGCATCTCGAGCAGCGCGCGATCGAAGCGGCCCGGCGCTGGCTGGCCGCCGGCGACGACGCGCCGCCGGACGTTCCCATCGCGCTCGGGCCGAGCCTGGGCCAGTGCTGCGGCGGCACGCTCGTGCTGCGCACGCGCCGGCTGGCCGGCGCGACGCTGGCGCAATGGCCGGCCGCGACGCCGCGCTTCGTGCTGCAGCTGTACGGCGCCGGGCATGTCGGCCGCGCGATCGCTCGGCTGCTCGCCGACCTCGAGTGCCGGGTCCAGTGGATCGACGAGCGCGAGGACGAATTCCCGCCCACGCCGGCGCCGCCGCACATCGAGCGCCTGTGCGTCGAGCCGGTCGAGGCCGAGGTCGCGCAGGCGCCGGCGGGTGCGGCCTACCTCGTGCTCACGCACAGCCACGATCTGGACCTGCGCATCACCGAGGCGATCCTGCGCCGCGGTGACTTCGCCTACCTGGGCCTCATCGGCTCGAAGACCAAGCGCGCGCGCTTCGTCCACCGGTTGCAGGCGCGCGGAATCGAAGCCGCAGCGCTGGCGCGCATGACCTGTCCGATCGGCGTGGCCGGCATCGCGGGCAAGGAGCCCGAGGTGATCGCCGTCGCAGCCGTGGCCCAGTTGCTGCAGCTCGGCGCACCGCACGCGCCGGGGCCGCCCCGCCTGTGAAGATGCGAATCGCGGGCGTGATTCCTGCTTCCACGGGTGCTCAGGGCGCCGCCAGCCGTCCGGTGAGCAGCAGGTAGCCCGGCAGCCAGGCCGTGACGACGGCCTCGCCGATGCTGAGCCAGGCCACGGGCCGAACCCAGGCCTTGCGCTGCAGCGCGCCGACGCCGAAGTGCCCGGCCCACAGCACCGACCACAGGCCCCAGCAAGCAGCCAGCCAGGCGCTGCCCGGCGCCGCGCCGGCGCCGGACAGATCGGCGGCGATCGCCGCAGCGGTGACGGCGACGAAACCGCAGAACCAGCCCAGGCCGCGTCCGTCGTGGCCCGCGAACTGGTTCCATGCCACCCACAGGTACGTCAGGCCGAACAGCAGCCCGAAGGCGCCGTCGCGGATCGATGCCGCGGTGCCGGCGCTCGCGATCGCGGCCGATCCGGCCACGCTGATCGCGCCGACGAAGACGTTGAGCACGGCCGCCTCGCGTGCCGCGATGCGCCCAAGCGCGGCCAGCCCGTTGACCAGCAGCACCGCGCCGACGTAGAGCAGCACCAGGCCCAGCATGGGTGGCGCGCCCTACGCTGCCGCGCCGGGCTCGGGCGGCGCGGGCGCGCGCGCACTCCACAACACGCCGCCCGTCGCCCAGTCGTGGCGCGCCACGTCGTGGAACACAACCTGCACCGCGTCGGCCGGGCTGCCCAGGACGGCGACACAGGCATCGGTGAGCGCGCGCGCCAGCTCGGCCTTGACGGCGGGCGGGCGTCCGGCGAAGAGTTCGACGTGCAAGGTGGGCATGAGAAGGGCCTCGACGGCGCTGCGGCAGCGGGTGCCGGCGATCGTACCCGGCGCCGCGGCCGCGCCGGGTCACTGCACCGGCGCCCCGGCCTCGTACCAGCGCTTGATGACTTCGCGCTCGGGCTCGGTGATCTGGGTCGCGTTGTTGAGCGGCATGAGCTTGAGCACGCCGACCTGCTGGTACACGTTCTGGGCGTTCTTCTTCAGGCCCGCGGCGTCGTGCAGGTCGACGTTCTTCTGCTGCAGCTGCGGGTTGTGACAGACCACGCAACGTGCGTCGACGATCGCACGCACCTGGGCATAGCCGGCCGGCGCCGTGGCTGCGGCGCGCGCCGCGGCGAGCTGCCCGGCGCTGGGCGGCGGCGGCGCCAGCCAGACCGCCAGCGCGACGATGACGAGGGTGCCGACGGCGGCGTATTCCCACGGCGTGCGCCGGCCCTGCACCTGCGCCTGGTGGCGCGCGACGAAGCTGTGGCGGATGAGCGCGCCGGCGAGCATCAGCAGCACCAGCACGACCCAGTTGTACGGCCCCTGGTACAGCCAGCCGTAGTGGTTGGTCAGCATCGCCACCAGCACCGGCAGCGTGAAGTAGGTGTTGTGCACGCTGCGCTGCTTGCCGCGCCGGCCGTGGATCGCCTCGGGCGTGCGCCCCGCGCGCAGCTGCGCCACCACCTTGCGCTGGCCGGGAATGATCCAGAAGAACACGTTGGCGCTCATCGTCGTGGCCAGCATCGCGCCCACGAGCAGGAAGGCCGCGCGCCCGGCGAAGAGCCGGCAGGCCAGCCAGGAGGCGAAGACGACGAACACGAAGACGCCGATGCCGACGACGAGGTCGCCGTTGCGGCGCTGGCCGAAGGCGCGGCAGATGAAGTCGTAGATCAGCCAGAAGGCGACCAGGAAGCCGAGCGCGCCGGCGATCGCGGCACCGGCCGACCAGTCGTGCACGCTGCGGTCGACGAGGAAGCTGCCGGCGTTGAACAGGTACAGCACCGTGAACAGCGCGAAGCCGGTGAGCCAGGTCGAGTAGCTCTCCCAGTACGACCAGTGCAGGTTGTCGGGCAGCGGCCGCCAGCGCGGCGCCACCATGTACTTCTGCGAGTGGTAGAAGCCCCCGCCGTGCACGGCCCAGAGCTCGCCGTCGACGCCCTTGGCCTTCAGGTCGTCGCTTTCGGGCCGGGTGAGGCTGGTGTCGAGCAGCACGAAGTAGAACGACGCTCCGATCCAGGCGACCGCCGTGATGACATGGGCCCAGCGCAGCAGCAGGTTGACCCAGTCGAACAGATAGGCTTGCATCGGGAGACACCCGGATCGTCGGCCGCGGCCTTGCAGCGGAGAGGCGCGCGACCGCTGGTCGCCTCACCACGGCGGGCGCTGTGAGGCTCGGGGGTCGCGCCCCGGTGCGCGCCCGCCGCGGCCGCTGCCGGGCGGGCCGCCCGAACCCGCGGCGACCTCGGATAACTGTATACAGTTCAGTCCACTTCAGAATTCCGGGAAAACCCGGCCCCGGGCCGCCGGGCGAAGCGCGCGCTCGTCGGTGTGCCGCTCGCCGCCGCTTGTCCGATCAGGAATTAGTGTATACACTTCTGTCTCCCAACGCGAGGGCATGCCATGGCCAGAAGACCTGCCGCCGCCTTGCGCCTCGTCGACGCGCCCCGTCCCGTGCGGGCCACCGGCAGCGCCACCGACCGCATCGTCGAGTCGATCACCAGCGCCATCGTCGAACGCCGCCTGATGCCCGGCACCAAGCTCGTCGAGCAGCAGATCGCCGACGTGTTCTCGGTCTCGCGCACGGTCGTGCGCCAGGCGCTGAACCGGCTCAGCCGCGATCGCCTGGTGACGCTCGAGCCGGCGCGCGGCGCCTTCGTCGCGATGCCGAGCATCGACGAGGCGCGCCAGGTGTTCCAGGTGCGCCGCCTGGTCGAAGGCGGTATGGCGCGCCGGCTCGCACAGGCGATCGGCGACGAGCAGATCGCACGGCTGCGCGCGCACCTGCGCGACGAGCGTCAGGCCGTCGCGCGCGACGACGTTCCGGGCCGCACGCGGCTGCTGGCCGACTTCCACGTCATCCTGGCCCGGCTGCTGGGCAACGAGGTGCTTGCCCGGCTGATCGCCGACCTGCTCTCGCGCTCGCAGCTCATCGCGCTGATGTACCAGTCGGGCCATTCGGCCGGCCATTCGCAGGCCGAGCATGTGCAGATCGTCGAGGCGCTGGCGCGGCGCGACGGACGCGCCGCGGCGCGCCTCATGGAGCAGCACATCACCAGCGTCGAGCGCAACCTGCGGCTCGACCCGCGCACCCCCGACCTGGCATCGGTGCTCAGGCCCCGGGGGGCCGGCGCATGAGCGCCGCCCGGCCGCTCCGAAGGCGCTCATTCCCCCTTGGGGGGACGGCGCGCAGCGCCAAGGGGGCGACATGAGCGCCGGGCAGCCCGTCCCCCGGCCGCGCTACGCGCGCGACCTGCGCGGCTACGGCCGCCACGCGCCGCACGCGCGCTGGCCGGGCGACGCCCGCGTGGCGCTGCAGTTCGTGCTGAACTACGAGGAAGGCGGCGAGAACTGCGTGCTGCACGGCGACGCCGCGAGCGAGCAGTTCCTCTCCGAGCTGTTCAACCCGGCCGCCTACCCGGGGCGCCACCTGAGCATGGAAGGCATCTACGAGTACGGCGCGCGCGTGGGGGTGTGGCGGCTGCTGCGCGAGTTCGAGCGCCGCGGCCTGCCGCTCACCGTGTTCGGCGTCGGGATGGCGCTCGAGCGCTGCCCCGAGGTGACGGCCGCCTTCGTCGCGCTCGGCCACGAGATCGCCTGCCACGGCTGGCGCTGGATCCACTACCAGGACGTCGCCGAGAGCGTCGAACGTGAGCACATGGCGCTGGGCATGCAGGCCATCGAGCGCCTGACCGGCACGCGCGCGCTGGGCTGGTACACCGGGCGCGACAGCCCGAACACACGCCGGCTCGTCGCCGACTACGGCGGCTTCGAGTACGACAGCGACTACTACGGCGACGACCTGCCGTTCTGGCTGCAGGTGCGCCGGACCGACGGCACGCTCGCGCCGCAGCTCGTCGTGCCCTACACGCTCGACTGCAACGACATGCGCTTCGCGCTGCCGCAGGGCTTCAGCCACGGCGACGCGTTCTTCCAGTACCTGCGCGACGCCTTCGACCTGCACTACGCCGAGGGCGACGAGCGGCCGTCGATGATGAGCATCGGCATGCACTGCCGGCTGCTCGGCCGCCCCGGGCGCATGCGCGCGCTGCAGCGCTTCCTCGACCACGTGCAGGCGCACGAGCGGGTCTGGATCGCGCGCCGCCTCGACATCGCGCGCCACTGGAAGCAGGCGCATCCGTTCGACGCGCGCACGGCCTTCGTGTGGGAATGACCATGCCGCTCACGCTCGACCGACTCAACGCCGCCGGGCGCGACGAATTCAGCGCGCTGCTCGAGGGCACCTACGAGCATTCGCCCTGGATCGCCGCCGCGGCCTGGCAGGCGCGCCCCTTCGCCACGCGCGCCGCGCTCGAGCGCGCGCTCGTCGTCGCCGTGCGCGAGGCCGGCCGCGAGGCGCAGCTCGTCCTCATCCGCGCCCACCCCGAACTGGCCGGCAAGGCGATGGTGGCCAAGACGCTCACGGCCGAATCGACGCGCGAGCAGGGCAAGGCCGGGCTCACCGAGTGCACGCCCGAGGAGTTCGAGCGCATCCAGCGCCTGAACGCCGAGTACAACGCCAAGTTCGGCTTTCCCTTCATCCTCGCCGTGCGCGGGCCGCGCGGCGCCGGCCTGGCCAAGGCGCAGATCATCGCCGCCTTCGAGCGCCGCCTGGGCCATCACCCCGACTTCGAGTTCGCCGAAGCGCTGCGCAACATCCACCGCATCGCGCAGATCCGGCTCGACGACAAGTTCGGCACCGAGCCCGCGCTCGGCCACCGGGTCTGGGACTGGGCCGAGCGGCTGGCGGCGCACAGCGAGCCGCCCTACGCCGAGCGCGGCGAACTGACGGTGACCTACCTGAGCGATGCCCACCGCGCCGTCGGGCAGCGCCTGGCGCACTGGATGCGCGCCGACTGCGGCTTCGACGAGGTCGAGATCGACGCCGTCGGCAACGTGGTCGGCATCTACCACGGCAGCGACCGCCAGGCGCGGCGCCTGCTGACCGGCAGCCACTACGACACCGTGCGCAACGCCGGCAAGTACGACGGGCGGCTGGGCATCCTGGTGCCCATGGCCTGCGTGCGCGAGCTTTCCCGCGCCGGTCGGCGCCTGCCCTTCGGGCTCGAGGTGATCGGCTTCGCCGAGGAGGAAGGTCAGCGCTACCCGGCGGTGTTCCTCGGCTCGGGCGCCCTCACCGGCCACTTCGACCCGGCCTGGCTCGAGCAGCGCGACGCCGAGGGCGTGACGATGCGCCAGGCGATGGAGCAAGCCGGCCTGTGCGTGGCCGACATTCCCAGGCTCACGCGCGACGCCGCGCGCTACCTCGGCTTCGTCGAGGTGCACATCGAGCAGGGCCCGGTGCTCGCCGAGCTCGACCTGCCGCTGGGCGTCGTCAGCTCGATCAACGGCAGCGTGCGTTACCTGGGCGAAGTGCTCGGCATGGCCAGCCACGCCGGCACGACGCCGATGGGCCGGCGCCGTGACGCCGCCGCCGCGGTGGCCGAGCTGCTGCTCTATGTCGAGCGGCGCGGCGCCGCGGTGCCCGACCTCGTGGCCACGGTCGGCGTCCTCGAGGTGCCCGACGGCTCGATCAACGTCGTGCCCGGGCGCTGCCGCTTCAGCCTGGACATCCGCGCCAGCGCCGACGCGGTGCGCGACGCCTGCGCGCGCGACGTGCAGGCCGAGCTCGAGGCGATCTGCGCGCGCCGCGGCCTCACCGCGCACCTGGAAGAAACGATGCGCGCCGCGGCCGCGCCCTGCGCGCCCGAATGGCGCGCGCGCTGGGAGCGTGCCGTCGCCGCGCTCGGCCTGCCGGTGCACCGCATGCCCAGCGGCGCCGGCCACGACGCAATGAAGATGCACGCTCTGCTGCCGCAGGCGATGCTGTTCACGCGCGGCGAGAACGCCGGCATCAGCCACAACCCGCTCGAATCCACCCACAGCCACGACATGGAGCTCGCGGTGCGGGCGATGCAGTCGCTGCTCGATCAACTGGCCAGCGAGACACCATGAGCAAGCACGACACCTACGCCGCGCTCGACGACTTCGTCGACGCCCACTTCGACGAACAGGTGCGCTTCGTGCAGGAGCTGGTGCGCGTGCCCACCGACACGCCGCCGGGCGACAACACGCCGCACGCCCGGCGCACGCGCGAGCTGCTCGCCGCGTTCGGTTTCGAGGCGCAGGCGCACGAGGTGCCGGCGGCGCTGGTGCACGACTACGGCCTGCAGTCGCTCACCAACCTGGTCGTGCAGCGGCGCTACGGCCCGCTCGGGCGCATCGTCGCGCTCAACGCGCATGGCGACGTGGTGCCGCCCGGCGAAGGCTGGAGCCACGATCCCTACGGCGGCGTCATCGTCGACGGCAAGCTGTACGGGCGGGCGGCGGCGGTGAGCAAGTGCGACTTCTCCACCTTCGCCTTCGCGACGCGCGCGCTCGAGGCGGCCGGCCGGCCGCGGGCCGGCGGCATCGACCTGCTCTTCACCTACGACGAGGAGTACGGCGGCCTGCTCGGCCCCGGCTGGCTGCTCGAGCAGGGTCTCACGCGGCCCGATCTCGAGATCGCCGCCGGCTTCAGCTACCAGGTCGTGACCGCGCACAACGGCTGCCTGCAGCTCGAAGCCGCCGTGCACGGCAAGATGGGGCATGCCGCGGTGCCGCACACCGCGGTCGACGCGCTGCAGGCGGCCAACCGCGTGCTGAGCGCGCTGTACGAGGAGAACCGCCGCCTCGAGCAGCACCGAAGCGCGGTCAAGGGCATCAGCCACGGCTACGTCAACGTCGGCCAGATCGCCGGCGGCACGAACACCAACGTCGTGCCGGGCAAGGTCGTGCTGAAGATCGACCGGCGCATGATCCCCGAGGAGGACCCCGCGCAGGTCGAGGCCGCGCTGCGCGCGCTCATCGAGCGCGCGGCGACCGGCCTGCCCGGCGTGCGCGTCGAGATCCGGCGCCTGCTGCTGGCCCATGCGATGAAGCCGCTGCCCGGCAACCGGCCGCTGGTCGAGGCGCTGTGCCGGCACGCCAGCGCCGTCTTCGGCGAACCGGTCGAGGCCTGGGGCACGCCGCTGTACACCGACGCGCGCCTGTTCAGCGAGCGCGGCATCCCGGCCGTGATCTACGGCGCCGGCCCGCGCACCGTGCTCGAATCGAACGCCAAACGCGCCGACGAGCACATCGTGCTCGAGGACCTGCGCCGCGCGACCAAGGTGGTGGCGCGCACGCTGGCCGATCTGCTGGGCGGCTGAAGACGCGCGCGGCGGCCGCCCCGGGTTGGCGGCGGCCGCGGCGATCCGATTGTCGAGGCCCGGGCGCGCGCGCCGGCGCAGCGATCAGTCGACGCTGCCGCCGGCGGCGGGCAGATCCTGCGCGACGCCGAGCGCGACTTCGAGCGCGATGCGGACCGCCTCCTCCTGGCGCGCGGCCGCCGCATCCGCCGGCACCGGCAGATGCACGAAGCCGGCGCGCACCGTGCGGCGCCGGCGCAGCGCGTGCATCAACGCGTAGAAGACATGGTTGCACACGAAGGTGCCGGCGCTGTGCGACACCTCGGCTGCGAAGCCGGCCTCGCGCAATGCGGCGACGATGGCCTTGATCGGCAGGCGCGCGAAGTACGCCGCCGGTCCGCCCGCCACGATCGGGCAGTCGATCGGCTGCCGGCCGGCGTTGTCGGCGATGCGCGCATCGTCGACATTGATCGCCACGCGCTCGACGCGGATCGCCGCGCGCGCCGGCGCGGCGCCGAGCGCCAGCACGAGGCGCGGGCGCAGCGCCGCGAGCGTCGCCTCGAGCTGCCGGCGCGAGAGCTCGAACACCGTCGGCAGCACGAGCGCATGAACGCGGCTGCCCTGCACCGACTGCCCGGCCAGCGCCTGGGCGACGCGGCGCGAGGGGTTCGCCGGCACGCCTTCGAAGGCGTCGAAGCCGGTCAGCAGGATGGGCGCCTTCAGCGCGGCCATGGTGCGCCCGGTGCGGCCGCGCCCGGTTCGCGCGCGGCGCGCGCAGGGGCACACCCGGCCTCATCCGCCCCCTCGGGCAGCGCGCCGGGCGACGGCTGCGCCCCGGGGATGCCGGAACGAGGGCGCGGCCATCGCCGCGCAGCACCCGACGGGTTGCGGCGGCAGGCAAGCCAGGCGCCCGCCAGCGCCTGCGCCCGCGCCAGCCGCAACCGGGCCGTCGCACTGAGCGGCGCCCCGAGCTCGAAGCACTCGCCTGCGATCGACAGCAGCCAGGCCGGCGGCGGCGGCACGTCGAGCACACGCACGCACAGCTCGAGCAGCGCCGCCGGCGCCATTGCGTGGGTGAACGCGCCGGGCCGCTGCGCGCCCGGCGACGGCACCAGCGGCGCGAGCGCTGCCGCTGCCGCGCCGCGCCGCGCCGCGTCGACGAACAGCACGGCACGCCGCCCGACGAGCGCCAGCGCGTCCTCGATCTGCAGCTGATAGGCCTCGAGCAGCTCGACTTCGCCGCCGTCGAACCAGCCCGCGTCGCGCAGCGCGGCGGCAAGCGCCGGGCCGAGCGCGTCGTCGCCGCGGCTGGCGTTGCCGATCGCGACGACGAGCAGCGGCGCCGTCATCGCCGGCTTCGGGCGTCGGCGCCCGGTTCGGCCGGCGCGGCGACGTCGGCCGCGGCCGCAGCGCGGCCGCCGGCGCGCACGATATGCCCGTCGCCGTCGCGCCGCAGCCGCTCGCGCGTGCGGCCGTCGGCACCTGCCAGCACCACCTCGAGCGGCATCGCACCCAGCGCGTGCGTGGCGCACGACAGGCAGGGATCGAAGGCGCGGATCGCCACCTCGATGCGGTTGAGCAGGCCCTCGTCGAGCGCGCGACCGTCGAAGTACTCGTCGGCCACGGCGCGCACCGCCTCGTGCATCGCCTGGTTGTTGTGCGTGGTGCTGACGATGAGGTTGCACCAGCGCACGAGGTCGTCCTCGCCGATGCGGTAGTGGTGGATCAGCGTGCCGCGCGGCGCCTCGATCACGCCCACGCCCTCGCCGGGGCGGGCGGCGGCGAGCGGCGCCGTCAGCGCGCCGCCGACGAGCGCCTCGTCGGCCAGCAGCGCTCCGATCACCTCGGCCGCGTGCAGCATCTCGATCATGCGCGCGTGGTGCGTGGCCAGCGCGCCGTGATGCAGCATGCCGCCGGCGACGAAGGCGCGCCGCCGCGCCTCGGCGCGCGGCGTGGCGATGCGTTCGCAGTTCTGCACGCGCGCCAGCGGCCCGACGCGGTACCAGCCGGCGTCTTCGCCGAAGGCGCGCAGGTAGGGGAACTTCATGTACGACCAGGGCTTCACCGCCTCGTCGATCAGCTCGAGGTAGCGCGCCGGGTCGACGCCATCGAAGCCGATGCGGCCCTCGGCGTCGCGATGGCGCAGCCGGCCGTCGTAGAGCTCGAGCGCGCCGTCGGGCGCCACCAGCGACAGCATGCCGGTCTCGACGCGGCCGAAGCGCTCGTGCAGCAGCGGATCGGCCCCGCGCATCCGCTCGATCAGATCGACCGCCTCCTCGCACCAGTCGAGCACCTGCGGCAGCTCGGCGGCGAGCGCGTCGCGCTCGGCCGGCGTCGGGCAGCGGTTCACGCCGCCGGGCACCGAGCCGGTGCCGTGCACGCGCTTGCCGGCGCTCACGCGGATGATCTCCTGGCCGAAGCGGCGCAGCAGCACACCCCGGCGCGCCACTTCCGGGTGGGCGGCGGCCAGCGCCAGCACGTTGCGCCGCGCCGGCTCGGCGTCGAACCCGAACAGCAGGTCGGGCGCGGCGAGGTAGTAGAAATGCAGCGCATGCGACTGCAGGATCTGCCCGTAATGCATGAGCCGCCGCACGAGCTGCGCCGTGCGCGGCAGCGCGCCGATGCCCAGTGCTGCATCGAGCGCCTTGCTCGCCGCCAGGTGGTGCGAAACCGGGCAGATGCCGCACAGGCGCTGCACCATCACCGGCACTTCCCAGTAGGGCCGGCCGACGATGAAGGCCTCGAAGCCGCGGAACTCGACGATGTGCAGCCGGGCCTGGCGCACGCGGTTGGCCGCGTCGAGCAGCAGCGTCACCTTGCCGTGGCCCTCGACGCGCGACAGCGGGTCGATGGCGACGCGGCGCAGCCGCTCGGGTTCGCGCTGCAGGCCTTCGTCCATCAGTCGTAGCGGATCGCGTCGCGCCCGAGCGCGGGCCGGCGGCCCGCGAGCAGCGCGCTCACGACGGCCCAGATGGCATCGGCGCCGGGCGGGCAGCCGGGCAGGAAGTGATCGACCTGCACGAGCTCGTGGATCGGGTGCACGTGCGCCAGCGGCAGCGGCAGCTCGGGGTCGTCGGGCACGCGCGGGCCCGGCGCCAGGCCCGGCCGCCGCGTGTACACGTCCTGCAGCAGCTCGCCCACGTCCAGCGCGTTGCGCTGCGCCGGCAGGCCGCCGTTGACGGCGCAGGCGCCCACCGCCACCAGCACGCGGCAGTGGCGGCGCAACGCGCGCAGCACATGCACGTTCTCGGCGTTGCACAGGCCGCCTTCGACGAGGCCGATGTCGCAGGGCCCGCAGCGCTTGATGTCGGTGAGCGGGCTGCGGTCCAAGCGCACCACCTCGGCCAGCGCGAACAGGCGCTCGTCGATGTCGAGCAAGGACATGTGGCAGCCGAAGCAGCCGGCCAGCGACACGGTGGCCACACGCGGCCGAGGCGCGTCGTCGCGCCCGGGTGCGGCCTCGGGTTGCCCGCGCCTCACGTGCGCTCCTGCGCGCGCGGCGACGCCGCCGCGGGCGAAACCGGCGCCGCCGCCGCAGGCGCTGCCGGCGCCGCTGCCGCCGGCGCCGAGACCGGCGCGAGGTCGTAGCGCCGCGCGCCGATCGGCACCGCGAAGCCGCGGCGCTTGGGCAGGATCGCTCCCACCGGGCAGACCTGGGCGGCGAAATCGCCCGCGGCGAAGCGGCTCGCGCCCAGCAGCCCGCTCGGCGCGTCGACGATGAGGTGGCAGCCGATGCCGTGGCCGCCGATGGCGAACACGTCCTTGCGGTCGACCTCGTGGCTGGCACGCACGCACAGCTTGCACAGGATGCAGCGGTTGAGGTCGAGCCAGCAGTCGGGGTGGCTCGCGTCCACCGGCCGGCGCGGGTGGAACTCCTCGAACTGCGGCCCGAGCATGCCGAGTTCGTAGGCGGTGGCCTGCAGCAGGCAGGCGCCGCTCTTCTCGCAGCTCGGGCAGAAATGATTGCCTTCGACGAACAGCATCTGCAGCAGCAACAGGCGACGGGCGTCGAGCTCGGGCGTGCGGTTGCGCACCTCGAGCCCGGGCTGCGCCGGCGTCGTGCAGGCGGCGGCGAAGTGCCCGTCGAGCTGCACCACGCACAGGCGGCAGGCTCCGCTCTGGCCGAGCCGCTCGTGCCAGCACAGGTGCGGGATGTAGTGCCCGGCGCGCCGCGCGGCCTGCATGATCGTCTCGCCCTCGACGAAGGCGACGGCGGCGCCGTCGAGCGTGAAGCTCGCGCCGGCGCTCACCTTGCCCCCTGGGCGCTGCGCGCCGTCCCCCCGAGGGGGAACGAGCGCCTTCGGAGCGGCCGTGCGGCGCTCATGCCGCCCCCTGGGCGCTGCGCGCCGTCCCCCCGTGGGGGAACGAGCGCCTTCGGAGCGGCCGTGCGGCGCTCACCTTGCCCCCTGGGCGCTGCGCGCCGTCCCCCCGTGGGGGAACGAGCGCCTTCGGAGCGGCCGTGCGGCGCTCACCTTGCCCCCTGGGCGCTGCGCGCCGTCCCCCCGAGGGGGAACGAGCGCCTTCGGAGCGGCCGTGCGGCGCTCATGCCATGCGCTCCAGGTGCGCGCCGGGGTCGTCGCGGCCGGTGACGCGGCGCGCCGGCTCGAGCTCGGCATCGAGGTCGAAGGCGGGCACGAAACGCGGCTGCACCAGGCGTCGCTCGTACGCCGGGCGAAAGCGCGCCAGCGTGTCGCGCAGCGGGTTGCTCGCGTTGGCGCCCAGTCCGCAGTGCGTCGAGCCGTGCAGCAGTTGCTCGAGCGCATGCAGCTCGGCCTCGTCGAACAGGCTGCCGAAGCCGGCGGCGAGCTTGTCCATGCGGCGCACGATGAGTTCGGTACCGACGCGACACGGCGTGCAGAAGCCGCAGCTCTCGTGCGCGAAGAACCGGGCGTAGCCGCGCGCCACTTCGAACAGGTCGCGCGTGCGGTCGAAAACGGTGAAGGCGCCGGTGCTGGCCAGGTCGTCGAAGTCGATGCGACGATCGAACTCGTGCGCGGCCAGGCAGACGCCCGAAGGGCCGCCCACCTGCACCGCCTGCGCATCCGGCGCGCCGGCGGCCTCGAGGATCTCGCGCACGCTCACGCCGAACGGGTACTCGTAGACGCCGGGCCGCGCGACGTCGCCGCTCACCGAATGGATCTTGGTGCCGCTGCTGGCGGCGGTGCCGCTGCGCGCGAACCAGGCGCCGCCGCAGCGCGCGATCTGCGCCGCCGCACACAGGGTCTCGACATTGTTGACGACCGTCGGCTGGCCGAGGTAGCCGTGCGTCACCGGATACGGCGGGCGGATGCGCGGCGTGCCGCGCTTGCCCTCGAGCGACTCGATGAGCGCGCTCTCCTCGCCGCAGACGTAGGCGCCGCAGCCGACGTGGATGGCGATGTCGAAATCGAAACCCGCGCTGCCGAGGATGCCCTTGCCGAGCAGCCCTGCGGCGCGGCGCGCCGCCAGCACCGCTTCGAGCGCCTCGAGCAAGAAGCGGTACTCGCCGCGCAGGTAGACGAAGCCCTGGCGCGCGCCCAGCACCCAGGCCGCCACCGCCATGCCCTCGAACAGCGTGTGCGCCTGGCGCGCCAGCAGCACGCGGTCCTTGAAGGTGCCGGGCTCGCCCTCGTCGGCGTTGCACACGACGACGCGCGTGCCGCCTTCGGGCACCGCCGCGCGTCGCGCGAGCCGCCACTTGGTGCCGGTGGGAAAGCCCGCGCCGCCGCGCCCGCGCAGGCCCGAAGCCTCGATCTCGCCCAGCGTGGCCTCGGCGCCGCGCGCCAGCGCCGCACGCAGCGCCTCGCCCGCGAGCGGCGCCGCGGCGAGCAGCATGTCGGCGCGCTGCACGTTGTCGTCGACGCGCTGCCACTCGGCCGGCCATTCGGCCGGCGGCACCTCGGCGAGCACGAGGTCGGCCAGTTCGGCCACGCGCTCGCTGTCCATGCGCGTCAGCACGCGATGGTGGTTGACGAGCAGCGCCGGACCCTGGTCGCCGAGGCCCGTGCAGGAGGTGGTGCCGATGCTGGCCAGGCCGTCGGCACGCACCAGGCCGGGCGCCACGCCCAGGCGGCGGTGCAGCTCGCGCGCCAGCACGCGGCTGCCGGCCTGGCGGTCGGTGACGTTGTCGCTCCACAGCAGGTGGCAGCGCCCCACCGGCTCGAGATGCAGGAAGCGGTAGAAGCCGGCCACGCCCTGCACGACGGCCGGCGTCAGGCCCACGCCGGCGGCAATGCGCCCCAGCACGGCGCGCGGCAGCCAGCCGGTATGCGACTGCACCTCGCGCAGGATCTGCACCAGCTCATGGCGCAGCGCGCGCCCGGGCACGGCGCGCGCGGCCAGCACCTGCTCGACGGCAGCGAAGGCGGCACCGGCGTCGAACGGGATTGACGCCGCAGGATTCATCTGGCGAGCATTTCACCGCAGGGCCGCGGCCGGCGATTGAGGCGCGTCAAGCGCGGCCGCAGCCGCCGCCGCCGGGCGTCTCGATGACGAACAGGTCGCCCGGCTCCATCGTCGTCGAGGCGCTCGAACCCAGCACCTCGACGCGGCCGTCGGCGCGCTCGACGCGGTTCACGCCGGGCGCGCCGGGCCCACCGCCGGCGATGCCGAAGGCCGGCACGCGCCGACCGTTGGCGAGGATGCTGGCCGTCATGCGTTCGAGGAAGCGCAGGCGGCGCACGCCGCCGTCGCCGCCGCGCCAGCGTCCGGCGCCGCCGCTTCCGGCGCGCACGGCGTAGCTCTCGAGCCGCACCGGAAAGCGCATCTCCAGCACCTCGGGGTCGGTGAGGCGCGAGTTCGTCATGTGCGTCTGCACGACGGCGGTGCCGTCGAAGCCGCCCACCACGCGCCCGGCCTCGTCCGTGACGAGCCCGGCGCCCGAGCCGCCGGCGATCGTCTCGTAGTACTGGTAGCGCGCGTCGCCGAAGGTGAAGTTGTTCATCGTCGACTGGCTCGCGGCCATGACGCCGAGCGCGCCGTAGAGCGCGTTGGTCACGCACATCGAGGTCTCGACGTTGCCCGCCACCACCGCCGCCGGCGGCCGCGGGTTGAGCATGCAGCCTTCGGGCACGATCACTTCGAGCGGCTTCAGGCAGCCCGCGTTGAGCGGAATGTCGTCGTCGACCAGCGTGCGGAAGACGTACAGCACGGCGGCCATCGTCACCGCCTTCGGGGCGTTGAAGTTGTCGGCCAGCTGCGCACTCGTGCCGCCGAAGTCGATCGTCGCGGCGCGCCGCGCGGCATGCACCGTCACCTTGACCCTGATGCGCGCGCCGTTGTCGAGCTCGAGCATGTAGCTGCCGTCGGGCACCGCGCCGGAGCCGCTGCGGCCGAAGCCGGCGCCGTCGGGGTCAGGCGCACCCGCGGTCGCATCCGCAGGCGCACCCGCGGTCGCATCCGTGCGCGCATCCACGGGCGCATCCGGGAGCGAAGCGGGCGGCCGCAGCGACAGCGCGCCGATCACGCGCCGCACCGCCTCCTCGGCGTTGTCCTGGACATGCCGCATGTAGGCGGCGACGGTGGCGCGGCCGTACTGCGCCGCCATCGCGCGCAGCTCCTGCACGCCCTTTTCGTTGGCGGCGATCTGCGCGCGCAGGTCGGCGATCGTCTGCGCCGGGTTGCGCGCCGGCCAGCGTCCGCCGGCCAGCTGCGCCTGCAGCTCGCGCTCGTGCAGACGGCCGTCGCGCACGAGCAGGAAGTTGTCGAACAGCACGCCCTCCTCGTCGATGCTGGACGAGAACGGCGGCATCGAGCCCGGCGTGCTGCCGCCGATGTCGGCATGGTGGCCGCGGCTGGCGACGTAGAAGGCGGGTGCGGCGTCGCCGGCCTCGAGGTAGACCGGCGTCACCACGGTCACGTCGGGCAGATGCGTGCCACCGTGGTAGGGGTCGTTCAGCACGTAGACGTCGCCGGCGCGCATCTCGGGGTTGCGCGCGATCACCGTCTTGATGCTCTCGCTCATGCTGCCCAGGTGCACCGGCATGTGCGGCGCGTTGGCGATGAGTTGGCCCTCGGCGTCGAACAGCGCGCAGGAGAAGTCCAGCCGTTCCTTGATGTTCACGGAGTGCGCGGTGTTCTGCAGGCGCGAGCCCATCTGCTCGGCGATGTTCATGAACAGGTTGTTGAAGACTTCCAGCATCACCGGGTCGACCTCGGTGCCGACGGCATGCTGTGCCGCACGCGGCACGACGCGCGCCAGCTCGAGCGCGCCGGCCGCCGTGACGCGCGCCTGCCAGTCCGGCTCGACCACGGTGGTGGCGTTGCGCTCGGCGATGACGGCCGGGCCGTCGACGAGCGCGCCGGCGGCGAGCGTCTCGCGCACGTACAGCGCGGCGTCGCGCCAGCGCCCGCAGTGCACGCGCACCTGCGCGGCCGCCGGCGGCCGATGCGCAGCCGGTTCGGCGCCGCCGGCGGGTGCGTCGAAGCGCTCGCCGGCCGCCACCGCCTCGACCGATACCGCCTCGACGACGAGGGGGCGCTCGGGCATCAGGAAGGCGAAGCGCTGGCGGTAGGCGGCCTCGAAGGCCTGCTGCAGCGCCGCGCGCGCTCCGAAGTCGAGCACGAGCGCGCTGTCGGTGCCCTGGTAGCGCAGGTGGATGCGCTCGCTGACGGCGACCGCTTCGCGCGCCACGCCCTGGCTGGCCAGCTCCGCGCGCGCCGCCTCGCCCAGCGCGCGCAGCCGCGCGGCCGCGGCGGCCAGGCCCGCTTCGTCGCAGGGCAGCTCGACGCTCGCCTCGCGCATCGCGATCTGGTCGGCCAGCCCCATGCCGTAGGCCGAGAGCACGCCGGCCAGCGGGTGCACGAACACGCGCTCCATGCCCAGCGCGTCGGCAACGGCGCAGGCGTGCTGGCCGCCGGCGCCGCCGAAGCACTGCAGCGTGTAGCGCGTGACGTCGTAGCCGCGCGCCACCGAGATGCGCTTGATCGCGTTGGCCATGTTCTGCACGGCGATGGCGAGGAAACCCTCGGCGAGCGATTCGGGCGTGGCGGCGCGGCCGCTGCGTGCGCGCACCTCGGCGGCCAGCACCTCGAAGCGCGCGCCGACGCCGGCGCGATCGAGCGGCTCGTCGGCGCCGGGCCCGAACACGCGCGGGAACCAGTCGGGCTGGATGCGGCCGAGCATCAGGTTGGCGTCGGTCAGGGCCAGCGGCCCGCCGCGGCGGTAGCTCGCCGGGCCCGGGTTGGCGCCGGCGCTGGCCGGGCCGACGCGCAGCCGCGCGCCGTCGAAGCGCAGGAGCGAGCCGCCGCCGGCGGCCACGGTATGGATGCTCATCATCGGCGCGCGCATGCGCACGCCGGCGACCTGGGTCTCGAAGGCGCGCTCGAACGCGCCCGCGTAATGGCTGACGTCGGTGCTGGTGCCGCCCATGTCGAAGCCGATCACCTGGCGGTGCCCGGCGGCGAGCGCCGTGCGCACCATGCCGACGATGCCGCCGGCCGGCCCCGACAGGATGGCGTCCTTGCCCTGGAAGCGGTGTGCTTCGGTGAGGCCGCCCGAGCTCTGCATGAAGAACAGGCGCACGCCCGGCATCTGCGCCTCGATGCGCGCGACGTAGCGGCGCAGGATCGGGCTGAGGTAGGCGTCGACCACCGTGGTGTCGCCGCGCGCGACGAGCTTCATCAGCGGGCTCACCTCGTGCGACACGCTCACCTGCGTGAAGCCGACCGCGCGTGCCAGCGCCGCGGCGGCGCACTCGTGCGCGCTGTGGCGCCAGCCGTGCATGAAGACGACGGCCGCGCTGCGGATGCCCGCGTCGTACGCCGCGCGCAGATCGCGCTCGAGGCGCGCCGCGTCCAGCGGCACCAGCATCGTGCCGTCGGCGCCGACGCGCTCGTCGGCCTCGACGACGCGCTCGTACAGCAGCTCGGGCAGCACGATGCGGCGCTCGAACAGCCGCGGCCGCGCCTGGTAGGCGATGCGCAGCGCGTCGCGAAAGCCGCGCGTCGTGACCAGCAGCGTGCGCTCGCCGCGGCGCTCGAGCAGCGCATTGGTGGCCACCGTGGTGCCCATCTTCACGCAGGCCACGCGCGCCGGCGTGATCGGCGCGCCGGCGCCCAGGCCGAGCAGGCGGCGCATGCCCTCGACCGCGGCGTCGGCGTACTGCTCGGGGTTGTCGGACAGCAGCTTGAGCGTCTCGAGGCGGCCGTCGGGCCGGCGGCCGACGATGTCGGTGAAGGTGCCGCCGCGGTCGATCCAGAACTGCCAGCGCGCGTCCGATCGGGCCTCGGGTGCGCGCTCGGACGGCGCCGCGGTCAGGGGGGCTGGCATCGGATCGGACTCCCGGGGCACGGCGCCGGCACCCTGGGGCGCAGGACGCGCAGGCGCGGGCCCGGGATTCTCCATCACGCCGCGCATCGGCCGTGCGCCGCCGGTGCCGGCCGGGACGCGCGCGCTCGACCTCTTCACGGGCTCGCGGCGGCGAGCGCGGCCATGCGCGCCTCGAGCAGCGTCGTCACGTCGCGCACCGCGCGGCCGGTGGCCGCGCGCAGCGCCTGGGCGTAGGGCGGCAGGTTGGTGCACTCGAGGACGAAGGTGTCGAGCGCGGGCACGCGTGCGAGCAGGCGCCGGCCGGCCGCCACCACCTGCGCCGCCGCGTCGGCCGCGTCGAGCGTCGGCAGATCCTCGAGCAGCGTGCGGTGCAGCCGCGAGCCGGGCGCGATGCCCTCCACCGGCGGCGGCACGCGCACGCCCACGGCCTCGAACTCGGGCGCGCCGAGCGCGGCGGCGTCGATGGTGATGACGCCGCAGCGTCGCGCAGCCGCGGCCGGCCCGGCCAGCTCGAGCAGCGCCGAGCTCCACACCGGCACCGGCAGCGCGTCCTGCAGCTCGCGCTGCCAGCGCGCGAGGAAGCCGCAGCTCGTGGCGATGGCGTCGGCGCCTTCGGCGACGAGCGCGTGCGCCGCCGCGACGAAGGGCGCCAGCAGCGCCGGGTCGCGCGTACGCACGACGCGCGCCGGCGTCGCGCCCGCGACCGTGCGGCGCAGCACCGGGAAGGCGAAGGTGCCGGGATGCCCGATGTCCCCCGGCGGACGCGCGAAGCGCGTTTCGAGCATCAGCAGTCCGAGCGTCGGCATGCGCGGGCGGGTCGGGCAAGTCCGGGGCGCAGCGCCCCGGTCCAGGCCCTATGCTAGCCCTCCCCTCCGCACCCACCGGTCCCGCCATGAAGCCCATCCATCGCCTCCTGGCCGGCGCGCTCGTCGCCGGCGCCGCCCTCGCCGCCCAGGCGCAGACCCGGTGGGATCTGCCGGCGGCCTACCCGGCCACCAACTTCCACACCGTCAACCTGCAGCAGTTCGCCGACGAGGTCGACAAGGCCAGCGGCGGCAAGCTGAAGATCACGGTCCACGCCAACGCCTCGCTGTTCAAGGCGCCCGAGATCAAGCGCGCCGTGCAGGGCGGGCAGGCGCAGGCCGGCGAGATCCTGCTCGTGAACTTCCAGAACGAGTGGCAGATCTACGGCGCCGACGGCATCCCCTTCCTGGCCGACAGCTGGGACGCGGCGATGAAGCTGTGGCGCGCGCAGAAGCCGCTGCTCGAGAAGAAGCTCGCCGAGCAGGGCATGCTGGTGCTGTACGCGGTAGCCTGGCCGCCGCAGGGCATCTACAGCAAGAAGCCGCTGGCCGGCGCCGCCGACCTCAAGGGCATGAAGTGGCGCGCCTACAGCCCGGCCACCAGCCGCATCGCCGAGCTCGTGGGCGCCCAGCCCGTCACGGTGCAGGCGGCCGAGGTGAGCCAGGCCTTCGCCACCGGCGTCACCGAGAGCATGATGAGCAGCGGCTCGACCGGCTGGGACGCCAAGCTGCACGAGCACGTGAAGTACTGGTACGACACCCAGGCCTGGCTGCCGAAGAACGCGCTGCTCGTGAACAAGGCCGCCTTCGACGCGCTCGACGCCGGCACGCGCCAGGTCGTGCTCAAGGCCGCGGCCGCGGCCGAGACGCGCGGCTGGGCCGCGGCGCAGCGGGCCAACGGCGAGACGCTGGACAAGCTGCGCGCGGGCGGCATGCAGATCCTGCCGCCCAGCGCACAGCTCAAGGCCGACATGAAGAAGGTCGGCGACATCATGCTCAGGGAATGGCTCGACAAGGCCGGCCCCGAGGGCAAGGCCCTGATCGACGCGTACGCGAAGTGAGCCGCCGGCCGCGCGCGCCCGCGCCACGCCAAGCCGGTGCGCGCAGGCGGTTTGCGCCCGCTGCGGCGCGGCCGCCGTCGCACCCGGCGCGCCGCCGCTGATGCGCCGGCTGCTCGAGGCCCTGTACGACGGCGCGGCCGCGCTCGCCGCGCTGTGCATGGTGGGCCTGCTCGCGATGGTGCTGCTGGCGATCCTCGGCCGCGAGCTGCACTTCCACCTGCCCGGCACCGACGCCTACGCCGGCTACCTGATGGCCGCCGCCGGCTTCCTCGCGCTGGCGCATACGCTCAAGCGCGGCGAGCATATCCGCGTCACGCTGCTCGTGCAGGCGCTGGCCGGCCGCGCACGCAAGGCGATCGAGCTGTGGGCGCTCGCTGCCGCCAGCGCGCTGGCGGCGCTGTTCGCTTGGTTCAGCGCGCGGCTGGTCTGGCAGTCGTACCGGTTCAACGACGTCTCGACCTCGAACGACGCCACGCCGCTGTGGATCCCGCAGCTCGCGATGGCTGCGGGCACGCTCGTGCTGCTGGTGGCCTTCGTCGACGAGCTGGTGCTCGAGCTGCGCGGTCGGCGCGGCACGCGCGTCGGCGACGAAGCGCTGCACAACGAGTGAGCCTGTGACGCCATGAACGGCAGCCGCCGGCCCCGATGAGCGACCTCGGCATCGCGCTGCTGCTCGTCGCGGCGCTGTTCGCGATCCTCGCCAGCGGCGTGTGGATCGGCCTGGCGCTGGCCGGCGTGGCCTGGATCGGCATGGAGCTGTTCAGCGCACGGCCGGCCGGCGACGCGATGACGGTCACGATCTGGGGCAGCGCGTCGAGCTGGACGCTCACCGCGCTGCCGCTGTTCGTGTGGATGGGCGAGATCCTGTTTCGCACGCGCCTGAGCCAGGACATGTTCCGCGGCCTGGCGCCGTGGGCGCAGGCGCTGCCCGGGCGCCTGCTGCACGTCAACGTCGTCGGCTGCGCGATCTTCGCCGCCGTCTCGGGCTCGAGCGCCGCCACCTGCGCCACCATCGGCAAGATGAGCCTGCCCGAGCTGGCGCGGCGCGGCTACCCGGACGCGATCGCCATCGGCTCGCTGGCCGGGGCCGGCACGCTCGGCCTGCTGATCCCGCCTTCGATCATCATGATCGTCTACGGCGTCGCCGCCGAGGTCTCGATCGCGCAGCTGTTCATCGCCGGCGTGCTGCCGGGCGTCGTGCTGGCGCTGCTGTTCTCGGGCTACCTCGTGGTCTGGGCCTGGCGCCACCCCGGGCAGGTGCCGCCGGCCGACCGGCGGCTGCCCCTGGCCGCCAAGCTGCGCGAGGCGCGCTGCCTGATCCCGGTGGTGCTGCTCATCGTCGCCGTGCTCGGCAGCATCTACAGCGGCATCGCCACCGCCACCGAGGCGGCCGCGGTGGGCGTGCTGGGCTCGCTCGTGATCGCGGCCGCGCAGGGTACGCTCGACTGGCGCACGTTCCAGGCGAGCCTGCTCGGCGGCACGCGCCTGTATTGCATGATCGCGCTCATCCTCTGCGGCGCCGCCTTCCTCACGCTGGCGATGGGCTACATCGGGCTGCCGCGCCACCTCGCCGAGTGGATCGCGTCGCTCGGCCTCACGCGCTTGCAGCTGCTGCTCGCGCTGATGCTGTTCTACATCGTGCTCGGCTGCTTCCTCGACGGCATCTCGATGGTGGTGCTGACCATCGGCGTGCTGCTGCCGACGATCCAGAAGGCCGGCATCGACACCTTGTGGTTCGGCATCTTCGTCGTGCTCGTCGTCGAGATGGCGCAGATCACGCCGCCGGTGGGCTTCAACCTGTTCGTGCTGCAGGGCATGACCCGGCGCGAGATCGGCTGGATCGCGAAGGTGACGCTGCCCTTCTTCTTCCTGATGATCGCCGCGGTCGGGCTCATCTACGCCTTTCCGCAGCTCGTGACCTTTCTGCCGCAGCAGATGCGCGCTTGAGCGACCGCGGGCCGGACACGGTGCGGCGTGCGCAGCGCGCGCCGCACCGGATCGCCTGCGGCCGACCGGGCGCGCCGACCGGAATGGAACCGATTGCCGACGGACCGCGAACTCGTGACGGTATGACGCTGCGCCGCATTCTCTTCCTGCTGATCGCGTGGTGCGTGCTGCCGCTGTTCGTGCTGGCCACCGCGCTCGCCGGCTGGCATGTGGTGAGCGCACGCAGCGAACACGAGGAGCGCTCGGCGCGCCTGGCGGCCAACGCCGCGGCGGTGGTCGACCGCTACGTGCAGGCGCGCGTCGAGGCGCTGGCCCTGCTGGCGCGCTCGCCGCTCGCCGACGATCCCGCGCAGCCCGAAGGCCTGTATCGCCAGGCGCAGGCCTTCGTCCAGACCTTCGACGGCAACGTGGCGCTGGTGAGCGCCGAGCGCCGCATGATCTTCAACACCAACCTGCCGCTGGGCTCGGCCGCGCTCGCGGTGCCGCGACCCGAGGGACGCTCGGCCTTGCAGGGCGCGCTCGACAGCGCCGCCCCGGCCGTCGGCGACCTGTTCCGCGGCGCGCAGCAAGGTGAGCCGCTGGTGGCCATGGCCGCGCCGGTGCTGCGCGCCGGGCGGCCCGCGTTCGTGCTGCTGAGCCTGGCCGGGCCGCGTCAGTTCGAGCGCAGTCTCGCTCAGGTCACGCTGCCTTCCAATGCCGCGCTCGCGCTGCGCGACAGCCGCGGCCAGCTCATCGCCCGGGTCGGTGCCCCGGCGCCCGAGGCGGCGGTGACCTACCGCGCAACGCTCGGGCACGCCCCCTGGCAGATCGATCTCGTGCTGCCGCGCGCCGAGATCGTGACGCCGCTGGCCCAGATGGCCGGCGCGCTGGCCGCCGCGCTGCTCGTCGCGACGCTGGCCGGCATTTCGGGCGGCCTGTGGGCCGCGCGCCGCCTGGCCGGTGCCGTGGGCTCGCTGGCCGCGGGCGACGACCGGGCGCGGCCGCCGGTGGACATCACCGAAGTCGAGGCGGCGCGCGCGACGCTGCGCCGCAGCGCGGAGGCCCGCGCCGAGGCCGAGCAGCGGCGCCGCGCGAGCGACGCGCAGTACCGGCAACGGCTCGAGCAGGCCTCGCTCGCGCTGCAGGCCAGCGAGGCGACGCTGCGCGGCGTGTTCGACGCCGCGTCCGAAGCCATCGTGAGCGCCAACGCCGCGCAGTTCATCGTGATGGCCAACCCGGCCGCGGCCCGCATGTTCCGCTGCCCGGCAGCGCAGCTCGTCGGCCGGCCGCTGGCCAGCCTGCTGCCCGAGCGCCACCGCGGGACGCACGAGCCGCTCGTGCGCCGCTACGGGCAAGGCGGCGACGGCGCGCGCCGCATGCGCCCCGAGGCCGACGTCATGGCGCTGCGCGCCGACGGCGAAGAGTTCCCGGTCGAGGTCGGCATCTCGCATGTCCACATCGACGGTCGCGAGCTGTTCACCGCGATCGTGCGCGACGTCACCGAGCGCCGCCGCGCCCAGGCCGAGCTGCTCGCCAGCAAGACCAAGCTCGAGACGGCGCTGGCGAGCATGAACGACGCGGTGATGATCACCGACGCCGCCGGCCGCATCGTCGAGTTCAACCAGGCCTGCGTCGGCTTTCATCGATTCACCAGCCGCGCGCAATGCCGCGCGACGCTCGACGCGATGGCGCAGGAGATCGAGCTCTGCCACGCCGACGGCAGCCCGGCCGCGCCCGCCGACTGGCCGGTGGCGCGCGCGCTGCGCGGCGAGGCCGTCTCGATGGCCGAATACCGGCTGCGGCGCAAGGCCGGCGGCGAGCCGTGGATCGCGAGCTACGGCTTCGCCCCGATCCGCAGCGCCGACGGCGGCATCGACGGCGCCGTCGTCACCGCGCACGACATCACCGAGCTCAAGCGCTCGCAGGCCGCGCTGCAGAGCTCGCACGAGGCGCTGCAGCGTCTGCTGGCGGCGCAGGACCGGGTGCAGGAGGACGAGCGCCAGCGCATCGCGCGCGAGCTGCACGACGACTTGCAGCAGACGCTGGCGGCGATCACGATGGAGGTGGCCGCAGCGCGCCGCGACGCCGCCGCACGCAGCGACGCCGAGGCCACGCTGGCGCGCATCCACGCGCTGGCCACGGCCGGCATCGTCTCGACGCGCCGCATCGTCAACGACCTGCGGCCGCGCATCCTCGAAGACCTCGGCCTGGCGCCGGCGCTCGAGGCGCTGGCGGCCACCTTCGCGCAGCGCAGCGGCATCGCCTGCGAATTCCACACCGACCTCGCCGAAGCCGACATGGCCGAGCAGCCGCCGGCGCTGGCCACCTGCCTGTACCGCGTCGCCCAGGAGGCGCTGAACAACGTCGGCAAGCATGCCGGCGCGCGCCGGGTGCGCATCGCGCTGGTGCACCTCGCAGCGCTGCCAGGCAGCGGCGCGGCGCGGCGCGGCCGGCTGCGTCTGGTGGTGGCCGACGACGGCCGCGGACACGCGCCGGGCGACCTGCGCAAGCCCGGCAGCTACGGGCTGCTCGGCATGGGCGAGCGCGTGCGCGCGCTCGGCGGCACGCTGCGCGTGGCGGCGCCCGACGCGGGCGGCACGACGGTCGAAGTCGAGGTCGAACTGCCGCCGGCGGCGGCATAGGCCGCCTGAGCGCCTGAGCGCCCAACCACTCGGCTGCGCGGCCGAGGCGGCGCTGGGCGAAACCTGCTCTCCGCCGCTCAGCGCCGCCGCCGCAGGCCGAGCGTCATCACCGCGGCGACGACGACGAGGCCGCCCAGGACCTGCACCGCGGCGATCCTCTGATCCAGCAGCACCCAGGCGAGAACGAGCGCGAACACCGGCTCGACGTTCAGGATCGGCGAGCTGCCCACCACGCCCAGCCGCGGCAGCACCGTGAACATGATGGTGAAGGCGGTGCCGTAGAGCGCCGTCAGCAGCGCCAGGCCCCACCAGCCGGCGGCGGCGCGCGGCAGCTGCGGCCCGCCCTGCAGCGCGACGAGCAGCAGCGCGAGCAGCCCGACGATGGCCATCGTCACGGCGGTGCGCAGCCTTCCGTCGAGCCGGCCGGCCTCGTGCTGCGTCAGCACGAGCGCCAGGCCGAAGACGGCCGCCGCACCGAGCGCGAAGGCCACGCCGGCGCCGATGCGGCCCCACTGCGCACCCGCCCCCAGGCCGGAGGCGGCGCCGAACACGTCGAGCGCGAGCGCCAGGCCCGCCACCAGCACCGGCATCGCGAGCAGCACGCGTCGCTCGGCACGATGCCGGTACAGCAGGCGCGCCCACAGCGCCGTCCACAGCGGATAGGTGTTGAAGGCCAGCAGAGCCAGCGCCACCGGCAGCCGCGCCACCGACGAATACAGGCACCAGCTCTGCACCGCCACCAGCGCGCCGATGAGCGGCAGCGCGCGCCGCTCGCGCGGCTCGAGCCGGCAGGGCACGCGCCGCAGTGCCAGCACGAGGCCGACCGCGAGCGCCGTCACGCCGCTGCGCAACGCCACCGCGGTGGCGACGTCGGTGCCGTGGTCGAAGGCCAGGCGCGCCGCCACATGGTTGACACCCATCATCAGCGCGATCAACAACAGCGTCGCGAACGCGGTGCGTGACAGGGCGGCGGCGGACATCGAAGCATTGTCGCGGCGCCGCGGCGCCCGAAAGACCGCGGCGCGCAGACGGCGGGGCCGCTCAGCACAATGCGGCGGCACCAGGCCCCGACCCGATCCCAGGCATGCCGTCCCGATGACCCTCGAGCAGGACACGCTCGCTCTGCTCGCGCGCGCTGCGGCACACCGCCGGCCGCCGCGCGTGCGCGCCCTGCACTTGCCGCCGGCGCCGGCGCCGGCGCCGGGGGCGGACGCGCCCGGCAGCAGCTGGTGCGCGCTCGAGCTGGCCGACGCATCGCTCGGCCTGGCCTACCTCGGTTCGGGCGGCTCACCTGCGGCGCTGCGCCGGTCCGCCGGCGGCCTGGCCGGCGCCGATCCGCTCGCGCTCGCCGAGGGCCTGCGCGCGCCCGCCGCGGCCGCCGACGGCGCCACGCGTGCGCTCGGCTTCGCTGCCGTGCACGCGCTTTCCAACTGGCTGTGGCGCGCTGCCGGCTGGGCGCCGCCGGCGGCGCACGATTCGATGGGCGGGCTCGTGCCGCGGCCGGGCGAGAAGATCGGCATGATCGGACTGTTCGGCTCGCTCGTGCCGCGGCTCGCGGCCGGCGGAGCGCGGCTCGTCGTCGTCGAGTTGCGGCCCGAGCTGCACGGCCTGCGCGACGGCGCGCTCGTGACCGGCGAACGCGCCGAGCTGGCCGACTGCACCCAGGTGCTCGCCACCGCGACGCTGGTGTCCAACGGCAGCTTCGAGGCGATGCGCGCCGCCTGCCGCGCGGCGCGCCGCTTCGTGCTCGTGGGCCCCAGCGCCGGCATCCTGCCCGACGCGCTGTTCGCGCGCGGCGTCACCGCGCTCGGCGGCACCTGGATCGAGGATCCGACGGCCTTCCTGGCCAGCCTCGTGCAGGGTACGCGGCGCGGCGCTTCGGCACGCAAGTTCGCCCTCGGCGCGGCCGACTACCCCGGCACGCCGGCCCTGATCGCGCGTCTGTAGGGCTGACGGCCCGTCGCCTGCGACGGCAGGCAAAATGCCCTCTGCGGCTCCGTCCGAGCCCGAGAGGATGCCCATGACGACCCCGTTTTCCCGCTATCCGGTGCCGGCGCTGGCCGACCTGCCCGAGGACATCCGCGCCCGCATCCTCGAGGTGCAGGCCAAGACCGGCTTCGTTCCCAACGTCTTTCTCGCGCTGGCGCACCGGCCCGACGAGTGGCGCGCCTTCGTCGCCTACCACGACATCCTGATGCTCGGGCAAGGCGGCGGCCTGACCAAGGGCGAGCGCGAGATGATCGTCGTCGCCACCTCGGCCGCCAACGGCTGCCTGTACTGCGTGGTGGCGCATGGCGCCATCCTGCGCATCTACGAGAAGAAGCCGCTCGTGGCCGACCAGGTGGCGATCAACTGGCGCAAGGCCGACATCACGCCGCGCCAGCGCGCCA
The DNA here is from genome assembly GCA_020852865.1 of Rubrivivax sp. Taxonomy (GTDB): domain Bacteria; phylum Pseudomonadota; class Gammaproteobacteria; order Burkholderiales; family Burkholderiaceae_C; genus Rubrivivax. Next base: position 57,043 of record JADYZZ010000032.1, read on the forward strand.
TGCTCGAGTTCGCGATGAAGGTCTGCCTGCGCTCCGACGAGCTCGGCGAGGCCGACTACGCGGCGCTCGCGGCGCACGGCTTCAGCGCCGAGGACGCGTGGGACATCGTCGCCATCACGGCCTTCTTCGGCATGAGCAACCGCATGGCCAACGGCATCGGCATCCTGCCCAACGACGAGTTCTACCTGCTCGGCCGCATGCCGCGCGCCAAGGGCTGAGCCGGCGCGGCGAACGGCGGGGGCATGGACGACGCCCAGCTGCTGCGCTACTCGCGCCACCTGCTGCTGGGCGAGATCGGCATCGAGGGGCAGCAGCGGCTGCTCGGCGCGCGCGCGCTCGTGGTCGGCGCCGGCGGCCTGGGCTCGCCGGCGGCGATGTATCTGGGAGCGGCCGGCGTCGGCCGGATCGATCTGGTCGACGACGACACGGTCGACGCCACCAACCTGCAGCGCCAGATCGCGCACGACCTCTCGCGCCTGGGGCTGCCCAAGGCCGATTCGCTGCGCACGCGCATCGCCGCGCTCAACCCCGATGTGCAGTTGCGCAGCTTCGTGCGCCGCGCCGACGCGGCGCTGCTCGACGAACTGGCGGCCGCGGCCGACGTCGTGCTCGACTGCAGCGACAACTACGCCACGCGCCAGCAGATCAACGCGGCCTGCGTGCGTCGCCGCCGCGCCCTCGTCGCCGGTGCCGCGCTCGGCTTCGCCGGCCAGATCTCGGTCTACGACCTGCGCAGCGCCGCGGGGCCGTGCTACGCCTGCGTCTTCGCGCCCGACGCGCAGGTGCAGGAAGCGGCCTGCGCGACGATGGGCGTGTTCGCGCCGCTGGTGGGCATCGTCGGCACGCTGCAGGCGGCCGAGGCGCTCAAGCTGCTGGCCGGCATCGGCGAGCCGCTGGCCGGCCGCCTGCTGATGCTCGATGCGCGCACGATGCGCTGGGACGAAGTGCGCCTGGCGCGCCGACCGGGCTGCACGGTGTGCGGCGGCACGCGCACGAGCGAGGCCGAGGGCGGTCGCGATGCCGCCCCTCGCCGACGGCAGGATGCATGACCGGGCGCCGGCGCGCCATTGCCCGGCGGCGGCCGAAGCCCGGCGCGCTCACCCCATTGGCACGGCGGATCCGGCGCCGTTCGTGCGCTGAACGCGGGCGCCGCGTTCGAGGCACGAGGATCAGCGCCAGCACGCGGCCACGGTCGCCGCGCCGCTCTTGGTGCGCGCGTTCGCCTGGTCGATTCCGAGCGTGCCGCAGGCCGTGTCGCGCGCGGCCTGGACCCCCTGCGGCACGGCCTGCACGACGAAGCTGCGCTCGCCCGGCTGCCCCGCGCCGAACGCGAAGGCGTAGACCCCGCTCAGCTCGGTCCGGCACGGCGTCGCGGGCAGGGCCGTCGCCGCGCCCCCGTTTTGGTCGTAGCGCATGTTGGTCGCGTAGACGCGCTCCATGAACTGTGCCTGCTGCAGCAGGCAGCCCACGGCCGCCGCGCGGTTGGTGCGCACGACGTAGGCCGTGTATTGCGGCGCGGCCACCATGACCAGGATCGCGACGACGGCCACCGCGATCATCAGCTCGATCAGCGTGAAGCCGCGCCGCAGGGGACACGAGGGTGCAGACATGTCGTCGCGCGATGGGTTGCTTGCAGGTGACGTTGTTCAGCGGCCGACGACTTCGCGCCACGAGATGCGGCCGCTGCGTATCGGGTTGTTGATCGACTGGCTGCTCATTCCGCCGGAGGTTCCGCTGGCAATCATGCGGTTGCCGATGACGATGGCGTCACTCGGCAGATTGATCTTCGGCGCCACCGACGAGACGTTGCGCAAGGGCGCGCCGATGCGGTCGAGGTCGTTGAAGACGAGGTCGTTGTTGAGGTCGAAGAACAGATTGACCGGCGGCGCGCCCGTGAACGGATCGACCGCGTTGAGAAAGCCGTCGCCGCCGGGCACGCAGACGTTGGAACTGGGCACCATCGAACTGGCGATCAAAACCGTGCCGAGGAACTTCTGCTCGCCCAGCATGCGCTCGCCTTGCGCGGCGCCGGCGGCGCTCGTGAAGTCGAGGTACCAGCCGGCCTTGCCGTTCATGTCGCCGGCGACCGCGCTCGAGAAGGCTCGGGTGAGCGTGCCGTTGACCGTCTGCTCGAGCGCGACGGTGCGCTCGCGCAGCGCGGCCCGGCCGGCGATCGGCACGCCTTCGTCGATCAGCCCGTACCAGCTCTGCACGGCGGTATTGGCAACGTCGTCGCTGGTGAGGTAGCGCCCGCTGCCGATGAAGACATAGCGCTTGCCGAAGTTCGCGTCGCCCTTGCGGCCGTTGATGCCGAGGCCGACCATGCCGGTGATCGGCTGGCGCACGCCGCCGGCGTCGCGGGCGACGAAGAAGGGCGCAGGCGCGCCGCCGCTGTAGAACGACGAATCCCAGACCGCGGGCGTCACGGAGCCGAGGTCGAAGCGCCAGAGGTTGCCTTGCAGGTCGCCCGCATAGACCAGGTCGACCGTGCCGTTGCCGTCGCTGTCCCAGCCGCGCGGTGTGGACATCCCGTTGGCGGCGGCAGCGCCGGGGCCGCCCGTCAGGGTGTCGATCTTGCGGATCAGCGCACCGGTGTCGAGGTTGATGACGAACAGCAGCGCCCGGTTGTTGGTGCTGTTGATGCCGTTGCCGACGATGACGGCGGCGTCGCCGTTGTTGAGTTTGACGATGACGGGTTTGCCCAGCACGAGGCCGAGATCGGGGTCGGTGAATTCCCACTTGACATTGCCGGCCCCGAACGTAGATGGGCTCGTCACGTCCAGAGCGAACAGCGCGCGCGCGCCTCGGCCCGTGGCGGCGACGAGCACGGATCGGCCCGGGGTCTCGAAATCGGTGGACACCGCGATGTCGCCATCCATCAGGTACGCGTGCGCGTAGTTGTTGGCCGCGAGGCTGGGAATCCGGGCGATCGCCGAACTGGGCGCAAAGGCGAACAGCTCGTTGCCGCTGGCCGCATCGATGGCGTGCAGCATGCCGTCGTTGGCGCCGACATAGACCGTGTTCGTGGCCTTCACGTAGTACGGCGAGCTGCTGATGATGTCGCCCAGCAGGCGCGTGCGGCGGCGCAGGGGGCCTGCCGGATCCTCTTGCGCGCGCACGCCGCGCAGCCAGTCGATGCGCGCCTGCGCGCACGGCGCACCGGTGAGCACGGCACTGCAGTCGGGCGTCGCGAGCGCGGTCTGCTGCGCCGCCGACAGATCGGCCAGGTTCTGCAGCGCGCTTCCGCCCACGCCCGGAACCATCGTGAACACCTTGCGCGCGGCCGGCGCCGCGATGCGCCCGGCCTCGCTGGTGGACCACAACGCGGTCAATGTGCCGTCGGCGTTCGGGCGCATCGCCACCAGCTCGCCGCTCCAGTCGGTGCTGTCGAAGCGGCCCTGGAAGACCATCGAGCCGGTATTGATCGAGGTCGAGTTCTGCGACACCGCACCGAACGACGAAGTCCGGCGGAACACGTCTTCGAAGATCCGGTCGAAGGCGGCCTGCAGCGTGGCCGTGTCGCTCGCCGAATAGGCCGTCGCGGTGCCCCCGGCCGCGGCCAGCGTGTCGAGCGTGGCCGGATCGACGCCATAGGGCAGCGCGAAGCCGATCACGTAGGTCAGGACGCCGGCGTTGCGCAGCTGCGTCGCGGCGGCCGCGGCCCGGTTGATGGCTGTCGCCGGATCGGCAAGCGTGTTGCCGTTGGCGTCGGTCGAGGGCAAGCCGTCGGTGAGCAGGATGACGAAGTTCTTGCCGCACGACTGCGGCAGCGGGTAGCAGGCCGGCTTGTAGCCCTCGGCGACGGTCGACCAGCCGCCGGCGAAGTAGTCCTTGGCGGTGAGCAGCGTTCCCTCGATCGGCGTCAGGCCGGCGTTGGCGATGCCTGCGGCGCTGCACGGGGCGCCCGCACCCGGAATGTTGCAGGCGAGCTTGGCCTTGATCGCGGCGGCCTGCGCGGCATCGAGATTGCCGATCGGGATATGCAGGTAGCCGCGGCCCGGCGAGCTGTTGTTGAACCAGGTCGTGCTGACCCAGTTCCATGTGAGGAAGCGGCCGAAGTCGAGGATGCCTTGCGCGAAGTCGCTGTCGGTCGGGAAGAACGCCGAGTTGAACCAGTAGCCGCTCCAGCCGTTGGCCGTCTCGCTCGCGCCGTCGCCCCAGACGGGCAGCGCATTGCTGGTGTTGGTCTTGCGCGTGAAGCAGCGGTAGTTGTCCCAGGGGCCGGCGTTCGGGTTCTCGCCGTTGTTGAAGTCGTTCGACGCGTTGGCGGTGGCCGAGTAGCAGAAGGCGCTGCCCAGGTTGTTGTTCGAGTACATCGGCAGGGCGACGTTGTAGTAGACGAAATTCCCCGGCGACGACGTGTTGGGCGTGCGGAAGCGCTTGTGCAGCGCACTCGAACGTGCGCCGACCCAGGCCGGGTCGAAGGTGGCCGGGTCGAAGCTCGCGTCATAGGGCGAGCTGTGCAGGTGGTTCGCCGCGAGCGCGCCCTGCTGGTAGGCCATCAGGCCCATGTTGACGCGGCTGCGGTACTGGTCGGTAAGGCCGCGGATGACGCCGCGCGCGATCTCGCTCTTGCTGGCGGCGGCGTTGCTGCCCACCGCCGCGCCGTGCGCGTCTTCGTCCATCGAGTTGGAGTTGTCGAGGACGACCAGCATGTTGGCCTTGGCTGCGACAAGGTACAAGGGGTTGTTGCCGATCGCCAGCTGGGCGTGGATCGGCGCAGCCGCCAGCGCGAGCGCCGCTGCAACGACAGCGGCCAGCCCTGCGTTGCCGCGGGGGGGCGCAAAGGATCGCGTTGGAAGCGCGCGGGTGACTCGAATCGTCGTCATGTCATGCCTCTGCTCTGAGGTCGCCGGACTCAGGGCGCCGCCACCTGGCTTTGCACCGTCACGGAAGCACGGCCGTCGGCCGCGCTGCGCGCGGTGACGCGGTAGCGCTGCGTGCTGCAGTTGGGCTGGCGCGGAATCTCGTTCTCGCAACCGGGCCAGTTGGGAGCCGTGCCCATGTTCTCGGCAATCACTTCGGGCGCCGGCGCGTCCGACGGCACGGCTGCGCTTGCGGCGCGCCAGCCGGCAAACGCGCTGTCGAGCCAGCGCGGCGTGTCGCCGACGGCGGGCGTGGCGCAGTTGCCGCCGACGCAGTTGGCCGCCGGGAAACTCGCCGGGCTGGCCGCGGCTGCTGCCCGCTCGCCCTCGCGCAGGGCGGCCTCGGCAGCCTGGAACGCGAGGCTGCGGTCGTGCGCCGCACCGCCCATGCGCGTCTGCAGCACGGCCCCGCGCAGGCCGCTCGCCACCACGACCAGAATCAAGGCGAGCAGCAGCAGACTGGCGACAAGCGAAATGCCGCGCGCCGGCCGGCGCAGGACATGGCCGCGGCCGCGAGCAGGGCGAAGGGGGCAGTCATCCATGATTCGGGCGGACTCAAGGCATGAGGTTGCGCACATTCGCGACGAAGGTCACCGTGCGCTGCAGGCGCTGGCCGGCAGCGGCCGTGCTGGTGCTGGCGTCGTGCGTCTCATAGGTCAGGTCGACGCGCACGGCGAGCACCGCGGACCAGTCGGTCACCGCAGCCGCGGTCACGTAGTCGCCGCCGCCGGCCGGCAAGAAGGCGAGCTGCATGTCGCGCACGCCCTCGGCCACCTCCTCGGCGCCGCCGCGCGTGACGCGGTACAGCGAGCGCCCTCCGGTCTCGGGCCGGCCGTTGTTGCCGATGTACCAGCCGGCGGCGACGAAGCGCGCGGCGAGCGAGCCCGGGGTGAACTGGAGCGTCGTGCCGCCGACGCAGTCGACGGGCAAGCCGAGCTTGCTGGTGCAGTTCGACGGCGTTCCGAGCCCGGCGGCGTGCGTGAAGGTCCCGGCCACGGGGTTGGCGGCCGTCGCCGTGAAGATCGCCTGCTGGCGGTAGCTGCACACCATCACGAGGTCGCCGACGGCGACGCCGTGGTTGGCGGGGTTGACCGTGAAGACCGCGCCGGCCGGGTTGTGCGCACTCACGCGCACGCCGTCGAGCGTCTGTCCGTAGCGCACGACGACGGCCTGCGTGCCGGCCACACGCTCGCCGACGCCGCCGCCGAAGGCCGCGCCGTCGAAGTCGGCTGCGCCGTCGAAGCCGCGCAGCGGCTCGCCCCAGGTCGCCCACCAGGCGGGGGCAGCGCCCTGCGCCTGGGTCAGCACGTTGGCCGTCAGCACCTGGGCGTCGCAGGGCGAGGCGCCGGCCTCGCGCACCTCGCGCACCATCAGGTCGTAGCTGGTGCGCACCGACTCGGCCATGCGCGAGAGGTTGTCGCTGGTGTGGCCGGCCACGATCGTGCCGCTGAACAGCATCGCCGCCGCGCCGACCACCACGAGGCCGAGCGCGAGCGCGACCATCAGCTCGACCAGGCCGAAGCCACACGCCGGCACCCCGGCTCGGCGGCCACGTCGTGCACCCATGCTCACAGTTGCGCCGCCATCTCGACCACATGGGCGGCGCTGCCGCCGGTGGCGCGCGAGTCGTCCCAGCGCACGCGCACCGTGCACGCTGCGGCGGCGCAGGAGACGCTGCCGCAGGCCGAACTGCCCATCTGCGACTGCAGCGTGGTGATCCAGCGGGCGAGGTCGCGCGCGGCCAGGGCGGCACCGTTGGGCGCGTTGCAGACGTAGCCCGCGGTGTCGTAGGCGCCGCCGGTGACGCCCGCCGGGTTGGCGCGCATCGCGTCGAGGATGCTCTGCGTCAGGATCGAGGTCTGCGTGTACTCGTAGCTGCCCTGGTTGTCGCGCAGCATGACCGCCTGCATCGCCGCGGCGCCGAGCAGCCCGACGGTGATCACAAGTACCGAGACCAGCACCTCGATCAGGGTGACCCCGCGTCGACGCCGTCCGCAGCCGGCGGGATTGCGGCGGCGCAGCGACGCTGCGGAATGCGCGTTCATGAATCGGCCGGTGCGGCGCAGACACCGCCGGTGGCGCGCGCGCGCACCGTCGTGCGGGTACCGAACGCGAGGGACACGTCGCGCACGTTTTGCGTCGGACGCGCGACGGCGGCGCACACCGCCAGCGTCGCGACCATCAGCGAGCGGCCGTCGCTGCCGCGTGCCGTGCCGTCGCCGCGAAAGACGATCCGCTGGCCCGCCGCCGTGATTGCGGCGCTGCCGATGACGGTGATGTTCTCGAAGCTGCCGCCCTTGATCACGGGCTCGGTGTTGGCGCGCACCCCGTCGCCGTTGGTGTCGACGAAGACGATCCAGCCCGGCCAGATGGCGTCGTCGTTCGAGCAGGAGCTGCCGTCGGACGAGCGGCAGAGCACGGCGCGCCGGTTCGTACGCACCGCCTCGGCGCGCGCGAGCTGCACGGCGCCCACCAGTTCGGCGGAGGCCGACTGCAGCCGTCGCCGCTGCATCCCCTCGCGGAAGTCGGGCGCGGCAACCGCAAGCAGGATCGCCACCAGGGCAACGGCGATCATCAGCTCGATGAGGGTCAGGCCGCGCAGCGGCTTGGCGTTCATGGTCGGTCTCGCGTCGGCTCTGCAGTGTTCCGTCCCGATTTCGGCGTTCCCCGATACCGGTTGAGCCCGAGACGGCAACCGGATGTGACATCCTTTGCAGCCTGAGCCGGCCTCGCTCGACGGCGCCGGCGACAGGCAACCCGCGGGCCGCGACGCTGCCGAGGAAACACCAGCCGCGCCGCCGGGGGGTGTCCGGCCGTTTCTGCCGCCTCATGTGAGACCGACCGCGGCAAACCGGAACACCAGCCGCACCGCCGGCGCGCGCCCGGCCGCGCCCTGCACCGACTGCAATCCGGCGCCGGCAGGCAGCCGGCCCCGTCCGGCAGGCCGGCGCACCGGGTGTCCGGCCGGCCCGGTAGTCGGCCCAGACGCCGGCTGCATCGGCCCGCCTTCGCTCGGCATCCCCCCGGGGTTCGCATGAGCGGCACGGCGATCACCGGCACGACCGGCATGAAGCCGGCCGGTGTCCTCGCGGCGGTCTGCCGCGCGCGACAGGTGCGGTGTCCGATGCGAGGATCCCGATGAGGGCCCTCCGGCCGCTGCGTCCGGCGCGAGTCAGGTCCGGCTGAATCGACGCCCGGGCGACGCCACCGCCCACAGGCGGGATCTTCGGCATCCACAGCCCCGGTTGCGGGTCGGGCATCCGCGCGCGGCCCGCGGGCCCCGTGCGCAGCCTGCGCCGTCCGCGCCGCCGGCGCCCGGCGATACTTCGCCGCATGAGCGAGCCGCTGTCGCTGTCACTGGTAGGTATGCCCGGCTGCGGCAAGTCGACGGTCGGCCGCCACCTGGCGCGGCAGCTCGGCCTGCACCTGGCCGACAGCGACGCCGTGATCGAGCAGCGCATCGGCATGCCGATCCGCGAGTACTTCGCGGCGCACGGCGAGGAGGCCTTCCGCGACGTCGAGCAGGCGGTGATCGACGAGCTCGCCGGTCGCCCGGGCCTGGTGCTGGCCACCGGCGGCGGCGCGGTGCTGCGGCCGAGCAACCGCGACGCGCTGCATTCGCGCAGCCACGTGCTGTACCTGCGCGCCTCGCCCGAGGAGCTGCAGCGGCGCCTGCGCCACGACACGCAGCGGCCGCTGCTGCAGGTGGCCGATCCGCTGCAGCGGCTGCGCGAGCTGTACCGCGACCGCGACGCGCTGTACCGGCGTACGGCGCATTTCGTCGTGGAAGCGGCGCGGCCTTCGGTGCACGGACTCGTCGGCCTGGCGCTCGCGCAGCTCGAGCTGGCCGGCCTGATCGAGCCGCCCGGTGCAGCGGCGCGCCGCGGCGCCGGAAGCTGACGCAACCGGCTCGCGCCCGCAAGACGTTGGCCCGGCCCGGCTCCCGACCCGCTGCCGCCCGGCGCGGCCGGCGCCCGTACACTGCCCGCACCATGCCTGTCATCGCCACGGTGGCGGTGGCCACGCCGAGCCACCGCTACGAGATCCTGATCGGCAAGCAATTGCTCGCCGCACCGTCCACCTGGGCCGGCCTGCCGCAGGCTGCACAGGCGGTGCTGGTCAGCAACCCGCTCGTGCATGCGCATTACGGCGCCGCCGTCGAGTCCGCGCTCGCGGCGCACTACGGCCGGGTCAGCCGGCTGCTGCTGCCCGACGGCGAGCAGCACAAGGACTGGCCGACGCTGCAGACGATCTTCGACCACCTGCTGCGCCAGGGCTGCGACCGCAAGACCCTCCTCGTCGCGCTGGGCGGCGGCGTCGTCGGCGACATGACGGGCTTCGCTGCGGCCACCTACATGCGCGGTGTGCCCTACGTGCAGGTGCCGACGACGCTGCTGGCGCAGGTCGACAGCTCGGTGGGCGGCAAGACGGCGATCAACCACCCGCTGGGCAAGAACATGATCGGCGCCTTCCACCAGCCCGAGCGCGTGGTGGCCGACCTCGACACGCTGGCCACGCTACCGCCGCGCGAGTTGTCGGCCGGGCTGGCCGAGATCATCAAGTACGGGCCGATCGCCGATGCGGCCTTCCTCGACTGGATCGAGCGTCATCTCGACGCGCTCGCCGCCGGCGACGCCGAGGCGCTGGCCTACGCCGTGCGCCGCTCTTGCGAGATCAAGGCCGAGGTGGTGGGCGCCGACGAGCGCGAGAGCGGCCGGCGCGCGATCCTGAACTTCGGCCACACCTTCGGCCACGCGATCGAGGCCGGCCTGGGCTACGGCCACTGGCTGCACGGCGAGGCGGTGGGCTGCGGCATGGTGCTGGCCGCGCGCCTGTCGGCCGCGCTCGGGCTCGCCGACGAGGCCTTCGCCGCGCGGCTGGCCGGCATCGTCCGGCGCGCCGGCCTGCCGGTGCGGCCGCCGGCCATGCCCGCGCCGCGCTGGCTCGGGCTGATGCGGCTGGACAAGAAGGCCGAGGCCGGAGCGATCCGCTTCGTGCTGATCGAGCGGCCGGGCACGGCCGCGCTGCACGCCGCGCCCGACAACATGGTGGCGCGCGTCATCGAGGCCGCGAGCGCCGACGCCGGCAGCGCGTGAACCTCGACGCGCTCGCACCCTGGGCCTGCGATCCGCGCCGCACGCGCGGGCGGCGCATCGCCGAGCCGCCCGCGCCGCCGCGCAACGAGCACCAGCGCGACCGCGACCGCATCGTGCACAGCGGCGCCTTCCGCCGCCTCGTCTACAAGACCCAGGTCTTCGTCAACCACGAAGGCGACCTGTTCCGCACGCGCCTGACGCATTCGCTCGAAGTCGCACAGGTGGCGCGTTCGGCGGCGCGCACGCTGCAGCTCGACGAAGACCTGGCCGAGGCGATCGCGCTCGCGCACGACCTCGGCCACACGCCGTTCGGGCACGCCGGGCAGGACGCGCTGGCCGCGTGCATGCGCGCGCACGGCGGCTTCGAGCACAACCTGCAGAGCCTGCGCGTGGTCGACCAGCTCGAGCAGCGCTATCTCGCGTTCGCCGGGCTCAACCTGACGTTCGAGACGCGCGAGGGCATCCTCAAGCGCTGCGCGCGGCGCGACGCCGAGCGGCTGCTGCGGGGCGAGCCCGACGGCCCGGCGCGCCGCTTCGTCGCGGGCACGCAGCCCAGCCTCGAGGCGCAGCTCGTGAACCTGGCCGACGAGGTGGCCTACAGCACGCACGACATCGACGACGGCGTGCGCTCGGGCCTGCTCGCGGTGGAGCAGGTGCGCGAGGTGGCGCTGTTCGCGCACTGCCACGACGCGGCGCGGCGCGCGGCCGGGCGCGCCGACGCCGACGCCAAGCTCGTGCTCGCCGAGACGCTGCGGCGCATGCTGGCCGCCTTGCTGGCCGACCTCGTGGCCGCGACGGCCGCCGCGCTGGCGGCGCAGCGCCCGGACGATGTCGACGCCGTGCGTGCGCTGCCGCCGCTGGCGCGTTTCGGCGACGCGCTGCGCGCGCAGTTGCTCGAGCTCCAGCGCTTCTTGTTGCGGGCGCTGTATCGCCATCCGCAGGTGCTGCACAACACCGCGCATGGGCGCACCGTCGTCGCCGAGCTGTTCGCCGCGTACCAGGCGGCGCCGCAGGAGATGAGCCCGGAGTATCGGGCCGCCGGCGCCGTGGACCGCGCGCGCGCCGTGGCCGACTACATCGCCGGCATGACCGACCGCTTCGCGCTGCGCGAGCACGAGCGGCTCACCGGCCGGCGTCTGTTCGCCGCGTGAGCGCAGGCATGGCCCGGCTGCCTCGCCTCGTGCTCGCCGGGCAGGCGCACCTCGTACGGCTGGGCACGCTCGACGGCCGCGCGGCCTGCGCCGACGCCGAGGACCGCGCGCGGCTGCTCGATGCGCTGCGGCAGGCCCTGGCCGCCGAGCGCGTGCAGCTGCATGCCTACGCGCTGCTCGAGCAGGAGCTGCGGCTGCTCGTCACGCCGGCGCGGCCGCAGGCGCTGGCGCGGTTCGTGCAGGCCATCGGCCGGCGCTACGTGCGCGGCTACAACCGCCGGCACGGGCGCAGCGGCACGCTGTGGGACGGGCGCTTCCGCGCCTGCGCCGTCGAGCCCGGGGAATGCCTGCTCGACGCGATGAGCTGGATCGAACAAGGCGCCGAAGGCCTGTCCAGTGCCGCGCACCATGTCGGCGCCGGCCGCGACGTCCTGATCACCGATGCGCCGGCGTACTGGCAGCTCGGCAACACGCCGTTCGAGCGCGAGGCAGCCTGGCGGCAGCGGCTGGCCCAGGGCCTCGGCAGCGACACGGTGGCGCGCCTGGGCAGCGCCCTATTCGGCGGCTGGGCGTACGGCCGGGCGGCGTTCGTCGAAGCGGTTGCGACGCCGGGCCGGCCGGCGGCGCCGCGACCCCGCGGTCGGCCGCGACGCACCGCGGGCCGCGGCGCCGCCTGACGCGCCCCATCGCGCGGCGCGCGCGCAGCGCGCACGAACGACGGCGGCAGCGCTTGGCCGGCATCGGCAGCATACGAATTTGATATGGCACCATTTATCTCTGAGTCCACCGTGAATCGACATATTTAGGGTCTGACCCCATTTATTTCGATTGCCGGCATTGCTGCAGTGCGATAGCGTCGGCCGCTGACGCGCCTGCGCCGGAGTCCGACCATGCCCCGATCCGCCCCCGCCCTGCCCGAAGAACGCCACGCTGCCGCCCTGTGCGGGCTGTACGACCCCGAACGCGAGCACGACGCCTGCGGCGTCGGCTTCGTCGCCCACATCAAGGGGCACAAGGCGCACGCCATCGTCACGCAGGGGCTGAAGATCCTCGAGAACCTCGACCACCGCGGCGCGGTCGGCGCCGACGCGCTGATGGGCGACGGCGCCGGCATCCTGATCCAGATCCCCGACGAGTTCTACCGCGCCGAGCTGGGCGCGCGCGGCGTGGCGCTGCCGCCGCCGGGCGAATACGGCGTGGGCATGATCTTCCTGCCCAAGGAGCATGCCTCGCGCCTGGCCTGCGAGCAGGAGCTCGAGCGCGCCGTGCGCGCCGAGGGCCAGGTGCTGCTGGCCTGGCGCGACGTGCCGGTCGACCGCGCGATGCCGATGAGCCCGGCGGTGCGCGCCAAGGAGCCGGTGATCCGCCAGCTCTTCATCGGCCGCGGCGCCGACGTCATCGTGCCCGACGCGCTCGAGCGCAAGCTCTACGTCATCCGCAAGACCGCGAGCGCGGCGATCCAGAAGCTCGAGCTCACGCACAGCCGCGAGTACTACGTGCCGAGCATGAGCTGCCGCACCGTGATCTACAAGGGCCTGCTGCTCGCCGACCAGGTGGGGCGCTACTACCGCGACTTGCAGGACGCGCACGTCGTCACCGCGCTCGCGCTGGTGCACCAGCGCTTCTCGACCAATACCTTCCCCGAGTGGCCGCTGGCGCACCCCTACCGTTTCGTCGCGCACAACGGCGAGATCAACACGCTCAAGGGCAACTTCAACTGGATGCGCGCGCGCCAGGGCGTGATGCGCTCGCCGGTGCTCGGCGACGATCTGCACAAGCTCTATCCGATCACCTTCGAGGGCCAGAGCGACACCGCCACCTTCGACAACACGCTCGAGCTGCTGGTGATGGCCGGCTACCCGCTGGCGCAGGCGGTGATGATGATGATCCCCGAGGCCTGGGAGCAGCACGAGGCGATGGACGCGCGCCGGCGCGCCTTCTACGAATACCACGCGGCGATGCTCGAGCCGTGGGACGGCCCGGCGGCGATGGTGTTCACCGACGGCAAGCAGATCGGCGCCACGCTCGACCGCAACGGCCTGCGCCCGGCGCGCTACATCGTCACCGACGACGACCTCGTCGTCATGGCCAGCGAGAGCGGCGTGCTGCCGGTGCCCGAGAACCGCATCGTCAAGAAGTGGCGGCTGCAGCCGGGCAAGATGTTCCTGATCGACCTCGAGCAGGGCCGCATCGTCGACGACGAGGAGCTGAAGAACCAGATCGCCAACGCGCGGCCGTACCGGCAGTGGATCGAGAACGTGCGCGTGCGCCTGGACGACGTTCCCGCCGACGGCGAGCGGCCGCGTTTTTGCGACGCCTTGCTCGACCGCCAGCAGGCCTTCGGCTGCACGCAGGAGGATCTGAAGTTCCTGCTCGGACCGATGGCCGCACAGGGCGAGGAGGCCATCGGCTCGATGGGCAACGACGCGCCGCTGGCCGTGCTATCGGACCGCAACAAGCCTCTGTACAACTACTTCAAGCAGCTCTTCGCCCAGGTGACGAACCCGCCGATCGACCCGATCCGCGAGGCCATCGTGATGAGCCTCAACAGCTTCATCGGCCCCAAGCCGAACCTGCTCGACATCAATGCGGTCAACCCGCCGATGCGCCTCGAGGTGACGCAGCCCGTGCTCGACTTCGACGACATGGCCCGGCTGCGCGCCATCGAAACGCACACCGGCGGCAAGTTCCGCTGCTACGAGCTCGACATCACCTACCCGCTGGCCTGGGGCCGCGAGGGCGTCGAGGCCAAGCTCGCCTCGCTCACCGCCGAGACCGTCGACGCGATCCGCGGCGGCCACAACATCATCATCGTCACCGACCGGCGCATGAGCCGCACCCAGGTGGCGATCCCGGCGCTGCTGGCGCTCTCGGCGGTGCACCACCACCTGGTGCGCGAGGGCCTGCGCACCACCGCGGGCCTGGTCGTCGAGACCGGTTCGGCGCGCGAAGTGCACCACTTCGCCGTGCTCGCCGGCTACGGCGCCGAGGCCGTGCATCCCTACCTCGCCCTCGAGACGGTGGCCGAACTGCAGGGCGCGCGGCCCGGCGCGCCCGACGCCGACCGGGCGATCGCCAACTACGTCAAGGCCATCGGCAAGGGCCTGGGCAAGATCATGTCCAAGATGGGCATCAGCACCTACATGTCGTACTGCGGCGCGCAGATCTTCGAGGCCATCGGCCTGAAGGACGACTTCGTGCGCAAGTACTTCCGCGGCACGGCCAGCCAGGTGGGCGGCATCGGCGTGTTCGAAGTCGCCGAGGAGGCGCTGCGCATGCACCGCGCGGCCTTCGGCAGCGACCCGGTGCTCGACGGCCTGCTCGACACCGGCGGCGAGTACGCCTGGCGCGTGCGCGGCGAGGAGCACATGTGGACGCCCGACGCCATCGCCAAGCTGCAGCACAGCGTGCGCGGCGGCCGCTGGGACACCTACAAGGAATACGCGCAGATCATCAACGACCAGAGCCGCCGCCACATGACGCTGCGCGGGCTGTTCGAGTTCAAGGTCGACCCGGCCCGGGCCATCGCCCTCGACGAGGTCGAGCCCGCCGCCGAGATCGTCAAGCGCTTCGCCACCGGCGCGATGTCGCTCGGCTCGATCTCGACCGAGGCGCATACCACGCTGGCCATCGCGATGAACCGCATCGGCGGCAAGAGCAACACCGGCGAGGGCGGCGAGGATCCGGCGCGCTACCGCCACGAGCTCGAGGGCACCGCCGTCGCCGAGGGCACGCGCGTGAGCGCGCTCATCGCCCGTGCCGGGGTCGAGGCCGACACCGCGCTGCGCGCCGGCGACAGCATGCGCAGCCGCATCAAGCAGGTGGCCTCGGGGCGCTTCGGCGTCACCACCGAGTACCTGGTGAGCGCCGATCAGATCCAGATCAAGATGGCGCAGGGCGCCAAGCCCGGCGAAGGCGGCCAGCTTCCCGGCGGCAAGGTGAGCGAGTACATCGGCTACCTGCGCCACAGCGTGCCCGGCGTCGGCCTCATCAGCCCGCCGCCGCACCACGACATCTACTCGATCGAGGATCTGGCCCAGCTCATCCACGACCTGAAGAACGTCAATCCGCGCGCCTCGATCAGCGTCAAGCTCGTGAGCGAGGTCGGCGTCGGCACGGTCGCCGCCGGCGTGGCCAAGTGCAAGGCCGACCACGTGGTGATCGCCGGCCACGACGGCGGCACCGGCGCGTCGCCATGGAGCTCGATCAAGCACGCCGGCACGCCCTGGGAGCTGGGGCTGGCCGAGGCGCAGCAGACGCTGGTGCTCAACCGGCTGCGCGGGCGCATCCGCGTGCAGGCCGACGGCCAGATCAAGACCGGCCGCGACGTCGTCGTCGCCGCCTTGCTCGGCGCCGACGAGTTCGGTTTCGCGACCGCGCCGCTGGTGGCCGAGGGCTGCATCATGATGCGCAAGTGCCACCTCAACACCTGCCCGGTCGGCGTGGCAACGCAGGATCCGGTGCTGCGGCGCCGCTTCGCGGGCAAGCCCGAGCATGTCGTCAACTACTTCTTCTTCGTCGCCGAGGAGGCGCGCACGATCATGGCGCAGCTCGGCATCCGCAGGTTCGACGAGCTGATCGGGCGCAGCGACCTGCTCGACACCCGAAAGGGCATCGCGCACTGGAAGGCGCGCGGCCTGGACTTCAGCCGCATCCTGCACCAGCCCGCGGTCGGCGCCGACGTGCCGCGCCGCCATGTCGAGGAGCAGGACCACGGCCTGGGCCCCGCGCTGGACCACAAGTTCATCGAGCGCTGCCGGCCCGCGCTCGAGCGCGGCGAACGCGTGCAGCTCATGGACGAAGTGCGCAACGGCAACCGCAGCGTCGGCGCGATGCTCTCGGGCGAGCTCGTGCGCCGCCGCCCGTCGGGCCTGCCCGACCACACGATCGTGATGCAGCTCGAGGGCACCGGCGGGCAGAGCTTCGGCGCCTTCCTCGCGCCGGGCATCACGCTGTACCTGATCGGCGACGCCAACGACTACACCGGCAAGGGCCTCTCGGGCGGACGCATCGTCGTGCGCCCGAGCATCGACTTCCGCGGCGACGCCACCCGCAACATCATCGTCGGCAACACGGCGCTGTACGGCGCCACCGCCGGCGAGGCCTTCCTGCGCGGCGTGGCCGGCGAGCGTTTCGCGGTGCGGCTGTCGGGCGCCACCGCGGTGGTCGAGGGCACCGGCGATCACGCCTGCGAGTACATGACCGGCGGCACGGTGCTCGTGCTCGGGCGCACCGGGCGCAACTTCGCCGCCGGCATGAGCGGCGGCGTGGCCTATGTCTTCGACGAGGACGGCCGCTTCGCCAGCCGCTGCAACCGCGCCATGGTGGCACTCGAGCCGCTGCTGCCGCGCGACGCGCAGCCCGGCAGCCCCGCCGGCTGGCATGGCGCGGCCGCCGACGAGACGCTCGTGCGCCGGCTCGTCGAGGAGCACCACCGCTGGACCGGCTCGCTGCGCGCGCGCGAGATCCTGGACCACTGGGCCGACTCGCGCGAGCGCATGGTCAAGGTCATGCCGCACGAATACCAGCGCGTGCTCGACGCCCGTGCGGCGCAGGCCGCACCGGCCGCACCGGCCACACCGGCCGCACCGACGGAACCGACGGCACCGGCGGCGCGGCCCCGAGCCGGCGCGAAGGCGCGGTCGGGCGCGTCCGCACGCACCGTGGCCGGCGCCGCCGGCCAGTGAACCCCACCCGAGCGCCAGAGCATCCCATGGGCAAGATCACCGGCTTTCTCGAATACGCGCGCATCGAAGAAGGCAGCGCACCCGTCGCCGAGCGCATCAGGAACTGGAACGAGTTCGTCGTCGGCCTGAGCACCGAGCAGGCGCGCATCCAGGGCGCGCGCTGCATGGACTGCGGCACGCCGTTCTGCAGCCACGGCTGTCCCCTGAGCAACATCATCCCCGACTTCAACGACCTCGTGTACCGCGACGACTGGAAGCGCGCCATCGAGGTGCTGCACCAGACGAACAACTTCCCCGAGTTCACCGGCCGCGTCTGCCCGGCCCCCTGCGAGGCCGCCTGCACGCTCGCCATCGACAGCGACGCGGTCGGCATCAAGAGCATCGAGCACGCCATCATCGACCGCGCCTGGGCCGAGGGCTGGGTGCGGCCGCAGCCGGCAGCCCTGCGCAGCGGCAAGCGCGTGGCCATCGTCGGCTCGGGCCCGGCCGGTCTGGCGGCGGCGCAGCAGCTCGCCCGCGCGGGGCATGCAGTCACGGTGTTCGAGAAGAACGCGCGCGCCGGCGGCCTGCTGCGCTACGGCATCCCGGACTTCAAGCTCGACAAGCGCCATGTCGAACGCCGCATCGAACAGCTGCAGGCCGAGGGCGTCGTCTTCCGCACCGGCGTGCTGGTGGGCGCGGCGCCGGCCGACGGCAAGGTCCTGAACGAGGCCCGGGAGACGATCGGCGCCGACGCGCTGCGCGCGGACTTCGACGCGGTGCTGCTGGCCGGCGGCAGCGAGATCAGCCGCGACCTGCCGGTGCCCGGCCGTGCGCTCGACGGCGTGCACTTCGCGATGGAGTTCCTGCCGCAGCAGAACAAGGCCGTGGCCGGCGACAAGCCCCGGCACCAGATCCGCGCCGCCGGCAAGCACGTGATCGTGATCGGCGGCGGCGACACCGGCAGCGACTGCGTCGGCACGAGTCGCCGCCAGGGCGCAGCCAGCATCACCCAGTTCGAGCTGCTGCCGATGCCGCCCGAGCAGGAGGACAAACCGCTCAGCTGGCCGTACTGGCCCTACAAGCTGCGCACGAGCTCGAGCCATCAGGAGGGCTGCGAACGCAACTTCGCCATCGCCACCAAGGCCTTCGTCGCCGGCAGCGGCAAGGAGCGGCAGCGCGTCGCCTCGCTGAAGACGGTTCAGGTGCAATGGCAGGGCGGCCGCATGAGCGAGGTGGCGGGCAGCGAACGGGAGTGGAAGGCCGACCTCGTGCTGCTCGCGATGGGCTTCGCGCACCCGGCGGCCGGCGTGCTCGACGCCTTCGGCGTCGGCAAGGACGCGCGCGGCAACGCCAGGGCCGGCACCGACGCCGTCGACGGCTACCGCACCGGCGTCGACAAGGTGTTCGCCGCCGGCGACATGCGCCGCGGCCAGAGCCTGGTGGTGTGGGCCATCCGCGAGGGCCGCCAGGCGGCGCGCGCGATCGACGCGTACCTGATGGGCACGAGCCTGCTGCCGCGCTGAAGCGCCGGCGCGCCGGCCCGCACACAGGCGGTGACGCCGAGGGCCGGCGCTTCACGCTCCTTGACCTTCGCTCACGCGCCTTCACCCGCGCCGCGCGCAGGTGCATGCGAGAATGCCGGACACCTTCCGCAATCCGAGCGCCGGCACGGCGCGCCGCCGGCGACTTGAAGCCCGACGCCCTCATCGAGATCGATCACGTCACGTTCGGCTACGACGCGAGCCGGCTGATCCTCGACGGCATCTCGCTCGAGTTTCCGCGCGGCAAGGTCACCGCCATCCTCGGCAGCTCGGGCTGCGGCAAGACGACGCTGCTGCGCCTGATCGCCGGCGTGCACGGCACCAACTCGGGCCGCGTGATGTTCGACGGCGAGCCGATCGACGTGCGCAACCGCGCGCAGCTGTTCCGGCTGCGCCGGCGCCTGGGCATGCTGTTCCAGTTCGGCGCCCTGTTCACCGACCTCACGGTATTCGAGAACGTCGCCTTCCCGCTGCGCGAGCACACCGACCTGCCCGAGCCGCTGGTGCGCGACATCGTGCTGATGAAGCTCAACGCGGTGGGCCTGCGCGGCGCCGCCGGCCTCAGGATCGGCGAGGTCTCGGGCGGCATGGCGCGGCGCATCGCGCTGGCGCGCGCGATCGCGCTCGACCCCGAGCTGATCATGTACGACGAGCCCTTCGCCGGCCTCGACCTCATCAGCATGGGCGTGGCGGCCAAGCTGATCCGCACGCTCAACGACGTCACCGGCTCGACCTCGCTCGTCGTCAGCCACGACGTGCCCCAGTGCATGGCGATCAGCGACCACGTCGTGCTGATGGCCAACGGCGGGCGCATCGTCGCGCAGGGCACGCCGGCCGAGCTGATGGCCAGCCACGACCCCGAGACGCGCCAGTTCACGCGCGGCGAGCCCGACGGACCGGTGAAGTTCCACTATCCGGCGCCCGACATCGCCGTCGACTTCGGGGTGGCGGCACCGTGAACGGGCTCGCGCGCCTGGGTGCGGCGGCGCTGGCGCAGCTGCGCGGCTGGGGTCACGCGGCGCGCTTCTTCGTCGAGCTGTTCCAGGCGCTGCCGGCCGCGTTCGGGCGTCCGCTGCTGGCCGTCGAGCAGGTGCACGCGATCGGCAACCGCTCGCTCGTCATCATCCTCGCTTCGGGCATGGCGGTGGGCTTCGTGCTGGCGCTGCAGATGTACTACGCGCTCGTGCGCTACGGCGCCGCCGAAAGCCTCGGGCTGGTGGTCAACCTGTCGCTCGTGCGCGAGCTCGGTCCGGTCGTGACGGCGCTGCTCTTCGCCGGCCGCGCCGGCACTTCGCTCACCGCCGAGATCGGCCTCATGAAGGCCGGCGAGCAACTCGCGGCGCTCGAGCTGATGGCGGTCGATCCGCGCCAGCGCGTGCTCGCGCCGCGCCTGCTCGCAGGCATCTTCTCGATGCCGATCCTGGCGGTGCTGTTCTCGGCCATCGGCATCCTCGGCGCCTGGGTCGTGGCGGTGCTGCTGATCGGCGTCGACGCGGGCAACTTCTGGTCGATCCAGCAAGACGGCGTCGACGTCTGGCGCGATGTCGGCAACGGCATCGTCAAGTCCTTCGTCTTCGGCGTCGTCTGCACCGTGGTGGCGCTGTACCAGGGCTACGAGACCAAGGCCACGCCCGAGGGCGTGGCCTACGCGACCACGCGCACCGTGGTGATCTCGTCGCTGTGGATTCTCGGCATGGACTTCATCCTGACGGCGCTGATGTTCTCCACGCCCTGAGCCTGTGAAGATATGAATCACACCCGCGATTCATATCTTCACAGGCCCTGAGCCGGCGCGCGAACGCACAAGGAACGAGACGATGAGCAAGAAGGGCATCGAGACGCTGGTCGGGCTGTTCGTGCTGCTGGGGCTGCTCGGCCTGGTGTTCCTGGCGCTGCAGGCGGCCAACCTGGGCAGCACGCGCAGCGGCGACAGCTACGCGCTGACGGCGCGCTTCGACAACATCGGCGGCCTCAAGGTGCGCGCGCCGGTGCGCACCGCCGGCGTCGTGGTCGGGCGCATCAAGTCGATCACGCTCGATCCCAAGACCTACCAGGGCGTGGTCGAGATGGACATCGACCGGCGCTTCCGCTTCCCCAAGGACAGCGCGGCCAAGATCCTCACCTCGGGTCTGCTCGGCGACCAGTACGTCGGCATCGAGCCGGGCGGCGACGACAAGGATCTCGCTCCCGGCGACACGCTGGCGCAGACGCAGTCGGCCGTCGTGCTCGAGAACCTGATCGGCCAGTTCCTCACGGGCAAGGCGGCCGATGCCGCCACCGGCACGGCCAACGCGGCGAGCGCGCCCGAAGCGAAGCGATGAGCGCAAGCGGCCTGCGCTGCGCGCTGCTGGCCTCGGCGCTGGCGCTGGGCGGCTGCGCGAGTGCACCCTCGGCGAAGCCGGGCGCCGCCGCACCCGCCGCGCCGGCCGCCCTGCGCAACCCGGCCGACCCCTGGGAGGCCTGGAACCGCAAGGTCTTCGCCTTCAACGATGCCCTCGACGAGGCGATCGTCCTGCCGGCGACCGAGACCTACCGCAAGGCCGTGCCGCGGCTCGTTCGCACCGGCGTCGACAACGTCCTCGGCAACCTCGGCGACGTCTGGTCGACCGTCAACCATCTGCTGCAGGGCAAGCTGCAAAGCGGCGTCGAGATGGGCATCCGCGTGGTGACGAACACCGTGTTCGGCCTGGGCGGCCTGCTCGATCCGGCCAGCGAGATGCGCCTGCCGCGCCGCCCGCAGGACTTCGGACTGACGCTCGGCCATTGGGGCTTCGGCCCTGGCCCGTACATGGTGCTGCCGGTGTTCGGACCGCGCACGGTGCGCGACACCTTCGGGCTCGCGCTCGACCGCACGTTCGACGCGGCGCGCCTGCCGCGCCAGCGCGCCGTAAGCTGGTCGGTGGTCGCGCTCGAGATCGTGAACACGCGCGCCAACCTGCTCGCGGCGACGCAACTGCTTCAGGAAGCCGCGCTCGACCGCTACAGCTTCGTGCGCGACGCCTACCTCGCGCGCCGCCTCGACGCGGTGTACGACGGCGCGCCGCCGCTCGAGCCCTTCGACGACGAGCCCGAGGCGCCCGCCCCGGCGAGCGCGCCGAGGTCGACATCGTGAACCGCCGGCGCCCGCCAGGCGTTACAGGCTCAGCGCGGCGCTGAGTGCCCCGCTGCAGAAAGGAATCCCATGCTCAAACCCTTCGTCTCCGCCTTCGCCTTCGTCCTCGCGCTGGCCGGCTTCGCGGCCGCACCGGCGCGCGCCGAGGTCGCACCCGACGCGCTCGTCAGGCAGATCTCCAACGACGTGCTCGACGCCGTCAAGGCCGACAAGGCGATCCAGGCCGGCGACGTGGGCAGGATCATCACCCTCGTCGACGCCAAGGTGATGCCCAACGTGAACTTCGAGGTGATGACGCGCTCGGCCGTCGGCCCGCAGTGGCGCGGCGCCTCGGCCGAGCAGCGCAGCCGGCTGCAAAGCGAGTTCAAGACCCTGCTCGTGCGCGTGTACTCGGGCGCGCTCACGCAGGTGAAGGACCAGACCGTCGAGATCACCAAGACGCTGCCGGTGCAGGGCAGCACGCAGGTGGTGGTGCAGAGCGAGGTGCGCGGCAAGGGCGAGCCGATCAGGCTCGACTACCGGCTCGACAAGTACGACGCCGCCTGGAAGATCATAGACGTCAACGTCGGCGGCATCTGGCTGGTGCAGAGCTACCGCTCGCAGTTCGGCCAGGTGCTCGCCAACGGCGGCATCGCCGCGCTGATCGACCGCCTGGTCGAGCAGAACAAGGCCAACGCCGGCAAGAGCTGAGCCGCAAGGTCGCCGAAGACACAAGCGCCGCGATGCAACTGCCCGCCACCGCCACGCTGCAGCAGGCCAGCCGGATCGTGCGCGACGTCGAAGCGGCGCTCGCCGAGGCGGCGCCCGGCGCGCCGCTGACCATCGACGCGAGCGCCCTCGCGGCCTTCGACACCTCGGCGATCGCGCTGCTGCTGCACGCCAGGCGCCTGGCGCAGGCCGCCGGCCGCGGTTTCGCTGTGCGCGGCGCGCCGGACCAGCTCGTGCAACTCGCGCGTCTGTACGGCGTCGACGCGCTGCTCGCGTTCGCGCCTGCGGCTGCGTCTGTCGCTGCGTCTGTCGCTGCGCCTGCGGCTGCGCCTGCCGCGGCAGGTGCGGGCGAGGCCGGCCGGCGCTGACGCGCACCCGGCGCGCACCGCCCACGATGTGCTACAGCGGCAGCTCGATGCGCCGCTCGCGCCAGCGCAGCACGGCGGATCGGGGACCGATGCGCTCGAGCGTCACGCCCGGTGCGGCCGCTTCGCCCTCGTGCACCACCTGGCCGTTGACGAGAACGAAGCGGCTCGCGGCGGACTCCGAATAGACCGCGCCGCCGATCGCCAGCGGCGGCAACTCGGCGCGTTCGGCCGGGCTCAGTTCGGCGAGCGGCACGGCGCGCGCTGCGCTGGGCGCGGCCGCAGCGGATGCGGCCTGCGCCGACGAAGCCAAGACGGAAGAAGCGGTCGGCCTCGCGGCGCCCGAGGCAACGGCAGCCACCGGCGCTGCGCTGGAATGGCGCCGCGGCGCTTCGCGGCGACCGCGGACAGCGGCAAGCGGTCCGGCCGGCACGGCCGAAGCCGCGGCCGCAAGCGCCGGCGCGGCCGGCCCGGCGCCTGATGCGGAACTCGGCGCAGCCGGCGGCGCCGGCGAGATGTCCGCGGCCCGCGCCGGACTCGACGCTGCGGATGCGGCAGGCACCATGGCCGTCCAAGCCGCGCTGCCGCGGGTTGACGGCGCCTCGGCACCGAGGCGCCAGCCGAGCGCCAGCAGGGCGGCAGCGCCCGCCGCCGCCACCAAGCCGACGCCGGCGACGAGCGGCAGCCGGGGGCGGCGGCTGCGTTCGGCGATCGGCGGCAGCGTCTGGTCGTGCAGCCCCGGCACCTGGCCGCGCTCGCGTTCGCGCTCGGCGCGCCTGAGGGCTTCGAGGATGTAGGACATGAGGCTCCGGTTCTCAGGATCCGGCGGTCAGTCGGGGTTCGTCGGCGGCGGCGCCGGCGCTGCGCGCCAGTCGCATCAGCGTCAGCGGCCCGATCCGGCCGTCGGGCTCGAGCCCTCCGGCCACCTGGAAGGCCCAGACGCGAGCGCGCAGCGGCAGCGCCTCGTCGGCGAAGCCGGCCGCCGCCAGGCGCTGGCGCACCCAGGACCGACCGGCTTCGCCCAGAGCCTCGCCGCTGGCGCGCCAGCCCGGCGGCGGACGCCAGAGCGTGACGAACTCGCCGCGCCAGACGGCGGCCAGCGCCGCCAGTCCGAGGTGCAAGCGTTGCCCGCCGCTGGCCAGCAGCGCACCCTGCGCGTCCATGCCGAGCAGCCGGGCGTACACGGTGGCTCCGTCGGCACGCTGCAGCGCGAGCAGCGCCGGGCGGTCGAGCGGGCGCAGCACGGCCAGGCCACCACGGCCGCGGAAGCAGGCCAGGCCGGCGGCCGGTGCGGCGCCACAGGGGTCCGTCGGATCGAGCTTGGCCTGCCAGGCCTGCGCCAGTTCGGCGAGCGCCGGCTCCAGGCGCGGGCTGGCGGCACTTAGCAACGCGTCCAGGTCACCGGCGGGCAACGGCGCGGCTGCCGCTGCAGCCGGATCCGACGACCGCGCCGACCCCGGCGGCCCGGCCGATGCCGACCAGGGCGCCAACGCAGGCGCATGCGTCGATGCCGCCGCACCCGTCGGTGCCGCCGCCCCTGTCAATGCCGCCGCACCCGTCGGTGCCGCCGCCCCTGTCGATGCCGTCGCACCCGTCGATGACGTCGCACCCGTCGATGCCGTCGCACTCGTCGATGCGGCCGCACCCGTCGATGCCGCCGGACCTTCCGCCGTCACCGCCCTCGCACCCGCCGATGCCGGCGCCGACGCCGCACGCGCCGCTCCTGCGTCACGGGCGGGTGCGGGCGGCGCGCTCTGCGGCCACAGCCACCAGCCCAGGCCGGCAGCCAGCAGCAAGCCGGCGCCCGCCACCCAGGCGCGGCGGTGCGGCGGCAAGCCGCCGAACACCTCGCGCGCGGCGCGCTCGAGCGTCGCGCGGTCGACGCGGCGCTGCCCCTGCGCATAGGCCCCGAGCAGCGCGCGATCGGCCAGCAGGTTGATGCGGCGCGGCACCCCGGCCGTGAGCGCGTGCACACGGGCGAGCGCGTCGCGCTCGAACGGCGGCTCGTCGCCGCCGGCCATCGCGACGCGGTGCCGGACATAGGCCTGTGTCTGGGCCGCGTCGAGCGCGCCGAGATGAAAGCGCGCGACGATGCGCTGCGCCAGTTGCTCGAGCTCGGGGCGCGCCAGCATCTCGCGCAGCTCGGGCTGGCCGATGAGCACGATCTGCAGCAGCTTGCGCTCGGCCGTCTCGAGGTTGGTGAGCAGGCGCAGCTGCTCGAGCACCTCGGGTGCCAGGCTCTGCGCCTCGTCGATCACGAGCACGGCGCTGCCGCCGCCGGCGTGCACTTCCAGCAAGAAGGCATTGAGCGCGTCGACATGCGCCTTCACGCTCGCAGCGGCCGCAGGCGGCAGCGCCAGGCCGAACTCCTGGCAGATCGTCTGCAGCAGCTCGATCGCCGTCAGCCTGGGGTTGAAGACGTAGGCGACGCGGCAGCGCGGCGGCACCTGCTCGAGGAAGCAGCGGCACACCGTCGTCTTGCCCGCGCCGATCGCGCCGGTGAGCAGCACGAAGCCGCCGCTGCCGCCGAGCCCGTAGAGCAGATGCGCCAGCGCCTCGCGGTGCTGTTCGCTCATGAACAGGAAGCGCGGATCGGGGGCGATCGAGAACGGCTCCTTGCGCAGCCGGAAATGCGCGACGTACATCGACGCGAGGATAGCGGCCCGCGCGCGTGGCGCGGCCACGCGCTGCGCGGCCCGCCGTGCTGCCGGCCGCGTGCTGCTGGCCGCGCTGCCCAGTTGCCCTGCGCGTTGCCCTGCCAGTTGCCCTGCCAGTTGTTCTGCGTGCCGCGCCCTCAGACCACGCCGTCCCAGGGCGCCGACAGCCGCATCGCGCCGTTGACGATGCCCACCATCGAGTAGGTCTGAGGGAAGTTGCCCCAGAGCTCGCCGCTGGCCGGGTCGAGATCCTCGCTCAGCAGCCCGAGCGCGTTGCGCCGCGCCAGCAGCGCCTCGAAGATGGCGCGCGCCTCGTCGCGCCGGCCGATGCGCGCCAGCGCATCGACGCGCCAGAACGAGCAGACGTTGAACGCCGTGCGCGGCAGCCCGAAGTCGTCGGCCGCCTCGTAGCGCCGCATAAAGGGGCCGTCGCCCAGATGGCGCTCGAGCGCGTCGACGGTGGCGACGAAGCGCGGGTCCTGCGGCGGCAGGAAGCCCACTTCGCCCATCAGCAGCACGCTGGCGTCGAGGTCGCGCCCGCCCAGGCTCTCGACGAAGGCCTGGCGCTCGTCGCTCCAGCCGCGCGCGAGCACGAGCGCGCGGATCTGCTCGGCGCGCGCACGCCACGCGGCGGCGCGCTCGGGGCGCCCGAGCGCCTGCGCGATGCGCGCGAGGCGGTCGCAGGCGGCCCAGCACATCAGCACCGACGAGGTGTGCACACGCGCGCGCGTGCGCAGCTCCCAGATGCCGGCGTCGGGCCGGTCGTGCAGCAGCCAGGCCTGCTCGCCCATCGTCTCGAGCAGCGCGAAGTCGGCCGCGTCGCCGCCGCGAAACAGCCGCCGGTCGTGGAAGGACTGCGCCGCGCCGAGCACGATGCTGCCGTAGACGTCGTGCTGGAAATGCTCGTGCGCCTGGTTGCCCACGCGCACCGGCCCCATGCCGCGGTAGCCGGCGGCCTGCGCCACCACCGTCTCGGGCAGGTCGGCCTCGAGGCCGATGCCGTACAGCGGCTGCACATGGCCGCCGCGCGCGCCGCGCAGCACGTTGTAGAGCCACTGCAGGTAGCCCTCCATCGTGCCCACCTCGGCCAGCGCGTTGAGCGCGCGCACGACGAAGAAGGCGTCGCGCAGCCAGCAATAGCGGTAGTCCCAGTTGCGGCCGAACTCGCCCGCGCCCACCGGCGCCTCGGGGATGCTGGTGGTGAGCGCGGCGACGATGGCGCCGGTGTCCTCGTACTGGCACAGCTTGAGCGTGATGGCGGCGCGGATCACCGCGTCCTGCCACTCGAGCGGCAGCGCCAGGCGCCGCGTCCAGCGCCGCCAGTGGTGCGCGGTGTGCTCCTCGAACTCGCGCGCGGTGTCGTCGACGCCGCCGGCCAGCGTTTCGTCGGGCCCGAGCAGCAGCGCCACCGGCGTGGCGAGCACGAACCAGCCGCCCTCGGCGACGTAGGTGATGGGCGCCGAGCTGTTCAGGCGCAGCGTCAGCCCCGGCATGACGTAGCGCAGGTGGTGGCTGCCGCGCGTGATGACCGGTTCGCCCGCGCCCCAGTCGGCCCGCGGGCGCACGACGATGCGCACGCGCGGACGCCCGCCCAGCGGTCGGATGCGCCGCACCAGCTGCGCCGGACGGAACGCGCGCTCGCGCGTCACGAAGCGCGGCGCGAAGTCGACGATCTCGACGCCCTGCCCGTTCGCGTCCCACAGCCGCGTGCGCAGCACCGCGGTGCCCGCGTCGTAGGCCTGTTCGTGGCGCGCCAGGCCTTCGAGCTCGACGCTCCAGGCGCCGTCCTCGGGCAGGCCGTCGGCGCTTTGCAGCAAGGCGTCGAACACCGGCGCGCTGTCGGGGCGCGGCATGCAGCACCAGACGATGCGCCCGAGCGCATCGACCAGCGCACCCACCGTGCAGTTGCCGATGACGGCGAGTTCGAGGCTGGCGGCACGGCGCCGCGGCGCAGCGGGCGCTGCGGCATGGCCCGGTGAGGCAGCGGCATCGGGCATCGGCAAAGTCCGGTTTATATTTGGCCGAATATACCGAGCTCGGCGCCTCCTTGCCCACCCTGCCTGCCCTGCCCACCCCGCCCGCGCTGCCCGGCCCGGCGGCCGCGCCGCGGCGCGCCCGCCGGCCGGCGCTGCGCACGCTGCGGCTGCAGCTGCGCTTCTTGCTGCCGTTGCTCGCGACGCTGGCCCTCGCGGCGACGCTGGCCGTGCCGCTGCTCGACCAGGTGACGCTGCGCTGGTTCAGCCGCGACCTCAACAGCCGCGGCACGCTGGTGGCCAACGCGCTGTCGGACTCGGTGACCGAGGCGCTGCTCGACGGGAACACGGCGCGCCTCGAAGCCCTGTTCGAGCGCGCGGCGCAGGACGAGCGGCTGTTCGCCATCGGCCTGTGCCGCCCCGACGGCACGTTGGTGCAGAAGACCGAGCATTTCCCGGCCGCGATCGACTGCGGCCTGGCCGAAGCGGTGGCGCAGCGGCCCGAGCCGCGCCTCGAGCTCCCCGGCGGCGCGGTGCAGGTCAGCGTGCACGAGGTCTGGGGCCAGCCGCCGCCGCCCCCGCTGCCGCCGCCCGCGCCGCGCGCCGAAGATCTGCCCGGCTTCGTGCCCGATCTGTCGCAGCCGCCCGAACTGCTCGCCTCGAGCGCCGCGGCCGCCTCGGCGGCCGCGGCGCGGCCGGCGCCCGTGCTGCTCGGCCGGCTCGTGATCCTGCACGACCTGAGCTTCATCGATCGGCGCAGCCAGGACACGCGCCGCTACCTGATCGTCCTGTTCACGGCCTTGGGCCTGGTGATCGCGCTCATCACCGTCGTCGTCGCCCAGATCAGCTGGCGCGGCTGGGTCGACGGGGCGCGCGCGCTGATGCGCGGCGAAGGCCTGCTCACGCCCTTCGTTCCCGTGCCCGAGCTCGCGCCGCTGGCCGCGGAGCTGCGCGCGCGGCTGCGCGACCTCGAAGACGAGTACCGGCGCACGATCGGCCCCGAGACCGAGTGGAACGCCGAACGCCTGCGCGCGCTGCTGCGCACCCAGCTCGCGGGCGACCAGGTGATCGTCGTCTCCAACCGCGAGCCCTACATCCACGAACGCGGCGCCGAGGGCCTCGTCGTCAAGCGCCCGGCCAGCGGCCTGGTGACCGCGGTCGAGCCGGTGATGCGGGCCTGCTCGGGCACCTGGGTGGCGCACGGCAGCGGCAGCGCCGACCGCGAGGCGGTCGACGCGCGCGACCGCGTCGCCGTTCCGCCCGGTCAGCAGGACTACTGGCTGCGTCGCGTCTGGCTTACGCCCGAGGAGGAGCAGGGCTACTACTACGGCTTCGCCAACGAGGGCCTGTGGCCGCTGTGCCATGTCGCGCATGTGCGCCCGGTGTTCCGCGAGAGCGACTGGCAGGCCTACTGCGAGGTCAACCGGCGCTTCGCCGATGCCGTGGTGGCCGAGGCGCGCGGCGCCGACCCGCTGGTTCTGGTGCAGGACTACCACTTCGCGCTGCTGCCGGCGCTGATCCGCGAGCGGCTGCCGCAGGCGACGATCGTCACCTTCTGGCACATCCCCTGGCCCAACCCCGAGTCGTTCGGCATCTGCCCCTGGCGCAGCGAGCTGCTGCAGGGGCTGCTCGGCAGCACGATCCTGGGCTTTCACACGCGCTACCACTGCAAGAACTTCATCGAGACGGTCGACCGCCACCTCGAGGCGCGCATCGAGCACGAGCACGCGACGATCGCCTTTCGCGAGAAGGAGACGCTGATCGAGAGCTATCCGATCTCGATCGCCTGGCCCGACGAGCGCACGACGGCCGCCTGGCCGCCGGTGGCGGCGTGCCGGCAGCGGGTGATCGAGCGGCTCGGGCTGCCGGCCGATGCCCGCATCGCCGTCGGCGTCGACCGCTTCGACTACACCAAGGGCATCATCGAGCGGCTCAACGCCGTCGAGCGCCTGCTGGAGAAGCACCCTGAGTGGCAGGGCCGCTTCGTCTTCGTGCAGGTGGCCGCGCCCACGCGCAGCGCGCTCGACGAATACCGCAGCTTCCAGGAGCGCGTGCAGCGCCTGGTCGAGCGCATCGACACGCGCTTCGGCCGGCCCGGCTGGCGGCCGGTGCACCTGCTCGCGCAGCACCACGAGCACGACGCCGTCAACGAGCTGTACCGCGCCGCCGACCTCTGCGTCGTGACGAGCCTGCACGACGGCATGAACCTGGTGGCCAAGGAGTTCATCGCCGCGCGCGACGACCTGCAGGGCGTGCTCGTGCTCAGCCGCTTCGCCGGCGCGGCGCGCGAGCTGCCCGAGGCGCTGATCGTCAACCCCTACCATGTCGAGGAGACGGCCGACGCGCTGCACCGCGCCGCCTCGATGCCGCCGGCCGAGCAGCGCGAGCGCATGGCCAGCCTGCGCGCGACGGTGCGCGAGTTCAACGTCTTCCGCTGGGCCGGGCGCATGCTCGCCGACGCCGGGCGCTGGCGCCTGCGCGAGCGCATCGAGGCGCGCGTGCGGCGCTATCAGGCGCAATGAACCGGGCCACCGACAGGGAGCCGGCGGCGCCGCGCATGCGCCCGCTGCTCGGGCCCGAGGGCCTGGCCGCGCTCGACGCGCTCGTGCGTCAGCGGCCGCTCGTCGCCTTCGACTTCGACGGCACGCTGGCGCCGATCGTCGCGCGGCCCGAGCGCGCGCGCGTCCCGCCGGGCGTGGCGCGGCGGCTGGCGGCACTGGCCGAGCGGCTGCCGCTGGCGGTCGTCAGCGGGCGCGCGCTGGCCGACCTGCGCGCGCGCCTGGGTTTCGTGCCGCAGTTCCTGGTCGGCAACCACGGTGCCGAATGCGACACCGAGCCGGCGGCGACCGCGGCCCACCGCGCCCGGCTCGATGCGCTGCGCTGCCGTCTGGCGGCGCAGGCGGCGGCCCTCGCCGCACACGGCGTCGTCGTCGAAGACAAGGGCGCGTCGATCGCGCTGCACTACCGCCTGGCGCGCGACCGCGCCGCCGCCGCCGGCTGCATCGCCGCGCTGCTCGGTGCGGCCGATGCGTCGCTGCGCGTCTTCGGCGGCAAGCAAGTCGTCAATGTCGCCCCGGCCGACGCGCCCGACAAGGCGGCAGCGATGCAGCGGCTGGCCGCGCGCGCCGGCTGCGCCAGCGCGCTGTTCGTCGGCGACGACGTCAACGACGAGCCGGTGTTCGCGTCGGCGCCGCCGCACTGGCTCACCGTGCGCGTCGGCCGCGACGACCCGCACTCGCACGCCCGCTGGTTCGTCGACGGCACGGCCGAGGTGCCGCTGCTGCTCGACCGCCTGCTCGCTGCCAGCGCACGCGACGAGACCTGAAGCAGGTGCCGGGGTCCGGGCGCGCTCCGGCTCGCGCTCGCGATCCGGCCGTCGCGAACCGCAGGAGCACGGCGGGCGACCCCGCGTCGGGCCGCCACGCCGGCGCATGCCGCCGCGGGCGCGCTTGCCTCGCGGCGCGTCGGCGACGCGGCCGCGTCGCACCCGCGCACGACGGAGCGGCCCGGTCCGCCCGGCGCCGCCGGACCCGGCCTTTCCGATTCGCATTTGACCAAATATACTCGCCGCGTTGGCCGCGGCACCGCGCTGCGGCGAACGCCGTTGCTCCATCCGATGAAGGGTCCACCGTGAACCACCATCCAAGCCTTCGCGCCCTGCTGGGCGCCGCCGTCGCGCTCGCCCTGGGCGCCTGCAGCACCACGCCGCCGCCGGCCGCACCGGCGCCGGCCGCCGTGCGCGCGGCGCCGCCGCCCGCGCCTGCCGCCGCGCCGCCGGCGCAGCCGCCTGCGGCCACGCGCGCCGCGCCGTCGAGCGGCGTCACCAGCGCCGCGCTGCCCGCCTACCTCGACCCGAAGAACCCGATCGCGACCGAGCGCAGCATCTACTTCGACTTCGATCAGTACACGGTCAAGCCGCAGTACACCGCGCTCGTCGAGCGGCAGGGCAAGTACCTCGCCGGCCAGCCGGCGCTCGCGATCCGCGTCGAGGGCAACTGCGACGAGCGCGGCAGCAGCGCCTACAACCTCGCGCTCGGTCAGCGTCGTGCCGATGCCGTGGTCCGGGCGCTGAAGATCTACGGCGTCAGGGACGCGCAGATGGAGGCCATCAGTTGGGGCAAGGACAAGCCCGTGGCGACCGGCCACGACGAAGCGGCGTGGGCGCTGAACCGGCGCGTCGACCTGCAATACCCGAAGCAGTGACGCCGGCGGCGCAGCCCGCCGAGGCGCCGGCGCGCGTGCTGCGCAAGTTCCGGCTCGTGTTCAACGCGGTGCGCACGCATTTCCAGCGCGTCGAGAAGCGCGTCGGCCTGGGCGGTGCGCAGCTGTGGGCGCTGGCCATCGTGCGCGCCCAGCCCGGCATCGGCGTGAGCGCACTGGCGCGCGCGATGGACGTGCAACAGAGCACGGCGAGCAATCTCGTCAAGGCGCTCGTCGGCGCCGGACTGCTGGAAGCCGGACGCACCGGCGCGGACCGCCGTGCCGTGCAGTTGCGCGTGCGCGCCGAGGGCACGCGGCTGCTGCGCCGCGCGCCGGGGCCTTACGCGGGCGTGCTGCCCGAGGCGCTGGCGCGACTGGACGCGACGACGCTCGAGCGCCTGGACGAGGACCTGCAGGCGCTGCTCGGCGTGCTGCACACCGACCGGCGCGATGCCGGCAGGCCGCTGGCGCCGATGTAGCGGCGCGCGCCCGCCGCCGCCCCACCCGCGCCGCCCCACCCGCGTCGCCTCACCCGCGTCGCCTCACCCGCGTCGCCTGGGCCCGGCGCGCCGCGCGGTCGGCGCCGGCTGCGGCAGCGGCAGCCGCACCTCCGACTTGATCTCCTTGAGCACGATTGCCGAGCGCACGTGCGTCACCCCGGGCAGACGGAACATGGTGTCGTGCAGGAACTGCTCGTAGCGCCGGATGTCCGGCGCCAGCACCGTCATCACGTAGTCGCTGGCGCCGGTGGTGCTGTGGCACTGCACGATCGGCGCGCTGGCTGCCACGGCCGCCTCGAAGCGCCGCACGTTGGCCTCGCTGTGCTGCGCCATGTTGGCCTCGACGAGGACGCGCAGGCCCAGGCCGACCTTCGCGGCGTCGACCACCGCGGTGTAGCCGCGGATGACGCCGGCGGCCTCCATGTCCTTGATGCGCTTCCAGCAGGGGCTGGGCGACAGGCCCACCGCGTCGCTGATCTGCTGCACGGTCTGGCGCGCGTCGCGCAGCAGTTCGTCGAGGATGGCCAGACTGTAGCGGTCGAGAAGAATCTGCTCTGACATGGCGCTGGTGCAGAAGGACTTGCTGCGAATCTAGCGCGTGGGCGCGGATTGGGGAAGAACCTGCTGCAGCGTCGGCGCTACGCTGCGGGCCCGCCGCGACGGCCGGCGCAGCGCTCGCTGACCCGTCCGCCGCCCCGCCCGTCGTTGCGCCCATCGCCCCGGAAGGGAGCCCGCCATGCCCGATGCCCTCGTTCGCCCGCAGGCCACGCTGGCCGATGCGCTGTGGGCCGACGCCGGCACCGTCTACCTGAGCGGCACGCAGGCGCTGCTGCGCCTGCTGCTGATGCAGCGCGCGCGCGACGCGGCCGCCGGTCTCGACACGCGCGGCTTCCTGAGCGGCTACCGCGGCAGCCCGCTGGGCGCGGTCGACCTCGCGGTGTGGCGCGCCGGCGCGGCCTTCGCCGAACGCGGCATCCGCTTCCTGCCGGCCATCAACGAGGAGCTGGCCGCCACCGCGGTACTCGGCACGCAGCGCGTCGCGAGCGACCCCGAGCGCAGCTGCGACGGCGTCTTTGCGCTGTGGTACGGCAAGGGCCCGGGCGTCGACCGCGCCGGCGACGCACTCAAGCACGGCAACGCCTACGGCAGCTCGCCCACCGGCGGCGTGCTGGTGGTGGCCGGCGACGACCACGGCTGCGTCTCCTCGTCGATGCCGCACCAGAGCGACCTCGCCTTCCAGGCCTGGCAGATGCCGGTGCTGGCGCCGGCCAACGTCGCCGAGCTGGTCGAGTTCGGGCTCTACGGCTGGGCGCTCAGCCGCTACTGCGGCAACTGGGTCGGGCTGACGGCGCTGTCGGAAGTGGTGGAAAGCGCCGGCACCGTCGACCTCGACCTCATCCAGGCACGCGCCGCGGCCTGGGCCGGGGCCGAGGCGGTGCGCGCCGCCACCGGACATCGGCCGCCGGCCGAGGGCCTGCACTACCGCTGGCCCGACCTGCCCTCGCTCGCCATCGAGACGCGCCTGGCCGACAAGCTGGCCGCGGTGGCCGCCTTCGCGCGCGTGAACGCGATCGACCGGCGCATCGTCGAGCCGACGCCCGCCGCGCCGGCGCGCGTGGGCATCGTCACCGCCGGCAAGGCGCACCTCGACTTCATGGAGGTGCTGCGGCGGCTCGACATCACGACCGAGCAGCTCGCCGCCGCCGGCGTGCGCGTGCACAAGCTGGGCCTCACCTATCCGATCGAGGCGACGCGCATGCGCGCGTTCGTGTGCGGCCTCGCCGAGGTGCTGGTGATCGAGGAGAAGGCGCCGGTCGTCGAGACGCAGCTGAAGGCGCTGCTGTTCAATGCGCCGGACGGTGCGCGTCCGCGTGTGCTCGGCAAGAGCGACGCCGAGGGCCGGCCGCTCATTGCCGCCACCGGCGAGCTGCGCCCCTCGCGCCTGATCGAGATCGTCGCCGCCTGGCTGGCCGCGCACGACGCCGCGCTCGACCGGCGCGCGCAGGTGCGCGACTTCACGCCGCCCGAACTGCTGTCCAACGCCGCCGACGCGGTGCGGCGCCTGCCCTACTTCTGCGCCGGCTGCCCGCACAACACGAGTACGCGCGTGCCCGCCGGCAGCACGGCGCGTCCCGGCATCGGCTGCCATGTCATGGCGAGCTGGATGGAGCGCTCGACGGCCGGCCTCATCCAGATGGGCGGCGAGGGCGTCGACTGGGTCTCGCACGCCATGTTCACGCGCGTGCCGCATGTCTTCCAGAACCTCGGCGACGGCACCTACTACCACTCGGGCTACCTGGCGATCCGCCAGGCGGTGGCGGCCAAGGCCACGCTCACCTACAAGATCCTCTACAACGACGCGGTGGCGATGACCGGGGGCCAGCCGGTCGACGGCCCGCTCGGCGTCGACGCGATCGCGCGCCAGGTCGAGAGCGAAGGCGTGCGCAAGGTCGTCGTGCTGTCCGACGACATCGGCAAGTACCGCGACGCGGTGCACCGCTTCCCGCCCGGCACGCAGTTCCACGATCGCGCCGAGCTCGACCGCGTGCAGCGCGAGCTGCGCGCGACGCCCGGCGTCACGGTGCTCATCTACGAGCAGACCTGCGCCGCCGAGAAGCGCCGCCGGCGCAAGAAAGGCGAGCTGGCCGAGCCGGCCACGCGCATCTTCGTCAACGAGCGCGTCTGCGAGGGCTGCGGCGACTGCGGCCTGCAGAGCAACTGCGTGGCCGTGCTGCCGCACGAGACGCCCTGGGGGCGCAAGCGCCGCATCGACCAGACGGCGTGCAACAAGGACTACCGCTGCGTGCAGGGCTTCTGCCCGAGCTTCGTCGGCGTGCGCGGCGCTCGGCCGCGGCGCCACTCGGGCATCCTGGGGCGCGCGCGCGCCGAGTTCGACGCCCGCGTCGCGGCGCTGCCGCCGCCCGCGGCGTGGCCTTGGAGCGGCCCCTACGACCTGCTCGTCACCGGCGTCGGCGGCACCGGCGTCGTCACCGTCGGCGCCGTGGTCGCGATGGCGGCGCACCTGCAAGGGTACGCGGCGAGCGTGCTCGACTTCATGGGCTTCGCGCAGAAGGGCGGCGCCGTGCTGTCGTTCGTGCGCCTGGCGGACCGGCCCGAGCGCCTGAACCAGGCGCGCATCGACGCGCAGCAGGCCGACGCCATGCTCGCCTGCGACCTCGTCGTCGGCGCCTCGGCCGAGGCGCTGTCCACCGTGCGCCGCGGCCGCACGCGCATCCTTGCCAACCGGCACGAGACACCGGTGGCCGACGCGGTGCGCAACCCCGACGCCGAGCTGCACGGCGAGGCGCTGCTCGCCAAGCTGCGCTTTGCCGCCGGCGCCGAGCGCGTCGAGACCTTCGACGCGCAGGCGCTGGCGCAGGACTTCCTCGGCGACACCGTCACCGCCAACGTCGTCGCGCTCGGCTGGGCCTGGCAGCGCGGCGCCGTGCCGCTGGCGCTGGCCGCACTCCTGCGCGCGCTCGAGCTCAACGGCGTCGCCGTCGAGGCCAACCGGCTGGCCTTCGCACTCGGCCGCCTGGCCGCCGGCGACCCCGCCGCCTGCGAGCGGCTGCGCGAAGGCCGTGCCGACGAGGCGCCGGCACCCGAGACGCTCGACGCGCTCGTCGCGCGCCACGCCGCCGATCTCGCGGCCTACCAGGACGCGCGCTGGGCCCGGCGCTACCGCGCGCGCATCGAGCGCGTGCGCGCGGCCGAAGCCGCGCTCGGCGCCGACGCGGCGCTGCCCTTCACGCGCGCCGCCGCCATCAGCCTGCACAAGCTCATGAGCTGCAAGGACGAGTACGAGGTGGCGCGCCTCTATACCGACGGCGAATTCGAGCGCGCGCTGCGTGAGCAGTTCGAAGGCGAGCTCGAGCTCGAGTTCCACCTGGCGCCGCCCGGGCTGGCGCGCGCACGCGACGACGCGCCGCCGCGCAAGCTGCGCTTCGGCCCCTGGCTGCTGCCCGCGTTGCGCTGGCTCGCACGGGGCAAGCGGCTGCGCGGCACGCCCTTCGACCCCTTCGGCCGCAGCGCCGAGCGGCGCGGCGAGCGCGCGCTCATCGCCGCGTTCGAGGCGCGCATCGACGAGCTGCTGCCGCAGCTCGACGCCGCGCGCCTGGCGCTGGCCACGCAGATCGCGCGCGTGCCGCAGGGCATCCGCGGCTACGGGCACGTCAAGCTCGGCGCCCTCGCGCTGGCGCGCGTGCGCGAAGCCGAGCTGCTGCACCGCTTCGATCCGGCGCGCTACGCGGCGCCGGCCGGCCCGGCGGTCGCGGCGTCGCAGACCGAAGCGCCGCACGACGTGGCGGTGGCGGCACGCTGAGGAGTCTGGCGCGCCTCGGCGGCCGCGGCGCCGAAGGACCGGCCGCGCTCTGCTCGCGTGCCGCGGCACGGCGGCCGAACCGGCGCCCCTATGATCCCCGCCATGCAAGCGCCGAGCCCGGTCGAAGCCTTCCTGGCGCGCTGGGCCGGCGCCGACGGCAGCGAACTCGCCAACTACCAGCTCTTCGTCGGCGACCTGTGCCGGCTGCTCGAGGTGCCGCTGCCCGACCCGGCGCGCGAGGACACGCGCGACAACGCCTACGTCTTCGAGCGCGGCGTCACCTTCGCCCACGGCGACGGCCGCACCAGCGCCGGCCGCATCGACTGCTACCGCCGCGGCGCCTTCGTGCTGGAAGCCAAGAAGGTGAAGCTCGGGCCGCACACCCGGGGCTTCGACGACGCGCTGATGCGCGCCCGCGCCCAGGCCGAGGGTTATGCCCGCGCGCTGCCCGCGGCCGAGGGCCGCCCGCCCTTCCTGCTGGTGGTGGACGTGGGCCGGGTGATCGAGCTGTACGCCGAGTTCACGCGCAGCGGCGCCAACTACACGCCCTTCCCCGACGCGCGCAGCCACCGCCTGAAGCTGGCCGACCTGCGCGACGAGGCGGTGCGTGCGCGCCTGCGCACGCTGTGGCTGGACCCGATGGCGCTCGACCCGGCACGCGCCAGCGCCAAGGTCACGCGCGAGGTGGCCGTACAGCTGGCCGCGCTGGCGCGCAGCCTCGAAGCCGCCGGCCACCGCCCCGAGCAGGCCGCCGCCTTCCTCACGCGCTGCCTGTTCTCGATGTTCGCCGAGGACGTCGGCCTGCTGCCGAAGGCGGCCGACGCCGACGGCGGCCAGGGCGCCTTCGTCGGGCTGCTCGAGCGCTGGCGCGACGACCCCGCCACGCTGCACAAGATGCTCGCCGTGCTGTGGGCCGACATGGACCGCGGCGGCTTCAGCGCCGCGCTCGCGCACGACGTGCTGCGCTTCAACGGCAAGCTGTTCAAGGGCTGGCAGGCGGCCGACTTCGTGCTGCCGCTCGCGCGCGAGCAGATCGACCTGCTGCTGCGGGCCGCCGCGAGCAACTGGCGCGAGGTGGAGCCGGCCATCTTCGGCACCCTGCTCGAATGGGCACTCGACCCCGACGAGCGCCACGCCCTGGGCGCGCACTACACGCCGCGCGCCTACGTCGAGCGCCTGGTGCTGCCGACCGTGGTCGAGCCGCTGCGCGCCGACTGGGCCGACGCGCAGGCCGCCGCGCACGTGCTCGCCAACGAGGCCAACGCGCTGGAAGGGAAGAAGCGCGACGACAAGCTGGCCGAGGCGCGCGCCGAGATCCGGCGCTTCCACCACCGCCTGTGCACGGTGCGCGTGCTCGACCCGGCCTGCGGCAGCGGCAACTTCCTCTACGTGACGCTCGAGCACCTCAAGCGCCTGGAAGGCGAGGTGATGGCGCAGCTCGAGGCGTTGGGCGAAACGCAGGGCAAGCTCGGCCTCGAAGGCGAGACGGTGACGCCGGAGCAACTGCGCGGCATCGAGATCAACGAGCGCGCCGCGGCGCTGGCCGAGCTGGTGCTGTGGATCGGCTACCTGCAGTGGCACATCCGCACCTTCGGCAACACCAGCGTGGCCGAGCCGGTGCTCCACGACTACGGCAACATCGAGCACCGCGACGCCGTGCTGGCCCACGACGGCCAGGAGCCGCTGCGCGACGCCGCCGGCGCGCTGGTGACGCGCTGGGACGGCAAGAGCTTCAAGACGCACCCGGCCACCGGCGAGCAGGTGCCCGACGAGACGGCGCAGGTGGTGCAGTGGCGCTACCTGAATCCGCGGCCGGCCCAGTGGCCGCAGGCGGATTTCATCGTGGGGAATCCGCCGTTCATCGGGAACAAGCGGATGCGCGAGGCGCTGGGCGATGGGTATGTGGAGGCGCTGCGCGGCGCTTGGCCGTCTGTGCCGGAGACGGCCGACTTCGTCATGTACTGGTGGGAGCGTGCTGCATGCGACGTTCGCGAAGGACGTGCGCGCCAATTCGGCCTCATCACCACGAACAGCATCACGATGATCTTCAATCGCAAGGTCATCGAGGCTCACCAGACAGCAAGTCCGCCGCTGCATCTCGCGTTTGCGGTGCCGGATCACCCGTGGGTCGATGGATCCAGCGGCGCGGCCGTTCGTATCGCGATGACTGTTGGCTCCAGCACCGATGCCAAGGGCCGGTTGCTGCATTCACTCGAAGAAGCGGTTACCGATCAGGGTGAGTTCGCAGTGCGCTTCGGGCTGCGCGAAGGGGAAATCCACTCCGATCTCAGCGTGGGGGCCCGCATCGTGGGCACTCAGCGACTCGTGGCGTCCAGTGGACTGTCATTCCAGGGCATGAACCTCGTCGGCAAGGGCTTCAGGCTAGAAGAGGCCGATGTACGCGCGCTGGGCTACGACCCCGCCAAGTTGCCCGAGGTCATCAAGCCCCACTGCAATGCGCGCGACCTCCTGCAAGGCGGCGAGCACTGCTTCGTGATCGACCTTTTCGGGTACACAGCAGATCGCGCGCGTGAGGAGCACCCGGCCCTGTACCAGTGGCTGTTCGATCGGGTCAGACCAGAGCGCGAACTCAACAACAGAAAGAGCTATCGCGAAAGGTGGTGGTTGTTCGGTGAGGCAAGAGGCAAGCTCAGGCAATCATGGTCGGCATTGCCGAGACTGATCGTCACCGCTGAGACTGCCAAGCATCGCATCTTCGTGTTCCAGGCGCTGCCGTTTGCTCCGGACCACAAGCTGTACGCGATCTGCTCCGACGACGCGCTGGTCCTTGGGGTTCTAAGCAGTTCGGTGCACGTCACCTGGGCTCCGCGGGCAGGCGGCAAGTTGGGGGCGGGAAACGACCCCACCTG
Source organism: Rubrivivax sp. (assembly GCA_020852865.1). Taxonomy (GTDB): domain Bacteria; phylum Pseudomonadota; class Gammaproteobacteria; order Burkholderiales; family Burkholderiaceae_C; genus Rubrivivax. Next base: position 96,071 of record JADYZZ010000032.1, read on the forward strand.
GACGAACACGACGACTTTCCTTCCCTTCCCCTTCCCCTCCGACGACACCGGCCTGACGCCCATCCTCGCGGAACGCATCCGCGCCCTCGCCGAGCAGCTCGACGCCCACCGCAAGGCGCGCCAGGCGGCGCACGATGACGTCACGCTCACCGGCCTGTACAACGTGCTGGCCAAGCTGCGCGCCGAAGAACCGCTGAACGCGAAGGAAAAGCGGCTGCACGAGCACGGCCTGGTCGCCGTGCTGAGGAGCCTGCACGACGAGCTCGACGCCGCCGTGCTCGAGGCCTACGGCTGGAGCGACCTCGCGCCCGCCCTCGCCGACCACCGCCCCGCCGCCGCCGAGGCGCGCGCCGCCGCGGTGGAGACGCTGCTCGAGCGCCTGGTGGCGCTGAACGCGAAGCGCGCCGCCGAGGAGGCGGCCGGCACCATCCGCTGGCTGCGGCCCGAGTTCCAGACCCGAGCGCGCGCCGGCGAGGTGCCGGGCGAGCAGGGCGCGCTCGACGTCGAGGCCGAAGCGGAAGCGGAAGGGGCCGCGCTGCAGGCCGCCGCCGACCCCGCTGCCGACGCGCCGGCCGCGCCGGCCGCACCCGTGGTGAAGCGCCCGTGGCCCGCGGGCCTGGCCGAGCAGATCAAGGCCGTGGCCGAGGTGATGGCCGGCGCCGGCCGCCCGCTCTCGATGCCCGAGCTCGAAGCCCGTTTCGCCGGCCGTGGCCGCTGGCGCGAGCGCCTGCCCACCCTCGTCGAGACCCTCGTCGCGCTGGGCCGCCTGCGCGCCGCGGGGCGGCAGGCAGCGGTGTGGGAGGCGGTCTGAGGGCCCGCTGCGGCCGCGCGCAGACCGGCAGCCGGGCCCGCGCCCGGGCGGGCGCTTCGACGCGCCGGCCTCGGGATCGGCGTGCGACGCCGCCCGCGGTGGGCCGCAGGCAGCTCTGCGGCGGCAACGGCATCGGCGTGCACGGCGTCATGCCGCGCGCGATGCGGCAGCGCGGCCGTTCGGTCCGCATCTCCCGCAGCCCCTGCCCCCCGAAAACAACCTGCCGAAGCAAAGTCCGTTGTCGGCCCCGCGCGCGCAGGGCAGGCCGGCGTCCGACATTCGAAAAGACGGCGCTGTTTGCGGTTCAGTGAAGATCCGCGCAGCCTCCTACTGCACCGCCGCGATCAGGTTCTCGTACCGGTCCTTCATGTCCTGCGGGATGCGCCAGGTCGCCTTGATCGCCTCGGCGTACCAGCTGTGCAACGGCGCTCTGGCGCGCAGAGGGCGTCAGCCAATCGGCGTGCTTGCGGCGGCGCCGGCAGCGGCAGGCGCAGGCTGCGTGCGCCGGTCGCCGGGTCGCGCTCGAGCCAGGGAGGTGACGGTGCCTGGCCGTCGCCGGCGAGGCCTGTCGCCGCGGGTGGCCGATGCGGCGCAGAAAGCGAGGGTTTCGGCGTGGCGCAACACGGTCGCAGGCTCGTCCACGCCGGCGGGCGTGCCTCGCCCGCGACGAACGCACGACCGCCGTCGTGGGCCCGCCTTGTTCGCGGCACCGCCGGCGGCGTGCCGGGCTCGTGCGCGCCGCGGTCATCGTGTTCCCGTCCCGGGATCGCGCAGCGAGGGTCGCGCGGCGCACCGGCCGCTATACTTCCGCCGCCGCGCCGCGATATGGGTACCCATATGAAGACCACCATCGACCTTGCCGACGCCCTGCTCGACGAAGCGCGCCGGCTCGCCCGCCGCGAGGGCACGACGGTGCGCGCCCTGGTCGAGCAGGGGCTGCGCCAGGTCATCGCGCAAAAGCGCCGGGGCCCGCGCTTCCGTCTGCGCGACGCCTCGTTCACGGGCGACGGTCTGCGGCCCGAACTGGCGACGGCCGCGTGGGACCGGCTGCGCGAGCTGGCCTACGAGGGACGCGGCGGATGATCGCCGTCGACACCAACATCCTCGTCTACGCGCATCGCGGCGACAGCGCCTTTCACGATGTCGCGCGCGGACGCCTGCGCGAGCTGGCCGAGGGCCGCGCGGCATGGGCGTTGCCCTGGCCCTGCGTGCACGAGTTCATCGGCATCGTCACCCATCCGCGCATCTACCGCACGCCCACGCCGCTGGCGCGGGCCATCGATCAGGTCGATGCGTGGCTGGAGTCGCCGCGTGTGCAGTTGCTGGCCGAGAGCGGCGAGCACTGGCCGGCACTGGCACCGCTGCTGCGTGCCGCGCGGGTTGCCGGCCCGCAGGTGCACGACGCGCGCATCGCGGCGCTGTGCCTGCAGCATGGCGTGCACGAGCTCTGGACGGCCGACCGGGATTTCGGCCGCTTTGCGCCGCTGCGCACCGTCAACCCGCTGGTGACGGCAGGCTGAGCACAATGGCGGCATCCGCCCGCAGCAACCGACCGAGGAGAACCATGAACGGCCAAATGATGCAGCTGCCGCTGCTGATCTCGTCCCTGCTCATGCACGCCGAGCGCCACCACGGCGAGCAGGAAATCGTCTCGCGGCGCGTCGAAGGCGACATCCACCGCTGCACCTACCGCGAGATGGCGGCGCGCGCGCGCCGCATGGCCAACGCGCTGGCACGCCTGGGCGTGTCCGCGGGCGGCCGCGTGGCGACGCTGGCCTGGAACGGCTACCGCCACATGGAGCTGTACTACGCGGTGAGCGGCTCGGGCGCCGTGCTGCACACGCTCAACCCGCGCCTGCACCCGGACCAGCTCGTCTACATCGCCGACCACGCCGAGGACGGCGTGCTGTTCTTCGACCTCACGTTCCTGCCGCTCGTCGCCGCCGTGGCGCCGCGCACGCGGAGCGTGCGCCACTGGGTGGCGATGACCGACCGCGCGCACCTGCCGGCCGACGCGGCCAAGATCCCCAACCTGCTCGTCTACGAGGATCTGGTCGACGCCGAGAACGACCGCTTCACCTGGCCCGAGTTCGACGAGAACACCGCCAGCTCGCTGTGCTACACGAGCGGCACCACCGGCAACCCCAAGGGCGTGCTCTACAGCCACCGCAGCACGGTGCTGCACAGCTACGCCGCGGCGCTGCCCGACGCGCTCAACTGCTCGGCCACCGACGTCATCCTGCCGGTGGTGCCGATGTTCCACGTCAACGCCTGGGGCCTGCCCTATGTCGGCTGCCTGACCGGCGCCAAGCTCGTCTACCCGGGCGCCGGGCTCGACGGCAAGAGCCTCTATGAGCTGTTCGAGTCCGAGAAGGTCACCGTCTCGGCCGGCGTGCCCACCGTCTGGCAGGGCCTGCTGGCCTACGTCGACGCCAACCAGCTGCGCTTCAGCACGATGAAGCGCACCGTCATCGGCGGCTCGGCCTGCCCGCCGGCGATGCTGCGTGCCTTCGGCGAGCGCCACGGCGTGCACGTGCTGCACGCCTGGGGCATGACCGAGATGAGCCCGCTGGGCACCGCCTGCACTTTCAAGCCCAAGCACCTGGCCGCCTCCGAGGAGGAACGCTACGCCGTGATGGCCAAGCAGGGGCGCGCGATCTACGGCGTCGACATGAAGGCGGTCGACGCCGCCGGCAACGAGCTCGCCTTCGGCAGCCCCGAGCAGGGCGAGCTGCTGGTGCGCGGGCCCTGGGTGCTCGAGCATTACTTCAAGGACGAGGGCGGCAACCCGCTGGTGAAGGACGCCGCCGGGCACGACTGGTTCCCCACCGGCGACGTGGTGACGATCGACGCCGACGGCTACATGCAGATCACCGACCGCAGCAAGGACGTCATCAAGTCGGGCGGCGAATGGATCGGCTCGATCGACCTCGAGAACATCGCGATGGCGCACCCGGCGGTGGCGATGGCCGCCTGCATCGCCGCGCCCCACCCCAAGTGGGACGAGCGGCCGCTGCTGGTGGTGATGAAGAAGCCCGGCGCCGAGCTCGGCAAGGAAGAGCTGCTCGCCTTCTACGAAGGCAAGATCGCCAAGTGGTGGACGCCCGACGACGTGGTGTTCGTCGACGCGATTCCGCTCGGCGCCACCGGCAAGATGCAGAAGAACAAGCTGCGCGAGCTGTTCAAGGGTTACGTCCTGCCGACGGCCTGAGAACCGCCGCAGGCATGGGCGGCGCGGCACAGATGCCCGATGCATCACGCCCGGCGTGCGAACCGCACACCCGCTCTTGGGGGGTCTTGGGGGGATCCGGCGCAGTGGTGGCCGGTGCGCTTCCGATAATGAACGGCCCGCTGCGGCAAGCCTGCGCTGCCGCGCGGCGTCACTGCCCGCCCAGGGCCCGAAGTGGACCCCAGCACCGTCATCTTCCTGCTCTCGCTGCACCTGCTGGCCTCGGGCGGCTTGCTGCACCTCATCGCGCGCCGCGGGCCGCCGCGCAGCGGCCTGCACGCCTTTGCCGCCGGCTCGGCGCTGTTCGGCCTGAGCTATGGCGCGCGTCTGGTGTTCGGGCTGCAGGGCGGCTCGCTGTCCAGCGTGGCAAGCGACGTCGTGATGGTGCTCTCCGGGCTGCTCTTCGCCAGCGGCATGCGCCAGTTCACCGGCCACGATGCCTGGCGCTGGCCGCTGCTGGCCGCGATCACGGCCACGTTCGCCCTGATCGACCTGGCGCTGGCCGTGGCGCTGGGGCCCAGGGCACGCCTGGCGACCGTCAACAGTGCGCTCGGGGCGCTGTTCCTGACCATGGCGATCGTCACGTTCGGCAGTCTGCAGCGCAGCGAGCGCGGCTTGCGCGTGCCGATGGGGGTGCTCGGCGTGCTCGTCGGCGGGCAGGCGCTGCTGACGGCGGGGCGGGCCGTCTCGCTCGGCCTGAACGGCAGCCCGGCGCTGTACCAGGGTGCCTTTGCGCAGCTGTTCTACGCCTACACCTCGCTCGTCGCGCTGCTGCTCGGCCCCTGTCTGGTGTGGATGGTGTTCGTGCGGCTGAACCTGCAGCTCGAGGGTCTGGCCACCCACGACGCCTTGACGCAGCTGTTCAACCGCCTCGGGCTCGACGAGATCCGGCGACGCCACTTCGGCATACGCGGCCACGAGCCGCTGCACCTGCTGCTGGTCGACATCGACCTCTTCAAGACGATCAACGACCGTCACGGCCACACGGTGGGCGACAGCGTGCTGCGCGCGGTGGCCGCGGCCTTGCTCGGCAGCGCGCGCGCCGGCGACTTCGTCGCGCGCTTCGGCGGCGAGGAATTCCTGGTCGGCTGTGTCGGCGGCGGCGATGCCGCGGCCCTGGCGCTCGCCGAGCGGCTGCGCGCGGCGGTGCACACGCTGGCCGTGCGGCCGCATTCCGGCGGCGACGAGACGATCCGCTGCACCGTGAGCATCGGCGTGTCGCGCCTGGTCGAGCACGCCGGCCGATGGGACGCCGCGCTCGCCGAGGCCGACCGCGCGCTGTACGCAGCGAAGGAGCTGGGCCGCAACTGCGTCGCGGCCGCACCGTCGGCGCCCGCGGCAGCACACGCCGTGCGCCCGGACGAGCGAACGAGCGTGAAGACATGAATCGCCCCCGCGGTTCATGTCTTCACAGGCTCTGAGTCGGCCCCGAGTGCGTCGGCGCACCGTCGCGGCCCCTGCCCCATGCGCGTGCTGCTGGTCGAGGACGACACGATGATCGGCGAGAGCCTGCGCGAGGCCTTGCGCATGCAGGGCATGGCGGCCGACTGGGTGCGCGACGGGCGCGCCGCCGACGCCGCGCTGGCCAGCGAACGCTTCGACGCCGTGCTGCTCGATCTCGGCCTGCCGCAGCGCAGCGGCCTCGACGTGCTGGCCGCGCTGCGCGCGCGCGGCGACGCCACGCCGGTGATCGTGCTCACGGCGCGCGACGCGCTGCCCGACAAGGTGGGCGCGCTCGACCAGGGCGCCGACGACTACCTCGTCAAGCCCTTCGAGCTCGACGAACTGCTGGCGCGGCTGCGCGCCGTCGTGCGCCGCCGCGCCGGCCGCGCCGAAGGCACGCTCGAGGCGGGCGACCTGCGGCTCGACCCGGCCACGCGCGAAGTGAGCCGCGGCGGCCGCGCGGTGCTGCTGTCGGCGCGCGAGTTCGCGCTGCTGCAGGCGCTGATGGAGCGCCCGGGCGCGATCCTCTCGCGCGCGCAGCTCGAAGACCGCCTGTACGGCTGGGGCGAGGAGCTCGAGAGCAACGCCATCAGCGTCTACGTGCACCAGCTGCGCCGCAAGCTCGGCGACGACGTCCTGCACACGCTGCGCGGCGTGGGCTACTACGTCGGCCCGGCCAAGGGCAGCTGAGCCTGTGAAGCGCCTCCTCGCCTGATTCACGCTTCGCCCGGCTCCTGAGCGACGACCCGGAAATCGAGCCCATGCGTTCGCTGCGCCTGCGGCTGTTCTCGTTCCTGCTCGCGCTGGCCGCGGTCGTGGCGGCGCTGGTGGGCGGCGCCACCTACGTGAGCGTGCGCGCCGAGACCGACGCGCTGTTCGACTACCACCTGCGGCAGATGGCCCTGTCGCTGCGCGACCAGGGGCGCATCGCCGACGACGAACGCGCGGTGCTGGCCAACCCCGAGTTCGACTACGTCGTGCAGGTGTGGTCGATCGACGGCGTGCAGCTGTACTCGAGCGTGCCGGGGCGACAGCCGGCACTGCTGCCGCCGCGCGCCGTGCTCGGCTTCAGCGAGGTGCAGATCGAAGGCCGCCGCTGGCGCATCTACAGTGCGGCGACGCCGCTGCGCGTGGTGCAGGTGGGGCAGCCGCTGGCGGTGCGCCGCCAGGTGGCCGCCGCGGCGGCCTGGCGCAGCGTGCTGCCGGTGCTGCTGGCCGCGCCGTTGGTGGCGCTGGCGATGTGGTGGCTGGTGGGTTTGTCGCTGGCGCCGCTGGCGCGCGTGGTGCAGGCCGCGCGCACGCGCGGCGCCAGCGCGCTCGAGCCGCTGCCGGCGGCGGGCCTGCCGAGCGAGATCGCGCCGCTCGTCGAGGCCTTCAACGCCCTGCTCGGCCGCGTCGCTTCGGCGCTCGACGCGCAGCGCGCCTTCGTCGCCGACGCGGCGCACGAGCTGCGCTCGCCGCTCACCGCGCTCAAGCTGCAGATCGGCCTGCTGCGCGACGCCCCCGACGCCGCCGCGCGCGAGGCGGCGCTGGCGCGGCTGCGCGCCGGCGTCGAACGCGCCGCCCACCTGGTCGAGCAGCTGCTCGCGCTGGCGCGCGCCGAACCCGACGCCGAGGCGCGCGTCGAAACCATCGACCTCGCACAGGTGGCACGCGCAGCCATCGGCGACGCGGCCGCGCTGGCCGCCGCCGAAGGCGCGCTGCTGCAGCTCGACGCGCCCGACGAACTGCCGCTGCGCGGCGACGCGGCCGCGCTGCGCAGCCTGCTGCGCAACCTGCTCGACAACGCCATCCGCCACGGGCGCGGCGAGCGCGAACGCGGCCCCGCGGTCGTGCTGCGCCTGCGCAGCACGGCCCGCGACGGCGTGATCGAGGTCGACGACGACGGCCCGGGCATCGCGCCGGCCGAGCGCGAGCGCGTCTTCGACCGCTTCCATCGCCGCGAAGGCAGCCGCGACGGCGGCAGCGGCCTCGGCCTGGCGATCGTGCGCGCGGTGGCCGAGCGCCACGGCGGCCGGGTCGCGCTCGCCGAGGCGCCCGGCGGCGGGCTGCGCGTGAGCGTGCACCTGCCCCGCACGTAGCCGGCCGGGGCCGGCCGCACGGGCGCGGCCGCCCTCATCTTCGCCTCACCTTCGCTTCACGCGCCGTTCATCGGGGCTGCCTAGAGTGCCGCGCATGGCCGCAGCCGCGGTCGCCACTCCCAGGAGCTCCCAGCATGAAGACCCGCACACTCGTCGCCGCCGCGGCCGCCCTGGCCATCGGCGGGACCTCGCTCTCGATGGCCGAAGCCTGGACCCTGCCCGCCTGGATGCGTCCGCAGGCCAGCAGCCAGGCCAGCGCCGGCACCGTCGTCGCCTCGGCCGCACCGACGGCCGCCGCACCGGCCCCGATCGCCCCGCTGCCTGCCGGCAGCATGCCGAACTACCGCGCCATCGTGAAGGCCGAAGGGCCGGCCGTGGTCGGCGTCACCGTGAGCGGCCTGCGTCAGCCCGACGGCGCCGACGGCCCGTCGCTCGACAACGACCCCTTCTACCGCTTCTTCCGCGGCCTGCCCGGCTTCCCCGGCGGGCGCCTGGCGCCGCCCGGCGCGCAGCCCTTCCGCGGCCAGGGCTCGGGCTTCATCGTCAGCCCCGACGGCCTCATCCTCACCAACGCGCATGTCGTGCGCGACGCCAAGCAAGTGAGCGTGAAGCTGTCGGACCGGCGTGAATTCACCGCCAAGGTGCTGGGCAGCGACACCGCCACCGACATCGCGGTGCTGAAGATCGACGCCAAGGGCCTGCCCACCGTCACGCTGGGCGACAGCAAGGCGGTGCAGGTGGGCGACTACGTGCTCGCCATCGGCGCGCCGTACGGCTTCGCGCAGAGCGCCACGCAGGGCATCGTCAGCGCCAAGGGCCGCTCGCTGCCCGGCGACAGCGTGGTGCCCTTCATCCAGACCGACGCCGCGGTCAACCCCGGCAACTCCGGCGGGCCGCTGTTCGACGCCGGCGGCCGCGTGGTCGGCATCAACGCGCAGATCTTCTCGCAGAGCGGCGGCTTCCAGGGCCTGGCCTTCGCGATCCCGATCGACGTCGCGCTCGGCATCAAGGACCAGATCGTGGCGCACGGCCGCGTCGAGCACGCGCGCCTGGGCGTGATGCTGCAGGACCTGTCGGCGCCGCTGGCCGACTCGTTCGGCCTGAAGGCGCCCGACGGCGCGCTGGTGTCGAGCGTCGCCAAGGGCAGTGCCGCCGCCGCCGCGGGGCTGAAGGCCGGCGACGTGATCACGCAGATCGACGGCCGCGACGTGCAGACCGCCGGCGACGTTTCCACGCGCGTCGGCATGGCGCGTCCGGGCGAGCGCATCACGCTCGGCGTGTGGCGCGACAAGGCGCGGCACGAACTGCAGGTCGCGCTCGGCAAGGCCGAGGCCGACAAGAGCAGCACCGTGGCCGGCAACGAGGGCGGCGCGCTCGGTCTGGCCGTGCGCCCGCTCGACAAGAACGAGCTGCGCGAAGCCGGTGTCGACCACGGCCTGCTCGTCGAGCAGGCGCAGGGGCCGGCGCAGCTCGCGGGCGTGCAGGCCGGCGACGTGCTGCTCGCCGTGAACGGCAAGCCGGCGCGCAGCGTCGACCAGGTGCGCGACGCGCTGCGCGACCACCCGCGCCATGTCGCACTGCTGGTCGCGCGCGACGGGCAGCAGATCTTCATTCCGGTCGACCTCGGCTGAAAAGGGTCGGCCCCGTGCGGTGCGCGCCGGCAACGAAGCCGGGCCGCGCACCGCTTCCATCGTCCTCGAGTCACAGGAGTCGATCATGACGTTGAACCGAATCGCCGCCGCCGGCCTCGCGCTGCTGGGTACGCTCGCGCTGGCCGGCACGGCTGCCGCGGCACCCGCTGCCTCCGCCCCCGCGCACGCCGTCGTGCAGGCGAGCACGACGACGACCAGGGCGGACGCGGCACGTGCCCGGCACGCGGCACGCAAGACCCATGCGCAGCGGCTGCGCAAGACAGCAGCCGCCGCGCCGCTGATGGACATGCACCTGCGCGTAGCCACGGCGCGTGCGGTCGCACAGGAGCGCAGCATCGCGGCCGGACTGCACAGCGGCCGCCTCGACCTCGCGCAGGCCGCGGCGCTCGAGCGCGCCCAGGGCGCGATCCTGGCGCGGCAGGCGGCTCTGGCGCGCCGCGGTCACGAGAGCGTCGAACAGGCGCTCGACATGCAGCACCGCCAGGATCTGCAGGACTGGGCCGTGCACACGGCGCATCCGGTCTGATGGGCGCCGCCCGCCGCAGCTTGCGGCGGGCTGCGCTGCGAGCGGCCGCCGACGCAGGGCCGCCCATGCTCCTGGGAGCGTGGGCGGCAGAAATCCGGCCCCGCTCCTAGGCAAAGCGCCGCTGCAGCGGCGCGGCGTCGAGCGCCTCGGCCAGCGGACGGTCGCCCTGGGCGTCGCGCAGACGCGTCGGCAGCCCCATCTCGTCGAGCAGCGCCAGCAGCGGCTCGGGCGGCAGTTCCTCGACGTTGACCATGCGTCTCAGGTCCCAGGTGCCGCGCGCGATCAGCAGTGCCGCGGCCGCCGCCGGCACGCCGGCGGTGTACGAGATCGCCTGGCTGCCGACCTCGCGCCAGCTCTCGGCATGGTCGCAGACGTTGTAGATGAAGACCTCGCGCGGCCGCCCGTCCTTGACCCCGCGCACCATGTCGCCGATGCAGGTCAGCCCCTGGTAGGTGGGCGCGAGCGAGGCCGGATCGGGCAGCACCGCCTTGACCACGTGCAGCGGCACCACCTCACGGCCGTCGGGCAGGCGCACCGGCTGCGCGGAAAGCAGCCCGAGCTTGTGCAGCACCGTGAACACGTTGATGTAGTGGTCGGAAAAGCCCATCCAGAAGCGGATCGTCGGCACGTCGAGCAGGGCGGACAGCGAGTGCAGTTCGTCGTGGCCGGTGAGGTAGGTCGTCTGCGTGCCGACTGCCGGCAGCTCCCAGTCCTGGCGCCGTTCGAACATCCGGTTGGCCGTCCACTGCCGGTTCTGCCAGGACCACACGGTGCCGGTGAACTCGCGGAAGTTGATCTCGGGGTCGAAATTGGTCGCGAACCAGCGTCCGTGCGAACCGGCATTCGTGTCGATGATGTCGATCGAGTCGACGCGGTCGAAGAACCGGTCCTGGGCGAGCCGCGCGTAGGCGTTGACGACGCCCGGGTCGAACCCGATGCCCAGCACCGCGGTGATGCCGGCCGCGGCGCATTCGCCCCGCCGCTTCCATTCGTAGTTGGCGTACCAGGGCGGCTGCTCGCAGATGCGCGCCGGATCCTCGTGGATGGCGGTGTCGATGTAGGCCGCACCGGCGGCGATGCACGCCGAGAGCACCGACATGTTGAGGAACGAGGTGCCGGCCTGGATCACGATGCGCGCGCCGGTGGCGCGGATCAGCGCCGCGGTCGCCTGCACGTCGAGCGCGTCGAGCGCGTGCGCCTGCACGACGCCCGGCCGCTGCAGGCTGCGCCGCGCGAGCACCGATTCGACGATCGCCTGGCACTTGGCGGGCGTGCGCGAGGCGATATGGATCTCTCCGAGCTGCGCGTTGTGCTGCGCGCACTTGTGCGCCACGACATGGGCCACGCCGCCGGCACCGACGATGAGGACGTTCTTCCTGGTCATGGTTCGCTGCTCCATTCGCTCGGGGGACAAAGGGGAAACGCCCGGGGTCGTCAGCCCAGGGCCGACACGAAATCGCGGTAGCCGAACTCGCGCACCACGCGCACCCGGCCATCCAGGCCCTTGACGGCGATCGCGGGCATCGCGACGCCGTTGAACCAGTTCTTCTTGACCATCGTGTAGCCGGCGGCGTCGTGCAGCGTCAGGCGCATGCCTGGCGCGAGCGGCTCGGGAAAGTCGTACTCGCCGAACACGTCGCCGGCCAGGCAGGTGTTGCCGCAGATCTGGTAGCGGTGCGCGCCGGCGTCGGGCTCGATGCGCGCGTTCAGGCCGTAGAGCAGAAGGTCGGGCATGTGCGCCTCGGTGGCGGCGTCGACGATGGCGATCTGCTTGCCGTTGGACAGGGTGTCGAGCACGGTGACTTCGAGCGTGCCGGCGCCCTGCACCAGCGCCTCGCCCGGCTCGAGGTACACCTGCACCCCGTAGCGCCGCGCGAACGCGCGCAGGCAGGCGGCCAGCGCCTCGAGCGGGTAGCCCGGCGCGGTGAAGTGGATGCCGCCGCCCAGGCTCACCCAGTCGACGCGCGCCAGCTGCGGCGCGAAGCGCTCCTCCAGCCGGGCGAGCAGTTGCTCGAAGCGCGCGAAGTCGCGGTTCTCGCAGTTGTTGTGGATCATGAAGCCGCTCAGGCGCTCGAGCACGGCTTCGACACGCGCCGGATCGCTCTCGCCCAGGCGGCTGTACGGTCGGGCCGGGTCCGCCAGGTCATAGCCCGAGGCGCTGACGCCGGGGTTCAGGCGCAGACCGCGCGGGATCGCCGCGGCACGCGCGCCCAGACGCTGCAGCTGCGAGATGGAGTTGAAGATGATCTTGTCGGCGCTGGCCGCCGCCCGGTCGATCTCGTGCTCGGCCCAGGCCACGCTGTAGGCATGCGTCTCGCCGCCGAACTTCTCGCGCCCGAGCTCGAGCTCGAACAGCGACGACGAGGTCGTGCCGTCGAGGTGCTCGCGCATGAGGTCGAACAGCGCCCAGGTGGCGAAACACTTGAGCGCGAGCAGCACCTTGGCGCCGGAGAGCTCGCGCAGCCGCGCGGCCTGGAGCAGGTTGGCCCGCAGTGCGGTCTCGTCGACGAGGTAGTACGGAGTCTGGATTCCCATCGGGTTCGGGCCGCCAGGAACAGCGGATGTCGCAGGAACGGCCGCCGGCGACGGCGGCGGAAGCCGGGACGCAAGGCCCGGCGCGTCTGGGGGCTGGCTGCAAAGGCCGCGCTCAGTGCGCGGCAGGACCGGGCAACGCGCGCGCGGGGCGGGAGCATCCCGCGGAGGGTCCGGCCGGGCGCTGGCGCGGCCGGCGGGCGCTAGGCCGGTGTTCGGCTGCGGCTTACCTGGTCCTGCATCGGATGCAGGCGCTCCCACGACGGGATGCTGGCGCGGCGCGCGGCCTTGCGCACGGGTGCGCCGCGCAGGCACGCGGGCGCGCGTCGCCGGGGGCGACGGAGGAATGATTCTTCCTCTTGGGAGATGTTCAGGACGCCTGAGACGATTCCCAACTGGAAGAGGGCGTCTGTAGGCATGGCGTCCTCCCCAACCGAGCAGTCCCTTCGCAGCCGCGAAGGCGGGCCGGATTCTAAGGCACGCCTGACCCTCGAGCGAAGCAGCCCCGCAGCATCCGGCGCGGCGTTCACGCTCGGCGCGCCGTCCCGCCGCGTTGTACGCTCGGCGCGCGGTCCCGGCGCGCTATACGATCGCCCGCACATCGCGCGCGCGCCGCGGCGCGGCGCGAACCGGGAGCAACGATGCGAGAGAACCGACTGCGCAGCCTGTGGCAATCGGGCCAGGCGGCCGGCAACGGCTGGCTGACCGTGCCCAGCAGCTTCAGCGCCGAGGTGATGGCCCACCAGGGCTGGGACGCGCTGACGATCGACCTGCAGCACGGGGCCATCGACTACCCGGCGATGGTCGGCATGCTGCAGGCCATCGCCACCACCGCCACCGTGCCCGTCGTGCGCGTGCCCTGGCTCGAGCCGGGGATCGTGATGAAGGCGCTCGACGCCGGCGCGTACGGGCTGATCTGCCCGATGATCAACAGCGTCGACGACGCCGCGCGGCTGGTCGCCTACAGCCATTACGCGCCGCGCGGCACGCGCAGCTTCGGCCCGGTGCGCGCGGCGCTGTACGGCGGCGCCGACTATGCCGAGCGCGCCGACGCGACGATCGTCGTCTTCGCGATGATCGAGACGGCGCAGGCGCTCGACCGGCTCGACGCCATCCTCGCGGTCGACGGGCTCGACGCGATCTACGTCGGCCCGTCGGACCTGTCGCTCGCGCTCGGCTGCAAGCCCGCGTTCGACGACGTCGAGCCGGCGGTGGCGCAGGCCATCGACCACATCGTCGCGCGCGCCGCGGCGCACGGCGTCGTCGCCGGCATCCACAACGGCCGCGCCGACGTGGCGCGCGCGCGCATCGCCAAGGGCTACCGCTTCGTCACGCTCGGCTCGGACGCGCGGCTGCTCGCCTCGGGCTCGCAGGAGCTTTTGGGCGCGCTGCGCGCCGGGCCGCTCCGGGGACGCCGCACCGGGCAGGACGCACGATGACACGGGCCGACCAGACCCCCGCCTGGGCCGCGCTGGGCGCGCACTACGCCGGCGCCGGCCGCGCCTTCGACCTGCGCACGGCTTTCGCGCGCGAGCCGCGGCGTTTCGACGCGTATTCGCTGCAGGCGCCCGAGGTCTTTGCCGACCTGTCGAAGAACCTGCTCGACGCGACGACGCTGCGGCTGCTGCTCGACCTGGCGCGCGACTGCGAGCTCGAGGACCGGCGCGACGCGATGCTCGCCGGCCGCGTCGTCAACCCCACCGAGGGACGCGCGGCGCTGCACACGGCGCTGCGCGCGCCGCCCGGCACGGCGCCGCACGGCGACGAGGTGCAGCGCGTCCTCGACGCCATGCTCGCCTTCGCCGAGGAGGTGCGCGACGGCCGCACGGCGCGGCCGATCACCGACGTCGTCAACATCGGCATCGGCGGCAGCGATCTGGGTCCGCGCATGGCGGTGCAGGCGCTCGACGCCTGGCGTGCGCCGCAGCTGCGCTTTCACTTCGTCAGCAACGTCGACGCGCACGACATCGCGCCGCTGCTGGCCGTGCTCGATCCGGCGCGCACGCTCTTCGTCGTCGCCAGCAAGACCTTCACGACGCAGGAGACGATGACCAACGCCGCCCTCGCGCGCGCCTGGTTCGCCGAGCGCGCTGCCGTCTTCGGCGGCACGGTGGCCGAGCATTTCGTCGGCGTGACGACCAACCTCGAGGCCGCCGCCGCCTTCGGCATCACGCGCACCTTCGGCTTCTGGGACTGGGTGGGCGGACGCTACTCGCTGTGGAGCGCGATCGGGCTGCCGATCGCCATCGCCATCGGCGCCGCGCGTTTTCGCGAGTTCCTCGCCGGCGCGCACGCGATGGACCGCCACTTCGCCACCGCGCCGCTGGCGGCCAACCTGCCGGTGCTGCTGGGTCTCGTCGACGTCTGGTACCGCAACTTCCACGGCTTCGGCAGCCGCAGCGTGGCGCCGTACCACCAGGGGCTGGCGCGGCTGCCGGCCTACCTGCAGCAGCTCGAAATGGAGAGCAACGGCAAGCAGGTCGACCTCGAGGGCCGCCAACTCGCCTACGGCACGAGTCCGGTCGTGTGGGGCGAGCCCGGCACCAACGGTCAGCACGCGTACTTCCAGATGCTGCACCAGGGCACCGACGTCGTGCCGGTGGAGTTCATCGCCGTCAAGCGCGCCGCACACCCGCATGCCGATTCGCACCGCAAGCTGCTCGCCAACTGCCTGGCGCAGAGCCAGGCGCTGATGCTCGGCAAGACGAGCGAAGCCGCGCGCGCCGAGCACGCACCCACCGCCGCGCCCGACCTCGCGCCCGAGGTGCTGGCGCGCCACCGCAGCTTTCCCGGCAACCGGCCGAGCACCACCTTGCTGCTCGACGAGCTTTCGCCGCGCGCGCTGGGGGCACTCATCGCGCTGTACGAGCACCGCGTCTTCACCAGCGGCACCGTCTGGGGCATCGACAGCTTCGACCAGTGGGGCGTCGAGCTGGGCAAGGCGCTGGCCAACCGGTTGCTGCCGCGCTTCACCTCGGGCGACGCGAGCGGCCTGGACGCCTCCACCGCCGGCCTGCTGGCACGCCTGCGCGCATGAAGACCATCGTCTTCGACTTCGGCGGCGTGCTGTTCGACTGGCACCCGCCGACGCTGCTGCAGCGCGTGCTGCCGCAGCTGGCGCACGACGAAGCGAGCGCGGCGCACTGGGTGCGCGAGATCTTCCAGGACTACGGGGGCGACTGGCAGCAGTTCGACCGCGGCCTGCTCGAGCCCGACGAGATCGTCGCGCGCATCGTCCGGCGCACCGGGCTGGCCGCGAGCGAGGTGCAGCGCGTCGTCGACGCGGTGCCCAACGAGCTGCAGCCGATCGCGTCCAGCGTCGCGCTGCTGCGCCGGCTGCACGAGGGCGGGCGCCGCCTGCTGTTCCTGTCGAACATGCCGGCGCCGTATGCCGACCACCTCGAGCGCGAACACGACTTCGTCGGCTGGTTCGCCGACGGCGTGTTCTCGGCGCGCGTGCACGAGGCCAAGCCGGCACCGGCGATCTTCCGCATCGCCGCCGAGCGCTTCGGCCACGCGCCCGACGAGCTGGTGTTCCTCGACGACCACGGGCCCAACGTCGAGACGGCGCGCGCGCTCGGCTGGAATGCGCTGCACTTCGCGCAGGCCGAGCAGGCCGAGGCCGAGCTGCGCGAACGCGGCTGGCTCTGACGCCGGCGCGCCGGCGCCGTGCCGAAGGGCCGACAGCGCGCGGCGCGACCAGCCGACGAACGCGAGTGCCGTACTGCCGGCATTGCCGGCAGCTTCCCGGTATCGGCGTCGCGGCCTCGTGCGCCTCCATTCGAGGAACGGAATGACAGGGTACCCACGGCGTGGCTGACCCCGAGCGCCGGGCCGGAACGTCGATAGACCGTCTGCTCATTGGCGCCGGCCGGGCAGTCCAGGACTTCGAAGCCGCAAACCCGTGCGCCGCACGCGGTGTGGCGCTGCGCGAGTTCGAATCTCACCCAGGCCACGGCACCGCCGACTGCCTGCTGCACCTGGACGGCAAGGCCTGCGGCGTGATCGAGGCCAAGAAGCACGGCGCCACGCTCACCGGGGTGGCGATCCAGTCCGCCCGCTGTGCCCAGGACCGGTGCAACAAGCAGGGGATCAAGCCGGCGGTCTACGACTCGATCATCGACAAGACGCCCTTGTCGTTCCGCACGAACCGGATCATCGGAGGTGTGGCGCCTTCCGAGTACTTGGCGCGCCTGGAGAAGGGCGACGCTGCGACCCCAACGACCCACGCCGCGAAGCTGGACGGCTTCGGGCACTTGCACCTCATCGACCCCGAGGCCTTGCGAGGCGATTGCTTCGATGCCTTCATGGCAAGTCGGCAGAAGCAACTCCTGCGACTGATCGAGCAGGCGAACGGCAAGCCCGCGTATGCGGGCGAGATGGTGGAGGAAGGCGACGACCTGCAAGGCGACGAGGACTCGGCCGAGGCCGAGATCACTATCGCACCGTGAGGGCTTTGGAATGAGCCGCACAACCCGCGGAATGAAGCGCGCAGGCGCTGCGGCAGGCGGCGCTGGCGCGGGCGTTCGGCATGCCTGGATGACGCCCGGCGGGCCGCCCTCCGCCGCCCGCGTCTGGTAAAGTAAGGAATCCTTACTGCAAGGATTCGAGATGCTTGCCAAGATCACGTCGAAGAACCAGCTGACGCTGCCCAAGGCGGCGGTGCAGGCGGTCGGCGCCGCCGAATACTTCGATGTCGAGGTGCGCGTCGGCCAGATCGTGCTGACGCCGGTGCGCATCCAGCGCGGCGACGCGGTGCGCGCCAAGCTGGCGGCGCTCGGCCTCGGTGAGGCCGACGTGGCGGACGCGGTGCAGTGGGTGCGCTCTTCCCGTTCGGCGACGGCCGGGAAGGCGCCGCCCAAGGCGGCGGAACCGGGCGCCGGCTGCGGGACGGGCGGGCCGCGCGTGGCGAAACCGGCGCCGCGCAAGAAGCCGACGCGCCGCGCGTGAGCCCGCCGGGCCGCCCAAGGGCGAACACCGCAGGGCGCAGCCCGAAGGTTGCCTTGTGAGCGCGCCGGGCCGCTCCCAAGCGCTCATCCCGGAGCACGCAGTGCGAAGGGAAATCCGGTGAGCACGAAGGCGCCGCCGCGCGTCGTGCCGGACACCAAGGTCGTGCTGTCGGCGCTGCTGTTCGGCGGCGGGCCGACGGCGCGCGTGCGTGCGGGCTGGCAATCCGGGCGCTTCGTGCCGCTGGCCAGCACGGCCACGGCGCAGGAGCTGTTGCGCGTGCTCGGCTATCCGAAGTTCCGGCTGTCGGGCGATGAGCAGGGCGAACTGCTCGCCGACATCATGCCCTGGGTCGAAGTCGTGCAGATTCCCGATCCGCCGCCCGCCGTGCCGCCCTGCCGCGACCCGTTCGACCTGCCGTTCCTGCATCTGGCCCGCGCCGGGCGCGCGCGGGCCATCGTTTCCGGCGATCGCGATTTGCTCGCGCTGGCCGGCTCGACGGGGCTGTGCCCGGTACTGAGCGTCGATGCCTTCTGCCGGCAGTACCTGGGTGACTGACCTGCCGCCGCGACGAACCGCTTCTCTCTCGGCCAGAAGGCTGGAGCCCGAAGCCACCGCCCAGGGTGCGGGCAGCGCCTCACCGGTTCCGGTGCTTTGACGGCATTGCGGCATTTCTGCTAATCTGCCGCCATGAAAGCCACCGTCACGATCACCAGCCGCGGCGTCGTCACGCTGCCGGCCAAGCTGCGGCAGGCGCTCGGCCTGAAGGTCGACGACCAGCTCATCGCCGAGACCACGCCCGACGGGCTGCTGCTGCGGCCCGCAGTGACGCTGCCGCTGGAGGTCTACACGCAAGAGCGCGAGCGCGAGTTCGACGAGGCCGAGGGCGAGCTGGCCGCCGTGCTGGCCGCGCACGGGCACGCGTCTCCCGCGCCGCCGGCGGCGCCGGCTGCGGCCCGCGCGCGAGCACCCCGCCGAGGAACCCGGGTCTAGGAGCGTGGGCGGCCGCAGCCATGCGGGTGTTCCTGGACGCCAACATCCTCTTCTCGGCCGCCAAGTCCGACGGTGCGGTGCGCGCGCTCGTGCGTCTGCTGGTCGAGCGCGGCCACGAGTGCTGGGCCGATGCCTACGTTCTGGCCGAGGCGCGGCGCAACCTGCTGGCCAAGGGCCCGGAAGCCTTGCGCGTGCTCGATGCGCTGCTGCCGCACTTGAGGCTGGCGGCGGCCGCGCCGCCGGCCGCGGTGCCGGCCTACGAACAGGCCTGGCTGCCCGAGAAGGACCGGCCGGTGCTCGCGGCCGCCATCCGGCTGCGCTGCGACGCGCTCGTCACCGGCGACCGCACGCACTTCGGCGCCGGCTACGGCCGCTCGTTCGACGGCGCCATGGTGCACTCGCCGCGCTCGCTGGCCGAGCGACTGTTCGCCTGAGACATGAACACCTCCACCCTCGTCCTGAAGCTCTGAAACTACTGCAACGTGCTGCGCGACGACGGCATGAGCTATCGCGACTACGTCGAGCAGCTCACCTGCCTGTTGTTCCTCAAGATGGCCGACGAGCGCAGCCGCCCGCCGTACCACCAGCCCAGCCCCATCCCCACCGCCTACGCCGGGCCCGCGCTGCGGGCCTTGGACGGCGATGCGCTGTTCGACCACTACCGCCACACGCTGGAAGAGCTGGGCAGGCAGCCGGGCACGCTGGCGCTGATCTTCGGCAAGGCGCAGAACAGGTTCCAGGACCCGGCCAAGCTGCGGCGCGTGATCGTCGACCTGATCGACGCCGAGGACTGGTCGGCGATGGGCGCCGACGTGAAGGGCGACGCCTACGAGGGCCTGCTGGAGCGCAATGCGCAGGACATCAAGAGCGGCGCCGGCCAGTACTTCACGGCGCGCGCGTTGATCCAGGCGATGGTTGACTGCATCGCGCCCGGACCCGGCGAGCTGATCTGCGACCCGGCCTGCGGCACCGGCGGCTTTCTCTTCGCCGCGCACCAGGTCCTCACGCAGCACAACCCCAATCTCACGCGCGACGAGAAACGCCACCTGAAGGAAGGGGCCTTTCGCGGCTGGGAGCTGGTACAGGCCACCGCGCGCGTGTGCACGATGAACCTGATGCTGCAGGGCATCGGCTCGGAGAAGAACGTTCCCGTGTAGGTGGCCGAAGCGCTGGCGGCCGACCCCGGCGAGCGCTTCGACGTGGTGCTGGCGAATCCGCGCTTCGGCATGAAGAGCAGCACGATGATCGTCGGCGAGGACGGCCGCACCACGACCGAGAAGGACATCGTCGAGCGCGACGACTTCTGGGCCACCACCAGCAACAAGCAGCTCAACGTCGTGCAGCACATCAAGACGCTGCTCAAGCCCCACGGCCGCGCCGCGGTGGTGGTGCCCGACAACGTGCTGTTCGAGGGCGGCGCCGGCGAGACCGTCCGCAGGAAGCTCGTGCACGAGTGCGACGTGCACACCCTGCTGCGCCTGCCCACGGGCCTGTTCTTCGCGCAGGGCGTCGAGGCCAACGTGATCTTCTTCGACAAGAAGCCGGCCGGCGAGATCGCGCAGGAGATCGTCGACGACCTGGAGTCGGCGCTGGAGCAGCTCAGGTTGATCGCAGGCGATCCGGCACGGCCAGCGGGCGGGTGATCGAGCCCTTGGGCAGGCAGCCGGCCGGGGCATGCCGGCGCCGGCCGCGCTCAGCTCGATTCGTCGTCGGCGGGCGCCTCTGCAGCCTCGTCGCTCATCCAGTCGTCGAGCAGCTTGTAGGCCACCGCCAGCACCACCGGCCCGACGAAGATGCCCACCAGGCCGAAGGCGAGCAGGCCGCCGACGACGCCGGCGAAGATCAGCAGCAGCGGCAGGTCGGCGCCCATCCTGATGAGCAGCGGCTTGAGCACGTTGTCGATCGTCGCCGCCACGGCCGCGATGACGATGAGGAAGATCGCCCAGCCGCTGCGCCCCTCGTAGAAGGCCCAGCCGATCGCCGGCACGAGCACCGGCAGCGGCCCGACATGGGCGATGCACAGCATGAACATCACGGCCGTCAGCAGGCCCGCGAACGGGATGCCGGCCAGCGCAAGGCCCAGGCCCGAGACCACCGCCTGCACGACGGCGGTGACGCCCACGCCCAGCGCCACGCCGCGGATCGCGTCGCCGGCCAGCTGCACGGCGGCCTCGCCGCGTGCGGCGCCCAGCCGGCGCGCGAAGCGCCTGGCCATGTCGGCGGCCTGCTCGCCGCGCGCGTACAGCACGGCCGCGATCGCCACCGTGAGCAGGAACTGGAACAGCACGACGCCCAGGCTGCCGACTTCGCGCACGAACCAGCGCGTGGCCTCGCCGGCATAGGGAGTCAGCCTGGGCAGCATCTCGTCGAGGCCGAGCGCACGCAGCTGCGCCCACAGCGCCTCGAGCGCGCCGCCGATCACCGGCAGCGTGCGCAGCCACGGCGGCGGCTGCTCGGCGGGGCGCCAGGCGGCGGCCAGGCGCGCCCAGTCCACCAGCCGGTCGGCATTGCCGACGATGGTGACGATGGTCGCCGCCAGCGGCACCACGAACAGCAGCAGCAGCAGCAGCGTCATCAGCGCCACCGCCCAGAAGCGCCGGTTGCCGAACAGCCGCTCGGCGCGCCGCATCAGCGGCCACGAGGCCACCACCAGCATCGCCGCCCAGATCGTCGGGCCGAGGAAGGGGCGCAGCACCCACAGCGTGCCGGCCAGCAGCAGCCCGATCGTGAGCACGCCGAAGGTGATGCGCGCGAGGTCCCGCCCGCCGCCCGGCGCCGCCATCAGCGCACCGCCTCGCCGCGCCCGGGCACCGCCGCCCGGTGTGTCGCGCGGCGTGCCCGAGCCGGTGCGCCCGGAGCGCGACCCCGGCGCGGCCGCGCCGCAGGCGCCGCACGCGCACGATCGCGGCAGCGGAGCATCATCGGGCGCGGCGTCGACGGCACGCCTGCAAGCATAGCGGCTGCCGGGCAGCCCGGCGCCGCGGCCCGGCGCTGCAGCCCGGCACGCTTACCATCGGCGCCGTCATGCCCGCCACGCTCGAAGGCCTGCTCGTCGTCGCGATCTCCTCGCGCGCGCTGTTCGACTTCGAGGAGGAGAACCGCCTGTTCGAGGCGGCCGACGATGCCGCCTACATGCAGCTGCAGCTCGCCCGGCTCGAGCAGCCGGCACGCCCGGGTGTGGCCTTCTCCCTCGTCAACAAGCTGCTCGCCTTCAACGAGGCGGGCGCCGCGCCGCGCGTCGAGGTGGTGATCCTGTCGCGCAACGACCCGGTCTCGGGCATGCGGGTGTTCCGCAGCGCGCGCCGCTGCGGCCTGCCGCTGCAGCGCGGCGTGTTCACGCGCGGACGCAGCCCCTGGCGCTACCTGCGCCCGCTCGGCGCGCTGCTGTTCCTGAGCGCCAACGTCGACGACGTGCGCAGCGCGCTCGCCGCCGGCGTGCCCGCCGCGCGCGTCTACCCCGAGAGCACACACGCTTCGGCGGCCCACGCCGACGAGGTGCGCATCGCCTTCGACGGCGACGCCGTGCTCTTTTCCGACGAGGCCGAGCGCGTCTACCAGCGCGACGGCCTCGAGGCCTTCCAGAACCACGAGTCCGAACGCGCCGCCACGCCGCTGGCGCCCGGGCCGTTCAAGCCGCTGCTCGCGGCACTGCACCGGCTGCAGCAGGAGCCGGCCGGCGCGATGCGGCTGCGCACCGCGCTCGTCACCGCCCGCAGCGCGCCGGCCCACGAGCGCGCGATCCGCACGCTGATGGACTGGCGCATCGAAGTCGACGAGGCCATGTTCCTCGGCGGCCTGCCCAAGGGGCCGTTCCTCGGCGCGTTCGAGCCCGACTTCTTCTTCGACGACCAGACCGGCCATGTCGAGAACGCCGGCGCGCATGTGCCCGCAGGGCATGTGGCGGCGGGGGTGGCGAACGAGGCCGACGGCGATCCGGCGGGTGCCGCGGACCGAGTCCCTGCTACCGTCCCTTGCCCTGCCCGCCCTTGAAGTCCCCGCCCCAGGCCACCGCCATGCGGTCGGGGTCGATGTAGCGCCGCCACGCCGTGTTGAGCTGCTCGAGCGTCACCGCGGCGAGGCGCTCGTCGACTTGCTGCGCGAACGCGAAGGTGCGCCCGAGGTAGAGGTCGTTCGCGGCCAGGCCGGCCATCGAAGCATCCTGCGCCCGTGCCAGCCGGCGGAACGAGAGCAGGCTGGCGCGCGCCTCGTCGAGCTCGGCCTGCGTGAATCCGTCCTTCACGCTGCGCGCCAGCTCCTCGCGCCAGGCGGTCTCGACGCGCGCGCGGTTGCCCGGCGCGAAGATCGCGCTCGACACCCAGCGCGAATTGGGCTCGAAGCTGCTCCACTCGATGGATGAGCGCACGTCGTAGCTCAGGCCCTCGGTCTCGCGGATGCGCTTCCACAGCCGCGAGCTGCCGCCGGCGCCGAACATATGGTTGGCCAGCATCATCGCGGCGAAGTCGGGGTGGGTGTCGTTGAGCGGCAGCGCGAGCGCGGCCTGCATGTTGGCGTTCTGCTTGTCCGGGGTTTCGATCAGCACGCGCATCGGCGTGGTGGACACGAGCGGCCGCGGCACGCGCGCGAAGGGCATCGCGCCTGCGGCCGGCGCATGCCACTCGCCCAGCGCGCCAGCGAGCGCCGCATGAACGGCCGCGGGGTCGAGGTCGCCGACCGCGGCGAACTCCGCGCTCGCCGCGCTCAGCAGCCGGCGCTGCAGCGCGCGCACCTGTTCGACGGTGACCGCCTTGACGTCGGCCTCGGCCTCTTCGAAGGTGGACGCGTAGCGCAGGTCGCCGCGCGGGTAGGGGTTGCCGTGGCGGTCGATCGCGTTGGCCACCAGCGCACCCGGCTCGCGCGAGCGCTCGGCCAGCGCGGCCAGCCACCGGCGCCGCGTCTCCTCGAGCGCCTCGGGCGGGAAGGCCGGCTCGCGCAGCAGCCGGCCGACCAGCGTCACGACCTCGGGCAGATGTTCGCGCACGGTGTCGATGGCGACGCTCAGCGTCTGCCCGCGCACGGTGAAGCCGACCTGCGCGCGCAGCCGGTCGAAGAGGTCGGCGATCTGCTGGCGCGTCAGACCCGCGCCGCCCTTGTCGAACAGCGTGCCCATCATGCCGGCGGCCGTCTCCTGCCCGAACAGCGTCTTGTCGTCGCCGAAGTGCAGCAGCAGCCGGGCCTGTACCGCGCGGCCGCGCGTGCCCTTGGGCAGCAGCAGCACCTTGGCGCCGCTGGCCAGCGCGCTGCGCCGGCTGCGCCGCTCGAGGTTGGCCGGCGTGGCGTCGAAGGCCTCGGCCAGGGCGACGTCCGGGTCGCCCTTGTAGTCCTTCACGAGCGCGGCGAGGTCGACGTTGGCCGGCGCCGGCGCGCGCCGCGGCTGCGCGTCGGGGCGGAACAGCGCCACCGTGCGGTTGTCGGGCACGAGGTAGCCTGCGGCCACACGCTGCAGGTCGGCCAGCGTGAGTCGGCGCACCTGGTCACGGGCGAGGAAATACATCCGCCAGTCGCCGAGCGCGATCGCTTCGCTGAGCGCCACGCCGATCGCCTCGGGGTCGCTGAAGCCCTTTTCCCAGTCGTTGAGCCATTGCCGGCGCGCACGCTCGAACTCCCCGGCCGTGATCGGCTCGCTCGCCAGGCCGTCGAGCACGCGCAGGGCCTCGGCGCGCGCCTTGTCCAGGTCCTGGTCGGGCGCGAGCTGCGCGCCCACCAGCAGCACGCCCGGCTCGGCCAGCGCGAGCGTGAAGCCGAAGGCCGATGCCGCCAGGCGCGGCTCGACCAGGCGCTTGTGCAGGCGCCCGCCGGGCGTGTCGCCGAGCAGCTGCGCCACCAGCGCGGCCGCGGCGAAGTCGGGGTGCGCTCCCGGCGGCACGTGATAGCCGATGTACATCATCGGCGCGGCGCCGACGCGGCGCACCGTCACTTCGCGCGGGCCGTCCTGCGCCGGGTCGAGCGTGTAGGTCGGCGCGAGGGCGCGCGCCGGCCGCGCGATCGGGCCGAAGGCCGCGGCGATGCGCGCGAGCACGGCCTGCGTGTCGAAGCGGCCCGAGACGATCAGCGTGGCGTTGTCGGGCTGGTAGTACCTGCGATAGAAGGCCTGCAGGTGCGCGATGTCGACATGCTCGACGTCCGAGCGCGCGCCGATCGTGCTGCGGCCATAGGCCTGCCAGTCGTACATCACCGCCAGCACGCGTTCGAACAGCACGCGGCCGGGGCGGTTCTCGCCCATCTCCATCTCGTTGCGCACGACGGTCATCTCGCTGGCCAGGTCCTCCTTGGCGATCGTGCTGTTGACGAGCGCGTCGGCCAGCCAGCCGAGGTACCAGTTCAGGTTGTCCTCGCTGGCGGTGAAGCTGGCGAAGTAGTTGGTGCGGTCGAACCAGGTCGAGCCGTTGGCGCGCAGGCCGCGGCGGGTGAACTCGGACCAGACGTTGCGCGTCGTCGGCGTGCCCTTGAACATCATGTGCTCGAGCAGGTGCGCCATGCCGGTCTCGCCGTAGTCCTCCTGGCGCGAGCCGGCATGGATCGTCAGGTTCACCGTCGTGCTGGGCTTGCTCGCGTCGGGCACGAGCAGCACCTGCAGGCCGTTGCCGAGCCGGTACTCGGCGATCCCTTCGACGGTGGTGACGGCCGCGGGCAGCGCCGGCGGCGCCGGCTGCGCGCGCAGCGGCCCTGCGAGCAGCGCCAAGGACACGAAGGCAAGGAACAGCGGTTTGCGCATGGAAGGCCCGCGGCTGCGAAAGGCTGCAGAGTGTAGCGACGGTACCTCGCGCGGCCTGTGCCGTACGTGCTGCCGCTGACTCTGCCGCTGCCGCAGCGGGCGTCGCGTCCGTGCGCTCCGGTCTTGCGCGCGCTCAACGCGCCCGCGCGTCGAGCGCGTAGCGTTTTCGACAGCAAGGCTCGTCATACCCGCAACCTGCCCGAGGATGGCGAGATCGGCAAGGCAGGCGGGATACGGAGGACGATATGTTCACGCGTTGCCTCAGCGGGATCGCAGGTCTGAGCCTGATGGCCGCCGCCTCGGTATGCACGGCCCAGGTCGACAGTGCCGACCTCGGGCGCCTCGAGTACGAAGGCAACTGCGCCAGTTGCCACGGCGTCGGCGGCAAGGGCGACGGGCCGATGAAGGCGAGCCTGCTCAAGGCGCCGAGCGACCTGACCACCCTCAGCAAGCGCAACGGCGGCGCATTCCCGAACCAGCTGGTCTGGGAGATCATCGACGGGCGCACGTCCAAGTCGATCGCGGCGCACGGCACGCGCGAGATGCCGGTCTGGGGCTCGGTGTTCCGGGCCCAGGCCCTGCGCTACCCCGGCATGGCCGCGCAACCCGAGTGATACGTGCGCGGGCGCATCGTCGCCCTGCTCGACTATCTGGCCCGCCTGCAGGAGAAGTGATCGAACGAGCGGTCGGCGCGGGCGACGGGCCCAAGCGGTCGCCCGCGCCGCACGTGGTCGCCCGCGCACACTTGCCGGTCGTGCCGGCCTCGTGGTCGTCAGTCCAGCGAGCCGTAGCGGCGCAGCGCCGCCAGGTCGAGCACGCGCACGCCGCCGTATTCCACGCGGATGAGGCCGGCGCGCTCGAGCGCGGCCAGCGCCTCGTTGACGCGCTGGCGCGACAGCCCGACCAGGTAGCCGAGTTCCTGCTGCGTGATGCGCAGCAGTTCGCCGACGCCCGGGTACAGCAGCGGGTGGAACAGCGCCGCCAGGCTGCGCGCGACGCGCGCATCGGGCTCGGTCATGCGGTCGATCTCGCGCGCGGCGATGAACTGGCCGAGCCGCTCGTTGAGCTGGTTCATCACGAAGCGGTTGAAGCCGATGCTGCGGTCGAGCAGCCAGTGGAAGGTGGCGGCCGTGATGCCCGCCACCAGGCTCCTGCGCAGCGCCTGGATGTTGTAGCGGTACGGCTCGCCCTTGAGCACCGTGCCCTCGCCGAACCAGCCGCCCGGCGGCAAGCCGGTGAAGGTGATCGGCATCGCGGCGGCGTCGTTGCTCATCTTCAGCAGGCCGTCGAGCACGCCGAACCAGTAGGTCACCGGGCGGCCGATGCGGCAGATGAGCTCGCCCGGCTGCACGGCGACGACGCGCAGGTCGGCCAGCACGCGTTCGCGCTCCTCGGGCGTAAGCGCAGCGAGCCAGGGAATGCCTTCGAGCTCGTCGGGCCGAGCCGCGCGCGAGCGCGACACCCGTACGCCCTGCGCACCGGCAGCCGATGGGAAGGCCAGCGTCGGCATCGGTAGAAGGCCTCTCAGTGACTACCCGGAGATTGTCGTCACAACGACAACCCGACGTCAAAGCCGATCCCAGAATCGGCTTGTGTGAAGGCGACGGCCTCGTCGGGGCCGCGCCTCGCCGCCCGGAGACCGTGGTGCCCTCGACCTTTCCGCGCCTGATGCTCGAGCACGCCGCCAGGAGGCCGGCCGCCGCAGCGCTGCGCGAGAAGGTCTACGGCATCTGGCAGACCACCACCTGGGCCGAGCTGGCGCAGCTGGCGCGGCAACTGGCCTGCGGCCTGGCCGACGCCGGCGTGCGCCGCGGCGACCATGTCGTCGTGGTCGGCGAGAACCGGCCGCGCCTGTATGCCGCCATGCTCGGGGCACAGGCGCTGGGCGCCGTGCCGGTGCCGCTGTACCAGGACGCGGTGGCCGCCGAGTACCTGTTCCCGATGCGCAACGCCGAGGTGCGCGTGGCCATCGTCGAAGACCAGGAACAGGTCGACAAGATGCTCGAGGTGCGCGCCGAGCACCCGGCGCTGGCGCATGTCTGGTTCGACGATCCGCGCGGCCTGCGCCACTACGCCGAGCCCGGCCTGGCCTCGCTCGACGCGCTGCTCCAAGCCGGCAAGGCCTGGGACGGCGCACACCCCGGCGCCTACGATCGCGAAGTGGCCGCGGCCGAGCCCGACGACGTGGCCGCGATGTTCTTCACCTCCGGCACCACCGGCAACCCCAAGGGCGTGGTGCACAGCCACGCCTCGCTGCTCGACCGCGCCACGGCCGGCGCCAGGTTCGACCGCCTCACCGAGAAGGAGGAGGTGCTGGCCTACCTGCCGCCGGCCTGGATCGGGCAGAACATCTTCAGCTACGCGCAGTGGCTGGCCTGCGGCTACGTCGTCAACTGCCCCGAGAGCGCCGGCACGGTGACGATCGACCTCAAGGAGATCGGCCCCACCTACTACTTCGCGCCGCCGCGCATCTTCGAGGGCCTGCTCACCAGCGTCACGATCCGCATGGAGGACGCGGGGCGCTTCAAGCGCTGGCTCTACCGGCACTTCATGGACGTGGCGCGCCGCACCGGCCCCGACCTGATGGACGGCAAGCCGGTGGGCGCGCTGGCGCGGCTGAACTACGCGCTCGGCAACCTCTGCATCTACGGGCCGCTGCGCAACACGCTGGGCCTGAACCGCGTGCGCGTGGCCTACACCGCCGGCGAGGCCATCGGCCCCGACCTGTTCACCTTCTACCGCTCGATCGGCATCAACCTCAAGCAGCTGTACGGCAGCACCGAGACGGCGGTGTTCGTCTGCCTGCAGCCCGACAACCAGGTGCACGCCGACAGCGTGGGCGTGCCGATCGAGGGCGTCGAGATCCGGCTGCTCGCCAGCGGCGAGATCCTGGTGCGCTCGCCCGGGCTGCTCAAGGAGTACTACAAGAACCCCGAGGCCACCGCCGAGGTGCTCGACGCCGAGGGCTGGTACCACACCGGCGACGCCGGCTTCGTCGACGCGCACGGGCACCTGAAGATCATCGACCGCGCCAAGGACGTCGGCCGCATCGTCGGCGGCGCCAACGACGGCGCGATGTTCGCGCCCAAGTACGTCGAGAACAAGCTCAAGTTCTTTCCCTTCGTCAAGGAGGCGGTGGCCTTCGGCGACAAGCGCGAGAAGGTCTGCGCCTTCGTCAACATCGACTTCGACGCGGTGGGCAACTGGGCCGAGCGGCGCAACCTGCCCTACGCCGGCTACACCGATCTGGCGGGCAAGCCCGAGGTGCTCGAACTCGTGCGCGAATGCGTCGACAAGGTCAACGCCGACCTGGCGCAGGACGAGCGGCTGGCCGGCAGCCAGGTGAGCCGCTTCCTCGTGCTGCACAAGGAGCTCGACGCCGACGACGGCGAGCTCACGCGCACGCGCAAGGTTCGGCGCGGCTTCATCGCCGAGAAGTACGGCGTGCTGGTCGACGCGCTCTACGGCGGCCTCGCCGAGCAGTACATCGAGACCGCGGTCAAGTTCGAGGACGGCCGCAGCGGCCAGGTAGCGGCCACGCTGCGCATCGTCGACGCCCAGGTGCTGCCGGTGCTGCGGAGGGCGGCGTGAACGCGGTGCACGAGCCGCTGGCCGAGGCCAGGCCGGCGGCGGCCGGCGCCGCGGCCGGGGCGGCCGCCGGCCGCCGCCGCGCCGGCGAAGTGATCCTGGAGGTGAAGAACATCTCGCTCGCCTTCGGCGGCGTGAAGGCGCTCACGGACATCAGCTTCGACGTGCGCGCGCACGAGGTGCGCGCCATCATCGGCCCCAACGGCGCCGGCAAGAGCTCGATGCTCAACGTCATCAACGGCGTGTACCAGCCGCAGGAGGGCAGCGTCACCTTCCGCGGCCGCACCTTCCGCCACATGAACCGGCGCCAGGTCGCCGAGATGGGCGTCGCGCGCACCTTCCAGAGTCTGGCCCTGTTCAAGGGCATGAGCGTGCTCGACAACATCATGTCGGGCCGCAACCTGAAGATGAAGACCAACCTCTTCCAGCTGGCGATGCGAAACCCCTGGTTCGGCGCCGCCGAGAAGCAGGAGAACGAGCACCGCGAGTTCGTCGAGAAGATCATCGACTTCCTGGAGATCCAGGCCCACCGCAAGACCGCGGTCGGGCGCCTGCCTTACGGGCTGCAGAAGCGCGTCGACCTCGGCCGTGCGCTGGCGATGGAGCCGCAGGTGCTGCTGCTCGACGAGCCGATGGCCGGCATGAACGTCGAGGAGAAGCAGGACATGAGCCGCTTCATCCTCGACGTCAACGACGAGTACGGCACCACCGTCGTGCTGATCGAGCACGACATGAGCGTGGTGATGGACATCTCCGACCGCGTCGTCGTGCTCGACTACGGCCGGAAGATCGGCGACGGCACGCCCGACGAGGTACGCGCCAGCCCCGAAGTGATCAGCGCCTACCTGGGCACCAGCCACTGAGCGGCGGACGGACGATGGGCTTCTTCCTCGAGACCGTGATCGGCGGCTTGATGTCGGGCATGCTGTACTCGCTGGTGGCGCTCGGCTTCGTGCTGATCTTCAAGGCGAGCGGCGTCTTCAACTTCGCGCAGGGCGCGATGGTGCTGTCGGCGGCGCTGGCGATGGCGCGCTTCTCGGAGTGGTTCCCGGCCTGGTTCGGGTTCGACAACAAGCTGCTCGCCAACGCGCTGGCCTTCGTCGCCGCGTTGGCGATGATGGTCGCCGCCGCCTGGCTGATCGAGCGCCTCGTGCTCTCCAAACTGGTCAACCAGGAAGGCATCACGCTGCTGATGGCCACCCTGGGCATCGCCTACTTCATGGACGGATCGAGCCAGACCCTGTTCGGAAGCGACATCTACAAGATCGACATCGGCCTGCCCAAGGATCCGCTGTTCCTGCTCGGCAGCGTGTTCCAGGGCGGGTTGCTGGTCAACAAGGAGGATCTGTACGCGGCGGCGATCGCCGCCGCACTGGTGATCCTGCTGACCCTGTTCTTCCAGTACACGCCGACCGGGCGCGCGCTGCGCGCGGTGGCCGACGACCACCAGGCCGCGCAGTCGATCGGCATCCCGCTCGCGCGCATCTGGGTGATCGTATGGAGCGTGGCCGGCTTCGTGGCGCTGGTGGCCGGCGTGATCTGGGGCAGCAAGCTGGGCGTGCAGTTCTCGCTTTCGCTGGTGGCGCTGAAGGCGCTGCCGGTGGTGATACTCGGCGGCCTGACCAGTGTGCCGGGCGCCATCGTCGGCGGACTGATCATCGGCATGGGCGAAAAGCTGTCCGAGGTATTTATCGGACCGCTGCTCGGCGGCGGCATCGAGATCTGGTTCGCCTACGTGCTGGCGCTGCTGTTCCTCCTGGTGCGGCCGCAAGGCTTGTTCGGCGACAAGATCATCGATCGCATATGACGCGCGCAATGATTTCGGTGAAGGCCGACTCGACCGAACCAAGTCGAGCGCAGCGCGCCGCAGCCAAGATCATCGATGGGGTCTGACCCATGCTGTACAGAGAGAACGGTCAGTTCAAGGTCAGCTACTCGGCCGACCAGCAGATCTTCCCGATCCTGCAGGACCGGGTGGTGATCGGGCTGCTGCTCGCGGCCGCCTTCGTCGCCGTGCCGCTGCTCGCCTCGGACTATCTTCTGCGCGCGATCCTGACGCCGTTCCTGATCCTGGCGCTGGCCGCACTCGGCCTGAACCTGCTCGTGGGCTACTGCGGACAGATCTCGCTGGGCACCGGCGGCTTCATGGCGGTGGGCGCCTACGCGGCCTACAACTTCTTCATCCGCATCGACGGCATGCCGGCGGTGGCGGCGATCCTGCTCGGCGGCGTCTGCGCCACCGTGGTCGGTGTACTGTTCGGCGTTCCGTCGTTGCGCATCAAGGGCCTGTACCTGGCGGTGGCGACGCTGGCGGCGCAGTTCTTCGTCGACTGGGCCTTTCTGCGCATCGCCTGGCTGTCCAACGACTCCACCTCGGGTTCGGTCGCGGTCTCGGGCCTGAACGTGTTCGGGCTGCCGATCGAGTCGCCGGTGTCCAAGTATCTGTTCGTGCTCGGCTTCGCGGTGGTGTTCGCGCTCGTCGCCAAGAACCTCGTGCGCAGCCACATCGGCCGCGAATGGATGGCGATGCGCGACATGGACATCGCGGCGTCGGTGATCGGCATCCGCCCGGTCTACGCCAAGCTCACCGCGTTCGCGGTCAGCTCGTTCTTCGTCGGCGTCGCAGGCGCGCTCTGGGGCTTCGTCTACCTCGGCTCGTGGGAATCGGCCGCGTTCAACGTCGATCGCTCGTTCCAGCTGCTGTTCATGATCATCATCGGCGGCCTGGGTTCGATCATGGGCAGCTTCTTCGGCGCCGCGTTCATCGTGATCCTGCCGATCGTGCTCGACCAACTGCTGCCGGCGCTCGGGCAACTGGTCAGCCTGCACATCGACACGGCCACGGTCGCGCACATCGTGCTGATGATCTACGGCGCGCTGATCGTCTTCTTCCTGATCGTCGAGCCGCACGGCTTGGCGCGGCTGTGGTCGATCGGCAAGGAGAAGCTGCGGCTGTGGCCGTTCCCGCATTGATCCCCGAACGCACCGCAGAGTGCGCCACCTTCGTTGACCTCACCTCGGAGACGCTATGAAGTCGAATTCTCTTCCGGTGCTGGCCCTGGCGGCCGCGCTCGGCCTGGCCACACTCGCCGGCAATGCCATCGCACAAGCCAAGGAACAGTTCATCCCGGTACTCAGCTACCGCACCGGCCCGTTCGCGCCGAACGGCGTGCCCTGGGCCAACGGCTATGTCGACTACCTCAAGTACGTCAACGCCAAGGGCGGTCTGAACGGCGTGAAGATCCTCTTCGAGGAGTGCGAGACCGCCTACGCCACCGACAAGGGCGTCGAGTGCTACGAGCGCCTGAAGGGCAAGCACGGAGGTGCCTCGCTGTTCGAGCCGCTGTCCACCGGCATCACGTTTGCGCTCACCGAGAAGGCGCCGATCGACAAGATCCCGGTGATGACCACCGGCTACGGCCGCAGCGACAGCGCCGACGGCGGCGTGTTCAAGTGGAATTTCCCGCTGCTGGCTACCTACTGGAGTTCGGCGGACATGCTGGTCAACTACGTGGCCACCAAGGAAGGCGGCCGCGACAAGCTCAAGGGCAAGAAGATCACGCTGGTCTACGCCGACCATCCCTACGGCAAGGAGCCGATCCCCTACCTCCAGGAAGCGTCCAAGCAGTACGGCTTCGAGCTGGCGCTGCTGCCGGTGGTACTGCCTGGGATCGAGCAGAAGTCGACCTGGCTGCAGATTCGGCAGGCCCGGCCCGACTACATCTTTCTCTGGGGCTGGGGCGTGATGAACTCAACCGCGATCAAGGAAGCGGTCGCGACCGGTTTCCCGCGCGAGAAGATGTACGGCTCGTGGTGGGCCGGCGCGGAACCCGACGTCAAGGACGTCGGAGCGGCGGCCAAGGGCTACAACTCGATCACGCTGCAGCATGGCGCCGAACCCAACTCGAAGATCGTGAAGGAGATCCTGAAGGAAGTGCACGGCAAGGGACAAGGCACCGGCCCGAAGGACGAAGTCGGGCAGGTGCTGTACATGCGCGGCGCGATGAGCGCCTTCCTGGCCACCGAGGCGATCAAGCGCGCCCAGGAGCGTTACGGCAAGGGTCAAGTGATGTCCGGCGAGCAGGTGCGCTGGGGCCTCGAGAACCTCGCGATCGACCAGAAGAAGATCGACGCTGCCGGCTTCACCGGCGTGATGCGCCCGATCAGCACGAGCTGTGCCGACCACCGCGGTGACTCGTGGGGTCGGATACACACTTGGGACGGTTCCAAGTGGGTCTTCACGTCCGGCTGGCTGCAACCGGACGACGCAATGCTCAAGCCGCTGGTCAAGGCCGCGGCCGACAAGTACGCGGCCGAGAAGAAGCTCACGCGGCGCACGCCGGCCGACTGCCAGAGCTGAAAGCCGCCCGCCCCTCCCGAGAGCACCCCGGCAGCGAGCACGCCGATGAGCGAGGTCCTCCTCAACGTCAACGGCATCGAGGTCATCTACAACCACGTGATCCTCGTGCTCAAGGGCGTCTCGCTGCAGGTGCAGCAGGGCCGCGTGGTGGCCCTGCTCGGCGGCAACGGCGCCGGCAAGACCACCACGCTGCGCGCCGTGAGCAACCTGCTCGCCGGCGAGCGCGGCGAAGTCACCAAGGGCTCGATCGAGCTGCGCGGCGAGCGCATCGAGCGGCTGACGCCGGCCCAGATGGTCGAGCGCGGCGTGATCCAGGTGATGGAAGGACGGCACTGCTTCGCCCACCTGACGATCGAGGAGAACCTGCTCACCGGCGCCTACACGCGCCGCGACGGGCGCGCCGCGGTGGCGCGCACGCTCGACAAGGTCTACGGCTACTTCCCGCGCCTGAAGACGCGGCGCACGAGCCAGGCCGCCTACACCTCGGGCGGCGAGCAGCAGATGTGCGCCATCGGCCGCGCCCTGATGGCCGAGCCGAAGATGGTGCTGCTCGACGAGCCCAGCATGGGCCTGGCACCGCAGATCGTCGAGGAGGTGTTCGAGATCGTGAAGGACCTCAACACCAGGGAAGGCGTGACCTTCCTGCTCGCCGAGCAGAACACGAGCATCGCGCTCAGGTACGCCGACTACGGCTACATCCTCGAAAACGGCCGCATCGTGATGGACGGCGAGGCCAAGGCGCTGCGCGAGAACGAGGACGTCAAGGAGTTCTACCTCGGCGTGGGCGGCGCCGATCGCAAGAGCTTTCGCGACATCAAGAGCTACAAGCGGCGCAAGCGCTGGCTGTCGTGAGGCCGCCCGATGCGATCGCCGCGCTCCGCTGGGGTGCACGCCATGCCTGACCTGCCCGACTTCGGCTTCGCGCCGCCGAGCTTCGACGCCGCCGGCGCGCTGGTTCGGCTCAGGCGCGCCCTGCGCGACCTGAGACTCGTCGAACGCGGCGACGGCTTCGAGCTGCGCGGCAAGCGCGTGGTCGAGCTGCAGCAGGACGGCGCGGCGATCGCGACGCGGCTCGCACGCAAGCTCGCGGCGACGCCGGAGTTCGACCGCGGCCGCATTGCCGACGCGGCCGAGCAGCGCAAGTTCGTCGATGAGCTCAAACGCCGCCTCGAGCGCTGGGAGCGCGAGGAATGAGACGCGTGCGCCGACCCCAGGGCAACGAAGGCAATCCGCGCACGGGCGTGCCGGGCCGGCCCCGGGTGCTCGTCGCGCAGCACGCGGCGCGAAGGGTACTGCAGTGAATGCGTTCTACGACGACCTCGAAACGCGCGACCCGGCCGCGCGCGAAGCCGCGCTGATGGCCGCGCTGCCGGCGCAGGTGGCGGCGGCCAAGGCCGTGCCGGCGCTGGCCGCGGCGCTGGCCGATGTCGAGCCGGCGCAGGTGGCCTCGCGCGCCGCGCTCGCGCGGCTGCCGGTCACGCGCAAGCACGATCTGCTCGAACGCCAGCAGGCGATGCGCGGCACCGCCGCTGCCGACTGGGATCCGTTCGGCGGCTACTCGGCGATCGGCTGGCGCGCGCTGGCGCGTGCGCGCGCGGGCGCCCAGCGCGTGTTCCAGTCGCCGGGCCCGATCTACGAACCCGAGGGCCGCGCGCGCGACTACTGGCGCATGGCGCGCGCGCTGTACGCGGCCGGCTTGCGCGCCGGCGATCTGGTTCACGTGAGCTTCGGCTACCACCTCACGCCGGGCGCGTGGATCGTCGACAGCGGCGCGCAGGCGCTCGGCTGCACGGTGTTTCCGGGCGGCGTCGGCAACACCGAGCTGCAGCTGCAGGCCATGGCCGAGCTGCGCGCCGATGCCTACGCCGGCACGCCGAGCTTCCTGCGCATCCTGCTGGAGAAGGCGGCCGAGGGCGGTCTGGCGTTGCCCGCGCTGAAGAAGGCGCTGGTCAGCGGCGAGGCCTGCCCGCCCGGCCTGCGCGACTGGTTCGCCGCGCGCGGCGTGCAGGTCTGCCAGGCCTACGCGACGGCCGACGTCGGCACCATCGCCTACGAGACGAGTGCACACGAGGGTCTGGTCGTCGACGAGAGCGTGATCGTCGAGATCGTGCGCCCGGGCACCGGCGACGTCCTGCCCGACGGCGAGGTGGGCGAGGTCGTCGTCACCGTGCTCGCTCCCGACTACCCGCTGCTGCGCTTCGCCACCGGCGACCTCTCGGCCGTGCTGCCGGGCCGTTGCCCGAGCGGGCGCACCAACCTGCGCATCAAGGGCTGGATGGGGCGCGCCGACCAGACCGCCAAGGTGCGCGGCATGTTCGTGCATCCGAGCCAGATCGCCGAGGTGCTGCGGCGCCACCCGCAGGTGGCGCGCGCGCGGCTCGTCGTCGAGGGCGAGATGGCCAACGACCGCATGACGCTGCGCGCCGAGGCCGCCGGCGCGGGCTCGGGCCTGGCCGATGCCGTGGCGGCCAGCGTGCGCGAGCTCACCAAGCTGCGCTGCGACGTGGCGCTGGTGGCGCCCGGCACCCTGCCCAACGACGGCAAGGTGATCGAGGACGCGCGCAAGTACGACTGACCCCGGCGGGCTGCGCGCCTGCGCGGCCACTCGTGGCCCGCTGATGGCAACCCGTGGCCGTTCGTGGCCGTTCGCCGTCGTTCGCGGTCGTTCGTGGCCGCTGGTGGCCGCCGGTGGGCGCTGGTGGCCGCTGGTGGCAGTTGGTGTTCGTTCGTGACCGTTCGTGGCCGCTCGGGCTCATGCCGGTGCGCCCGCCGCCCGGCCGCCGAGCGGCAGCTCGAGCGCGAAGACGGTGCCGCCGCCTTCGTGCGGCGTCGCCCAGGCCACGCGCGCGCCCAGCGCCGCCGCACGCCGGTGGATGCCGCGCAGCCCGCGCCCCTGCGTGGGCGCGGCCGGCATGCCGCAGCCGTCGTCGCGGATCGTCAGGCGCACGCATTCACCGGCGCCGGCGCTGTCGCGCAGGCGTTCGGTCGCCAGCGTCACCTGCGTCGCGGCGGCGTGGTGCATGACGTTGGCGAGCACCTCCTGGACGATGCGCACCAGCTCGCGGCCGCCGCTGCCCGCGAGCGCCGGCACCTGGGGACTGTCGTTCACGGCCCAGTGCAGCGTGAGCCCGGCGCCGCTCAGGCCCGGGCCGAGCCGGTGGCGCAGGTTGCCGAGCAGCACGCCGAGATCGCCGTCGGTGACCGACAGCGTGTCGACCGCCAGCCGCATCTCGCGCAGGCAGCCGTCGAGCGCATCGACCATCGCGGGCGGCGTGAGCTCGCCGGCCGCCGCGCGCATCTTGGCCGTCATGAGTTGCGATCCCAGGCCGTCGTGCATCTCCTGCAGCAGCCGTTCGCGCTCGGCGGCTGCGGCGCGCGCCTGCTCGGCGGCCTGCAGCGCCGCGTACTGCTCGGCCAGCTCGCGGCTGCGCGCGGCGAGCTGCGCGGCAAGCTCGCCGCGCAGGCGCGCCTCGCGCTGCCGTTCGGCGACGAGCCGCCGGTGCAGCAGCAGGCCGACCCACAGCGCCCAGCCGGCGTAGGCGACGACGTTCAGGTCGACGACGCGCACGACACCCGGCGCGACGATCGCGAACAGGCTGACGTCGGCCCAGATCCACAGCGCCAGCCCGGCCAGCAGCGCCGTCCCGAAGCGCATGGCTCCGGGCCGTTCCGCATAGGCCTGCAGCGCCACCACGACGGCCAGGCCGAGCATCGCCGCGCGGCTGGCCAGCGCCCACCAGGGCCAGGGGTGCGCGAACACCACCCAGGGGCGCTGCTGGTACGCCGACAGCAGGTCCAGCGGCAGCGCCACCAGCAAGTAGGCAAGCACCAGCCGCGGCACCCAGTTCGCCTGCGGTCGTGCCCAGGCCGCGATGACCAGCGGCAAGATGCCCTTGGCCAGCACGTCCGCGGCATCGAGCAGCATGCGCCACCAGGGTGCCGCCAGCGGCGGCTCGTCGAGCACGTAGGGCGCCAGCAGCAGCGCCAGGGCCAGCAGGTAGATGGCCGACCACAGATACAGGCGCTCGCGCCGCTCGACGAGCCAGGTGAACAGCAGCAGCGTGCCGATGACGAGCGCGCTGAGCGCGGTGACGGTGCGTCCGGCCTGCCACAGTCGGCGCGGCCGGTCGGCCGCCTCGGCCAGGGGTTCGGGCCCGAGACGCAGCGTCGACAGCGACGCGCCGCTCGTACCGGCCGCGCCGAGACGCACCGCGATCTCGTGCACGCCGGCCTGCAGCCAGTCGGCCGGGACGTTGACCGCGAGGTGGCGGTCGCCGATGTGCAGATTGCGCGGCGGCAGGTGGGCTTCGGCCAACGGCACCGAATTGGCGAGCAGCCGCCCGTCGAGGTACACCAGCACCGGCGTGCGGTGGTCCAGGTCGAGTTGCCAGGTCGTGTCCGCGGGCTGCTCGATGACAAGGCGCAGCAGCAGCCACTGGGCGCGCGGCGCGCGCGCCGTCGCGACCGACTCGAACAGCGGCAGCGTCACTTCGACGCCGCGGTCGGCCGCCGGCGGCTGCATCCCTTGCGCGTCGACCCGCCTTGCCCGGCTCAGTTCGAGCACACCGGCCGGAGCGGCCCGGTCGAGCGCCAGCGTCAGCGCGTGCAGCAGCGCCGTGGCCAACAACGGCAGCAGCAGTGCGGCCAGCACGACCCAGCGGCTTGCGCGCCCCTGCGGCGGGGCCTGCGGCGGCACGGGCAGCTCTTCGGCGGCAGAGAGGTCGGAGGTCATGCGCAACGCGGACACCGGCGGCCGGCGGCGTCCGCGCGGCGCCGCCGTCGCCTGCGCCATTGTCGGCCCGCGCGGTGCGGCGGCGCCTGCGGATGGACGGGTTCGAAGCATCGAGATCCTGCGCGGGCGGCGGCGGCGCGCGCGCAGCGCCCGATGCGCTCCGCGCGCGAGCCCGCACCGGCCAGTCGCTCAGCGCACCTCGAGCGGAATGGTGACCGGGCCGTCGTTGATCAGGTGCACCTGCATGTCGGCGCCGAACTCGCCGGCAGCCACCGGCGTGTGGCGCGCGCGCGCGAACTGCAGCACGCGCTCGTACAGGGCGCGTCCCTGCGCCGGCGGGGCCGCCGCAGAGAAGCTCGGCCGGTTGCCGCCGGCGGTGTCGGCCGCGAGGGTGAACTGCGGGACGATGAGCAGGCCGCCGCCCATGTCCTGCAGGCTGCGGTTCATCTTGCCGGCGGCATCGGCGAAGATGCGCAGCTCGAGCAATCTGTCGACCAGCCGGGCGGCCTCGCGCTCGCCGTCGGCCGGCACGACACAGACGAACACCAGCAGGCCCGGCCCGACGGCGCCGGTGACGCGGCCGGCGACCTCGACGCGTGCCTCGCGCACGCGCTGCACGAGCGCGAGCATCAGAGCAGGTCCCGCGGATCGTCGAAGTGCGCCTCGACGTCGAGCGGCAGCAGCTGGATCGTCGCCCGCAAGCCGGGCACCGCGCTCATCAGCGCCTGCTCGACCGAGGTGCGCACGGCCGCCGCACGGCCCAGTGTCCAGCCCGCCGGCATGTGCATATGCAGGTCGACGAAGCGGCGCTGGCCGGCGCGGCGCGTCGAGACATGGTCGAAGCGGATCGCCTGGTGGCGGAAGTCCTCCAGCACCTGGTCGATCTGCGCGCGCGCCGCCGGCTCGAGCGCGTGGTCCATCAACCCGTCGACCGAACGACGCACCAGCGACCAGCCCTCGCGCAGGATGTTCAGCGCGACGCCGACGGCGATGAGCGGGTCGAGCCAGTGCCAGCCGCTGGCCAGCACCGCGAAGAGCCCGACGATCACGCCCACCGAAGTCCAGACATCGGTGAACAGGTGGCGTGCGTCGGCCTCGAGCGCCATCGAGCGCGCGGCGCGGCCCTTCTTCAGCATCGCCCAGGCGAGCGCGCCGTTGAGCGCCGAGCTGAGCGCCGACAGGCCGATGCCCCAGCCGATCTGCTCGAGCGGCTGCGGTGCGAGCAGCCGTCCGAGCGCGGCCCA
This sequence comes from Rubrivivax sp., assembly GCA_020852865.1. Taxonomy (GTDB): domain Bacteria; phylum Pseudomonadota; class Gammaproteobacteria; order Burkholderiales; family Burkholderiaceae_C; genus Rubrivivax. The sequence goes on from JADYZZ010000032.1 coordinate 134,921, forward strand.
GATGATGGCCACGGCGGCGGCGAAGATCAGCACGCCCTCGAAGCCGCTGGAGAGGTACTCGGCCTTGTGGTGGCCATAGGGGTGGTCGTCGTCGGGCGGCGTCTCGGCCCAGGTGACCATCGCCAGCGCGAACAAGGCGCCGGCCAGGTTGACGAGCGACTCGAGCGCGTCGGACAGCAAGCCGACGCTGCCGCTCACCCACCATGCGCCCCCCTTCAAGGCGATGGTGGCCACCGCCACCGCGACCGAGAGCTTGAGGTAGCTGCTGACCTGCATGCCGGCGGCGCGGGCGCGCTCAGGCCGCCAGCGTGACGCGCGCGAACTTGCGCTTGCCCACCTGCACGACCACCGTGCCCGCGCCGACCTCGAGGCGCTTGTCGCTGACGACGCCGCCGTCCAGGCGCACGCCGCCTTGCTCGATCAGGCGCATCGCCTCGCTCGTGCTCGGCACGAGGCCGGCGCGCTTGAGCAGCGCGCCGATGGCCAGCGGCGCACCGGACAGCGCCAGCTCCGGGATCTCGTCCGGGATGCCGCCGGCGGCCCGGTGGCGGAAGTCGCGCTCGGCGGCATCGGCCGCGGCCGCATCATGGAAGCGCGCGGTGATCTCCTTGGCCAGCATGACCTTGGCGTCCATCGGGTTGCGCCCGCCCGCCACCTGCGCGCGCAGCCGCGTGATCTCGGCCTCGGGCCGCATCGACAGCAGGGTGTACCAGCGCCACATCTGCGTGTCGCCGATCGACATCGTCTTGGCGAACATGGTGTTCGCGTCCTCGGTGATGCCGATGTAGTTGTTCTTGCTCTTGCTCATCTTCTCGACGCCGTCCAGGCCCTCGAGAAGCGGCATCGTCAGGATGCACTGCGGCTCCTGCCCGTATTCCTGCTGCAGCGCACGGCCGACGAGCAGGTTGAACTTCTGGTCGGTGCCGCCGAGCTCGAGGTCGCTTTGCAGCGCCACCGAGTCGTAGCCCTGCATCAGCGGGTACAGCAGTTCGTGGATGCTGATCGGCGTGCCGGAGCGCAAGCGCTTGCTGAAGTCGTCGCGCTCGAGCATGCGTGCCAGCGTGCAGCGCGCCGCGAGCTCGATCAGGCCGCGCGCGCCGAGCGCGTCGCTCCACTCGCTGTTGTGGCGGATCTCGGTGCGCTCGCGGTCGAGCACCATGCCGGCCTGGGCGAAGTAGGTCCGGGCGTTGGCCTCGATCTGCTCGCGCGTGAGCGCCGGGCGCGTGCTGTTGCGGCCCGAGGGGTCGCCGATCATCGACGTGAAGTCGCCGATCAGGAAGATGACGGTGTGCCCCAGGTCCTGCAGCTGTCGCAGCTTGTTGAGCACCACCGTGTGGCCGATGTGGATGTCGGGCGCGGTCGGGTCGAGCCCGAGCTTGATGCGCAGGGGTTGGCCCGTGGCTTGGGCACGCGCGAGCTTGGCGATCCACTCGGCCTCGGGCAGCAGTTCCTCGCAGCCGCGTCGGGTGATGGCCAGCGCCTCCAGCACGCGCTCGGTCACGGGGTGGCGCGGCTCGCGCGGCGCGGCGTTCGAACTCATCGGGGGGTCTGTTACATCCGGGATAACTCGTGGCGTTGCGGATCGGGGCCTTGGCTATACTCCCCCCCCGATTCGAGTGCCTCGTCGTGCCGCGCCCCGAGGGCTGCGGCCAGCCGCTGATTCTAGCGGCCGGGATCCGCGGCCAGCCCCAACGGTCCTTGCGCGCAGTGCTCGACCTGCTGTCTCCATCGTCTTGCGGACCCTGCGCCAGCGCGCGGTCGCTCTGCCCGAACCCTTGCCGACGTGACGCCCCAGCTCCAGACCACTGCACAAGCCTTGCTGCGTCTCGCACAGCGGCATCGACGCAGCCTGGTTGCAGCCGCGGCCGTCGTGCTGGGCGGCTTCGGCCTCACCGCCGTGGCGACGGTGGCGATCGCGCCGCTGGTCCCCGAGCCGGCGCTGCTGCCCCAGCGCCTGGTGACCGAGGCCTTGCAACCTCAGGGTCTGGCCGAGCAACTGGGTGCCCTCGCCGCGCAGGACCTCGTGCTCACCCGCAGCACCCTCACGCGCGCCAGCGACAGCGCCGAGCTGCTGCTGGCGCGGCTCGGCGTGGTCGACGCGGCAGCAGCCGACTTCCTGCGCGGCGATGCCCGCGCGCGCCGTCTGCTGGCCGGCCGTGGCGGCAAGATGGTGCAGGCGCAGGTGTCGAGCGAAGGCGCGCTGCAGTCGCTCGTGGCACGCTATCCGGCCGAGCGCAGCGAGTCGGCACGCACTCACTTCACGCGCCTGACGGTCGAGCGCGTCGGCGGCAACTGGACCGCGCACCTCGAGACCGCGCCGCTGGGCGGTCAGCTGCGCCTGGCCAGCGGCACGATCCGCAGCACCCTGTTCGCCGCCACGGACGAGGCAGGCATCCCCGACTCGGTGGCCGCGCAGATCGCCGAGATCTTCGTCACCGACATCGATTTCCATCGCGAGCTGAAGAAGGGCGACACCTTCCACCTCGTCTACGAAGCGCTCACCGCAGACGGTGAACCCGTGGCCTGGAACGATGGCGCCGGCCGCGTCCTCGCCGCCGAGTTCGTGACGAGCGGCCGCCGCTACGAGGCGGTGTGGTTCGTCGGCGGCGACGGGCGCGGTGCCTACTTCACGCCCGACGGGCGCAGCAAGCGGCGCAGCTTCCTCGCCAGCCCGATGGCGTTCTCGCGTGTGACCTCGGGTTTCGCGATGCGCCTGCACCCGCTGCTGCAGAGCTGGCGCAAGCACAACGGCATCGACTACGGCGCGCCGACGGGCACGTCGGTGCGCGTGGTCGGCGACGGCGTCGTCGACTTCGCCGGCTGGCGCAACGGCTACGGCAACCTGGTCGAGGTGCGCCACGGCGGCGACAGGACCACCGTCTACGCGCACCTGTCGCGCATCGACGTGCGGCGCGGCCAGCGCGTCGACCAGGGCCAGAACATCGGCGCCGTCGGCGCCACCGGCTGGGCCACCGGCCCGCATCTGCACTTCGAGTTCCGCATCCACGGTCAGCACCAGGATCCGTTGGCGATCGCCAGGGCCTCCGAGACCTTTGTCCTCGACGCCGCTTCGCAGCCTCGCTTCGCACTCGCGCTGCAGACCGTGCAGGCCAGACTGGGTATCGCCGAAACGCTGTCGGGCACCAGCGGCACGCTCGAGTAAGCCGCGCGCCGTCGGCGCCGCCCTTTGCCGTCTCCCGCGCCGCCGCCTCGCGCCGCTTCGCGCTCACCTGCCCTTGCGATGCGCGCGCCCGAGTTCTGCATCGGCCTGATGTCGGGCACCTCGCTCGACGGCGTGGACGGCGTGCTCGCGCGCTGGAGCGGGGACCGCGACGACGCCTTCGAGACGCGCTCGTTCACGCACCGCGCGTTCGCGCCGGCGCTGCACGACGAGCTGCTCGCCCTCAACCGCGCCGGAGCAGACGAGATCCACCGTGCCGCACTCGCTGCCAACGCACTCGCGCGCGACTGCGCGGCGGCGGTGTCGGACCTGCTGGAGCAAGCCGGTGTCGCCGCCGCTGACGTGGCCGCCATCGGCGCGCATGGCCAGACCGTGCGCCACCGGCCGGGCGCGTTCGACGGCACGGGCTACACGGTGCAGATCCTCGACGGCGCGCTGCTGGCCGAGCTGACGCACATCGACGTCGTCTGCGACCTGCGCGCGCGCGACGTTGCCGCCGGCGGCCAGGGCGCCCCGCTCGTCCCGGCATTCCACGCCGCCTGCCTGGCGGACCGGGAGACCGACGTCGCGGTACTCAACATCGGCGGCATCGCCAACCTGACCCTGCTGCCGGCCGGCGGCGGCCCGGTCGGCGGCTTCGACTGCGGGCCCGGCAACCTGTTGCTGGACCTGTGGTGTCGCCGGCACCTCGGCCGCCCCTACGACGCCGACGGTGCCTGGGCGGCCGGAGGCGCGATCGACCACGCCATGCTGCAGCGCTGGCTCGCCGAGCCCTATTTCGCGCGGCTGCCGCCCAAGAGCACGGGCCGCGACCTGTTCGATGCGAGCTGGCTCGATGCGGGGCTGGCCGGCACCACCCGCCGGCCGCAGGACGTGATGGCGACGCTGGCCGAGCTCACCGTGCGCGGCGCGATCGAAGCGCTGGCGCGGCACGCACCGCGCACGACGCGCCTGTGGGTCTGCGGCGGCGGCGCGTTCAACGCGCACCTGATGCGGCGTCTGGCCGCGCTCGCCGGCCCGGGCGTGGTCGTGCGCACGACCGCAGCGGCCGGGCTGCCGCCCGAGCGGGTGGAGGCGCTCGCCTTTGCCTGGCTGGCGCGGCGCTTCCTGCAGCGCAGGCCCGGCAATCTGCCGGCGGTCACCGGCGCGCGCGGCGTGCGGCTGCTCGGCGCGCTCTACCCGGCCTGAACGGCGCCGTCGGAACGCTCAGCCCGAGAACGACGAACCGCAGCCGCAGGTGGTGCCGGCGTTCGGGTTCTTGATGACGAACTGCGCGCCCTGGAGATCTTCCTTGTAGTCGATCTCGGCGCCGACGAGGTACTGCAGGCTCATCGCGTCGATCAGCAGCGTGACGCCGTTCTTGGCCATCTGCGTGTCGTCGTCGTTCACGGCCTCGTCGAACGTGAAGCCGTACTGGAAGCCGGAGCAGCCGCCGCCCTGCACGAAGACGCGCAGCTTGAGTTCCGGATTGCCCTCCTCGTCGACCAGTTCCTTCACCTTGGCCGCGGCGCTGTCGGTGAAGACGAGCGGCGGCGGCAGCTCGTCGCTGGCGACCGGAAGGGCTTCGGCTATGGCACTCATGGATGACACTCCAGCAGCAGTCGGGTGAGAGGGGGCATGGAACGCTGCCATGCTCGGGCCGGACATTGTGCACGCGCCACGGAACATGAATCCGCACAGCGCGAACGCGGCAGCCGGCGTTGCCGCCCAGCATACGCCGGCGCGGCCGGCACTGCAGGGCTGGCCTCGCAAGCCCGCGCTCGGGCAGCGCCGGCCCGATGGGCAGGCCCGGGCCGCCTGGCCGCAACGCGGCACGACGACCTGGGGCATACGGCCGCAGGCACGACGACCGCAGGCATACGGCCGCAGCGCCGGCGGCAACGAAAGCGCGGCTGCGGCCAGGCGCGGCCTCGCGCCCCGCGCCCGCGGCGATCAGCGCTTGCTGAACTGCTTGCGGCGGCGCGCGCCGTGCAGGCCGACCTTCTTGCGCTCGACCTCGCGCGCGTCGCGCGTCACGAAGCCGGCGCGCGAAAGCTCGCCCTTGAGCGCCGTGTCGTAGTCGATGAGCGCACGCGTGATGCCCAGGCGCACCGCGCCGGCCTGACCCGATTCGCCGCCGCCGTGCACGTTGACCTTGATGTCGAAGGCCGCGTCGTTGGCGGTGAGCAGCAGCGGCTGGCGCACGATCATGATCGAGGTCTGGCGGCCGAAGTACTGCTCGATCGGCTTGCCGTTGACGACGATCTGGCCGTTGCCCTTCTTGACGAAGACGCGGGCCACCGAGCTCTTGCGACGGCCGGTGCCGTAATTCCATTGTCCGATCATCGCTTGCCTCAGATCGCCAGCGGCTTGGGTTGCTGGGCGGTGTGCGGGTGCGTGGCACCGGCGTACACCTTCAGTTTCTTGATCATCGCGTAGCCGAGCGGTCCCTTGGGCAGCATGCCCTTGACGGCCTTCTCGAGCGCGCGCCCGGGATGCCTGGCCTGCATGTCCTTGAACGGCGTGGCGTAGATGCCGCCGGGGTAGCCCGAATGGCGGTAGTAGATCTTGTCCGTGGCCTTGGAGCCGGTGACGCGGATCTTGCCGGCGTTGACGACGACGATGAAGTCGCCGGTGTCGACGTGAGGCGTGTAAATGGCCTTGTGCTTGCCGCGCAAACGGAGTGCCACTTCGCTGGCAACACGTCCGAGCACCTTGTCGGTGGCGTCAATCACGAACCATTCATGCTTCACTTCGGCCGGCTTGGCGCTGAAGGTCTTCA
>JADYZZ010000033.1 GCA_020852865.1 Rubrivivax sp.
GCCGGTGGTGCGGCGTCGCCCGTGGCGCGCGGCGGCCGCAGGCTCTGCGCCGGCGTGCTCGCGTCCCACGGGTACTGGCGGCGGAAGCTCTCGGTGATGGCGCGCGCCTCGAACTCGTCGGCGATGACGTAGGGCGTGATCAGCACCACGAGCTCGGTGCGGTCGCGCGTGTCGTTGCGGCTCCTGAACAGGTTGCCGAGCAGCGGCACGTCCTTGAGCAGCGGCACGCCGGTGTCGCCGTTGGAGGCCGTCTCCTGCATCAGGCCGCCCAGCAGCACGGTGGCGCCGTCGACCGTGCTGAGCTTGGTGCTGATGCGGCGCGTGGCGATCGTGGGCGATGCCGTCACGCCCGACAGCGTGGCGCTGGCCGAACTCACCTCCTGCTCGACGTCGAGGTCGATGCGGCCGCCGGCGTGGATCACCGGGCGCACCTTGAGGATCACGCCGGTGGAGCGGTACTGGATGGTCTGCAGGACCCCGGTCTGCAGGCTCGTGCCGCCGCCGGGCGTGGGTACGGCAGTCGTCGTGCCGGTGGTCTGCTGCGAGCTCACCACCGGCACCTCGGAGCCGACCTGGATCGACGCCGACTCGCCGTTGCGCGCCATCACGCTCGGGTTGGCGAGCACGCGCACCTTCGCCGTCGACGCCAGCGCGTTGAGCAGCACGCGCGGCGAGCTGTCGCCGGCGGCGGTGACGACGGCGGCCAGGCCGCCGATCGCCTTCGTGCCGAAGGCGCCCGTCGTGCCCAGGTTGACGTTGTAGCCGTTCACCTGGAACTGGTTGAGCATCCACTCGAAGCCGAGCTGCTCGCCGGTGTTGAGGTGGATCTCGGCGATCGTCACGGTGACGAGCGCGCTGCGCGGCGGGCGGTCGAGTTCCTGCAGCAGACCGAACCACTGCTGGTACTCGGTCGGGCTGCCCTGGATGATGAGCGTGTTGCTGGCCGGGTTGACGACGACGCGCGAGCGCACCGTCGACACGTTGGCCGGCGTGCCCGTGGCCGGGTTCATCACGTCCTGCAGCGTCTTGGCGAGGTCGGCGGCGTCGAGGTTGCGCACCGCGTAGGTGAAGTAGCCCGCGCTGCCGCGGCCGGCGGCCGGCTGGTCGAACTCCTGCGCCCAGCGCAGCACGTGGTTCAGGATCTCGTCGTTGCGCGCGAACACGATCACCGAATTCACCGGCGGCACCGGCAGCAAGATGATGGGCGCCTGCGATGCGGCCGCCGTGCCCACGCTGTAGCCCTGTGCCGTGAGCACCTCGCCCAGACGTCTGGCCATCTCGTCGGCCGACCAGAACAGCGGCGCGATGCGCGCGCTCGCGCGCCCGCGCATCGTCGGCTGGTCGAGCACCTTGATGGTCTCGATGGCCGCGGCCACGTCGTCGCTCTGGCCGCTCACGATGACGGCCTGGTTCATGATGTCGTCGGCCACTTGCAGCCGCTGGCCGAACACCGTGCGCAGCCAGCCGGCCACGCTCTGCGGGCCCACCGCCTGCAAGTCGACGATCTGGAACACCGGTCGCAGCGCCGCGGGTACCTCGGGCAGCGAACGCCCGCGCCGCACTTCGGGCACGTAACCGGTGCTGCCGGTGGCCGGCGTCACGCGCAGCAAGCCGTTGTAGTCGATGACGGCGACGCCGTAGGACTTGAGCACGGCCTTGGCGGCGTCGAACAACCCGCTCGCGGTCTGCGCCTTGCCGCTGCGCAGGCTGACGAGTTCCTTGCGCTGCTGCACGGCCGGGTCGATCGAGACGTTGCGCTTGAGGATCGTCGCGAACACCGTGTCGACGAACACCGGCAGCGGCAGCGAGTCGAGCGCCACCGTGGTCTCGAGCCTGGGCTCGTCGGGCGCGGCGGTGCCGGCCGGCGGTGCCAGCGCCTCGGCGCTGCCGGGCCGTGGCGGCTGCGGCGTCTGGAAGAAACGCTCGGCTCCGCGCGCCGCGGGCCGGCCGGGCTGCGTGGCGGAGGCGGGGGCGCCGGCAGCGGCGGCCGATGCAGCCGTCGCCGCTGCGGCGGCCACGGGCACCGGCGCAGTCGACTTCGATGCGGCCATCTCCTCGAGCGTGGGCTCGCGCAGCGGCAGGATCTCGGGCGGCACTGCCGCGCAGCCGCCGAGCAGCGCCACGGCGCCGGCGAGCAGATGCCGGCGCGGGCCGCGGGTGGACGGGCTCGGGAAGGAACGGGCTCGCATCATGGTTCGGACAGGTAGAGGGTGCGCAAACGTCCGCGCGGGCTGCGCACCTGCACCGAGCGCGCGTCGATCTTCAGCACGCGGTCGCCGTCGGGCAGCAGCTCGCCTTCCTTGACCTGCAGCGGCCTCTGTTCCGCGGCGGTGAGCACGACGTAGCGCTCCTGTCCGCGCACCACGGCCGCTGCCAGCCGCCAGTTCACTTCGCCGGCCGGTGCCGCCCCGGCCGAGCCCGTCAGGCCCAGGCCGGGCAGGCCGGCCGGCGCCGGCATGCGGCCGAAGCCCATCGGATCGGCCCGGGCGATTCTGCCAGCCAGCCGCTGCGGGCTGGCAGTCTCGGTGGCGGCTCCGGCCGAGGCCGAAGCAGGCACCGGCGGCGCGGCCGCCGTGGCCAGCGTGGGCGGGCGGTGCAGCCACCAGCCCGCGGCCGCCGCCGCAGCCCAGCACAGCAGGGCCAGCGCGATGCGCGCGGCGGCGTTCACCGGCCCTCCTGCACGATCATCACCGGCACCGAGACGGTCATCTCGACGCGCCGCGTCGCCATGCTGGCCGCCAGCGTGTCGACGCGCGCGAGCTGGCCGCCGCCCTCGATCTGCGCGAGCGCGTTCTCGAGCGCGCCGGCCACGAGATCGAAGGCCACGGTGGCGCGCACGCGCACCACCGGCAGCGCGCCGCTGGCCGCACCGGCCGGGCCGGCGGCGCCGGGCTGGGGCAGCAGCGTGACCGCCGGATGCGTCACGGCAGCGCTGCGCAACGCGTTGCCGAGCCAGTCGCGCAGGCGCGCCTGCGCCTGCGCCTGCGAGGGGCTCTGCCACAGGCGCGCATGCAGCGCGTCGCGCTCGCGCTCGGCTTCGCGGATGCGGGCGTTCCAGTCGATGCCGGCGTCGCCCGCCGCCAGCACCGCAGCGCGGCTGCGCACGCCGCGCAGCTCCTTGTCGAGGGCTTGCTGCGCGTCCCAGCCGCGCAGCGCGAGATCGGCGAGCAGCACTGCCAGCGCCAGGCCGATCAGCGCTGCGAGGCGGCGCGTCGGGCGCAGCGGGCCGGGCCGGGGCAGGCGCAGCATCGCGTCAGCGCTCGCGTGGGGGCGGCGCGGCGTCGGCGGCCGGCGCGTCGACGGCCGCGGGCACGGCGGCACTGATCGTCAGCGTGTTGCCGGTGCTCTCCTGGCCGACGCGCAGCGCGTCGAGGCCGGCGACGCGCTCGAGGCGGCGCGTGAGGTCGAGGTAGCTCGTGCCCTGCTCGGGCACCTGCAGCGTGAGCCTGAGCAGGCCCGTGCGGTAGTCCCAGGCCACGAGCCGGGGGGCATCGGCCGCGGCCGATGCCGCTGCCGCGCCCGGGGCTGCCGCCATGCCAGGGCCTGCCGCCACGCCCGGCGACGCCGTCATGCCCGGCAATGCCGCGGTGCCCGGGGCCGCTGCCTTGCCCGGGACCTCTGCCGCTCCGCTGGCCGCAGCCTGGCGGCCAGCGCCCGGCGCCAGCGCGCCGCTGGCCACCACGCGATCGAGCAGCTCGAGCTGCGAGACCTTGGGCACCACCTCGCGCAGCCGCGCCACTTCGGCGGCGACGACGTCGTAGCGCGCACGCGCCTGCAGCGCGGCCTCGTGCGCGGCGCGCAGGGTCTGCAGCCGCTGGGTGTCCTCGCGCAGCTGCGCGCGCGTCTGCAGGTGCGCGCCGAGGGCCAGTGCGACCACGCTGCCCACCACCAGCACGGCGAGCTGCCAGCGCCAGCCGCGCCAGGGGTCGGGCCGCGGCAGGCTGTCGCCCGCCAGCCAGGCCTGCGCCGGCGCGGGCAGCGGCGCGACGGCGAGTGCGGCCGGCCGCGGATGCGCGGCCGGATCGAGCCCGCAGCCGCGCACGAAGCCGCCCCAGACGGCGTCGTCGGGGGCCTCGGCAAACCAGCGGCTGTGCGCGAGCTCGCCCTGTGCCCAATGCTGCGCCTCGAAGCCGGGGGCGCGCCGCACGAGGCGCAGGCCGGCTGCGGGCAGGGGGTCGAACAGCGGTTCGGGCCGCCGGTGCCGCTGGACTTGCGTGCCCGCCAGTGGCCAGGCCCAGACCAGCACCGTGCCGTCGGCCGGCTGCCGGCAGGCGAAGCCGAAGGCGCCGGCAAGGTGCTGCCCTAGCTGCAGCCGCACGGCCTCGAGCAGGCGGCGCCGCGCCAGCCGCGGCAGGTTCAGGCGCAGGTAGAGCAGTTCGCCGCGCGGCACGCGCGCCGCGGGTGCGGCGAACCGGTTCCAGATCGCGGCGAGCGGTGCGGTCAGGGTCACTGCATCAGACCGAAGGGGAGCATCACGGGCGGCGGTGCGGGCGGTGGCTGGTCCGGCAGCGGTGCCACGCTTTGCGCGGCGGGCAGGGGCGTGGTCCGGGCTTGGCGCACCGAGTAGTCCACATGCCAGGGGGCTGGGTCGGCGTCGGTGGTGGTGAGGCTCACGCGCTGGCACCAGACCACCTGCGTGGGGCAGATCGTCAGCACGACGGTGGGCCCCGGCATCGCGACATAGCGGCCCATGCCGAAGAGACTGGCGCCGCCGGCCGTCGCCTGCAGCGATTCTAGCGGCACGGGTTGGCCCGGCGCGCGCTGGTCGAGCAGCGCCTGCGCGGCCGCGACGTCGATGCCTGCCACCGCCGCCAGCACCGGCGCCTTGACCGTGTAGCGGTTGATGCCGCCGGCCGGACCGACGGCGACGAGGTCGAGGACGCGCCGGCGCAGTGCGGCATCGAGCGCGCTCCAGGCGGCGATGCGCTGCACCTCGTCGGGCACGAGCAGCGCGGCGTTGCGCGGCGGCGGCAGGCCCGCGGCCTCGTACTGCTGCGCTTCGGCGCCGTTCAGTCGCGTCAGGCCGTCGGCATCGGCGTAGTCGAGCAGCGTGTCGACGAGCCGCGCCACGCGCTCCTCGCCGACGCCGACGGCGCGCAGCAGCGCGGCCAGTTCGACCTCGGTCGCCCGGCCCAGGTTGAGCAGGCCGGCCGCGTCCTGCCATGAGATGTAGGTGCCGCGCGGCGTGCGGTAGAAGCGTCCGTCGAGTTCGATGGTGCCGCGCCGGCCGGCCTGCCGGTACATGCTGGCGGCCAGCACCTGGGCCTGCGCGAGCGCGGCCTGGACCTCGGCTGCGGCCTGCTGCTCGCGCTGCGCCGACTCGACGAGCCGGCGCAACTGGTCGCTGTGGTGCGCCATGAGCGCGATGCCCACCGCCACCAGCGCCAGCACGATCACTGTGACCGGCAGCACGAAGCCGCGCGCGGGCTGCAGGCGTGAGCGCACGGCGCGCCGTCCTCAGCGACCCGGTGCGCCGAACGGCGCCGCGGGCTCGGCGAGTGGCCACGACGACGCGCGCGGCGCCGCCAGCACCACGGTCGGACGTGCCTGACCCTCGAACTGCAGCGTCAGCTCGACGAGCGCAGGCAGCGCGCGCGCCTGCGCCGGCGTGCCGGGCAGCGCGCCGGGCGCGTCGGGCCACTCGTCGTGCGCGCGCCCTGCGTCGTCGACGTAGCGCAGGCCGGCGGCGAGCAGGCGCTGCGGGTAGGCGGTGGCCCTGTCCCCGGCGTGGGCGATCGTCAACCGCAGATCGGGCGCGGTGCCTTCGAAGCGCGCCGTGGTGGCCAGCGGCGCGGCGCCCAGGCCCGGCGCGAGCGAGGTCGTGGACTCGAGCGTGAAGCCGCGCCGCGTGCCGTGGAACGCCGCGCCGGCACCGGGGCGCGGGGCGAGTGCCTCGGCCAGCAGGCCGCGCAGCGCGAGCACGAGCTGCTGCTGCAGCCGCACGCCGCGCGCGGCCTCGGCCAGCCGCGCCTGGGCCTGCATGGCCTGGTACCAGCCGCCCATCAACACGCCGAACAGCAGCGCGAAGATCGTGACGGCGACGAGCACCTCGAGCAGCGTGAAGCCGCGTCCGCGCAGCCGCGGCGTCACGGGTTCGCCTCCGGCAGGCGCAGCCCGGGCGGGGCGTTGCTGCGCGGCCGCACCTGGCGGTAGCCGGCCACCTCACGCTCGAGGCGCAGCACGGCCGTGGGTTCGTCGGTGGGAGTGACCGTGAAGCGCACGCGGTACAGCGCCACCTGGTAGGGCCCGACGCCGGCGAAGGTGCGCACCTGGTCGAGCGGGCCGCGCAGCGGCTCGGCGGTCCAGCGGTACAGATGCGTGGCGCTGCGCCACTCGCCGCTCGGACTTGTGCCGGGGTTGATGCCGGCGGCCAGCTCGGTCACGTTGTGCTCGAGCTCGACGCGCTGCTGCGCCTGCACCGCGCGCGCGGCGGTCTGCAGCGTCTGCCCGGCCCACACGAACAGCGCCGCGCCGAAACCGGAGACGACGACGAGCGCGACGATCACCTCGATGAGCGAGAAGCCGCGCCGTACCCGCCGCAGCCGCCGGCCGGGGGAGCTCAAGGCCCGCCCTCCGCGGCGTCGACCACCGACAGCGCGCAGCTCAATCTTGCATAGGTGAAGCGCCAGCGCCTGCCGTCGGCCGGCGCGCGCAGATCGAACGCGCCTTCCGCGCAGCTGCCGCCGCGCCCGAACCGCGGAGGCTGCCGCACCTGGACGGACCAGCCCTGCGGCAGGTCGAGCGGCGGCTGGCCGTCGGGCAGCGCGCGCGCCACGGCGGCCTCGTCGAGCGTGAGCTCGATGCCGAGCGTGGCCGTGCGCGCCGGCAGCAGCAGCGCGCTGGCGCGCACCTGTTCCAGATCGGCGTCGGCAAACGCGATGTCCAGGCGCCGGCCGAGGCCGGGCAGCGCGACAGCCGCCACCAGCGCCACGATGGCCAGCGCCGCCAGCACCTCGAGCAGCGTGAAGCCGCGCGGCGCGCGGCCGCCCGTGCGGGCGACGGGCCTGGCGGCGGACGGCGCAGCCGGCTCAGCGCCCGGCCTCGGGCGCCGTGCCGACATGCCCGATGTCTGCATCGTTGCCCTCGCCGCCGGGCTTGCCGTCGGCGCCGAGCGAGAAGATCGAGAACGGCCGTCCGGCCTCGCCCGGGATCTGGTAGACGTAGGGGTTCCCCCAGGGGTCCATCGGCACCGCCTCGTCGAGGTAGGGTCCTTTCCAGCGCGCGCGCAGCGCCGGATCGGCCGGCGGCGTGACGAGCATCGCCAGGCCGACCTCCTGCGGCGGATAGACGCCGGTGTCCATGTGCAGGGTCTCGACCGCGCCGCGCAGCAGCTTGATCTGCACGCCGGCGGTCTGGACCTTGGACGAATCGACCTTCGAGAACAGGCGCGGGCCGACGAGGCCGGCGATGAGCCCGATGATCACCAGGACCACCAGCATCTCGAGCAGCGTGAAGCCGCGGGAAACGGACCTTGCGGCCCGTGCGGTGCGCATGTTCAGAATTTGACGTCCGAGAGCGAAGTCAGCGCGAGCACCACACCGACGATGATGAGCGCGATGATACCGCCCAGGGTCAGGATGGCGATCGGCTCGATGAGCGACACGAGCCGCTTGCGCAGCCGTCGATTGCGCTCGAGCGCGTAGCCGGCCACGTGGCCCATCATCGCGCCGAGCTGGCCCGTGCGCTCGCCCACGCGCACCATGCTCAGTTCGTTGGCCGCGAGCAGCGCGTGCGCGGCGAGCGAGCGCGACAGCGGCTCACCGCGGCCGATGTCGCGCAGCGTGCGCCGCAGCCGCGCGGCGACGTCGGCGAGCGTCACCGCGCCGGCCGTCAGATCGAGCGCGGCGAGGATCGGCACGCGGCTTTGCAGCATCAGCGCGAGCATGCCGGTCCAGCGCGTGGTCTCCTGCAGCCGGATCCAGCCGCCCAGCAGCGGCAGGTGCGCGAGCGCCGCGCGCACGCGTGCCGGGCCGGCGGCGCGCCAGGCCAGTGCCGCCAGCACGACGGCCCCGGCGAGCAGCGCGGCGATGAGCGCGCCGTGCCGGTTCACGGCCTGGCCGATGCCGAGCACGACGCCCGACAGCCAGGGCAGCTCGACCTTGCGCCCGACCAGCAGCGAAGCGAAGCGCGGCACGACGAACGAGAACACGAACAACACCGCGCCGGCGCCGGCCGCGACCAGGATCGCCGGATAGAGCAGCGCCTCGGCGGTTTCGGCGCGGATCTGCTCGTCGAACTCGAGCTGCTCGGCGCCGCGGCCGAGCGCGCCGGCCAGATCGCCGGTGGACTCACCGGCGGCGACGAGGGCGACCACGTAGCCCGGCAGCGCGAGCGACGCCTGCCCGGCTGCCGGCTGCAGCGCCGCCGACAGGCGCTCGCCGGCCAGCACGCGGCCGAGCACGGCCGTGAGCGCCTCGGCCAGCGGCAGGCCCTGGCGCGCCTCGATCAGCGTGCGCAGCGACTCCTCCAGCGTGACGCCGGCGGCCAGCAGCGAGGCCAGCTCGCGCACGAGCAGCACGCGCTCGATGCGCCGGCTGCCCGTGCGGCGGCGCCAGCCCGGGCGCCCGGCGCTCCCGCCGGCCGCTGCCTCGCTTGCGGGCTGCAGTGCCAGCGGCGTCAGGCCGCGTGCCAGCAACTGCGCCACGGCGCCCGTCTCGCAAGCCGCTTCCTCGTGTCCGCGCTGCAGCGCGCCGCTGGCGTCGACGGCTTGGTAGGCGAAGCGCATGTCCGGGCGGGGGGAGGCGTCGGGCGGCGCGGACGTCAGGCCGTGCCGGCGGCGATTGTCTGCCGGATGCGCTCGGCGAAGACCTCACCCAGGCGGTCCCAGGCGTGGCTGTGCTCGACGTAGCGGCGCGCACGCACCGCCATCGCGGTGGCGGCGCCGGGGTCCGCGCTCAGCCGCAGCAATGCCTCGACCCAATCGTCGACGCCCTGCGCCTGGACGAAGCAGCCGGCGGACTCGGGCAGCAGGCCGCGCGCGACCGACGGCGAAATCACCGACGGCAGACCCATCGCGAAGTAGTCCAGCACCTTGTTCTGGATGCCGGTGGCGACGTTAAGCGGCGCGATGGCGGCGACGCAGTCGGCGCACGCGGCCTGGATGTCGTCGACGCGGCCCGTCACCTCGACACGCGGGAACGCCGCCAGCTCGGCGCCGAGCGCGGCCGGGCAGTGGCCGACGAGCTTGAGCGTGAGCGGCTCGGGCAGGCGCGGCACCAGCTCGCGCGCCGCCCAGCGCGCGGCCTGACTGTTGGGGTAGGTGTCCATCTTGCCGATGAGGGCGACGGCGTGGCCGCGCCGCTCGCCGGGCGGCACGAAGCGGTACGCCGACAGATCCACGCCCTGCGTCAGCACGCAGGCGCGCGGCGCGCTCAGGCCGAGGGCCGCACGGTCGCCCTCGGCGACGAAGCTCACGAGATCGAAGGCGGCGGCCTGCTGCTGCTCGAAGCGCGCGACGCGCGCCGCTTCGAGCCAGGCCACCCAGGTGCGCGGCGACAGCACCGAGCCCTCGCGCTGCACCTGGCGCAGGTTGACCGAGATCGCATCGCACATGTCGAGCACGGCCGGCAGCGCGCGCTGGCGCCGCCAGAGCGCGGCGGTGCGGATGAGGTGCAGCAGCACCACATCGTTGCGCCCGAGCGCCTCGTCGAACAGCCGCTGCAGCGCGCGGCTGCGGAAGTAGCCCACCTGCAGCGGCTGGCCGCCGAGCAGCGCGGCCCCGGCGCCCAGCAGCGAACGCCAGCGCCGGTGCTCGACCACCTGCACGCGGCCGGCCCCGGTGGCCGCGCGCAGGGCTTCGACGTCCGCCGCGGCGACCGGCTCGGGGCCGAGCGCAAGCAGTTCGACCTCGAACGCGCGCGCCAGCAGCCGCACGAGATGGAACACGCGCAGGCGGTCGCCGCCGATGGGCGGGTAGGGGAAGCGTGAGGTGACGACCAGCAGGCGCTTCATGGCGTGGCCTGGCGCCCCAAGGCGCGCCGCAGGGCATGCGGCAGCCGATGGCGCAGCTTGAGGCGGTTGACGTGCAGGCGGTCGCCGCGCCTGAGCAGGGCCAGCCAGGCCGCACGCGGGCCGCTCAGCAGATCGCCCAAATCCACCATCTCGAAGCCGAGAGCGGCAAGCCGACGCGGCAGGCGGTGCTCGAGATAGATCGCGAGTTCCTTGCGGCGCTGCGTCACCGCGTCCATTCGCTGGCCGGGACACGCCTTGTACCAGCCGCGCAGCCAGTGACTCGGCGCGAGCCAGTCGCGCATCCAGGCGACGTAGGCCGATGGCAGCGCGGCGCCGTCGAGCGCGAAGCGTTGCACCACCTCATGTGGGTCGTACAAGCGCAGCCGTCCGAGGACTTCTGCCGGGGCCTGCAGCGCGAACGCCCAGGTCGAGACGTAGCCGCGCATGCCGGTCACGAGAGCCATCGCGGGCGACACCGGCATCACCAGTCCACTCAGCCGTGGCGCGTCGCTCGCGCCCAGTTGTGGCAGCGCATCCAGCAGCAGACGAGCCAGCGGTGCCGGATGCCCGGTGGCGAGCGTGTCGTTGGCGAACACCACCGTCAGCGGCCGGTCGGGTGCGACGCGAAGCCGAGCGAGCACCCGCGCCAGTCCCTCCTGGTAGCCCGAGAACTCGAGCGCCTCGTTCGGGTCTGCCAGGGCGATGCCGGGAGCGAGGTCGTTGCGCACCCGCTCGATCACGACCGCGCCGCGCGCGCGCAGCGGGGCGAGCAGGCGCTCGAGCGCCGGCCGCGGCGCGGCGCCATGTTCGACGACGACGAGTGCCGCCAGCGGCAATCGCCGGTCGGCAATAGCGGCGTCCAGCGGGGCGCGCGTCATACGTCTGCCGAGCGCGGCAGCGTTTGCTGCCGCATCGTTGCAGCAGGTGCGGGCGGCGTGCGATCGCGCCCCCACATCTGCAGCCAAAGGGCCCAGAACAGGGTGTTGGCGAAGTACAGCTCGGTCACATTGGTTCCGAGCGCCTGTGCCAGCAGGCCGATGGTTGCCGTGGCGAGCAGGGCGTCGACGATGGGTTGTTGCCCATGTGCCGCCTGCACGCCGCGGCGCACGGCGCCGACAGCGCCTGCCAGCATCAGCGCCGTCAGCGCGAGGCCGGCGACGCCGTACTCCGAGACGAGGCGGAAGTAGTCGCCGTCGAACACCGGCAGGCCGCCGGTCACCGGCCCGCGCTCGCGCACGGCCTGGCCGATCTGCCCCGGGCCGTGACCGCTCGCCATGGCGTGCACGTTGTGCAGCACGTTGAGCCATTGATCCGCGCGCTCCTCCACCAGGCCGCTGTCGGAGCCGCCCGCCAGGGTCTCGAAGCGATCGGCAACGGTCTGCTCGAGGTAGTCCGGCAGGCCGATCGCGAGCGGCACCACGAGGATCGGCAGCAGCAAGGCGCCAAGGACGCCGGCCGCCGTGCGACGGCGCGCGCCGCGCGCCAGCACCACCGCCACCGCCCACACCAGCAGCAACGCGAGCCAGGCCGCCCGTTGCAACGACAGGAAGCCGCAGAACAGGAACAGCAGCGCCAGCCACCACGATGCCGCGGCGCGCCGCCCTTCGGAAGTCTGCACATGCAGGGCCAGCGAAACCGTGAACGCCACCACCATGACGACCGAGAACGCCAGCGAGCCCGACACCGATGCCAGGCGGAATGCGAATGTGCCCTCGAGCAGGGGGTCGCCGATGCGATGCAGGAGACCGATGTCCGGACGCGTGGCCGGATAGATCACCAGCGCGAGCAGCGCGTGCACGAGCGCGATCGGCGGCACGTCGCGCAACAGGATGCGCGCGCGCCACGGGCCCGCCAGCGCAACCATGGCCAGCGGAATGAGAAAGCTGGCCGTGCCGACGGCCATCGTACGGCTGTCGGCGATTCCCACGCCGAGCAGCACCGCGCCGAGCGCGAGGCCGTAGGCGACGAACGCCAGCAGCGCCAGGCGCACCCAGGGCCGGTCGGGGTTGCCTCCGGCCGGCGCGGGCTCGAGGGCGAGGAAATAGGCCGCCAGCGCCGCCAGGCCGACCGCGAACAGCGCATCGTTGCCGGCCAGCTTGGCGAGCCCCGGCGCCAGCGAGTACAGCAGCAGCCAGAGCAGGCGCATGGGATTCATGCCGGGTTCGGCGCCGCCGCAGGCCGGGCCTGGCCTGCGCGCCCTGCGCCGATGGCCTGCTCGATCTGCCGCACGCGCTGGCGCCAGCTGTTGGCGGCCAGAAAGCGCCCGCGTGCCGCGGCGTCGGTGCCGGCGGCGGCACCGGCACGCAGTTGCGCCAGTGCCTCCTCGGCGTCGCGGTACAGCGTCACCCAGGGCTCGAAGCGCTCGGACTCGGCGTAACGCGGCGCCAGGGCCGGCCGGCCGAACGCGACGTACTCGTAGAGCTTCACGGGGTCGACGGCCTCGATCAGCCGGTTGACGACGAAGGGCATGACGAGCACGTCGCAGCCGGCGACGAAGGCGCCGAGGTCGGCGTGCGCCAGCACACCGGCGTGGCGCACGCGCGGATGCGTCGGCAACGCCGTTTCGAGCGGCCCGGCGAGCATCAGCCGGGCGCCGGGCAGCGCGTCGAGCAGGTGCAGGACCAGCGGCCAGTCGAACCAATGCGAGACGGTGCCGAAGTAGCCGAGCACCGGTCCGTCGTCCGCGCCCGCTGCCGCGCGCGCCGGCGCCGCAGCGCGCTCGAGCAGGCTGTCGGCGACGCCGTTGTTGACGACTTCGTGCCGACGCAGCCGCGCGCGCGCGGCGACGCGCTGCGCCAGCGTCGCGCTGCTGAAAAGCACCAGGTCGGCACGGGCGACGAGGCGCTGCTCGGCAGCCAGCAGCGCCGGTGCGGCCGCGGCGTCGAAGGCAGCGTGGTCGTCCATGCAGTCGTAGACCACCGGCAGGCCATCCAGCGCGAGCGCGGCAGCGGCGAAGTCCGGATGGGTGACCCAAAGCAGCTCGCTGCCTTCGGCACGCACGGCACGCGCCACCTGATGCCCGATCCAGCGCGCATTGAGCGCGCGCAGCGGCGCGCCGAGCCGCTTCACGCGCTCGGGCAGCCGGCGCAGCTCGTGCGCGGGAAACGGCGGCGCCTGCTCGGCGGCGCGGTGCTGGCGGTGGTACATCGCGTAGTGCAGCAGCGACAGGGCGTGCGTCTGCGCCAGCTGTTCGGCGAGCACGTGCGGACGCTGGCGGATCCAGCGCCAGTTCACGTGCATGGCGTAGGTGATCCTCATCGGGCGAGCAGCCGTGCGACGATGCGCTCGGCACTGTGTCCGTCGCCGAAGGGATTCACGGCGTTGGCCATCGCGGCGTACGCCGCCGGATCGTCGAGCAGGCGTGCCGCCAGCGCGGCGATGTGCGCACCGTCGGTCCCGGCCAGCAGGGCGGTGCCCGCCTCGATGGCCTCGGGCCGTTCGGTGCTGTCGCGTGCCACGAGCACCGGCTTGCCCAGGCCGGGCGCCTCCTCCTGGATGCCGCCGCTGTCGGTGACGACGAGATGGCAGCGCCGCAGCAGGGCGACGAAGGGGAGGTACTCGAGCGGCGGCAGGCGGTGTACCCGTGCGACGCCGCCGAGCACCTGCTCCACGGTGGCGCGCACGGCCGGGTTGAGGTGCACCGGGAAGACGACGTCGACGTCGCCACGCGCGGCCAGGGCGGCCAGGCCGCGGCAGATGCTGTGCAGCCGCTCACCCAGGTTCTCGCGCCGATGCAGCGTGACCAGGATCCAGCGCCGCTTCGACGCCGCCAGCGCCGGCGCGTGGGCGGCGATGACGCTGTCGAGTGCGGCCGCGCCTTCGGGCCGCGCCGCCGTCCAGCGCAGCGCGTCGATCACGGTGTTGCCCGTCACCAGCACGGCGGCGTCGGCAACGCCCTCGCGCGCCAGGTTGGCCGCGGCGCGCGCCGTGGGTGCGAAGTGCAGCGACGCCAGGGTGCCGACGAGGCGCCGGTTCATCTCTTCGGGCCAGGGCGAGGCCGGATCGTGCGTGCGCAGGCCGGCCTCGACATGCGCCACCGGAACGCGCTCGTAGAAACCGGCGAGCGCGGCCGCGAACGCAGTCGTCGTATCGCCCTGTACCACCAACCAGTCGGGACGCTCGGCCCGCAACACGCGCGCCACGCCCTCGACGACGGCGCCGGTGAGCCAGGGCAGATCCTGCCCCGGGCGCATCAGGTCGAGGTCGTGCCTGGGCAACAGACCGAAGACCTCGAGCACCTGGTCGAGCATCTGCCGGTGCTGCGCCGTCACGCAGCTCACCTCCTCGACGCCCGGGGTCTGCGCCAGGCGCTGCACCAGCGGGGCCAGCTTGATCGCCTCCGGCCGCGTGCCGAATACCGACAGCACCTTCATCGTCGTGCCCTTACAGGCGCACGCCGGCCGCGGGTGCGGCCGACGGCCGCGTGACGAACACGACGCACAGCGTGTTGACCAACACGAGCGCGCACGAGGCGATGAAGCGCGCGCGCTGCAAGGCTTCGACGCCGCCCGCGGCGTCCGACACCGTCAGCATGACGAACAGGGCGGCCCAGGCGACGTTGAGAAGCGCCGCGAGCACGATGCGGCCGGTGGCGATCAACGCGCCGCCGGTCAGGCCGAGCGCCAGCGCGAGCGCGGCGTTGAAGCCCATCCAGCGGATCGACCAGGCATCGGTCAATTGCAGCGCGGGGTTTGCGAACAGGTGTACGAACCATGCGGGGTGCCACAGCAGCGCGGCGGCCAGCGCCACGCCGAGCAGGGCGGTGGTCCAGGTGGTGACGATCAGCCGACCCGCCAGCCGCGCGTAGCCGTGTGCTCCGCTGCCGTGGCGCTGGGCGAGCAGAGGCAGCGCGGCCTGCGCGACGATTGCCGGTGCGTAGACCAGCAACTGGTGCACCTGCTCGAGCGCGAAGTACTGCGCCAGGGCGCGCGTGGCCCCGGCGCCGGCGGCGCGCGCCACGACGCTGCAGGCGTACAGGCTCACCGGCAGGATCGACGCCGCGGCGACGGTGTTCCAGACGATCGGGCTGCGCCACGCGAAGCGCATGGCGGTACGCGGTCCGGCAGCAGGCGGCGGCCGGCGGGACCACCAGGAAGGCCCGAGCGCGCGATCGAGGGTGCGCAGCGCCATGGCCGCTGCGGCGACGCTGCCGACGGCCAGGCCCCAGACCATCGCCTCGCCATGCGGCGAAGCGAGCCAGCCCAGGGCCATTGCGACGCCCTGCAGCGCCCCCCCCAGTGCCAGCACGGCCGAAGCGGCGCGCGCGCGGTGGCAGCCGTTGAGCGCGGCCACGGCGATGCCGCACAACGTCCAGGCCAGACCCGCCAACGCCGCCGGCAGCACGATGCCGGGTGCGAACGCGCGCCCGAACAGCGGCACTGCGGCGCGCTCGCCCGTCAGCACCACGGCGGCGGCCAGGGCCACGCCGAGCAGCAGCGCCCAGCGCAGGTGGTGCCAGAAGATGGCGGCCTGCCGTCCGGCCGGCGCCGCCGCCAGACGCTGCACCAGCGTCATCGCCAGGCCGGCGCCGCCCAGGCTCATCGCCACGCCCGACCATGCGAACCCCATGCTCGCGTTGGCGAACTGCTGCGAATCGAGCGTGCGGCCGGCAGCGACGAGCAGCAGCAGAGGCAGCGCGCGCCCGAGCGCCGAGCCGAGCATCAGCCAGGACGAACGGCGCAGCAGCTCGCCGAGCAGGCCGCGCGCGCGCGCCGGCGTCGCCGTGCCGTGCGCGCCCGGCGGCAGCAGCGCCTCAGGGGCCGTCATGCGCGCTGTCGATGGCCGGGCCATCGCGACGGATCTCGTAGAGGATCTGGCGCGGCGGCGCCAGCGTCGGGCGGCGGAGCAAGGCGCGCCCTGCGTTCTTCGCGCGCTGAACGACCTGGTCGGCGGCGCTCCAGCCCCAGGCGCCGGGGCAGGCGAACACCTGCGTGCGCACGCCCGTCGCCAGGCCCTCGCGCACGAGGAAATCGAACGAGTGGCGCTCGAACGTGTGCTGATGATGTTGGCGCGGGTCGGGCGCGATGGCTTTGCCGTCGCGCAGCTCGCGATAGGGCACCATCACGAACAGCCGGCGCGCGGCCTGACGCGCCAGGCTGCGCGCCTTGGCGTCGTAGTCGACGAAGTGCTCCAGCGTGTTCGAGCAGTAGACGACATCGTATGCACCGCGGACCGCTTCGATCGACGCCACCGCCACCTGCGCGCGGCTGCCGAGCTCGGCCCGGCAGCGCGCCACCGCGGTCGGCGCGAAGTCGATGCCGTGCAGGCGTGCGTTCGGGAACGCCTCGGCGAACACACGCAGCGCGTCGCCGAGCGCGCAGCCGACATCGAGCAGCGAGAAGTCGGCATCGCGCTCGAGGCCGCACCGACGCACGAACTGGCTGGCGAAGCGCCGCGTCTGTTCGCGTCCGCCGTTGCGCTCCCAGCCGCCGCCTGCGGCGAAGTATTCCTCCCACCACGCCAGCTCGCTCATCGCGGGCGTCGTCATGGCGCCGGCCTCGGGTTCAGGTAGCCGAGTTCGACGAGCCTCCGGCGCGCGACGAAATGGCTGTCGAAGTCGACCATGTCCGGCATCTGCGTGTAGTTGTGGGCCGGCAGGAACGACAGCTGGTAGCCACGCGCCTCGATCTCGGCCATCAGCACATGGTAGGGCGGCACGCCTTCGTAGAGCGGGACCACGCAGGCCTCCACCTGCAGCGCGTCGATACGCGGCAGGCTGCGCGCGGCGCCGCGCAGCACCGCCAGCTCCATGCCCTGCACGTCGAGCTTGAGGTAGACGTGGCGTGCCGCGCGCGCGAGCGGATGCGCGTCGAGCAGCGCATCGAGCGTGGTGAGTCGGACGTCGACCTTGCCCTCGATGGCCTGGAACGCCTCGAAGCGGTCGGTCGCGGCGACGCTGGGCGCGAGCAGCGAACTCAGCTCGTGCCCGCGCATCACGTGCAGCGCCGCGCGGCCGTCGCGCTCGCCGAGCGCGCACTCGCACAGTGCCCAGCGGCCGTCGGCTGAAAAGCGCGCACGCAATGCGCGCGCCGCCGCCGGAATTGGTTCGACGCTCAAGATGGCGCCGCGGTAGCCTACTTTGCCGCGCAGCAAGGCGCTGAACTGGCCGAGGTTGGCGCCTGCGTCGACGACCAGGTCGATCTGCAAGAGCGGCAGCAGCCGTCGCAGATACCAGGCCTGCTGCGCGCTGCCGAGTTGCATCCAGCGCACCGGACGCCAATCGAGCGTGCGTGCGAGCCAGCCGCGGGCGCGCGCGGCCAGCCTGCGATCGCGCGCGGGATGCATGCCGAGCGTCAGCGCCGCCGCAGGGCCGAACGCAAGCGGTCCGCGCGCCGATCGCGGCCGCCGGGCAGCGGCTTGGACAGGAAATCGGCCAGCAGCGCGCCGATCGAAGCGAGCAGAAGGCCCGTCGCTGCCCCGACCGCGGTGAAGACGCTGCGGCGCGGCCACGAGCGCTTCTCGGGCGGCGTGGCGCGGTCTATGACGAGCACGGTGCCGCCGTCGCGGCTCTCGTCGACGCGGGCGAGTTCGTACTGGCGCGCGAAGAGCTCGAACAGCGTCTCCTGGTACTTGTACTCCCGGTACCTGCCGATGTAGTCGGGCGTCTTCGCCGGCGCTTCCGCGGACTCGAGTTTGGCGACCTGCGCGCGCAGCACGTCGAGCGCGGCCTGCTGCTGCTGGACTTCGGCCGCCTTGGGCGTCAGCGTGCGCTGCAGCGCCTCGAGGCGCACGCGCGCGGCGGTAGCGCGGGCCTGCAACTGGGCCCAGCCCTCGGCAGCGCTGCGTGGTTCGGCCTTCAGCGATTCCGTGTTGAACCCGCTCGCCAGCAGTTCGCGCTGCGCGCGTTCGAGCTTGTCGCGCGTCTCCTCGAGGAAACGCTCGAAGAAGGCGCGCCTCTGCTGGGCCTCGGTGAGGGCGAGGCGGTCGGACATGCCGCGCAGTTCGTCGACCAGCTGATTGGCCATGTCGGCGGCGCGCTGCGCGCTCTCGTCCTCGAGCTCGATCGTGACGATGCCGTCCTTCTTGCCCATCGACACGCGCAGCCGACGCTGCAGTTCGCGCCGCGCGTCGACCAAGTACTTCTCGTCGTAGTGCGGCAGCAGCCCGAAGCGCTCGATTAGGCGATCTGCCACCGTCGTGCTCTGGGCGAAGGCGACGAACTGGTCCGCGGGCGTCTTGACGCCGGCTCCGAGGACGGCGGCCAGCGTGCCGAGCGTCGCCATCGGCCCCGTGGCTTGCGGCTGCTGCGGCGGCAGCACGGCGGTGCGTGCCGTATACAGCGGCGTGAGCACGAAGCTCGTGCCGAGCCCGGCCAGCGCCGCGACGAGTGTGACCGCGAACAGCAGGCGCCAGCGGACTGCGAGCGTCAGCAGGGCCTCGAAGAGCCCGTCGGATGACGTGTCTTCGCTCGGCTGAAGCGGATCGGGCGCGCTCACCGTCCCAACTGCTTCAGCCCAGCCAGGCCGAGGCCGAACTGGTACAGGATCTGCGTCCAGTCCTTCGCGCCCTGGACGAACGTCGTCTTGTTGACTTCTTCCGGCACGTAGATCGTGTCGCCCGCCTGGGCCGGCAGGTCTGCGAGATCGGAGCGCGAGAACATCCCGCCGCCCTGCCGTTCGCTGACCACGGTGCCGTTGGCGCGGATGACGAACAGGCTCCCGGCGTCGGCGCCCTTGGTGGGGCCGCCGGCCAGGCGCAGGTACGAATCGATCGTGCGCGCTTCGCCGTAGAGGTAGCTGCCGGCATTGAACACGCTGCCGAAAACGCCCACCGTCGTCGGTCGCGGCGGGATGTAGATGCGGTCGCCGTCCTCGAGCACGAGGTCGGGCAGCGCGCGGGCGTCGGGCGCGAGTTGCAGCACCACGCGTCCCGTGGGGCGGACCACGCGCAGCCGCTCGACCAGGCGCGAGGTCGACTGCGCGACCGCAGCCTGCCCTGCTGCCTCCTCGGCGCTCGTCGCGCGCTGGCCGGCCGTCAGCCGCGCGAAGTCGGTCTCCAGGTCACGCAGCGCCCGGTCGTAATTCGTCTGCTGTGTGCTGCGCACGCTCTCGCGAGTGAACTCGGCGCCGTAGAAATACGCGGCCGCCGTCGTGCCGCCGGCCGCCCGCAAGGCGTCACCGATGGTGCTGCCTGGCGGCAACACGAAGTCGCCTGGATGCAGCACCTCACCTTCCACGCGCACGCGTTTGTTCTGCCGCTCGACGGGCAGCGAGGCTGACACGGCGCTGAACACGCGCACGATGTCACCCCCGCTGATCGGTACGTCGGTCGACTGGGTGAGGTCGATCTGGCTGACGCGCACATTGGCACGTTCGTCCAGGCGCTCGATGGCCACGCGCGAGCGATCGGCCACCGCGTTGTAGCCGCCGGCCATGCGCAGCAGGGCACTCAGGCCCTCCGAGGGCCGCATCTCGAAGATCGCGCTCTGGTTGACACTGCCGATGATGGCCGCCTGCGGGCCTACCGGACCGACGTGGATGACGTCGTCGGGCTCGAGCAGCGGATCCTGGGAGCGGTCGCCGTCGATGAAGAGCTTGTAGAAGTCGAGGGTCGCCACCGTGCGTCCGGCGCGCCTGATCTGCACGTTCCTGAAGCTGCCGGCGGCCGACGGGCCGCCGGCTTTCAGCAGGGCGTGCGACGCCGACGACAGGCTGCCCAGGTTCACCGCACCCGGGCGATCGACGAACCCGGTGACGAACACGCGCACGCCGCGCAGTCGGCCGAGGCTGGCCGACAGCTCGAAGTTCTTGAACACGAGCGCCGCACGGCGACGGATCGTCTCGGCCAGGTCGCCATAGCGCAGACCCGCCACCGGGACGGCACCGACGCGCGGGATGCCGAGGCGACCGCCGCGGTCGACCACCAGGCGCAGGTCGGCGTCGACCGAGCCCCACAGCGACAACAGCACTTCGTCGCCCGGCTTGATCAGGTATTCGGGCGGCACCAGCGGATTGGCCGACTCGACCGTCTCGTCCGACTTAACCGTGGTTGCAAGCTGGAAGCCGAAGCGGCGCACGAGCGGCTGCTGCGGGTCGTCACCGACGATGCGGTGCACAAGCTGCTCGAACTCGGTCAGACGCGGGGGCATAGGGCGACCGTCCGGTCCCCGCGGGGCGTCCTGCGATTCGTCGGGCCGCTCGGGTTGAGCACGCGATCGGCGCTCAGCCGGCAACAGGTTCCGTTCGACCGGGAGCCGGCTGTCGGTCGACATCTCCGGCAGCACCGAAGGTTGACGCAGCCGCAGTGGGCCGCTGCTCGCGGCATCGGCCGGCTGCTCGCCCTGTCCATGCGCCAGCGGCACGATCAGCAGCATGCACGCCAGCACCAGCCAGGTCGCCAGGCGGCGCCGTTTCGTACCGGAAGCTGAACAGCGGATCGGGGGACTGGCGACTGCGAGGCGCGTGGAAATCATGGGGCACTTGCGCGATCCCCGCCATCGCGGCGCGGGCGCGGGGCGCTCGTGAAGGGCGGCATTCTATGCGGCCGTGCGCCCGAGCCCGAGCCCGAGCCCGAGCCCATGCCGCAGCCGGAGCAACAGCGGATTCCCGGGGCGGTGACGCGGAACCGGGCGGCTAGAATCGCGGCCCATGCCGTTGCTCATCACCGCGTTCGCGATCTCCTTCGCGGTGACGCTTGTGCTGATTCGCCTGTCCAAGGGCAGCGCGGCCGTCTGGTCGGACCACGACACCGCGGGACCGCAGAAGTTCCACGTGATGCCCGTTCCGCGCGCCGGGGGCCTGGGTATCGTGCTCGGGCTGCTGGGAGCCTTGCTTCTGCCGACGGTGGTGGACGGCCCATGGGGCCCGGTGGCGCTCGGGGTGATGGCCTGCGGCATCCCCGCCTTCGCCTCCGGCCTCGTCGAAGACATCACCAAGCGCGTCGCGCCGCGCTGGCGGCTCGGCGCGACCGCGGTGTCGGCCACGCTGGCGTTCTGGCTGCTCGACGCGGCGATCGTGCGCACCGACATCCCCGGCCTGGACTGGCTGGTGTCGTTCTCGGCCGGCTCGCTGCTGCTGACGGTGCTGGGCGTGGCCGGCATCGCCAACTCGGTGAACATCATCGACGGCTTCAACGGCCTGGCGTCGATGTGCGTGGCGATCATGCTCGCCGCGCTGGCCTATGTCGCGTTCCAGGTCGGCGACGCGCTGGTGGGCACGCTGGCGCTGGCGGGCATCGGTGCCGTGCTCGGCTTCTTCGTCTGGAATTTCCCCGGCGGGCTGATCTTCCTGGGCGACGGCGGCGCGTACTTCCTGGGCTTCTGGGTCGCCGAGCTGTCGCTGCTGCTGCTCGCGCGCAACCCGCAGGTCTCGCCGCTGTTTCCGCTGCTGCTGTGCTTTTACCCGGTGTTCGAGACCCTGTTCTCGATCTACCGGCGCAAGGTGCTGCGCGCGCTGCCCTCGAGCGTGCCCGACGGCATCCACCTGCATTCGCTCATCTACCGGCGCGTCATCCGCTGGGCTGTCGGCGACCGCAGCGCCAAGGCGCTGACGCGGCGCAACTCGATGACTTCGCCGTTCCTGTGGATGCTGTGCATGCTGTCGGTCGTTCCGGCAGTGCTGGCTTGGCACAGCTCGGCGCTGCTCGCGCTGGCCCTGCTGCTGTTCGCGCTCGTCTATGTCGGTCTGTACTGGCGCATCGTGCGTTTCCGCTCGCCGCGCTGGATGCGCGCCCTGGCCACGCGTCCGCGCCCGCTCGAGGCCAGCCCCTCGCACGTGCGGCGCTGAGCGGCCCGGGCCTGCGGCGGCCTGCCGCGCCCGCCGCGACCCGCCGCGACGACCTGCGGCGATAATCCACTCCCGATGTCCGATTCCGATCCCGCCTCCTCTGCCGCCCCGGCCGCGCCGGCGCCGCTGTTCTCCACCCTCCCGCTCGATCCCAAGCTGCTGCGCGCCGTGGCCGAATCGGGCTACACGGCGATGACGCCGATCCAGGCCAAGGCGATCCCGATCGTGCTCGAAGGGCGCGACGTGATGGGCGCGGCGCAGACCGGCACCGGCAAGACGGCGGCGTTCACGCTGCCGCTGCTGCAGCGCATGCTGCGCCACGAGAACGCCAGCATGTCGCCGGCGCGGCATCCGGTGCGTGCTCTGGTGCTGGCGCCCACGCGCGAACTCGCCGACCAGGTGGCGGCCAACGTCGCCAAGTATGCGCAGCACACGCAGCTGCGCAGTACGGTGGTGTTCGGCGGCATCGACATGAAGCCGCAGACCGAGGAACTGCGCAAGGGCGTCGAGGTGCTGATCGCCACCCCCGGCCGGCTGCTCGACCACATCGAGGCGAAGAACGCGGTGCTCAACCAGGTCGAGTACGTCGTGCTCGACGAGGCCGACCGCATGCTCGACATCGGCTTCCTGCCCGACTTGCAGCGCATCCTGAGCTACCTGCCCAGGCAGCGCCAGACCTTGCTGTTCTCGGCCACCTTCTCGCCCGAGATCAAGCGCCTGGCGGCAAGCTATCTGCAGGAGCCCGTCACCGTGGAGGTGGCGCGGCCCAACGCCACGGCGAGCACGGTCGAGCAGCATTTCTACAGCGTGGCCGAGGACGACAAGCGCCGCACCGTGCGCCAGCTCCTGAAGCAGCGCGAGCTGGCGCAGGCGCTGGTGTTCGTCAACAGCAAGATCGGCGCCGCGCGCCTGGCGCGCGCCTTCGAGCGCGACGGCCTGAACACGCAGGCGCTGCACGGCGACAAGAGCCAGGACGAGCGCCTCAAGGCGCTGGCCGCGTTCAAGGCCGCCGAAGTGGATCTGCTGGTGGCCACCGACGTGGCCGCGCGCGGCCTCGACATCACCGACTTGCCCGCGGTGTTCAATTTCGACGTGCCTTTCCACGCCGAGGACTACGTGCACCGCATCGGCCGCACCGGCCGTGCCGGCGCCTCGGGCCTGGCCGTGACGCTGGTGACGCGCGACGACGCGCGCCTGGTCGCCGAGATCGAAAAGCTCATCAAGAAGCGGATCGAGATCGAGCCTCTGGATCTGGACGACGAGCGGCCGCGCCGCCCGCGCCGGCGCGACGACGACGAGGACGAGCGCGAGCGCGGTGCGCGCGCGCAGGAGCGGCGCGATCGATCGCATGCGCGCGCGCCGACGCCGCCGCGCGCCGCGGCCGACCCGTTCTTCGAGCGGCCCTACGAGCCCAGCGGCAGCGGCGGCGCTGCCTGGGAGAAGGGGTCGCCGGCACCGGCAGCCGCGCCGGCTGTCGCCAGGCCGCAGGCAAGCGCCCTGCGCGCCAAGCGCAAGGTGGCGTCGC
>JADYZZ010000034.1 GCA_020852865.1 Rubrivivax sp.
AGCGACTGCAGCACCTTGCCCGGCATCGAGCCGATGTAGGTGCGGCGGTGGCCGCGGATCTCGGCCTCGTCGCGCATGCCGCCCAGCGCCATGCGCACGTACTTGCGGCCGGTGGCGCGCGCCACGCTCTGGCCGAGCGAGGTCTTGCCGACGCCCGGCGGCCCCACGAGGCACAGGATCGGCGCCTTGACCTTGTCGACGCGCTGCTGCACCGCGAGGTATTCGAGGATGCGGTCCTTGACCTTCTCGAGCCCGTAGTGGTCCTCGTTGAGCACCTGCTCGGCGAAGCCCAGATCGTGCTTGATCTTGGTCTTCTTGGCCCAGGGCAGGTTGATCAGCACGTCGATGTAGTTGCGCACCACGGTGGCCTCGGCCGACATGGGCGACATCAGCTTGAGCTTCTTGAGCTCGTTGTCGGCCTTCTTGCGCGCTTCCTTGCTCATGCGCGCGGCCTTGATCTTCTTGTCGAGGTCTTCGAGGTCGGCGCCTTCCTCGCCGTCGCCGAGCTCCTTCTGGATGGCCTTGACCTGCTCGTTCAGGTAGTACTCGCGCTGGCTCTTCTCCATCTGCCGCTTGACGCGGCCGCGGATGCGCTTTTCCACCTGCAGGATGTCGACCTCGTGCTCGAGCAGCTCGAGCAGCTTCTCCAGGCGCTTGGCCACCGCGAACAGGTCGAGCACCGCCTGCTTGGCCTCGAGCTTGAGCGGCAGGTGCGCGGCGATGGTGTCGGCCAGACGGCCGGCGTCGTCGATGCCGGCGATGCTGGTGAGGATCTCGGGCGGGATCTTCTTGTTGAGCTTGACGTACTGGTCGAACTGCTGCGTCACGGCGCGGCGCAGCGCCTCGATCTCGGGGCCGGCGTCGGCGCCGGGAGCGACCGGCGTCACCTCGCCGACGAAGTAGCCGTCGGGTTCGGTGATGCCCTGAGTGGTGGCGCGCTGCAGGCCCTCGACGAGCACCTTCACGGTGCCGTCGGGCAGCTTGAGCATCTGCAGGATGCTCGAGACGCAGCCGACCTCGAACATGTCGTCGCCCTTGGGCTCGTCCTTGCCGGCCGCCTTCTGCGCGACGAGCATGATCTGGCGGCCCGACTCCATCGCGGCTTCGAGCGCCTTGATCGACTTGGGCCGCCCGACGAACAGCGGGATGACCATGTGGGGGAAGACGACCACGTCGCGCAGCGGCAGCAGCGGCAGCGTCAGCGGTTCGCTCGGGAGCACGGGATTTCCAGACATGGGGTAGACCTCTCTATCTCGGTCCGACTTGGGGCCGCCGGCGGCAATTGCAAGCTCGTCCGGCACGCCCCGCGTGGTGCCGTCCGCCGGCCTGGAGCGCTCAGGCCTTGGCCTTGTGCTCGCGGTAGACGAGGAGCGGCTTGGCGCCGTCCTCGACGATGTGCTCGTCGATCACCACCTTGGCCACGCCGTCGAGCGTCGGCAAGTCGAACATGGTGTCGATCAGCACCTGTTCGATGATCGAGCGCAGCCCGCGCGCGCCGGTCTTGCGCGCCAGCGCCCGGCGCGCGATGGCGCCCAGCGCCGAAGGCCGCACCTCGAGCTCGACGCCGTCCATGGCGAACAGCTTCTGGTACTGCTTGACGAGCGCGTTCCTGGGCTCGGTGAGGATCTGCACCATGGCGTCCTCGGTGAGTTCACCCAGCGTGGCCACCACCGGCAGGCGGCCGACCAGCTCGGGGATGAGGCCGAACTTGATCAGGTCCTCGGGCTCGACGTCGCGGAACAGCTCAGCCGCCTTCTTCTCGCTCTTGCTGTGCACGGTGGCGGCGAAGCCGATGCCCGACTTCTCGGTGCGGTTCTGGATCACCTTCTCCAGGCCGTCGAAGGCGCCGCCGCAGATGAACAGGATGTTGGTGGTGTCGATCTGCAGGAAGTCCTGATTCGGGTGCTTGCGCCCGCCCTGCGGCGGCACGCTGGCCATCGTGCCTTCCACGAGCTTGAGCAACGCTTGCTGCACGCCCTCGCCCGACACGTCGCGCGTGATGCTGGGGTTGTCGGCCTTGCGGCTGATCTTGTCGATCTCGTCGATGTAGACGATGCCGCGCTGCGCGCGCTCGACGTCGTAGTTGCAGTTCTGAAGCAGCTTCTGGATGATGTTCTCGACGTCCTCGCCGACGTAGCCGGCCTCGGTGAGCGTGGTGGCGTCGGCGATCACGAAGGGCACGTTGAGCAGACGCGCCAGCGTCTGCGCCAGCAGCGTCTTGCCGCTGCCGGTGGGGCCGATGAGGAGGATGTTGCTCTTGGTGAGCTCGACCTCGTCCTTCGTCGCGCCCATGTGCTTGAGGCGCTTGTAGTGGTTGTAGACGGCCACCGAGAGCGTGCGCTTGGCCGCGTCCTGGCCGATCACGTACTGGTCGAGGATTCCCTTGATCTCGACGGGCACCGGCAGATCCGACTTCGCCGCCTTGGCCCCCGGGCTCTCGGCCGGCGCCTCGTCGCGGATGATGTCGTTGCACAGCTCGATGCACTCGTCGCAGATGAACACCGACGGGCCGGCGATGAGCTTCTTGACCTCATGCTGACTCTTGCCGCAGAAGGAGCAATAGAGCACCTTCTCGCCGGAGCTGCCTTTCTTGTCGGCCATGTGCGGATGTCGAGCGGGGTTGCGCCTGGGGCCCGGCCATGATAGTGCAACTGCCGCGCCGGCCCGGGCGCCGAATTGGCCGGCGTTGCGGCCCCGCTTTCGAGCCTGCGGCGCCGGCGGCCGCCCGGCGCTCAGGCGCGCTTGTCGAGCACTTGGTCGATGATGCCGTAGTCCTTGGCCTCGGCCGGCGACATCCAGTAGTCGCGCTCCATGTCGGCGGCGATGCGCTCCGTGCTCTGGCCGGTGCGCTCGGCGAGGATGCGGTTGAGCTGCTCGCGGATCTTCAGGATCTCGCGCGCCTGGATCTCGATGTCGCTGGCCTGACCCTGGGCGCCGCCGCTGGGCTGGTGGATCATCACGCGCGAGTTGGGCAGCGCGAAGCGCTTGCCCTTGGCGCCAGCGGCGAGCAGGAAGCTGCCCATGCTTGCCGCCATGCCCAGGCACAGCGTCGAGACGTCGGGCTTGATGAACTGCATCGTGTCGAAGATCGACAGGCCGGCGCTCACGCTGCCCCCGGGGCTGTTGATGTAGAGGAAGATCTCCTTGTCGGGGTTCTCGCTCTCCAGGAACAGGAGTTGCGCGCAGACCAGGTTCGCGGTCTGGTCGCTCACCGGCCCGACCAGGAACACGATGCGCTCGCGCAGCAGCCGGCTGTAGATGTCGTAGGCGCGCTCGCCGCGCCCCGACTGCTCGATCACGATGGGCACCATGCCCAGGCCCACGGTGTGCTCGACGCTCATCGTTGCTCTCCGGCGTTCGCGGCTCTCGGAGCCTGTGAAGACGTGAATCACGCCCGCGCGAATGATATTTCCACCGGCTCAGGCCGGGGTCATCAGTTCGTCGAACGGCAGCGCCCGGTCGCTGACCTGGGCGCGCGCGAGCACGAACTCGGTGAGGTTGTTCTCCACGACCAGCGCCTCGACCTCGGCCATGCGCTGGCGGTCACCGAGGTACCAGCGCATCACTTCGGCCGGCTTCTCGTAGCTCTGGCTCGCTTCCTCGATGTGCGCCTGCAACTGCTCGGGCCGGGCCTGCAGGCCGTGGGCGCGCACCAGTTCGGCCACCACCAGCCCCAGGCGTACGCGACGCTCGGCCTGGGGCCTGAAGATGTCGGCCGGGATCTCCGCCTTGTCGGCGTCCTTGACGCCGCGCTGCTTGAGGTCGGCGCGCGCCGCTTCGCGCAGCCGTTCGATCTCGCCTTGCACCAGCGCCTCGGGCAGCTCGAGCGTGGCGACGCCGAGCAGCGCGTCCATCACGGCCGCCTTGTTGCGCGCCTGCACGCGGAACCTCACTTCGCGCTCGAGGTTCTTCCTGACGTCGGCACGCAGGCCCGCCACCGTGGCGTCCTGGATGCCGAGCGACCTGGCGAAGGCGTCGTCGACCTCGGGACGATGCTGGACCTCGATCTTCCTGACCGTGACGAGGAAGTCCGCCTCCTTGCCTGCGACCTCCTGACCCTGGTAGTCGGCCGGGAACTGCAGTGCGAAGGTCTTGCTCTGGCCGACCTTCATGCCGCGTACCGCCTGGTCGAACTGCTCGAGCATCTGGCCCTCGCCGATGACGAACTGGAACGCCTCGGCCTTGCCGCCGGCGAACGGCTCGCCGTCGATCTTGCCTTCGAAGTCGATCGTCACACGGTCGCCCTCGGCCGCGCCCTCGGCCGCGGCGCGCAGCGCGAAGGTGCGCCGCTGCCGGCGCAGGATGTCGATCGTGCGATCGATCGCGGTGTCGGTCACTTCGGAGGCGACGCGCTCGACGCGCGCAGCCGCAAGGTCGCCGATCGTGACCTCGGGAAACACCTCGAACGTGGCGTCGAAGGCGAGCTGGCCTTCGGGTGCGCTGTCCTTGGCGGTGATGCGCGGGCTGCCGGCCACGCGCAGCTTGGCCTCGCTGGCGGCCTTGCTGAAGGCCTGCCCGACCTTGTCGTTCATCACCTCGTAGTGCACGCTCCAGCCGTAGCGCTGGGCCACCACCGACATCGGCACCTTGCCCGGCCTGAAGCCGTCGGCGCGCACCGTGCGCGAAAGCTTCTTCAGACGCGACTGCACCTCGCCGTTGATGGCCTCGGCCGGCAGCGTGAGGGTGATGCGGCGCTGGAGCTTGTCGAGGGTTTCCACTTGAACGGCCATGATCGCTTTCTCGTACGCAAGGAGTTCGGTGTCGGGCGGGCCGGGGATGGTGCGCGGGGCCGGACTCGAACCGGCACGCCGGTGAAGGCGTCAGGACCTAAACCTGGTGCGTCTACCAATTTCGCCACCCGCGCGGGTCGGCGCCGGCTTCGGCGAAGCTTCGAATTTTAGCCTGCGCATCGAAGCACGCCGGCGCGCCGCGACAATCGCCCGATGGGCGTCGGCCACTACGAGAACTTCCCGGTCGCATCGCGGCTCAGCCCGCCGGCGCTGCGGCCGGCTATCGTGGCGATCTACCGCTTCGCGCGCACGGCCGATGATCTCGCCGACGAGGGCGATGCCGCACCCGGCGCGCGCCTGGCCGACCTCGCCGCCTATCGCGCCGAGCTGGACGCGGCGCTCGCCGGCGGCGCCGTCGACGGGCGCTGGAGCGCCATCCACACGCCGCTGGCGCGCAGCGTGCGCGCCTACGCGCTGCCCGTCACGCTGCTGCACGATCTGCTCGACGCCTTCGAGCAGGACGTGCGCAACCCGAGCTACCCCGATCGCACGGCGCTGCTCGACTACTGCCGGCGCAGCGCCAACCCCATCGGGCGGCTGCTGCTGCACCTGTACGGCATCGACGACGCTGCGGCGCTGCGCCGCAGCGACGCCATCTGCAGCGCGCTGCAGCTCGTCAACTTCTGGCAGGACCTCGGACGCGACGGCCCGCGCGGCCGCTGCTACGTGCCCGAAGCCGATCGTCTGGCTTACGGCGTGCCGGCGGCCGACCTGCGCCACGGCCGCGACAGCGCGGCGGCGCATGCGCTGGTGGCCGCGCTGTGCGCCTGGGCCAGGGGGTTGATGCTCGAAGGCGCTGCGCTCGTGCACCGCATCCCGGGCCGCGCGGGCTGGGAGCTGCGCCTGGTGGTGCAAGGCGGGCTGCGCGTTCTTGCGAGAATCGCACGCATGGATCACGCCACGCTGGCCCATCGCCCCGCGCTCGGCGCGGCCGACCTGGCGCCGATCCTGTGGCAGGCGCTGCGCATGCGCCGGAGCGGCGCGTGAACGCGCGGGCACGCCGACCACGCCGTCGCGACCCGCGCCGGCGACGCCCGAGCGCGCGATGACGCCGCAGCAGTACGTGCAGGACAAGGCGGAGCGCAGCGGCTCGTCGTTCTACTACGCGTTCATGTTCCTGCCGCCGGCGCGGCGCGCGGCGATCACCTCCTTCTACGCCTTCTGCCGCGAGGTGGACGACGTGGTCGACGAGGTCGGCGAGCCGGCGGTGGCCGCGGCCAAGCTCGCCTGGTGGCGCGGCGAGGTGCGCGCGTCCTATGCCGGAGCACCCTCGCACCCGGTGATGCAGGCGCTGATGCCGCTGGCCGCCGCCTACGGCATCGAGGCGGCGCATCTGGAAGCCGTGATCGACGGCTGTCGCATCGACCTCGAGCAGACGCGCTTCGCCGACTACGCCGCATTGCAGCGCTACTGCCACCTGGTAGCCGGCGTGGTGGGCGAGGTGGCGGCCAACATCTTCGGACGCACCGAGCCCGCCACGATCGCCTACGCGCACCGGCTGGGCCTGGCGATGCAGCTCACCAACATCATCCGCGACGTCGGCGACGATGCGCGCCGCGGCCGCATCTACCTGCCGCTGGCCGAGCTGCAGCGCTTCGGCGTCCAGGCGCCGGAGCTGCTCGCGCGCGAGCCGCCCTGGGGCTACAGCACGCGCTTCGACTCATTGATGCAGTTCCAGGCCGCGCGCGCCCACGCCGTCTACGACGAGGCGCTGGCGCTGCTGCCGCCGGCCGACCGCGAAGCGCAGAAGCCCGGCCTGATGATGGCCAACATCTACCGCACGCTGCTGCGCGAGATCGAGCGCCAGGGCTTCCGCGTGCTGCACCAGCGCACCTCGCTCACGCCGCTGCGCAAGCTCTGGATCGCGGCGCGCACCCACCTGCGCGGGAGCTGAGTGCCTGCGAGCGCGCCGCGGCAGCGACGCATCGCCGTGGTCGGCGGCGGCTGGGCCGGTCTGGCGGCGGCGGTGCGCGCCGTCGAGACCGACGCCGACGTCGTGCTGTACGAGGCCGCCGCACAGCTCGGCGGCCGCGCCCGCGGCGTCCGCATCGACGGCCTCGAGCTGGACAACGGACAGCACATCCTGCTCGGCGCCTACACCCGTACGCTGGCGCTGATGCGCACGCTCGGCGTGGCATCCGACACGGTGCTGGCGCGCCTGCCGCTCACGCTGCGCTACCCCGACGGCCGCGGCCTGGGCCTGCCGCCCGGCGGTCCGGCCTGGCTGGGCTGCGCACGTGCGCTGGCCGGCGCCCGCGGCTGGACCCTGACCGAGCGCGCCCGGCTGGCCGCCGCAGCGCTCGGCTGGGCGCGTGCGCGCTTTCGTTGCGACGCGCGGCTTACGGTGCAGGCCCTGTGCGCCGGGCTGCCGGCAGCCGTGCGCGAGCTGCTGATCGAGCCGCTGTGCGTAGCCGCGCTCAATACACCGGCCCGGCAGGCCAGTGCCGCCGTGCTGCTGCGCGTGCTGCACGACGCGCTGCTCGGCGGCGCCGGCTCGTCGGACCTGCTGCTGCCGCGGCGGCCGCTGGCGGAACTGCTGCCGCTGCCGGCCGCGCGCTGGCTCGCCGCCCGCGGCGCCACCTTGCGCCTGTCGGCGCGCGTGCGGCGCATCGAGCCGCAGGCGGGCCGCTGGCGCGTCGACGGCGAGGCCTACGATGCGGTCGTGCTGGCCTGTGCCCCGTCACAGGCCGCGCCGCTGGCGGCGGCCAGCGCGCCCGACTGGGCCGCAACGGCCGGCGCGTTCGCCTACGAGCCCATCGTCACCGTGTATCTGCGCAGCCCGGGTGCGCGCCTGGCCGAGCCGATGGTGGCGCTGCACGCCGGGCCGCTGGCGCCGGCGCAGTTCGCGTTCGACCACGGCGCGATCGGTGCCTCGCCCGGCATCTTCGCCTTCGTCGTGAGCGGAGCACGCGGTTGGGTGGAGCGCGGCCTCGGCGCCACGGCGGCCGCAGTGTGCGCGCAGGCGCTTGCCGCCTTCGGTCCCGCCGCCTGGCCGGGCGGCCTGGAGTGCGTGCGGGTGCTCGCCGACAAGCGCGCCACCTTCCGCTGCACGCCCGGACTCGTCCGACCGGCGGCCGGCATCGCCGCCGGACTGGTCGCCGCTGGCGACTATGTCGCCGGCCCCTATCCGGCGACGCTCGAAGGCGCCGTGCGCTCGGGCGAAGCTGCCGTGCGGCTGCTCGCTGCCTGAGGCGCGGCGGGGCGCACAGCCCCTCTTCCGCGATGCAGAATTGCAAACCGGATTCCGGAGCCACGACGCCATGGTTCAGAAAGACTCGCGCACGCCCACGATCCAGGTGCTCGAACGCGCCTTCGCTCTGCTCGATACGCTGGCCGCCCAGCCCGAGCCGCTGTCGCTCAAGGAGATCAGCGCCCGCACCGGCCTGCACTCGTCGACGGCGCACCGCATCCTCAACGACCTGGCCGTCGGACGCCTGGTCGACCGGCCGCAGGCCGGGAGCTACCGCCTGGGCATGCGGCTGCTCGAACTCGGAAACATCGTCAAGGCGCGGCTCGACGTGCGCGACGCCGCACTGGGCCCGATGCGCGAACTGCACCGCCTCACCCACCAGCCGGTGAACCTCTCGGTGCGCCAGGGCGACGAGATCGTCTACATCGAGCGCACCTACAGCGAGCGCTCGGGCATGCAGGTGGTGCGCGCGGTCGGTGGGCGCGCGCCGCTGCACCTGACCTCGGTGGGCAAGCTCTTCCTGGCGCACGAAGACCCGACACGCGTGCGCGCCTATGCGGTGCGCACGGGCCTGGCGGGGCACACCCGCAACAGCATCACCGATCTGGCACGGCTCGAGCGCGAACTCGCGACGGTGCGCGCCACCGGCCTGGCACGCGACGACGAGGAACTCGAGCTCGGCGTGCGCTGCATGGCCGCCGGCATCTTCGACGACCAGGGCAAGCTGGTCGCGGGACTGTCGGTGTCGGCGCCGGCCGACCGGCTCGAGGACGCGTGGCGCGAACGCGTGAAGGCGACCGCGACGCAGATCTCGGGTGCGCTCGGCTACCCCGGCTGACGCGTCGAGCCGGCCGAGAGCCCCACCGGCAGAAGGTGCTGGGCGGCGAGCCAGCGGCGCAGCCGTTCGGCGTCGGCGATGCGCGAGTACTTGCCGGCCGAGTCGAGCAGCACCATGATGAACTGGCGGCCCGCCAGCTGGGCCTGCATCACGAGGCAGCGGCCGGCCGCGGAGATGTAGCCGGTCTTCTGCACCAGGATGTCCCACTCGGGGTTGCGCACCAGCCCGTTGGTGTTGCGGAACTGCACTTGACGGCGGCCCACCGGCACCACGGCATCCTGCGACGTCGAGTATGCGCGGATCAGCGGCTGCGCCGAGGCGACCCGGACCAGTCGCGCGAGGTCGCGCGCGCTCGAGCGGTTGTCGCTCGACAGCCCGGTGGGTTCGACGTAGCGCGTGTCGTTCATGCCGAGCATCTGCGCCTTGGCATTCATCGCCTCGACGAAACGCGCCAATCCGCCCGGGAACGAGCGGCCGAGCACATGGGCCGCCCGGTTCTCCGAGGACATCAAGGCCAGATGCAGCATCTCGCCGCGCGTGAGCTGCGTCCCGGGCACGAGACGCGAGCGGTTGCCCGCCGTCGCGTCGATGTCGTCCTGCGTCACGGCAAGCATCTCGTCCAGCGGCAACCCGGCCTCGGTGACTACGAGCGCCGTCATCAGCTTGGTGATCGAGGCGATCGGCAGCACGGCGTTCGGGTTCTTGCTGAACAGCACCTCGTCGGTGGCCTCGTCGACGACGAGCGCGACGCCGGACTTGAGCGCCAGGTCGTCCTCGGTCGCATGCAGTCCCGAAAGCTGCCCGACCGAGGGCCGCGCCGGCACCACCGCAACCTTGCGTACGACGCGTGCGGCCTTGCCTGCGCCGCTGCGGCGCGATACCGCCTTGTGCGGTGCCGGAGCCGGCTTGAGCGCTGCGCGCCCGGCCGCGGCATGCCGTCGGGCACCGGGTGCCGGTTCGGCTGCGGCGGCGGTCTGCACGAGGAGCGCCAGGCCCAGCGCCAGACACAGGTTCAGATTACGCAGCAGACGTGATTTCGACACGGGGCAACCTCGACGGGATCTGGGGCGGGAGTGTAGGCGGTGCGGGGAACGCGCACAAGATCAACGGCTTGCGTAACGTTTCTCAAGTGGCGTCGCGGCTCGACGCCACGCGGCGACGGACCCGCACGCCAGCGCTCAGCCCTGGGCCGCCACGCGATCGACGTTGCTGTGCAGCTTGTTCAGTGCCGAGAGATAGGCCTTGGCCGACGCCACCACGATGTCGGGATCGGCGCCGACGCCATTGACCACGCGGCCGCCCAGCTGGAGCCGGACCGTCACCTCGCCCTGCGATTCTGTGCTGCCGCTGGTGATCGCATTGACCGAATAGAGCGCCAATTCGGCCCCACTGCCCACCTGCGACTCGATCGCCTTGAGCGTGGCGTCGACCGGGCCATTGCCGTCGCTCTCGGCGCTGTGCTCGCGCTCGCCCACGGCGAAGACGACGCGTGCGTGCGGACGCTCGCCGATCTCGGAGCGCTGCGACATCGCCAGCAGCCGGTAATGCTCGCGCGCCGGCGTCACGCTCTCGTCGTTCATCAGCGCCAGGATGTCCTCGTCGAAGATCTCGCTCTTGCGGTCGGCCAGATCCTTGAAGCGCGCGAAGGCCGCATTGATGTCGGCCTCGCTGTCGGACTCGATGCCGAGCTCCTGCAGCCGCTGCTTGAAGGCGTTGCGCCCGGAGAGCTTGCCCAGCACGATGCGGTTGGTGCTCCAGCCCACGTCCTCGGCGCGCATGATCTCGTAGGTGTCGCGCGCCTTGAGCACGCCGTCCTGGTGGATGCCGCTGGCGTGCGCGAAGGCGTTGGCGCCGACCACGGCCTTGTTCGGCTGCACGACGAAGCCGGTGGTCTGGCTCACCATGCGCGAGGCGGGCACGATCTGCGTCGTGTCGATGCCGACTTCGAGCGCGTAGTAGTCGCGGCGCGTCTTCACCGCCATCACCACCTCCTCGAGCGAGCAGTTGCCGGCGCGCTCGCCCAGGCCGTTGATGGTGCACTCCACCTGGCGCGCGCCGCCGAGCTTGACGCCGGCCAGCGAGTTGGCCACCGCCATGCCCAGGTCGTTGTGGCAGTGCACGCTCCACACCGCCCGGCCGCTGTTGGGGATGCGCTCGCGCAGCATGCGGATGAATTGGCCGTACAGCTCGGGCACGGCGTAGCCCACGGTGTCGGGGATGTTGATCGTCGTCGCGCCTTCGGCGATGACCGCCTCGAGCACGCGGCACAGGAAGTCGGGCTCGCTGCGGTAGCCGTCCTCGGGCGAGAACTCGACGTCGGCGCACAGGTTGCGCGCAAAGCGCACCGCCAGCCGCGCCTGCTCGAACACCTGATCGGGCGTCATGCGCAGCTTCTTCTCCATGTGCAGCGGCGAGG
Source organism: Rubrivivax sp. (assembly GCA_020852865.1). Classification (GTDB taxonomy): domain Bacteria; phylum Pseudomonadota; class Gammaproteobacteria; order Burkholderiales; family Burkholderiaceae_C; genus Rubrivivax. The sequence continues at coordinate 11,235 of JADYZZ010000034.1, forward strand.
TCGCGACGAAGGTGTGGATGCGCGCGCGCGCCGCCGGCGCCAGCGCCTCGGCGGCGCGCGCGATATCGCGGTCGTTGGCGCGCGCCAGCGAGCACACGGTGCTGTCCTTGATGTGCGCGGCGATCGCCTTCACGCACTCGAAGTCGCCGTTGCTGCTGGCCGCGAACCCGGCCTCGATGACGTCGACGCGCAGCCGCTCGAGCTGGCGCGCGATGCGCAGCTTCTCGTCGCGCGTCATCGAGGCGCCGGGCGATTGCTCGCCGTCGCGCAGCGTGGTGTCGAAGATGATCAGCTTGTCGGTCATGGTCGTGGCCTTCGTTGCGGTGGGGCTCGTGCAAGCAGCGCGGAACAAACGACGACGGCCCGCTGCGTTGCGCTGGCGGGCCGTCGATCGGGAAACAGGGAGTCGGCGTGGACGTGTTCGGGATCAGCGCACCCGCAGGGCACCTAGCAGCGCTAGCGCGAGGAGGCGGCTGGATCGCGACATGGGCGCGAATGTAGCACGCCCGGCCGAGCCCGTGCGCCGACACGCGGCGCCAGCGCTACGGGTGCAGGCCCTTTTCCTCGGGCTCGTCGGTCGACACCGCGATGACGCTGGTGCGCTGGCCCTTGGCCCGGCGCCAGCCGTACACCGCGTAGCCCGAGAGCCCGTACACGCAGAAGATGGCGAACAGCGCGCGCGGCGGGTTCAACGCGATGAGCACGATCGCCAGCGCGATCGCCACCAGCACGACGAAGGGCACCGTGCGCCGCCCGCCCACGACCTTGAAGCTGTAGAAGGGGGCGTTCGTCACCATCGACAGGCCGGCATAGAGCGTGACGCCGAAAGCCGACCACTCGAGCCACTCGACCTTGCCGGCGCCCTTGAGGCCGGCGTCGTCCATCACCCAGATCAGGCCCATCACGAGCGCGGCCGCGGCGGGGCTGGGCAGGCCCTGGAAAAAGCGCTTGTCGACGACCGAGAGGTTGACGTTGAAGCGCGCCAGACGCAGCGCGGCCCCGGCCAGGTAGACGAAGGCCGGCACCCAGCCGATCTTGCCCAGGCCGTGCAGCGCCCAGGTGTAGACGATGAGTGCCGGCGCGGCGCCGAAAGAGACCATGTCGCTCAGGCTGTCCATCTGCTCGCCGAAGGCGCTCTGCGAATGCGTCATGCGCGCGACGCGGCCGTCCAGGCTGTCGAGCACGGCGGCCACGAAGATGCCGATGCAGGCCTGCTCGAAGCGCCCGTTCATCGCCATCACGATGGCGTAGAAGCCGGCGAACAGCGCCGCCAGCGTGATCGCGTTGGGCAGGATGTAGATGCCGCGGCGGCGCCGGCGCGGCAGCTCGGCGCCCTCGGCCTCGTCGTGCTCATCGGCGGCGCCGGCGCGGGTGTCGTCGTTCATGGGATGCGAGCATAAGCCGCGGCTGCCGCCGCGGCGCGCGCCGCCGAGCTCAGTTGCGCGAACGATCGACCAGCTTGTTGGCCTTGATCCACGGCATCATCGCGCGCAGCTTCTCGCCCACCACCTCGATGCTGTGCTCGGCCGTCAGGCGGCGGCGCGAAAGCAGCGTCGGCGCGCCGGCGCGGTTCTCGAGGATGAAGCTCTTGGCGTACTCGCCGGTCTGGATGTCGGCCAGCGCCCTCTTCATCGCGCGCTTGGTCTCCTCGGTGACGATCTTCGGGCCGGTGACGTACTCGCCGTACTCGGCGTTGTTCGAGATCGAGTAATTCATGTTGGCGATGCCGCCCTCGTAGATGAGGTCGACGATCAGTTTCAACTCGTGCAGGCACTCGAAGTAGGCCATCTCGGGGGCGTAGCCGGCTTCGACCAGGGTCTCGTAGCCGGCCTTGATGAGCTCGACCGTGCCGCCGCACAGCACGGCCTGTTCGCCGAACAGGTCGGTCTCGGTTTCCTCGCGGAAGTTGGTCTCGATGATGCCGGCGCGGCCGCCGCCGTTGGCCGCGGCATAGCTGAGCGCCAGGTCGCGCGCCTTGCCGCTGCGGTCCTGGTGCACGGCAATCAGGTGCGGCACGCCGCCGCCCTGCGTGTAGGTATTGCGCACGGTGTGGCCGGGCGCCTTGGGCGCGACCATCCACACGTCGAGGTCGTCGCGCGGCAGCACCTGGCCGTAGTGCACGTTGAAGCCGTGCGCGAAGGCGAGCGAGGCGCCCGTCTTCATGTGCGCCTCGACATCGTTCTTGTACACGCCGGCGATCTGCTCGTCGGGCAGCAGGATCATCACGACGTCGGCGTGCCTGACCGCCTCGGACACCTCGGCCACCGCGAGGCCGGCCTTCTCGGCCTTGAGCCAGCTGGCGCCGTTCTTGCGCAGGCCGACCGTGACCTTGACCCCGCTGTCGTGCAGGTTCTGCGCGTGCGCATGGCCCTGCGAGCCGTAGCCGACGATCGTGACCCGCTTGCCCTTGATCAGGCTCAGGTCGGCGTCCTTGTCGTAGTAGACCTTCATGGCTGTGTCGCTCCGTTGGAAGATGGGGGGAGGCCGCCTGCGGACGGCCGCTCGCTTGCGTGCGCGGCCGCGACGCGCATGCGCCGCGCCGCGCCGCTAGACGCGCAGGATGCGCTCGCCGCGCCCGACGCCCGAGGCGCCGGTGCGCACCGTCTCGAGGATGGCCGCACGGTCGATGGCCAGGAGGAAGGCGTCGAGCTTGGTCGAGTCGCCGGTGAGCTCGATCGTGTAGCTCTTGTCGGTGACGTCGACGACGCGGCCGCGGAAGATGTCGGCCGTGCGCTTCATCTCCTCACGCTCCTTGCCCACGGCACGCACCTTGACGAGCATCAGCTCGCGCTCGATGTACGCGCCCTCGGTCAGGTCGACCACCTTCACGACTTCGATCAGGCGGTTCAGGTGCTTGGTGATCTGCTCGAGAACCTCGTCGCTGCCGGTGGTGACGATGGTCATGCGCGACAGGCTCGCGTCCTCGGTGGTGGCGACGGTCAGGCTCTCGATGTTGTAGCCGCGCGCCGAGAACAGCGCGACCACGCGCGACAGCGCTCCGGGCTCGTTCTCGAGCAGCAGCGCGATGATGTGTTTCATGATCGGGTTCGTCCTTCGCGGCTCCTCGGGCGCCGGGGCGGTAACCCCTGGGCCCTTGGCCGCGCTTAGCGAAGTGTGGATGGATGCGGCGGCGGGCGAGGTGCACCGGCCCTCCGCCGCGACCGGCCGGCGTGCGACGCGGTGACGCCGCCGCCCCGGCCGCGGCTTCGGGCGCGGCCTCAGAGTTCCTCGCTGCCCAGCAGCATCTCGGTGATGCCCTTGCCCGCCTGCACCATCGGCCAGACGTTCTCGGTGGCGTCGGTGCGTACGTCGAGGAACACGGTGCGGTCCCTCAGGCGGATCGCCTCGCGCAGCGCCGGCTCCACCTCCGAGGGCTTGTCGATGCGCAGGCCGACATGGCCGTAGGCCTCGGCCACCTTGACGAAGTCGGGCAGCGCGTCGACGTAGCTGTGCGAGTAGCGCCCGCCGTACATCAGCTCCTGCCACTGCCGCACCATGCCGAGGTAGCGGTTGTTGAGCGAGATGATCTTGACCGGCGTCTCGTACTGCTTGCAGGTCGAGAGCTCCTGCAGGCACATCTGGATGCTGCCTTCGCCGGTGATGCAGAACACATCGGCCTCGGGGCGCGCCAGCTTGATGCCCATCGCGTAGGGCAGCCCGACGCCCATCGTGCCCAGACCGCCGGAGTTGATCCAGCGGCGCGGCTCGTCGAAACGGTAGAACTGCGCCGCCCACATCTGGTGCTGGCCGACGTCGCTCGTGATGTAGCAGTCGGTGCCGCGCGTCAGCTCCCAGAGCTTCTCGATCACCGACTGCGGCTTGATGAGCTCGCTGCTCTTGCGATAGGCCAGGCAGTCGCGCTTGCGCCATGCGCCGACCTGGGTCCACCAGGCGTCGAGGGCGGCCGGATCGGGCCGCGTCTGCGCTTCGCGGATCTGCGCGTTCAGCTCGCGCAGCACCTCCTTGACGTCGCCGACGATCGGCACGTCGACCTTGACGCGCTTGGAGATCGACGACGGGTCGATGTCGATGTGGATGATCTTGCGTGCGACCTGGGCGAAATGCTTCGGGTCGCCGATCACGCGGTCGTCGAAGCGCGCCCCGACCGCGAGCAGCACGTCGCAGTGCTGCATCGACATGTTGGCCTCGTAGGTGCCGTGCATGCCGAGCATGCCGAGGAACCTGGGGTCGCCGGCCGGGACCGCGCCCAGGCCCATCAGCGTGCTGGTGCAGGGCACGCCGAGCAGTTCGACCAGCTCGCGCAGCTCGGCCGACGCGTTGCCGAGGACGACGCCGCCGCCGCTGTAGATGTAGGGGCGCTTGCCGCCCAGCAGCAGCTGCACGGCCTTGCGGATCTGCCCGCCGTGGCCCTTGCGCACCGGGTTGTAGCTGCGCATCTCGAGCTTGTCGGGGTAGTGGAAGGCTGTCGTGTTCAACGACACGTCCTTGGGAATGTCCACCACCACCGGGCCGGGTCGTCCCGTGCGCGCGATGTGGAACGCCTTCTTGAGCGTGAGCGCGAGCTCGCGCACGTCCTTGACGAGAAAGTTGTGCTTGACCACCGGGCGCGTGATGCCGACGGTGTCGCACTCCTGGAAGGCATCCAGGCCGATCGCCGGCGTCGGCACCTGGCCGGTGATCACGACCAGCGGGATCGAGTCCATGTAGGCGGTGGCGATGCCGGTCACCGCGTTCGTCACGCCTGGGCCGGAGGTCACCAGTGCGACGCCGACATCGCCGGTCGCGCGCGCATAGCCGTCGGCGGCGTGGACGGCCGCCTGCTCGTGACGCACCAGCACATGGCGGATGCCGTCTTGCTTGAACAGCGCGTCGTAGATGTAGAGCACCGCGCCGCCGGGATAGCCCCAGACGTACTTGACGTCTTCGGCCTGCAGGCAGCGCACCAGGATCTCCGCCCCGTTGGGATGGGCGGCGGCGGGTTGGGAGGGGGAAGACTGTGCCTGGGCAGCACGTTTGACTTCCGCAGCAGACATTTCCATGTTGAACCTTTGAGAAGCTCTCTGACGAGGATCCATCGGTGCACCTCCCGCCGCCCTCGTGGGGCGGGCTCGGTGCCTGCGCGGTCGGTGCGCACGCGCCCGGGGTCGGACGCGGCGCTCGGGACCAGATACGTTTGTGCGAAGCAGCATTATGGCATCGGCTCGGCTCGCGCCGAACGCCCCGGGCCGTGCCCAGGGGCGAAAGGCATAATCCGCGCGGCCCGAACCGGGCCGTACGCTCCACGCCGCGTTGGCCACCGAAAACGAACTCTCCGACTTCCTCAAGAGCGTCGAGAAGCGCGCGTTCAAGCGCACGGCCTACACGGTTCGCAACGACGATGCCGCGCTCGACATCGTTCAGGACGCGATGATCCGGCTCGCCGAGCACTACGCCGCACGGCCGGCGGCGGAGTTGCCGCTGCTGTTCCAGCGCATCCTGTCCAACGCCACGATGGACTGGTTCCGGCGCGAGCGCGTGCGCGGCGCCGTCATGCAGAACGTCTCGGACCTCGAGCGGTCCGACGACGACGGCGACTTCGATCTGCTGGAGACTCTGGGTGCGCTCGAGGGCAGCCCCGGCAGCGAGGGCGCCGACGACGCCGTCGCGCGCCTGCAGCTGCGGCGGGCGATCGAGGCCGAGGTGGCCGAGTTGCCGGCGCGTCAACGCGAGGCGTTCCTGCTGCGTTACCTCGAGGAGTTCGATGTGGCCGAGACCGCTGCGCTGATGGGTTGCTCGGAGGGCAGCGTGAAGACGCATTGCTCCCGGGCGGTGCATTCGCTGGCGCTGGCGCTTCGGTCCAAAGGGATTGCGCCATGAGTGTTCACAGCCATCCACCGCACGAGCAGGTCCTCGAGAACCGGCTGGCGCTGCGCCTGGCCGCGGCGCTGGCCGAGCAGGCCGAGGCGATTCCGCACGACCTGGCCGAGCGTCTGCGCGTCGCACGCATGCAGGCGCTCGCGCGGGCGCGCCTGGCGCAGGCGGCCCAGGCGCAGCCGGTTCGCTCGGGATTGCGACCGGCCGCCGTCGCTGTCCTCGCCGGCCCGCGCAGCGGCCCGTCCGGCCGCCCGGTTCCCTGGTGGCGGCGCGCCGCCACCGCGCTGCCGCTGGTCGTGCTCGTCGCCGGCTTCGTGATGGTCCATCGCGTCGCCGAAGTCGAGCAGGTTCGCGCCGCGGCCGACATCGACAGCCAGCTGCTTTCGGACTCCTTGCCGCCGGCGGCCTACGCGGACCCGGGATTCGCCGAATTCCTGCGCCAGCCCCCGCCGTGAGCGCAGTGCCGTTCCTGTCGATCCCCGACTTGCAGCGGCTCGCTCGGGCGGCACTGGCCTGCGGGGCGCTGCTGCTGGCCGCCGCCGCGCCGGCCGAGGATCGCCTGGCCTGGGCGGCACTCTCGCCGGCTCAGCAGCAGGCGCTGGCACCGCTGGCACGCGAGTGGCCGAAGCTCGACGCGGTGCGCAAGCGCAAGTGGCTGGAGGTGGCCGCCCGTTTCGCGGCCATGCCGCCCGACGAACGGCAGCGCGTGCACGAGCGCATGGCGGCCTGGGCGGCATTGACTCCGGCCGAGAGGACCCGCGCCAGGCTGCAGTTCGAGGAGACGCGCCAGCTCGGCGCCGAGGAGCGCCAGGCACGCTGGCAGGCCTACCAGTCGCTCAGCGACGAGGAGCGCCGCGCACTCGCTCAGAAGGCAGCGCGCAAGCCGGCGCGGCCCGCCTCCGCGGCCGCCGACGCGACGACGTCGCCGTTGGCCAAGAGCAACGTCGTCACGCCGCCGGCGCGCGCGCCCAAGCCGCGCGCGGTCGGCCCCACGGTCGTGCAGGCCCGGCCGGGCGTGACGACGACGACGATGTCCACCAAGGCCATGCCGCCGCGCCACCATCAGCCCGGCCTGCCGAAGATCGTCGCGACGCCCGGTTTCGTCGATCCCGAAACGCTGCTGCCGCGGCGCGGGCCGCAGGGCGCGGCGATGCGCCCGGCGGCGTCGAGCGACCCGGCCGAGCAGCCATGAGCCTGCAGGCCCGGCCGAAGGCGCATTCGCGCCCGGTCCGCCCGGCCGCAGGCGGCAAGGCGCACCGGTGAGAACGCCAGGGCGTTCCCACGCGCGGATCGTGCTGCGCGCAGCGCGCAGCACGCGCAGGCCGGTGAGCAAGCCCGGGGCCGTCGACGCGCCGGGCCTCTTGCGTCGTCTCGCCTGCCTGGCCTACGAAGGTGTGCTGCTGTTCGGTGTCGTGATGGCGGCCGGACTGCTCTATGCCGTCGCCACCGACCAGCGCGACGCGCGCATCGGCACGACCGGGCTGCAGTGGGTCCTGTTCGTCGTGATCGGCATCTACTTCGTCTACTTCTGGTCGCGCCGGGGCCAGACCCTGGCGATGCGCACCTGGCGCATCCGTCTCGTCGGCCGCGACGGACGCCCGCCGACGCCATCGCGCGCGGCGCTGCGCTATCTGCTCGCCTGGCTCTGGTTCGTGCCGGCGCTGGCGCTGCTCGGCCTGTCGGGTCTGCACGGCGCGCTGCCGGTCGCTGCCGTGCTGCTCGTCGGCCTGCTCGCGTACGCTGCGCTGAGCCGCCTGCTGCCGGAGCGCCAGTACCTGCACGATGCGGTCTGCGGCACGAGGCTGGTCGCGTGGCAGCCCGGGTCGCCCATGGCATGATTTGGAGGCTGCCGCCCCAGACGCATGAGCGCACCCGAGTCCCGACCGCAAGCCCGGACGCCGAACGCAGCGCCGCCCCGGCCCCATCCGCACAAGGGCCGCACCGGGCTCGAGCGCATCGTGCGCGCCACCGGCCATTCGCTGGCCGGGCTGCGCGAGGCCTACCGGACCGAGAATGCCTTTCGCCAGGAGGCCTGGCTCGCGCTCGTACTGTGCCCCGGCGCGTTCTGGCTCGGGCGCGGCTGGCTCGAAGTCGCGCTGCTGCTCGCCGGCCTCGTGCTCGTGCTCGTCGTCGAGCTGCTGAACTCGGCCGTCGAGGCCGCGATCGACCGCATCGGCTACGAAACGCATCCGCTGGCCAAGCGGGCCAAGGACTACGCCAGTGCGGCCGTCATGCTGTCGCTGCTGGCGTGCGCCGGGCTGTGGCTGGCGGTGCTGTGGCAGCGCGTCGGAGCCTGACGCGTGAGCCGCGAGCGCGACGCACCCTTCACCCTGTGCGTCTACTGCGGTTCGCGGCACGGCGCGCGTGCCGCCTACGCCGCCGCGGCGCGCACGCTCGGCCGCAGCGTCGGTGAGCGCGGCTGGCGCCTCGTGTACGGCGGCGGCAAGGTCGGGCTGATGGGCGAAGTCGCCGACGCGGCGCTGGCCGCCGGCGCGCGCGTCGTCGGCGTCATCCCGCAATCGCTGCAGCAGCGCGAGGTCGGTCACCGCGATCTGCACGAGATGCACGTCGTCGCGACGATGCACCAGCGCAAGCAGATGATGGCCGAGCGCGCGAGCGCCTTCGTCGCACTGCCCGGCGGCATCGGTACGCTCGAGGAGCTCTACGAGGTCTGGACCTGGCGCCAGCTCGGCTACCACGACCAGCCCTTCGGCGTGCTCAACGTCGAGGGCTACTACGACGAGCTGCTGCGTTTCATGGACCGCAGCGTGGCCGAGGGCTTTCTCGAACCCAGCCAGCGTGCCCACCTGATCGTCGAAACCGAGCCGCACGCGCTGCTCGAGCGGTTGCACGCAGCCGCGCGTCGCGCCGACGCCGACGACGACTACACGCGCATCTGAGCCTGTGAAGATCCGCGCCCTGCGCTTCGCGCTGCTGCTCGCGGGTATCCCTGGGGTCGCGGGCCGCGGGCGTGGCCCCTCGTTGCGGGCGAGCGCGCGCGCGACGGGCCCGCGCCTGTCTCAGACCGCCGCCTCGTCGGTCTCGCCGGTGCGGATGCGCACCACCTGCTCGACGGCGCTGACGAAGATCTTGCCGTCGCCGATCTTGCCGGTCTTGGCCGCCTTGACGATGGCCTCGATGCAGCGCTCGACGTCGCCGTCCTTGACGACGACCTCGATCTTGACCTTGGGCAGGAAATCGACCACGTACTCGGCACCGCGGTACAGCTCGGTGTGGCCCTTCTGGCGGCCGAAGCCCTTGACTTCGGTGACGGTGAGGCCCGACACGCCCACCTCGCCGAGCGCCTCGCGCACCTCCTCGAGCTTGAACGGCTTGATGATCGCGGTGATCTGTTTCATGGGCAGGCACTCCGTGGGCGATGGCGTTGCGGGCCGATTTTAGGCACGGAACTTCGACGTGATGGGGTAGCGCCAGTCGCGGCCGAAGGCGCGGTGCGTGATGCGGATTCCGGGCGGCGCCTGGCGCCGCTTGTACTCGTTGGCCTTGATGAGCCGCGTCACGCGCTCGACGTCGGCGCGCGCGAAGCCGGCGGCGACGATCTCGTCGATGCTGCGGTCCTCCTCCATGTACATCTGCAGGATCGGATCGAGCACCTCGTAGGGCGGCAGGCTGTCCTGGTCGGTCTGGCCGGGCCTGAGTTCGGCCGAGGGCGGCCGCGTGATGATGCGCTCGGGAATCACCGGCCCGATGCTGCCGTCGGCGCGCCGGGTGGGCTGGTCGTTGCGCCAGCGCGCAAGCCGGTAGACGAGCGTCTTGGTCACGTCCTTGACGACGGCGAAACCGCCGGCCATGTCGCCGTAGAGCGTGCAGTAGCCGGTGGCCATCTCGCTCTTGTTGCCGGTGGTCAGCACGATCGAGCCGCTCTTGTTCGACAGCGCCATCAGCAGCGTGCCGCGGATGCGCGCCTGCAGGTTTTCCTCGGTGCTGTCTTCCGGCAGGCCGGCGAACGGCGCGGCCAGCGCGGCGCGAAAGGCGTCGAACATCGGCGCGATCGCGATCTCGTCGTAGCGCACGCCCAGGCGCCGGGCCATCTCGCGTGCGTCGAGCCAGGAGATCTCGGCCGTGTAGGGCGAAGGCATCATGACCGCGCGCACGCGCTCGGCCCCGAGCGCGTCGACGGCGATCGCCAGCACGAGCGCCGAGTCCATGCCGCCCGACAGCCCGACGATGGCGCCGGGAAACCCGTTCTTGCCCAGGTAGTCGCGCACGCCGATGACGAGCGCCTGCCAGACCTGCGCCTCGGGCGGAGCCAGCGGCGCCACGGCGCCGCCCGGCGTGCCGTCGTCGGCCAGATCGAGCAGCAGCAACTCCTCGGCGAAGGCTGCGGCACGCGCACGCACGGCACCGGTCGCGTCGAGCGCGAACGACGCGCCGTCGAAGACCACCTCATCCTGGCCGCCCACCATCTGCGTGTACAGGAGCGGCCGGCCGACGGCGCGCGCGCGCTCGCCCATGCGCTGCTCGCGCTCCTCGGCCTTGTCGAGGTGGAAGGGCGAAGCGTTGAGCACGCACAGCAGTTGCGCGCCTGCGCCCACGGCGCTGCGCGCCGGCTCGTCGAACCAGGCGTCCTCGCAGATCAGGACGCCGACCTCGAGGCCGGCCACCTCGAACACCAGCGGCGGCTGGTCGGCGTCGCGCCCCGAGACGAAGTAGCGCCGCTCGTCGAACACCTGGTAGTTGGGCAGCTCGCGCTTGCAGTAGGTGCCGAGCACCTGGCCGCCGTTCAGCACCGACGCGGCATTGCAGCGCTTGTGCACGACAACGGACTTGGACCTAATATCGCCCAGCGCGCCGAACTGATGCGGATGACCGACGACGACGTACAGGCCCTCGCAATCGGCCAGCCCGGCGGCCAGTGCGGCCAGCGTGCGCGCACAGGCAGCCATGAAGGCCGGGCGCAGCAGCAGGTCTTCGGGCGGGTAGCCGCTGAGCGCGAGCTCGGGCGCCACCACCAGCCGCGCACCCTGCGCATGCGCGCGGCGCGCGGCAGCCGCCACCAGGCGCGCGTTGCCTTCGAGATCGCCCACCGTGGGGTTGATCTGCGCCAGCGCCGCTTTCAACGCCACGACCTGCTGCCCTGAATGCCGAACGCGGAAGACACGGCGCGGGATTATCACATCGCGGTGCACGACGACCCGCGCGCGATCGACGCCCGGGCCTGGAACGGGCTGCTCGCGGCGCAGGCCGCGCCCACGCCCTTCATGCGCCACGAGTACCTCGCTGCGCTGCACGCCTCGGGCAGCGCGGTGCCGACCACCGGCTGGACGCCGCGCTTCGTGCTGCTCGCGCGCGGCAGCACGCTGCACGCGGCCTGCGCGCTTTACGCGAAGGCGCATTCGTACGGCGAATACGTCTTCGACTGGGCCTGGGCCGATGCGCATCGGCGCCTGGGCCTGGCCTACTACCCGAAGCTGCTGGCGGCGGTGCCGTTCACGCCGGTCGCAGGCACGCGGCTGCTGGCACGCGACGAGGCAGCGCGCCGCGCGCTGGCCTTCACGCTGCTCCGGTTCGCGCGCGACGAGGGACTTTCGTCGGCGCATGTGCTGTTCGTCGACGACGCGGATGCCCGCGCGCTGGCGCAGGCGGGCTGGCTGCTGCGCCATGGCGTGCAGTTCCACTGGCAGGCGCGCGCGGTGGCCCCGGCCGGCGACTTCGCCGGCTTCCTCGCGGCTTTGCAGCGCGACAAGCGCAAGAAGATCGCGCAGGAGCGCCGGCGCATCGCCGAGCAGGGCATCGGTTTCACGGTGCACGAGGGCGAGGCCATCGACGCGCCGCTGTGGGACTTCTTCCACCACTGCTACACCCTCACCTACCGGGCGCACCACGGCACGCCCTACCTGACGCGCGCCTTCTTCGCGCAGGTGGCGGCGTCGATGCCGCGCAACTGGCTGATGTTCGTCGCGCGCGAAGGCAGCGGCGGGCCGCTGGCGGCAGCGCTCGTCGCGCTCGACCCCGAGCGCCGCAGCGCCTACGGCCGCTACTGGGGCGCGGTCCGCCAAGTGCCCGGCCTGCACTTCGAGGCCTGCTACTACCAGCCGCTGGCCTGGTGCATCGCCAAGGGCTGGATCCGCTTCGAAGGCGGCGCCCAGGGCGAGCACAAGATGGCGCGCGGCCTGCTGCCGGTGCGCACGACCTCGGCGCACTGGCTGCGCGATGCGCGCCTGGCGCAGGCCGTGCAGCGCTTCCTCGCGGCCGAGGACGCCGGCGTCGAGGCCTACGTCGACGAGCTGCGCGCGCGCACCCCGTTCAGGAGCGGCGAAGGCTGAGCGCGCGCCGTCGGCGCGCGTTCAGGGGTGCAGCCGGTTCCACGCCGCGATGCCGCCCGCCACTTCGGCGATGGCGCTCTCCGGGCCCTCCCAGCCGTGCACCTTGACCCACTTGCCCGGCTCGAGGTCCTTGTAGTGCTCGAAGAAGTGCTGGATCGTGTTCAGGCGCGCCGGGTTCATGTCCCGATAGCTGTGCCACTGCGTGTACAGCGACAGCAGCTTGCGCACCGGCACCGCGATCAGCTTGTTGTCGCCGCCGGCCTCGTCCTCCATCTTCAGCAGGCCCACCGGCCGGCAGGTGCACACCACACCCGGCAGCAGCGGCACCGGCGTGACGACGAGCACGTCGACCGGGTCGCCGTCGTCGGCCAGCGTGCGCGGGATGTAGCCGTAGTTGCACGGGTAGTGCATCGCCGTGCCCATGAAGCGGTCGACGAACAGCGCGCCGCTTTCCTCGTCGACCTCGTACTTGATCGGGTCGGCGTTCATCGGGATCTCGATGACGACGTTGAACTCGGCCGGCGCGTTGGCGCCGGGCGTCACGTTGTGCAGACTCATGGTCAGCCTTCGGTCAGGGCGATGCCCGATGATTCTAGGCAGCGCCCTTGCCACGGGCTGACGCGGCGCGCAGCGCCGGGACATGCGCGGCCTGCGCCGCCCCGGCGGCGGCGTGGCCGAGGTGCGTAAGCGTGATCGCTTAGCATCCGCGCGCCCGAGTTTCGGAGCGGGGGGTTGCGGCCATGCACCCCCGAGGACCCCACAAGATCTGATCGAGGAAGGATCGTTCCATGTCCATTTCCATGGCGCTGTACGTCGCGCTGGCCTGCGGGCTGGCGGCGGTGCTGTACGGCTTTATCCAGCGCAGCCGCATCCTCGCCCTCGATGCCGGCAACGCGCGCATGCAGGAGATCGCCAGCGCCGTGCAGCAAGGCGCGGCGGCCTATCTCGGCCGGCAATACCGCACCATCGCCGTCGTCGGCGTGGTGCTGGCGGTGCTGATCTTCGTCTTCCTCGACCAGACCACGGCGATCGGCTTCGTGCTCGGCGCCCTGCTTTCGGGCGCCTGCGGCTTCATCGGCATGAACGTGTCGGTGCGCGCCAACGTGCGCACGGCGCAGGCCGCCACCAAGGGCATCGGGCCGGCGCTCGACGTCGCGTTCAAGGGCGGCGCCATCACCGGGATGCTCGTCGTCGGCCTCGGGCTGCTCGGCGTGGGGGCGTTCTTCGTCTTCATCGGCGGCATGGCCAAGCCCGACGCGGCCACCCTCAAGCCGCTGCTGGGCCTGGCCTTCGGCTCGTCGCTGATCTCGATCTTCGCGCGCCTGGGCGGGGGCATCTTCACCAAGGGCGCCGACGTCGGTGCCGACCTGGTGGGCAAGGTCGAGGCCGGCATCCCCGAGGACGACCCGCGCAACCCGGCGGTGATCGCCGACAACGTGGGCGACAACGTCGGCGACTGCGCCGGCATGGCCGCCGACCTGTTCGAGACCTACGCCGTGACGCTCATCGCCACGATGGCGCTGGGCGCGCTGATGGTGGTGGGCGGCGGCGGCGCGGCCGTCGTCTATCCGCTGCTGCTGGGCGGCGTGTCGATCATCGCCTCGATCATCGGCACCTCGTTCGTCAAGGCCAGCCCCGGCATGAAGAACGTGATGCCGGCGCTGTACAAGGGCCTCGTCGTCGCCGGCGTGATCTCGCTCGTCGCCTTCTACTTCGTCACCACGGCCATGTTCCCGAACGGCGTCGAGCTGGCGGGCGGCGGCAAGGCCAGCGCCATGGCGCTCTTCGGCGCCTGCATCGTCGGCCTCTTGCTCACGGCGGCGATGGTCTGGATCACCGAGTACTACACCGGCACCGACTACCACCCGGTCAAGCACGTCGCCCAGGCCTCGACCACGGGCCACGCCACCAACATCATCGCCGGCATCGGCGTGAGCATGAAGAGCACCGCCTGGCCGGTGATCTTCGTCTGCATCTCGATCCTGGCTTCCTACTGGCTGGCGGGCCTGTACGGCATCGCGATCGCCGCCACCTCGATGCTGAGCATGGCCGGCATCATCGTCGCGCTCGACGCCTACGGTCCGATCACCGACAACGCCGGCGGCATCGCCGAGATGGCCGAGCTGCCCGACAGCGTGCGCGACATCACCGACCCGCTCGACGCCGTGGGCAACACCACCAAGGCGGTGACCAAGGGCTACGCCATCGGCTCGGCCGGCCTGGCCGCGCTGGTGCTGTTCGCCGACTACACGCACTCGCTCGAGGCGCGCGGCATCACCGCCAGCTTCGATCTCAGCAACCCGAAGGTGATCATCGGCCTGTTCATCGGCGGCCTCATCCCCTACCTCTTCGGCGCGATGGCGATGGAAGCCGTGGGCCGCTCGGCCGGCTCGGTGGTGGAGGAAGTGCGCCGCCAGTTCCGCGAGATCAAGGGCATCATGGAAGGCAAGGCCAAGCCCGA
>JADYZZ010000035.1 GCA_020852865.1 Rubrivivax sp.
AGGGCATCCAGGTCTTCGAGTACGGCAACAGCCTGCGCAAGGAAGCGCGCGACGCCGGCATGCCCGAGGCCGAGGCGATGCGCATCCCCGGCTTCGTCGCCGCCTACATCCGGCCGCTGTTCTGCGAAGGGCGGGGGCCGTTCCGGTGGCTGTGCATCTCGCGCGACCCCGAGGACCTGCGCAAGCTCGACGACCTCGTGCTCGAGATGTTCCACGACGACCCGCTGGTCACGCGCTGGATCAAGCTGGCGCGCAAGCACATCCCGATCGAGGGCCTGCCGGCGCGCATCTGCTACCTCGGCTTCGGCCAGCGCAAGGCCTTCGGCATGCGCGTCAACGAGCTGGTCAAGTCCGGGCACCTGTCCGGGCCGGTGGCCTTCTCGCGCGACAACCTCGACTCGGGCTCGATCGTCAACCCGACCTTCGAGAGCGAGAAGATGCTCGACGGCAGCGACCTCATCTCCGACTGGCCGTACCTGAACGCGCTGCTCAACGTCGCCGGCGGCGCCGACCTGGTGGCGATCCAGGAGAACTACTCGATGGGCGAAGCGGTGCACACCGGCGTGACGATGATCGCCGACGGCAGCACCGAGTCCGAGGTGCGCCTGGCGTCGTGTCTGACCACCGACTCGGGCATCGGCGTCGTGCGCCACGCCCAGGCCGGCTACCCGATCGCGCGCAAGGCCGCCGAGGAGCGCTTCGCCAAGAACGGCGTCAAGGTGCCGCTGTGGTGGTCGCCCAAGGCCACCTTCGGCCCCGGCCACGGCCTGTAGAGCGCGCGCCCCGCAGACCACCGCGGTGCGGTCGATCAGCCGCACCGCCCACGCTTGCCTGTCTCACCCGAGCACCACCCCCACGACAACCGGAGGACACCCGATGACCCGTCGCACCTTCCTGGCCGGCAGCGCCGCCGCCGCCGCCAGCACGCTCGCCGCCCCTGCCTTCGCCCAGGGCAAGCAGGAATGGAAGATGGTCACCTCGTGGCCGAAGAACTCGCCCGGCGTCGGCCAGTCGGCCAACCGCATCGCGCAGCGCATCACCGAACTCTCGGGCGGGCGCCTGACCATCAAGGTCTACGGCGCCAACGAACTGGTGCCCGCCTTCGGCGTGTTCGACGCCGTCGCCCAGGGCACGGCCGAGATGTACCACTCGGTGCCGGCGTACTGGATTCCCAAGCTCAAGGGCATCGGCTTCTTCGGCTCGTTCCCGTTCGGCCTCACCGCGCCCGAGCAGATGGCCTGGATGTACCACGGCGGCGGCCAGGCGCTGTACGAGGAGGCCTACGGCGGCCTGGGAATCCGCGGCTTCATCGCCGGCAGCTCGGGCCCGCAGTGGTTCGGCTGGTTCCGCAAGGAGATCAAGTCGCTCGACGACTTCAAGGGCGTGCGTTTCCGCACCACGGGCTTCAACGGCGAGATGCTGCGCCGCGCCGGCGCCTCGGTCGTCACGCTGCCCGGCGGCGAGATCTTCCAGGCGCTGCAGGCGGGCACCATCGACGCGGCCGAGTTCATCGGGCCGTGGAACGACGCCGCCTTCGGCTTCCACCAGGTGGCCAAGAACTTCTACTTCCCCGGCGTCGGCGAGCCCTCGTCGGCCGAGGAGATCGGCTTCAACAAGGCCAAGTTCGACGCCCTGCCGGCCGACCTGAAGGCGCTCGTGCGTGCGGTCGCGATGTCGGCCTCGGAGGAGACGACCACTTCCTACGACGTCAACCACGCGATCGCCCTCAAGGAGCTGGTGGCCAAGCACGGCGTCGTCGTGCGCGAGCTGCCGCGCGACCTGCTGGTGGCGCTGGGCACCGCCGCCGGCGACCTGGCGCGCGAGCTGCTCGAGGACAAGGACCCGCTCACCAAGAAGATCGCGCAGAGCTATGTGCGCTTCCGCAACCAGAGTGCCGAGTACGCGCGCTACAGCTACGCCGGCCAGATGAACGCGCGCCTGCTGCCGATCAAGTGGCCGACGCCCTGAGCGCCGGACGGCCTTCGCTGCGTCCCGCCGGCGCCTGATCGACGATGGACACGCTCGTCGCACTCAGCCGCCGGCTCGACGCGCCCTCGCGCCTGCTCGGGCGCCGGCTGCGCTGGCTGGCGGTGCTGCTGGTGCTGGTGCAGCTGAGCGTCGTCGTGCTGCGCTTCGTCTTCGCGTCCAGCCACGCGATGCTGCAGGAGGCGGTGTTCTACACCAACGCCACCCTCTTCATGTGCACCGCGGGCTACGCCTACCTGTGCGACGCGCATGTGCGCGTCGACATCACCTACCTTGCGGCGCCGCCGCGGCGCAAGGCGGCGGTGGACCTGGCCGGCATCGTGCTGCTGGTGCTGCCGATGTGCGCCGTGATGCTGTGGTTCGGCTGGCCCTACGTGCGCGCGTCGTGGGCCGGGCTCGAGGGGGCGCTGTTCTTCGGCGGCATCCCGGCCGCCTTCCTGCTCAAGACGCTGATCCTGGCGTTCCCGCTGCTGCTTCTGGTGCAAAGCCTGGCCATCGCGCTGCGCGCGATCGCGGTGCTGGCCGGGCACGACGTGCGGGTGTTCGAGCGCGGCGAGCTGGAGACCGGGCCGTGAGCGCGGCCGGCCGTTGCCCGGCGCGCCGCGTGCCGCGCGCCATGCCGAGGGCCCTGCCGTGAGCCTGCCGCTGGACCTGCTGATGTTCGTGGGCCTGGGCCTGTTCCTCGTGAGCGGCGTGCCGATGGTCTTCGTGCTCGCCGGCACGGCGATCCTGTTCGCGCTGCTCGGCGCGGCCCTGGGCGTGTTCTCGCTGCCGCTGCTGGGCGCGCTCATCCCGCGCGTGTTCTCGGTCATGACTTCCGAGACTCTGGTGGCGATTCCGCTGTTCGTCTTCATGGGGTTGATGCTCGAGCGCTCGAAGATCGCCGAGGAGCTGCTCGAGGCCATGGGCCGCATGTTCGGCCGCGTGCGCGGCGGCCTGGCGGTTTCGGTGTCGCTGGTGGGCATGCTGCTGGCCGCGTCCACCGGCATCGTCGGCGCGACGACGGTGACGATGGGCCTGATGGCGCTGCCGGTGATGCTGCGCCGCGGCTACAGGCCCGAGTTCGCCTGCGGGAGCATCTGCGCGGCCGGCACGCTCGGGCAGATCATCCCGCCGTCCACCGTGATGGTGGTGATGGGCGAGGTGCTGTCGGCGGCCTACCAGCAGGCGCAGTTCGCGCAGGGCAAGTTCTCGGTCGAGACGGTGAGCGTCGGCCAGCTCTTTGCCGGCTCGCTGCTGCCGGGGCTGCTGCTGGTGGGCCTGTACATCGTGTTCCAGCTCGGCTATTCGTTCCTGCGCCCGCAGGTGGCGCCGGCGCTCACGGGCCAAGCCGGCGACGACAAGCGGCCGAGCGCGCGCGAGCTGTTCCACGCGCTGGTGCCGCCGCTGGCGCTGATCGCCGCCGTGCTCGGCTCCATCCTCGGCGGCATCGCCACGCCGACCGAGGCTGCCGCGATCGGCGCCGTCGGCGCCACGCTGCTGGCCGCCCGGCGCGTCGAGGGGCGAAGCCGGTGGGCGGTCTGGACCGTCGTCGGCTGCAGCGTCGTGCTGCTGGCCCTGGCGCGCGGGTTCGATCTGCGGCTGGGCCGCGACGGCGTCGCGCCGGGCGACCAGGCCGCCATCTACGCGGCGCAGGCGGCGGCGCTGCTGCTGGTGGCCGGCCTGGCGGTGGTGCTGCGCGACCTCGGGCGTTCGGGCGTGCTGGGCGCCGCCGCGGGCGCCACGATGAGCATCAACGCGATGGTCTTCTCCATCGTCATCGGCGCCTCGCTGTTCTCGCTCGTCTTCATCGGCCTGGGCGGCGAGACGCGCGTCGAGCGGCTGCTGAGCGATCTGCCCGGCGGCACCACCGGCGCGCTGCTGGCGGTGATGGCGACCATCTTCTTTCTCGGCATGTGGCTCGACTACGTCGAAATCTCGATCATCGTCATCCCGGTGGTGGGGCCCTTCCTGATGAAGGCCGGCGTCGATCCGATCTGGTTCGGCGTCATGGTTGCGCTGGCCATGCAGACCTCGTTCCTCACGCCGCCGGTGGGCTACACGCTGTCGTACCTGCGCGCGGTGGCGCCGCGCTCGGTGACCACCGGGATGATCTGGCGCGGCGCGGCGCCGTTCGTCGCGCTGCAGATCACGGCGATGGGCATCGTCGCGCTGTGGCCGCAGCTGGCCACCTGGCTGCCGCGCCTGTTGTTCGCGAAGTGAAGCGTCGCCCCGGAGCCCACGCCATGTCCACCCAACCCCGCCCGCGCGAAGCCCTGCTCGGCCTCACCCCCTACGGCAGCGGCCGCCCCGCCGACGCGGCGCTGCCGCGCCATCGGCTGTCGTCCAACGAGTCGCCGTTCGCGCCTTCGCCGGCCGTGGTCGAAGCGGCGCAGCGCGCGGCCCGCGACGCCCACCGCTACCCGGCGCTGGTGGGCGAGCCGCTGATCGAGCTGCTCGCCGCCCGCCACGGCCGCCGCCGCGACGAGATCGCCGTCGGCTCGGGCTCGGTGGCGCTGATCGAGCAGTTCGTGCGCGCCTACGCCGGCCCCGGCGACGAAGTGCTGATGCCCTGGCGCTCCTACGAGGTCTATCCGCTCGTCATCGCCGGCGCCGGCGCGCAGGCCGTGACCGCGCCGCTGACGGCCGCGCAGGGGGTCGACGTCGATGCGCTGGCCGCGCGCGTGACGCCGCGCACGCGCGTGCTGCTGCTGTGCAACCCGAACAATCCCACCGGCGAGGCGCTCGGCGCCGCCGCGCTGGACGCGCTGATCGAACGCGTGCCGCCTTCGGTGCTGGTCGTGCTCGACGAGGCCTACCGCGAGTTCGTCACGCGCGCCGACGTGCCCGACGGCGCCGAGCGCTACCGCGACCGGCCCAACGTCGCCGTGCTGCGCACGTTCTCGAAGGCCTATTCGCTGGCCGGGCTGCGCGTGGGCTGGTGCGCCGCACCGCCGGCGCTCATCGACGGGCTGCGCCGCGTGGCGCCGCCGTTCCCGGTGTCGGCGCCGGCGCTGGCCGCGGCCGCCGCGGCCCTGGCCGAAACCGAACTGCTCGCCCAGCGCACCGCGGCGGTGGTGGCCGAACGCGAGCGCATGCGCCGTGGCCTGGGCGAACTCGGGCTGCCCGTGGGCGACCCGCAGGCCAACTTCGTGTGGCTGCCCGTCGCGGCGGCCGCAGCCGACTTCGCCGCGGCCTTCCTGGCCGCCGGCGTCGGCGTGCGGCTGTTCCCCGGCGAAGGCGTGCGCATCACGGTCGGCCAGGCCGACGACAGCACGGCCGTGCTGCGCGCCGCCGCAGCCTGGTGCGAACGGCCCCAACGACAGCGAGGCGAGCGATGACGAGCAAGGTGCACCTGGGCGAGCGGGCGCTCGGCCTGGACGATCTGGTGGCCGTGGCGCGGCACGGCGCCGCTGTCGAGATGACGGCCGCCGCGCACGCCGCGATGGCGCCCAGCCTGCGCTGGGTCGAGGCGATCGGCGAGCGCATGCGCGCCGGCGAGGCGACGCCGCCGATCTACAGCATCAACACCGGCTTCGGCTCGCTCGCCGGGCGCGAGGCGTTCAAGAGCGTCGACGATGCGGTCGACCTGTCGCGGCGGCTCATCGTCTCCAACGCCTCGGGCGTCGGCCAGCCGCTGCCCGAGGACGTCGTGCGCGCGGCGATGCTGATCCGCGCCGCCAGCCTCGTGCGCGGCTACTCGGCGGTGCGCCCCGAACTCGTGACGACGCTCGCTGCGATGCTCGAACGCGGCGTGCTGCCGGTGGTGCCCGAATTCGGCTCGCTCGGCGCCAGCGGCGACCTGATCCCGCTGGCGCACCTGGCGCTGGTGATGACGCGGCCCGCCGGCGACGACGACCCCGAGATCGACAGCGGCGAGGCCACCTTCGGCGGCGAGCGCTGCTCGGGCCGCGAGGCGATGCGCCGCGCCGGCCTGGCGCGCCTGGTGCTCGGCCCCAAGGAGGGGCTGGCGATGCTGAACGGCACCTCGTTCTCGACCGCGCAGGCGGCGCTGGCGCTGGCCGACGCCGAGCGCCTGCTCGCAACCGCCGAGGTGACCGCGGCGATGTCGATCGAGGCGCTGGCCGGCTTCGGCGACGCCTTCATCGCCGACATCCACGAGGCGCGCGGCCACCCCGGGCAGATCGAATGCGCGGCGCGCCTGCGCGCGCTGCTGGCCGGCAGCCGGCTCGTCGACGGCGACCGCGAGCGCGACCCGACGCGCCAGCCGCCGCAGGACGCCTACTCGCTGCGCTGCACGCCGCAGGTGCTGGGCGCGGTGCGCGACACGCTCGCCTTCGTGCACCGCATCGTCCAGACCGAGATCAACGCCGCCACCGACAACCCGCTCGTCTTCACCGACCTGCCTGCCGGCCGCAAGCTCAAGGCGGTGTCGGGCGGCAACTTCCACGCCGAGTACCTGGCCTTCGCGTCGGACTTCCTCGCCATCGTCGTCACCGAGATCGGCAACCTCGCAGAGCGGCGCCTGTTCCGCCTCGACGACGGCAGCCTCAACCGCGGCCTGCCCGACATGCTGGTGGCCAGCGAGCAGGTCGGCATGGACTGCGGCTACATGCTGCCGCAGTACCTGGCCGCCGCACTGGTGTCGGACTGCAAGACGCTGGCGCACCCCGACAGCGTCGACTCGATCCCCACCTGCGCCAACCAGGAGGACCATGTCTCGATGGCCAACAACGCCGGCCGCCATGCGCGCCAGGTGGTGGCCAACATCGAGGTCGTGATCGGCATCGAGCTCTTGATGGCGGCACAGGCGCTCGAGCTGCGCCTGGCCAAGCTCGGCCTGGGCACCGACGCGCTGGCGCCGGCGTCGCGGCGCGTGCTCGAGATGCTGCGCGCCAGCCGCGCCACCGACGGCCGGCCGATCGACCACCTGAAGCGCGACATCGTGATGTACCCGCGCGTGCGCGCCGCCGCGGCGCTGGTGCACGAGGGCGCCGTGCTGCGCGCGGCGGCGGTGCAGCAGCCGTGAACGCGGCCGCGGCCCGGGTGCTTGCTGCCTCCGCGGATGCGGCGGCGGGCCCGCGGGAAGGTGCGGTGGACGGCCCGCAGGCCGATGCGGCAGCCGGTCCGCGGGCCGATCGACCGGCGCGCACGGCCGCGCACACCGATGCGGCCGTGCAGGCCCTGCGCGCCGCGCTCGGCGACGACGGGGTGCTCACCGGCGAGGCGATCCCCGAACGCTGCCACACCGACTGGAGCGGCCACGCCCCGGCGCGCCCGGCGGCGCTGCTGCGGCCGCGCAGCACCGCCGAGGTCAGCCGCGCGCTGGCGATCTGCAACGAACACGGCCAGGGCGTCGTGCCGCAGGGCGGGCGCACCGGCATGGCCGGCGGCGCGGTGCCGCGGCCCGAGGACGTGGTGCTGTCGCTCGAACGGCTGAACCGCATCGAGGAACTCGACCCCGCCGCCAGCACGATGACCGTGCAGGCCGGCGTGCTGCTCGAACAGGTGCAGCAGGCCGCCGCCGAAGCGGGCCTGCTCTTCGCGCTCGACCTCGGCGCGCGCGGCTCGTGCCAGATCGGCGGCAACATCGCCGCCAACGCCGGCGGCCTGAACGTGCTGCGCTACGGCCCGGCGCGCGACCAGGTGCTCGGCCTCGAAGTCGTGCTTGCCGACGGCAGCGTGCTCACCTCGCTGCGCAAGCTGATCAAGGACAACGCCGGCTACGACCTGCGCCAGCTCTTCGTCGGCAGCGAAGGCACGCTGGGCATCATCACGCGCGCCGTGCTGAAGCTGCAACCCAGGCCGCGCAGCGTGCAGACGCTGCTCGTGGCGCTGCCCGGCTTCGACGCGGCGGTGCGGCTGCTGCGCCGGCTGCAGGCGTCGTACCCGGTGTCGGCGTTCGAGCTGATGTGGCAGGACTTCATGCGCACGGCCTTCGAGTGGCAAGCCGGCCGGCGCGCGCCGCTTGCCGGCACGCACCCGTTCTATGCCCTCGTCGAGCTCGACGGCGAAGCCGACGCGGTGCAGGGCACGCTCGCCGAAGCCGCCGACGCCGGCCTCGTGCTCGATGCCGTGCTCGCCGCCTCGCTGGCCGACGCGCGCGGCCTGTGGGCGCTGCGCGAGATCACCGGCGAGTTCCCGACCCGGCTCGAGCCGATCAACTTCGACCTGAGCCTGCCGGTCGGTGTCATCGGCGCGTTCGCAGAACGCTGCCGCGCGGCGCTCAGCCGGCGCTGGCCGCAGCACCGCAGCCTGTTCTTCGGCCACGTCGGCGACAGCAACCTGCACCTCACGGTCGACGGCCGCTCGATCGCCGGCGCGCCGCACGCCGAAGTCGATGCGCTCGTCTACGAGCTGCTGCGCGAGGTGCCGGGCGCCTCGATCTCGGCCGAGCACGGCATCGGGCTGCTCAAGCGCGACTGGCTTGCTCACTGCCGCAGCGCCGAGGAAATCGCCGCGATGCGGCGCATCAAGCAGGCGCTCGATGCGCGCGCCATCCTCAACCCGGGAAAGGTACTCGCATGAACAAGCCCGCCGCGCTGCCGCGTGCCAGCGTGCTGATCACCGGCGCCGCGCAGGTGCTGACCTGCGCCGCCGATGCGCCCGACCTCGTCGGCTGCATTCCCGGCGGCGAGGTCGCGCTGGCCGGCGACACCGTGCTCGCGGTCGGCTCGCCGCACGAGCTGCGTCAGCGCGTCGCGCTCGACGGCGCGCGCGTCGTGCCGGCGCATGGCGGCATCGTGCTGCCGGGCTTCGTCGACAGCCACACGCACCTGGTGTTCGCCGGCTCGCGCGTGGCCGAGTACAGCGGCCGGCTGCGCGGCGAAAGCGCCGCCGCGCTGGCCGCACGCGGCGTGCCCAGCGGCATCCGCGGCACCGCGCGCCTGGTGCGCGAGGCCGGCCGTCGCCAGCTCGAGGACGAGGCGCGCGAGCGCCTGGCGCATATGCTGGCCTGCGGCACGACGACGGTCGAGGCCAAGTCGGGCTACGGCCTGTCCACCGCGCAGGAGATCCGCATCCTCGAGGTGCAGGCCGCGCTCGCGGCCTCGCAGCCGGTGCGCGTGGTCTCCACGCTGCTGGCCGCGCACGAGTTCCCCGAAGGCGTGCCGCGCGAGGAATACCTGCGCGAGATCGTCGAGGACATCATCCCCGTGGTCGCGCGCCAGCGCCTGGCGGTCTTCAACGACGTGTACTGCGACGAGGGCTACTACACGGTGACCGAGTCGCGCCGCGTGCTCGAGGCGGGCCTGCAGCATGGCCTGAAGGCCAAGATCCATACCGACGCCTATTCGCACATCGGCGGCGCGGCGCTGGCGGCCGAGCTGCGTGTGGTCTCCGCCGACCATCTCAACCACGCCAGCGATCGCGATCTGGCCGCGCTGCGCGACGCCGGCGTCACCGGCGTCGTGATGCCGGCGCTCGACTTCGCGGTGGCGCACCCGAAGCCGACGCCGGCGCGCCGGATGCTCGATCTGGGCCTCGCGGTGGCGCTGGCCACCGACATGTGCCCGGGCTGCTGGCTCGAAGCGATGTCGTTCGTGATCCAGCTGGCCTGCCGTCACTACGCCTTCAGGCCCGAGGAGGCGCTGCGCGCGGCCACGCTGGGCGGCGCGCGCGCCCTCGACCTGCACGAACGCATCGGTTCGCTCGAGCCGGGCAAGCAGGCCGACATCGCGATCTTCGACCTGCCGAGCTACGAGGACCTGGCCTACCGCTTCGGCCGCGCGCGTGCGCGTACCGTGCTGCGCGCCGGCGAGGTGGTGCACGAAGGAGCGGCGCCATGAGCGCGCCCGGGCCGGTCGGCGCAGGCCGCACGATCCGCTTTCAGCACCTGTGGACGCCCGCGGGCTGGCTCAGCCCGGGCGTGCTCGTGCTCGACGCCGCCGGCCGCGTCGTCTCGGTGGGCAGCCGGCTCGAGCCGGGCCAGGTGGCGCAAGAGAGCTGGCGCGGCTACGCCGTGCCCGGCATGCCCAACACGCATTCGCACGCCTTCCAGCGCGCGCTGGCGGGCCGCACCGAGGCCGGCAGCCCCGAGAGCGAAGACAACCTGTGGACCTGGCGGCATGCGATGTATCGCCTGGCCGGACGCATCGGCCCCGCGCATCTGGAAGCGATCGCGGCCTTTGCCTACATGGAAATGCTCGAGCACGGCTTCACGCGCGTGGCCGAATTCCATTACCTGCACCACGCGCCGGGCGGCCAGCGCTATGCCGAGCGCGGCGAGATGTCGCTGCGGCTGGCGGCGGCGGCGGGTGCCAGCGGCATTGGGCTCATGGTGCTGCCCACGCTGTACGCGCATGCCGGGATCGGCCTGCCCCCCGCCGAGCAGCAGCTGCGCTTCGTCCATCGCGAGGTGAGCGAATTCGCACGCCTGCTGCAGGCGCTCGAGCAGCCGCTGGCCCAAGCCGGCGCGCAGCTCGGTGTGGCGCTGCACAGCCTGCGCGCGGTCGCGCCGGCCGAGCTGCGCGAGGCGCTGGCCGCGGCTGCCGGCCTGCGCCGGCCCGCGCCGCTGCACATCCATGTCTCGGAGACACGGCACGAGGTTGCCGAAGTCGAGGCCGGGCTCGGTGCGCGGCCGGTGCAGTGGCTGCTCGACCAGGTCGGGCTCGACCACCGCTGGACCCTGGTGCACGCGACGCACCTGAGCGAGTCCGAGCGCAGGGGGCTGGCCGCCAGCGGCGCCGTCGCCTCGCTGTGCCCGATGACCGAGGCGATGCTCGGCGACGGGCTGTTCCCGCTCGTGGCCTATCAGCAAGAGGGCGGCATCTGGGCCATCGGCACCGACAGCCATTACGCCAGCGGCGTGGCCGCCGAGCTGCGCATGCTCGAATGCGGTCAGCGCCTGGCGCACGCCCGGCGCAACGTGCTCGCCGACCCGACCGCCGGCGATGCGCGCGCGCTGCGCAGCGGCGAGCGGCTCTTCGCGCTGGCGCTGGCCGGCAGCCGCAGCTTCGGCGAATCGGGCGCGGCGCTGGCGCCGGGCCACCGCGCCGACCTGGTGCTGCTCGATCCGGACAGCCCGGCGCTCGTCGGCCACGACACCACGACCGCACTCGACGCCTGGCTGCTCTCGGGCGCGGCCGACGCGGTGCAGCAGGTCATGAGCGCCGGCGTCTGGGTGGTAAAAGACGGCCGCCACGTCGCCCGCGCATCCCTCACCCGGGCCTATGCCCGGGCCCTGCACGAGCTGTTCGGCTGATACGCCCTCCCGACCCGGGCGAGCCGCCCGTGCCTTCCGCAACCCTGCTACAGGAGACGAGCATGAACCAACCAACCCGCCAAGCCGCCAGGCGCCCAGGCGCACGCCGCGGCATCCTGACCCTTGCCCTCGCATTGCCGCTGGCGGCGCTGGCACTGCCGGCGGCCGCGCAGTCGACGGTGCGCATCGGATTTCACGCGCCGCTCACCGGCTTCGCGGCGGCCGACGGCAAGTCGGCGCGCCTGGGCGCCGAGCTCGCGGTCGAACAGGTCAACGCCAAGGGCGGCGTCGGCGGCAAGCCGCTCGAACTCGTGATCTACGACGACGGCGGCAAGCCCGAGGAGGGCGTTCAGATCGCCAACCGGCTGATCACGCAGGACAAGGTCGTGGCCGCGGTCTCGGGCTCCTACTCCGGGCCGACGCGCGCCGCGGCGCCGGTGTTCGTGCGCGCCAAGGTGCCGTACATCTCGGCCTACGGCATCCACCCCGACATCACGCGCGCCGGCGACTACGCGTTCCGCACCTCGTTCACCGGCGAAGTGCAGGGGCGCGCCGGCGCCAAGCTGATCGGCGACCTGCTGGGCAAGAAGCGCGTCGTCGTCCTCACGCTCAACAACGACTTCGGCCAGGCGCTGGCCGCCGGCTTCAAGGAGGCGGCGCCCAAGTTCGGCGTCACCATCGTCAAGGAATACACCTTCGCGATGGGCGACCGCCAGTTCGGCCCGCTCGTGGCCAGCGTCAAGGCCGACCAGCCCGAGGCCATCTACGCCTCGGGCTACTACTTCAACGCCGGCCCGCTGGTGGCCCAACTGCGCGCCGCCGGCGTCAGCGTGCCGGTGATCGGCCAGGAGGGCTACGACGGCCAGAAGTTCATCGAGATCGCCGGCGCCGCGGCCGAGGGCGTGATCATCACCACCTCGCTCGACCGCGACTCGCCCACCGCCGAAGCGCGCGACTTCATCAAGGCCTTCGAGTCGACCAAGGGCCAGCCGGTGGACATGGTGGCCGCCTCGACGCACACCGCCGTGTGGGTGCTGGCCAACGCGCTGAACAAGGCCGGCACGGGCGATCCGGCCAGGCTGCGCGATGCCATCGCCGCCACCGACTTCACCACCTCCACCGGCCGCATCAGCTTCAACAAGCTGCGCGAGGTGAGGAAGGCGGTGCAGAACCAGGTCGTCAAGGGCGGGCGTTGGACACGGCATTCGGTGATCGACGACCCGGTCCTGCTCGCGCCGCCCGAGCAGTAAAGCCCGCGGCCGGCCCATGTTCGCACTCGAGCTCACGCTGCAAGGCCTGATCAACGGCAGCACCTACGCGCTGATCGCGGTGGGGCTGACGCTGGTCTACGGCCTGCTGCGCATCCTGCACGTGGCGCATGCCGGACTGTTCGCGCTCGGCGCGTACCTGACGGTGTCCTTCGCGCAGGGCCTGGGCTCGCTGGCGGCCGGGCTGGCGGCGGCGTCGCTCGTGGTGGGGCTGGCCGGCGTGGCCGTCTACCGGCTGCTCTACGAGCCGATCCTCGCCCGGCCGCCCTTCGTGGCGCTGGTGGCGTCGATCGGCCTGTTCATCCTGATGCAGGAGGCGCTGCGCATCGCCTTCGGCCCCTACGGGCTGTCGTTTCCGGTGCAGCCGCTGGGCGCGCCGGTGCAGCTGGGCGGCTTCACGCTCAGGCAGTCGGAACTGCTCACGCTAGGCTCGACGGCGCTGCTGTTCGGCGCGCTGGCCGCCTTCACGCGCTACACCCGGGCCGGCGTGGGCATGCGCGCCACGGTGTCCGATCCGCAGGTGGCCTGGTCGTTCGGCGTGTCGCCGCGGCGCACGCGCGACCTGTGCTTCTTCATCGCCTCGATGATGGCCGCGTATTCCGGCGGCCTGGTCGCCGTGCTGAACAACCTCGTCGAGCCGACGATGGGCGCGATCCCGAGCTACAAGATGCTCGCGATCATCGTGCTCGGCGGGCTGGGCAGCGTGCTCGGCACGGTGCTCGCCAGCCTCGGGCTCGGCGTGGTGGAGGCGTTCGGCACGATCTACGTCGACAAGTTCGTCGACCGCGACGCGATCGCCTTCCTCGCGCTGATCGCGGTGCTGGTGCTGCGCCCCGAAGGCCTGGCGCTGAAGTCGCGGGGGGCCTGATGGACGTCGCGCTCAACCTGGCCATCATCGTCGGCATCCAGGCGATCGCCGCGCTCGGACTCAACATCATCACCGGCATGTGCGGGCAGGCCAGCCTCGGGCATGCGGCTTTCATCGGCATCGGCGCCTACGCCGGCGCCTTGCTGGCCAAGGCGGGCTGGCCGCTGGCGCTGGCGCTGCCGGCCGCCGCGCTGCTGGCGGCCGCCGTCGGGCTGGCGGTCGGGCTGCTGTCGCTGCGCGTGCGCGACGACTTCCTCGCGATCACGACGATGGGTGTGGGTTTTGTCTTCGTCGGCGTCGTGCGCAAGCAGTCGTGGCTGGGCAGCGAGATGGGCATCAGCGCCATCCCCGAGCCCGGGCTCGGCCTCGGCGCCTACGCCGCGCTGGTGCTCGCGCTGCTCGTCGCCTGCGTCTGGCTCAGCCTGCATCTGGCGCGCAGCTGGCTGGGCTTCGCCTTCGGTGTGATCGCCGACGACGAGGCCGTGGCGCGCGTGCTCGGCGTCGACGTCGCGCGCCACAAGCTGGCGGCGTTCTGCCTGGGCACCCTGCTGGCCGGCGTGGCGGGCGCGCTCTACGCGAGCTACACGCGCTTCATCGTGCCCGATGCATTCGGCTTCACGCTGTCGATCGCGGCGCTGGCGATCGTCGCGATCGGCGGCGTCGGCTCGACCTGGGGCACGCTCGGCGCGGCGATCGCGCTCACGCTGCTGCCCGAGTGGTTTCGCGTCGTCAACGACTACAAGCTCGTGCTCTACGGCGGCTTGCTGCTGTTGGTGATGCGCTTCCTGCCCGGCGGCCTGGCGGCGCTGGCGCGGCGCCCGCCGGCGCGCGCGCGCGCCGGCGCGAAGGAGCGCTGAGATGCCGGCGCTGCTCGGGGCGCAGGCGCTCGCCGTGCACTTCGGCGGCCTGCGCGCGGTCAACGAGGTGTCGTTCGACGTCGCCGCCGGCGAACTGCTCGGCCTCATCGGGCCCAACGGCGCGGGCAAGACCACCTGCCTGAAGGCGATCTCGGGGCAGGGGCCGCTGCACGGCGGGCAGGTCACGTTCGAGGGGCGGCGCATCGGCACTCTGCCGGTGCATCGCCGCGTGATGCTGGGCATCGGGATCACGCACCAGATCGTGCGTCCCCTCGAGTCGCTCACGGTGCTGGACAACGTCGCCTTCGCCTGGGGTCACCGGCACCGCGCGTCGCTCCTGGCCGCGGCGCTGCACGTGCAGCGCGACGAAGCGCGCGCCGCCGCACGCGCCGTCCTCGGGCGGCTGGGCATCGCCGAGTTCGCCGAGCGTGCCGCCGGCGAAGTGCCGCTGGGCGTGCGCAAGCGCCTCGAGGTGGCGCGCGCGCTGGCCGGCGAGCCGCGGCTGCTGCTGCTCGACGAGCCGCTGGCCGGCCTCAACAGCGCCGAGGCGTCGCGCCTGGCCGACCTGATCCGCGGTCTGGCCGACGGCGGCCTGGCGGTGCTGCTGATCGAGCACAACCTGGGCGAGGTGATGCGCATGTGCGACCGCCTCGTCGTGCTCGACGCCGGGCGCAAGATCGCCGACGGCGAGCCGCGTGCGCTGATGAGCGATCCGGCCGTCGTGCGCGCCTACCTGGGCGAGGAGGGCGACGATGCTCGAGCTGGCTGAGCTGAGCTGCGGCTACGGCGAGGTGGTGGCCGTGCAGCGGCTCACGCTGCGGCTCGAGCCCGGCCGCATGCTGGCGCTGATCGGCCCCAACGGCGCGGGCAAGAGCTCGACGCTGGCGGCCGTGGCCGGGCACGTGAAGCTGTTCGGCGGCGCGCTGCGCTACGAAGGCGAGTCGCTCGAGCGGCTCACGCCGGGCGAGCGCGCCGCGCGCGGCATTGCCTGGGTGCCCGAGGGCCGACGCCTGTTCGGCGACCTCACCGTGCGCGAGAACCTCACCGTGGGCGGCTACGTGCGCCCGCGCCGTGCCGAGGCGGCGAACCTCGAGCGCGTGGTGACGCTGTTCCCGCGCGTGGGCGAGCGGCTGCGCCAGCTTGCCGGGTCGCTCTCGGGCGGCGAGCAGCAGATGGTGGCGATCGGCCGCGCGCTGATGGCCGAGCCGCGCCTGCTGATGATCGACGAGCTCTCGCTCGGCCTCATGCCCAAGGCCGTGATGCAGATCTACGCCGCGCTGGCGCGGCTGCGCGCCGAGGGTCTGGCGATCCTGCTGGTCGAGCAGAACACGCGTCACGCGCTCGGCGCGGCCGATTCGGCGGTCATCGTCGAGTCCGGGCGCGACGTCTGGAGCGGCAGCGCGGCCGAGGCCGCCGCCGACCCGGCGCTGCTGCGGCATTACCTCGGCAGCGCCTGAGCGCCGCGCCGGCCGGCCCGGCGCGTCTCATTCCTTGCCGGCGACCGCACGCCCGAAGCTCGCGCCGAGCCGGTAGCGGCTGCCCGGATGCGTGAGCCAGGCGCGCGAGACCACGCGCCCCATCGACCAGGTGCGGCGGTGCAGCAGCAGGCAGGGCTCGCTGGCGTGGATGCGCAGCAGCTCGCAGGTGGCGGGCGAGGGCAGCACGGCTTCGATCGTGTGCTCGACGCGCTCGAGCGGCCCGACCGTCATCAGGTAGGCATTCGGCGTGTGCGTGGCGAAGTCCTGCTTCAGGTACTCGGGCGCCGCTTTGGGATTGACGTAGCGATCCTCGAGCTGGATCGGCCAGTTGTTCTCGAGGTGCACGATGAGCGAGTGGAAGACCTTGGCGCCCAGCTTCAGGCCCAGCGATTCGGCAACCTCGGGCGTCGCCGATTCCTGACGCAAGCGATGCACGACGCTGGAGTGCGTATGGCCGCGGCTGCGCACGTCCTCGGCGATGTTGCGCACCGCGACGAGGTCCAGGCTCGGCCGCTCGTTCGCGACGAAGGTGCCGGCGCCTGGGCGCCGATGCACGAGCCCGTCGGCCGTCAGCTCGCGCACGGCGCGGTGCACCGTCATGCGGCTCACCTGGAACTGCGCGGCCAGTTCCTCCTCCGTCGGGATGCGATCGCCGACGGGCCATTCGCCGGACATCACCTTGTCCGTCACGTAGTCCTTGATGCGCTCGTACTGCGTTGCGGCCACTGCGGCCCTCCGTCCACCGCCTCGATCCGGCGCGTCGACCTTAGCATGCCGAGGCGGCACCGGCCCCGGGGCGCGGCTGCATGTCTTCACAGGCTCTCAGGACCCGGCCGCGGCGCGCACCG
This sequence comes from Rubrivivax sp., assembly GCA_020852865.1. Taxonomy (GTDB): domain Bacteria; phylum Pseudomonadota; class Gammaproteobacteria; order Burkholderiales; family Burkholderiaceae_C; genus Rubrivivax. Next base: position 16,448 of record JADYZZ010000035.1, read on the forward strand.
GCGGATCGGGCGGCGGCGCAAGGCGGCTCGTCAACGTCGGCCTTGCGGGTAAACCCGGCGCCGCACCGTCGCAAGGCCGTCGCGCGATGGGCACAACGCCCCTGCGTCGACATCAGTTGATCCCGGGCTGCTACATTCGCGCCGGTCGATGGCGCCGGGGGCGCGGCCTTGGCGGCGCAAAGCCGGCAAGGCGCACCGGCAATGGCCTGGCCGACGCGCCGGACGCGAAGACGACAACGAAGGAGACGAGGATGTCCAACGACGCCGGCGCGCTGCCCGCGGGCGGCGGCCACGAAGCCGCCCACGCGCATTGGGACTGGAGCGTGTGGCCTTTCGTGGCCAGCATGGGGGTGCTGGCGCTGGCGCTGGCCTTCATGCTCAACTTCGTCTACCACCAGGGCTTCGCCGCGGCCATCGTCGCCGGCATGGGCGCGGTGCTGGTGGTCTCGGGTGTGGTCGGCTGGACCAACGAGTCGATGGGGTTGGGCGAGGGCCTGTCCTACGGCGCGATGGGCTGGTTCATCCTGGCCGAGGCGATGATCTTCGTCGCCTTCTTCGTCTCGTACTGGCTGATGCGCCTGGAAGCGCCGTTCTGGCCGCCCGAGAGCACGCCGCCCATTCCGCGCGTACTGCCCTTGGTGATGACGGCCGTGCTGGTGACCTCGTCGTTCACGATCCAGTATGCCGAGACGCTGCTGCATCGCGGCGACCGCGCGGGCTTCCGCACCTGGCTGCTCGTCACGATCGTGCTCGGCGCGTCCTTCCTCGGAATGTCCGGCTACGAGTGGAACCACCTGATCCACGGCGGCTTCACGATCGCCACCAACGTCTTCGGCACGAGCTTCTTCTCGATCACGGGCTTCCACGGCGGTCACGTGATCGTCGGCCTGTCGATCTTCCTCGCCGGGCTGTACGCCGTGAGCCGGGGCAAGTACAGCCTGGGCTTCTGGCGCACGGCGGGGCTGTACTGGCACTTCGTCGACATCATCTGGTTCTTCGTCGTCTCGCAGATCTATTTCTGGTGAGCGGGGATGGCGATCTTGGCCCGGGTGCGCGCATGCACTGGCTGACCGGCCTGCCGGCCGCGCGGACGAGCGGCGCGGCGCTGGCCGCGCTGATGGCCGGCGCGGCGCTGGCCGGCGCGCGGCCGCCCGATCAGAACAGCCGCACCAGCTTCGATCCGGCGATCATGCAGATCGACGAGACGCGCTACCTGGGCCGGCCGGTCGATCGCGCGACGCCGTTGCTGGACGACACCGGCAGCCGCTTCGCACTGGGCGAGGCGCTGGGCAAGCCGGCGATCCTGGTGCTTTCGTACTACGGCTGCGACGGCAGCTGCCCGACGGTGAATCAGAACCTGGCGTCGGTGCTGGCACAGGTCACGCGCTTTCGGCCGGGCACCGACTTCCGCGTGCTCACCGTGTCGTTCGACCGCGCCGACACGCCGCAGACGGCAGCGCGCTTCGTCGAGCAGATGAAGTCCGTGCCGGCGGCGCTGCGCGCCGGCTGGCGCTTCGCCGTGCTGGCCGACCCGGCGGCCGAGGCGCCGCGGACCTTCGCCGACCAGGTGGGCTTCCAGTACTTCTGGTCGCGCATCGACAAGACCTTCATGCATCCCAACGTGCTGGTCTTCCTGACGCCCGAAGGGCGCGTCGCGCGCTACCTGTACGGCACGCGGCTGGACGCGCGCGCCGTCGAGCTGGCGCTGATCGACGCCGACTGGGGCCGCATCGCCGAGGGGCGCGGTTCGCTGTTCGACATGATCACCGGAGCGTGCTACAGCTTCAACTACTCGGAAGGCCGCTACCAGCCCAACTACGCGCTGCTGGCGGGTCTGGGTTCGCTCTTGTCCGGCCTCGGCCTGATCGGCCTGGGCGCCTTCGCATACCGCAGGAAGCTGGCTAGGAGGGCCGCGCATGTCCATTGAATCGACGCCTTGCCGCCGCCGGCGTGCGCGCCTCGCCGTCGCCTGTTTCGGCGCGGCTTGCGCGCTGGCCTGGCTGCCGGCCGCCGCCGCCGAGAACATTCCCAGCGCGGCGCCCGGGCGCGTGCAGGATCCCGCGCCCGGCTGGGACCGTCTGTGGCACACCGTCATCGTCGACATCAGCATCATCGGCATCGTCTTCGCGCTGGCGATGGCGTATTTCCTGGTGCGCTACCGCAAGCGCGCAGCCGGCGAGGTGGGCAGCGCCCCGGTGCTTTCGAGCGCCTCGATGGTGGGGTGGGCCGTGATTCCCCTGTTCGTCTTCCTGGCCGACGACCTGTACCTCGCGGCCAACGGCTGGATGCTGTGGAACGACTACCGCGACGTGCCCGCCGAGCGCATGGAAGTGCGCCTGGAAAGCGGCATGTACAGCTGGGACTACACCTACGCCAACGGCGTGAAGACGCAGAACGAATTGCGCGTTCCGGTGGGCAAGCCGGTGCTGCTGCGCATGACCAGCCGCGACACGATCCACAGCCACTTCATCCCGGACTTCCGCGTCAAGGAGGACTCGATGCCCGGGCGCATGACCTACCTGTGGTTCGTGGCGCCGGCACCGGGTGCGCATGTCGTGACCTGCGCCGAGTACTGCGGCGTGATGCATTCGTACATGGCCGGGAGGATCGTGGCCATGCCCGAAGCCGAATTCAAGACCTGGCTCGACGGCGAGGCCGCCAAGCTGGCGCCGGCCGCGGCCAACCCGGCGTGATCGCGAGGAGACACTGGTGAGCATCAACTGGAAGGAATGGCTGTTCACGACCGACCACAAGCGCGTCGGCGTGCTGTACCTCATCGGCTCGCTGGCGGCGTTCGCCGTGGCCGGCATCGCGGCGCTGCTCATGCGCATCGAGCTGACGACCGTCGGCCCGACGATCACGAACAACCCCAGCACCTACAACGTCTGGCTGTACGCGCACGGCGCGGTGATGATCCTCGGGTTCCAGATCCCGGCGCTCACCGGTTTCTTCGCCAATTACTGCATCCCGCTCATGATCGGCGCCAAGGACGTCGCCTTCCCGCGCGTCAATGCGCTGTCGGTGTGGCTGTTCTACGTCGGCATCATCCTGGCCGTGCTCACCTTCGTCGTGCCCGATTCGCCCGACCTGATGTGGACCGCGTACCCGCCGTACTCGACGATGAGCACGGGCAATACGGCGCTGTACACGTTCACGGTGCTGGTCCTCGGCTTCGCGTCGATCGCCGGCGGCGTGAACTTCCTCACCACCGTCGCCTTCATGCGCGCGCCCGGCCTGAAGTGGAGCCATCTCAACGTCTTCGTCTGGTGCACGCTGGGTGCGTTCGTGCTGCAGCTGATCTTCGTGCCGGTGCTCGGCACCGCGGTCACGCTGATCAGTTTCGACAAGTACCTGGGCACGCATTTCTTCGACCCGTCGCGCGGCGGCGACGTGCTCACCTACCAGAACCTGTTCTGGTTCTATTCGCACCCGGCGGTGTACGTGATCTTCCTGCCCTTCATCGGCATCGTCTTCGAGATCATCGCCACCTTCGCGCGCAACCGCGTCTTCAACGTCAAGGTCGCGCTGTGGGGCGGCGTCGGCGGCGTCGTCCTGCTGTCGGGCGAAGTCTGGGTGCACCACCTCTACGTCTCGGGCATGGCCGACTGGCTGCGCATCGGCCAGATGGTGACGACGCTGATGATCTCGGTGCCCGTCGGCCTGCTGGTGATCAGCCTGGCGGGCACCCTCTACAAGGGCGCCATCACCTTCGAGACGCCGATGATGTACGCGCTGGGCGTGCTGTTCCTGTTCCTGATCGGCGGACTCACCGGCATCCCGCTGGCGATCACCTCGCTCACGCTGCACCTGTCGGAGACCTATTACGTCGTCGGCCACTTCCACTACGTGATGGCGGTGGCGGGCACCTTCGCGATCTTCGGCGGCGTGTACTACTGGTTCCCGAAGATGACCGGGCGCATGTACAACGAGTTCTGGGGCAAGCTCGGCTTCTGGTTCACCTTCGTCGGCGTGAACCTCGTCTTCTGGATCATGATGAACATCGGCGTCAAGGGCATGCCGCGCCGCTACTACGACTACCCGCATTTCGCGCAGTTCGAGGCTGCGCAGCAGTGGATGACTTTCGGCGCGGCACTGCTGGGCGTGGGCTTCGCGATCGCGGTGCTGAACTGGATCATCGGCGCGGTCAAGGGGCCCAAGGCGGGCGACAACCCCTGGGGCTCGAAGTCGCTCGAATGGACCACGGTGTCGCCGCCGCCGCACGGCAACTGGCCGACGCCGCCCGCCGTGGCCGAGAGCTGGACGCCCTACAGCTACGCGAACCGCTGATGCAGTGTTCGACGCTGTGCGGCACTCGAGACGGCCGATGGATTTGTCGTCCTGGCTAGGCGCAAACCGCCGCGATACCCGGAGGCATCGCGAGGGTTTGCAACGACGCCGGGGCGGCAAAGAGGCGGTCTTGTCTGCTGAACCGTGCGGAGCACTCTGCGCCAGCGCCGCAGGGCCGATCGGCGCGCGGCACCGCGCGCTGGGCCCGGACGCGGCGGCCGCAGCGCGCGCCACTCCCCCCCGCCGAGCCGGTGCGCGCGCCCCCCGATGGACAGGATCCGACGCCTGCTGATCCCCGGCGTCGCCCTGGCGAGCGCGGGCGCCATCGTGCTGTGGCGCCACTGGCCGATGCGCGGCGCGCCGCCCGCGGGTCCGTCCAGCGTGACGGTGCTCGACGACCGGCAGACCGTCCCCGAGTTCAAGGCCGAGGGCACGCAGGGCGCGCTGACGCGCGCCTCGCTTCTGGGCCACTGGACGATGCTGTTCTTCGGCTACACGCATTGCCCCGACGTCTGCCCGACGACGCTGGCGACGATGGCCGAGGTGGTGCGCGGACTCGATGCCGCCAGGCGCCCGCAGGTGCTGTTCGTCTCGGTCGACCCCGAACGCGACACGGCCGCGCTGCTGGCCGCCTACATGCCGAAGTTCGACTCGGCCTTCATCGGTGCGCGCGGCCGCGACGAGGACCTGGCGGCGCTGCGCGCACACCTCGGCGTGATGGTCGAGCGCCGGCCCGCCGATGCGAACGGCCAGTACGGCGTCGACCACACGGCTGCGATGTTCCTGATCGACCCGAAGGCGCGGCTCAAGGCCGCGTTCGGCTGGCCGCACGACCCGGCCCGGGTGCGTGCCGACTACCTCCGGCTCACGCGCTGAGGCCCTCGCGCGGCCACATCGCGCGCAGGCACACGAGGACGAACATCACGCCGCCGATCACGGCGACGAGGCCGCCCAACCCCATCATGCCCATGCCGATGCGCTCGGGCGCTCCGAGCAGCACCTGCTCGGCGCCGGCGACCTTGCGCTGCACGCCATAGCCGCCCGACCAGGCCAGCCCGAGGATGTGCATCAGCTGGCCGCCGCCGTACACATAGGGCTGCCACAGCGCCATGCGTCCGGCGGGCGCACGAAAGCCCAGGCGCGGCAGCAGCACATAGGCCAGGCCCATGAAGGCGAGCGTCACGCCGACGATCGAGCCGTGGTAATGCGCCGGCACGACGACGTTGGCCCCGCGGATCATGAAGGCGAGCACACCGCCGGTGCCGAAGAGCAGGAGCGAGGCCAGCAGCGAGCCCTTGGCGGCGCTGGCGCTGCCGCGCCCGACCCGCGGCCGCGCCCGCGCCCCCGCCCGCGCTGAGCCATGCTCCCGCTGCTGACGCGCGCCGCCGCTCGTGAGGCCGATCGGCACGCCATCGAAGGGATGGGCGTGCCGGGGGTGGTGCTCATGGAGAGCGCGGGGCGTGGCGCGTTCGAGGTGATCGCTCGCGAGCACGCGGCGTCGCTCGAGCGCGTGCTGCTGGTGGGTGGCCCCGGCCAGAACGGAGGCGACGCGTGGGTCGTCGCGCGGCACC
>JADYZZ010000036.1 GCA_020852865.1 Rubrivivax sp.
CCGCCGCGCACAAACCATCGCGCGGTTTCTTGACCGCGCTTGACCTTGACATCATGGCAAGGTTTAAAGTGGGCGCCATGGATGCCCGAACCCTGCCCGGCCTGCCCGCCACCGTGCCCCCGCTGTCGCTGCCGATCGAGGGCATGACCTGCGCCTCGTGCGTGGCACGCGTGGAGAAGACCCTGGCCAAGGTGCCGGGCGTGCGCGCCGCGGCGGTGAACCTGGCCACCGAGTCGGCCACGCTCGAGCTGAGCCGGCCGGTGGCGCCGGCCGAGTTGGCGGGCGCGGTCGAGCGCGCCGGCTATATCGTGCCGCAGGAGCAGGCGACGCTGGCCGTGCAGGGCATGACCTGCGCATCCTGCGTGGCGCGCGTGGAGCGTGCGCTGTCGCGCGTGCCCGGCGTGGTGTCGGCCAGCGTGAACCTGGCCACCGAGCGCGCCGAGGTGACGCGCTGGCGCGGCAGCGCGGCCACGGCCGAGCTGCTGGCCGCGCTGCGCGACGCCGGCTACGACGGCCAGGATCTGGCCGCCGGAGCCGGCGCGCGCGAACGCCGGGGCCCGCGGGTGGGCGAAGGCGCGCGCGTGGTGCTGGCCGCGTTGCTGTCGCTGCCGCTGGCGCTGCCGATGGCCGCCGCACTGTGGGGCGGCCACTGGATGCTGAACGGCTGGCTGCAGCTCGCGCTGACCACGCCGGTGCAGTTCTGGCTCGGTGCGCGCTTCTACCGCGCCGGCTGGAAGGCGCTGCTCGCGCGCACCGGCAACATGGACCTGCTGGTGGCCATTGGCACCAGCGCGGCCTACGGCTTGAGCCTGGCGCTGCTGCTGGCGGCACCCGCGGGCGCGATGGTGCACCTGTACTTCGAATCGGCCGCGGTGGTGATCACGCTGGTGCTGTTCGGCAAGTGGCTGGAGGCGCGCGCCAAGCGCCAGACCACCGATGCGATCCGCGCGCTCAACGCGCTGCGGCCCGAGACCGCGCGCGTGCAGCGCGACGGCGCCGAGCGCGAGCTGCCGCTCGCCGAGTTGCGACTGGGCGACGTGGTGATCGTGCGCCCCGGCGAGCGCATGCCGGTGGACGGCACGGTGCAGGACGGCGCCAGCCATGTGGACGAATCGATGCTCACCGGCGAGAGCCTGCCGGTGGCCAAGCACGCGGGCGATCGCGTCACCGGCGGTGCGGTCAACGCCGAGGGACTGCTGCGCGTGCGCACCGAGGCGCTGGGCGCCGAGACCACGTTGGCGCGCATCGTGCGGCTGGTGGAATCGGCGCAGGCGCGCAAGGCGCCGATCCAGCGCCTGGTGGACCGCGTGACGGCGGTGTTCGTGCCGGTGGTGCTCGTCGCCGCGGCGCTCACGCTGCTCGGCTGGGGCCTGGCCGGCGGCCAGTGGACGCAGGGCCTGCTCAATGCGGTGTCGGTGCTGGTCATCGCCTGCCCCTGCGCGCTGGGCCTGGCCACGCCCACCGCGATCATGGTGGGCACCGGCACCGCGGCGCGCCACGGCATCCTGATCAAGGACGCGCAGGCGCTGGAGTTGGCGCATGCGGTGCGCACGGTGGCGTTCGACAAGACCGGCACACTCACCGTGGGCCGGCCCGCGCTCAGCGATCTGCAGCCGGCCGAGGGCATCGGCCGCGAGGCCGCGCTGGCGCTCGCCTGCGCCTTGCAGGCCGGCAGCGAGCACCCGCTGGCGCGCGCCGTGCTCGACGCCTGGCCCGCCGGCACACCACGCTCCGCGGCGGCCACGCAGGTACAGGCCATTGCCGGGCGCGGCATCGGTGGCGAGGTCAACGGCCGCACGCTGCGGCTGGGCAGCACGCGGCTGATGCAGGAGATCGGCGCCGACTCCGGCGGTGCGTGGGCCGAGCGTGCGCAGGCGCTGCAGGCGCAGGGCCGCACGGTGTCGTGGCTGGCCGAGCTGGCGGCCGACGGCCGCGCCGCGCGCGTGCTCGCGCTGCTGGCCTTCGGCGATGCGCCGAAGCCCGGCGCCGCGGCGGCCATCGCGCAGCTCAAGGCGCTTGGCGTGAAGACGCTGCTGATCAGCGGCGACAACGCCGGCGCTGCGCGCGCGGTGGGTGACGCGCTCGGCATCGATGACGTGCGCGCCGAGGTGCTGCCGGGCGACAAGGCGCAGGTGGTGGCCGCGCTGCGCGAGGCCGGACAGAAAGGCAAGGTGGCGATGGTCGGCGACGGCATCAACGACGCCCCGGCGCTCGCCGCGGCCGACGTGGGCATCGCAATGGGCGGCGTCGACGCCGCCGGCCGCACGCTGGGCACCGACGCGGCGATGCAGGCCGCCGGCGTGACGCTGCTGCGCGGTGACCCGGGCCTGGTGGCGCAGACCATCGCGCTGTCGCGCCGCACCACCGCGAAGATCCACCAGAACCTGTTCTGGGCCTTCGTCTACAACGTGGTGGGCATTCCGCTGGCCGCGCTCGGCTTCCTGAGCCCGATGCTCGCCGGTGCGGCGATGGCGCTGTCCAGCGTGAGCGTGGTCAGCAACGCGCTGCTGCTGAAGCGCTGGCGGCCGCAGTGACCATGACGGGAGGTGCCACGATGCTCAACATCGGCCAGGCGGCCGCCGCCTCGGGCGTGTCGGCCAAGATGACGCGGCACTACGAGTCGCTGGGCCTGCTGCCCAAGGTGCCGCGCAGCGCGGCGGGCTACCGCCGCTACGACGAATCGTCGGTGCACACGCTGCGCTTCATCGGCCGTGCGCGCGAGCTGGGCTTCTCGATGAAGGAGATTGCCGAGCTGCTCGCGCTGTGGCGCAACCGCCGGCGCGCCAGCGCCGACGTCAAGCGCATCGCGCAGGCGCACGTGGCCGATCTGCAGCGCCGCATCGACGAGATGCAGGCGATGCAGCGCACGCTGAAGCACCTGGCGCA
>JADYZZ010000037.1 GCA_020852865.1 Rubrivivax sp.
ACACCATCCCCAGCCCCGCCGCCAACGCCGGCCTGCTCGACATCAAGATGGTGCCCGAGCGCCACAACAAGGTGAAGGAGCTGCTGCTGATGGACGTGGGCGGCACGATGGACGAGCACATCCACCGCGTCGAGGAGCTGTTCAGCGCCGCCAAGAGCGAGTTCAAGCATCTGGAGTTCTATTACTTCCACAACTGCGTCTACGACTTCATGTGGAAGAACAACCGGCGCCGCTTCAGCGAGAAGTTCGCGACCTGGGACCTGATCCGCAAGTACAACAAGGACTACAAGCTCGTCTTCGTCGGCGACGCCACGATGAGCCCGTACGAGATCCTGCAGCCCGGCGGCAGCGTCGAATACAACAACGAGGAGGCCGGCGCCGAGTGGCTGCAGCGCCTCACGCACGCCTTCCCGAAGTTCGCCTGGATCAACCCCGAGCCGCAGGGCGTGTGGGGCTACCGGCAGAGCATCGCGATCGTCCAGCAGCTGATGAACCAGCGCATGTTCCCGCTGACGCTGGCGGGGCTCGAAGGGGCGATGCGGCTGCTGAGCAAATGAGCGGACGGGCCGGCGCGGTTGCCGCGGCAATCGTGCGGCACGCGCTGGCGGCGTCGGCCGCGACGCTGCTGTGCGGCTGCAGCCTGCTGCCCGCGGCCGCCCCGGGCGCGGGCGGCGCGCCGGCGGCGGCCGGCGGCACGGCGGGCGCCGCCGGCACGCCGCCGCGCGAAGCGCAGCCGCAGTACGACGCCGCCGGGCGCCTGGTGGCGCTCGAGCCCGGCGGCGCCGGCGGCGGCATGCTCGTGACGCCAGGCGAGGCGGCGCTGGCCACGCCGACGCTGGGCGTGCAGGTCCAGATCGAGGCGCCGCCTGCGGCCAAGGCGCTGCTCGAGCGCCATCTCGACCTCGTGCGGCTGGGCCGGCTCGCGCGCGACGACGTCGAGGAGTCGGAGTGGGCGCGCCTGATCGATGCCGCACCGACGCAGGTGCGCGCGCTGCTGCGCACCAAGGGCTACTTCAGCCCCGGGATCGAGGTCGAGCGGCAGCCCCGGCGCAGCGCCGGCGAGCCCGACCTCGTACGCCTGATCGTCGACCCCGGCGCGCGTGCCCACATCGCGGACGTGCGGCTCGAGGTGGAAGGCGATCTCGAGCGCGCCGCCGAGCACGGCGATGCCGCCGCGCGCAGCCTGCGCGAGCAGTGGCGCGCCGGCTGGGAACTGCCGCCGGGCAAGGAATTCCGCAACGCCGCCTGGGAGGACGCGAAGTCGGCCGCGCAGGCGCGGCTGCGCGCTGCCGGCTATGCCACTGCGCAGTGGAGCGGCACCGCGGCCGATGTCGACGTCGCCGGCGGCGAGGTGCGCCTCTTCGGCTCGATCGACAGCGGGCCGCTGTTCCGCTACGGCAGCCTGCAGATCGACGGCCTGGACGCGCAGGATGTCGACGCCGTGGCCAACCTCGTCGGTGCCACGCGCGGCGCGCCGGTGACCGAGACGCTGCTGCTCGACTTCCAGGAGCGGCTGCAGAAATCGGGCCTGTTCGACAGCGCCGCCGTCACGCTCGACACCGACGTCGCGACGGCCGACGCGGCACGCATCCTCGTGCAGCTGCGCGAGGCGCCGCTGCAGGTCTACACGCTGGGCGTCGGCGTCAGCGCCAACACCGGCCCGCGCGCCTCGGTCGAGCACAGCTGGCGGCGCGTGTTCGGCCTGCGCGCCACCGCACACAACAAGATCGAGTGGGGCGCCAAGCGCCAGGCCTGGGACGGCGAGCTGAGCGGCCTGCCGGGCGAGGGCTTCTATCGCAACTTGCTCGGCGGCGCCGTCGAGCGCCTGTACACCAGCAGCGACGTCGTGCTGTCGCAGCGTCTGCGCCTGGGACGCACGCAAGACGGCAAGCGCATCGAGCGCCTGTTCTTCGTCGAGGCCGAGCGCTCGGTGCGGCGCGTCGGCGACTACCAGACGAGCGCGGTCGGCCATTCGCTCAACTACCACGGCGTGTGGCGCGAAGTCGACTCGGTGATCCTGCCCACCTATGGTCTCATCCTCACCGGCCAGGGCGGTGGCGGCTACTCGCACGGAACCGGCGCCGTGTCGGGTCCGTTCGGCCGCGCCTACGCGCGCGTCACCGGCTACCTGCCCCTGGGCCGCGCCTGGTACGGCCAGGCGCGCATCGAGCTTGGCCGCGTCTTCCTGCGGCCCGACGGCGTGGCGCCGCAGTCGCAGCTGTTTCGCGCCGGCGGCGACGACTCGGTGCGCGGCTACGCCTACCTGAGCCTGGGGCCGATCGTCGACGGCGCCGTCGGCGGCGGCAACGTGCTCATGACGTCGAGCGTCGAGCTGGCGCGCCCGCTCGCGGTGAGCCTGCCCAACCTGTGGGGCGCGGTGTTCGTCGACGCCGGCAACGCGGCCAACAACTGGGGCGACCTGAAGCCGGCGCTGGGCTACGGCATCGGCCTGCGCTGGCGCAGCCCGGTGGGCCCGCTGCGGCTGGACTGGGCCTACGGACGCGAGGTGCACAGCATGCGGCTGCACTTCAGCGTGGGCATCGCGTTCTGACGACGCCATGAGCCGGCCCGAGCCGCCCTCAGCGCAGCGAGCGCCCCAGGTGCCGCGCCGCGACGAGCGCGCGCATCCGCTCGCCGCCGCGCTCCAGCTGCTGCTGCCGCTGGTGCTGATGGCGGCGCTGCTGGCGGCGGCGGGCGGCGCGCTGTGGAGCGGCGCGCGCTGGCTCCTCGCCACCGAGGGCGGCGCGCGCTGGCTGCTCGGCGTGCTGCCCGGCGTGCAGGTGCAGGGCCTGCGCGGCACGCTGCTCGGCCCGCGCCTCGAGGCCGACTTGCTGCAGGTGCACTGGGGCCGCACCGGCGAGCAGGTGCGCATCGAAGGCCTGGCGCTGCAGGGGATCGAGTGGCACCGGCCGGCCGAGCCGGGGCTGTGGCTCGAGCTCGCGCTCGAACGCGCCACGGCGCGACGCGTCGTGCTCGACACCGGAGCGGCCGCAGCGCGCCCGCTGCCGCAGCCGGCCAGCCTCGCCGCGCCGCTGCGCGCCCGCGTGGCCGCAGCGGCGCTCGACGAGCTGCGCATCGACGCCCTCGCCCCTCTCGCCGCGCTCAGCGCCAGCGGCGTCACCTTCGACGGCCGCAAGGGCGCGCGCCATGTCGTCGAGCAGGCCGCCGCGCAGGGCTGGGGCCTGGCGATGCGGGCCGGCGGCAGCATCGGCAACGCGGCGCCGCTGCCGGTGCAGCTCGAAGGCCGGGTCGAGCCGGTCCTGCCGGCGGGTGCGCACGCACCCTGGACGGCGACGCTGCACGCGCAGGGACCGCTGGCACGCATCGCGCTCGCGGCCACGCTGCGCGGCCGGCCGGGCGGCACGACGAAGCGCGGCGCGGCGCCGCCGGCGCCCGCGCACCTCGACGCCGAAGCCGAACTGCGGCTGCTCGAGGCGCGCCCGCTGCAGCGCGTGCGCGCGCGCACCGAGGCGCTCGACCTCGCCGCGCTGTTTGCCGGAGCGCCGGTGACGCGGCTCGCGGGGGACATCGATCTCGCCGCGCCCGCGCCGGACCAGCCGATCACCGCCACGCTGCACCTGGAAAACCGCCTGCCCGGCCGCTGGAACGAGAGGCGGCTGCCGCTGGCGCGCCTCGCGCTCGAGCTGCGCGGCGAGCTGGCCCGCCCCACGCGGCTCGAGGCGCCGCAATTCGCGCTCGAGCTGGCCGACGCGCGCGGCAGCGCCGGGCGGCTGTCCGGCAGACTGGTCTGGGACCGCCACGAGCTGCAGCTCGACTCCCGGCTCGACGGGATCGAGCCGCAGCGCCTCGACGGTCGCGCCGCGGCGATGGCGCTGAGCGGCCCGCTCGCCCTGCAGCTGCACGGGCTGCCTTCGCCCGACCCGCAAGACCAGGCCCGCCCGCCGCCCTGGCGCGCCGACGCCAGGCTCGCGCTCGACGGGCGCATCGAAGGTGCGCCCACGGCCGTGCGGCTCGAGGCCGAGGGTTCGGCCTCGGCCGGCCGCTTCGAGCTGGCGCGGCTGCACGCAAAGGCCGGCAGCGCCAGCGCCGACCTCGCGGCCACGCTGGCCCGCGCCGCAAGCGACGACTGGAGCCTGAGCAGCCGCGGCAGCGTCGACGACTTCGATCCTCTGCCGTGGTGGCCCGGCGCTGCCGGCGGCGCCTGGCGCCAGGGCCCGCACCGCATCGACGCGGACTGGCAGCTCGAGCTGCGCGCCCCGGGCGATGCGCGCCGCATGGCCCCGCTGGCGCTGCTGCAAAGCCTGGCCGGCAGCGGCCGCGTGCGTGTGCACGATTCGGTGCTCGCCGGCGTTGCGTTGGCCGCCGACGTGACCCTGGCCAACGCCGCCGCCGGCGCGGGCGGCGCGGCGACGAGCACGCTGCAGGCCCGCATCGACGCTGCCGGCAACCTGCTCGCGATCGACGGCCGGGCCGATGCCTCCGGCAGCGGCCAGAACGACCGCTGGCAGGTCTCCGTGCAGGCCGACCAGCTCGCGGCACTGGCGCCGCTGGCACGGCTCGATCCGGCACTCGCCGAATGGCTGCCGCGCCAGGGCAGCGCGAAGGTGAAGATCGCCGCCGAAGGGCGCTGGCCGAACATGGCCAGCGACGGCGACGCGCACATCGAGCGCCTGCAGGCCGGAACGCTGGCTCTGGCGCGCGGCGATCTGCAGTGGCGGCTGCAGGTCGGACGCGGCGCCGGCGACGCGGCGCCGCTGGCGCTCGGCGCGCGCCTGAGCGGCCTGCAGCTGGGCGGCCAGCGCGCCGATCAGCTGCGCGCCGAGCTGCGCGGCACGCTGGCCGCGCACCGCATCGAGCTGCTCGGCACCTTGCCGCTGGTGCCGCCGGCAGCGCTGGCCCAGCTGCTCGGCGCGGGCGCGGCACGCGGCACGCGCGCGCTGCTCGAGGCGCAGGGCTCCTGGCAGGGCAGCCCGGGCGGCGGCGGGCACTGGCGCGCGCAGGTCGACCGCGTCGCGGTCGGGCCCTGGGACGGCAGCAGCGCGCCCGACGCGCCGCTGACCGGCGCGCTCTGGGCCGACGCGCGCACGCTGCGCGCCGAGCTCGACGTCGGCCGCGACGGCGCGCTCACGACGCTGCAGGCCGAGCCCGGCCGGCTGCAGCTGGCCGCCGGTGCGCTGGCGCTGCGCTGGGATGCCGTGCAGGCGGATCTGCGAGGCGCGCGCGCCGCCTTCGAGCTGCGTGCCGACATCGAGCCCTTCGCGCTGGCGCCGCTGCTGGCGCGCGCGCAGCCGGCGATGGGCTGGGCCGGCGACCTGCGCCTGGCCGCGCGCGTGGCCGTCAAGGCCGGTGAACGCTTCGACGCCGACCTCGCGTTCGAGCGTCGCGACGGCGACCTGCACATCGACAGCGGCGAAGGCGCGCAGCTGCTCGGCCTGAGCGAGTTCCGCCTCGCGCTGAGTGCGCACGACGGCGTGTGGGACTTCAGCCCGGTGTTCAGCGGTCGCAGCCTGGGCGACATCCGCGGCTCGCTGCGCGCGCGCACCACGCCCCAGGCGCGCTGGCCGCAGGCCGACGCGGCCCTCGAGGGCCGGATCCAGGCGCGCGTCGCCGACATCGGCATCTGGACGAGCTGGGTGCCGCCGGGTTGGCGCCTGGTCGGCGAGATGCACACCACCGCCAGCGTCGGCGGCCGCTTCGGCGCGCCCACCTACACCGGCGAGCTCGCGGGCTCGGGCCTGGGCGTGCGCAACTTGCTGCAAGGCGTCAACGTCAGCGACGGCGAGCTGCAGGTGCGGCTCGACGGCGACAGCGCGCGCATCGAGCGCTTCAGCTTCAAGGGCGGCGACGGCCGCGTGCAGATCGGCGGCGGCGCCTCGTTCGGCACGAGCCCGAGCGCGCGGCTCGAACTCGAGGCCGAGCGCTTTCGCGTGCTCGGCCGCGTCGACCGCCAGCTCAGCCTGAGCGGCCGCGCCGCGCTTGCGCTGGGCACCGAGTCGGGCCGGCTCGACGGCAGTCTGCGCGTCGACGACGGCCTGTTCGACTTCGGCAGCGCCGACGCGCCCACGCTCGACGACGACGTCAGCGTGCACGAGGCGCGCCCGGCGCAGGCCGGGCCCGCCGCACCGCAGCCGCCGCGCCCGCGCTACGCCTTCGCGCTGGCGCTCGATGTCGACCTGGGCGAGCAGGTGCGCGCGCGCGGGCGCGGCGTCGAGACCGGCCTGCGCGGCAAGCTGCGCATCACCAATCCGGGCGGACGGCTGGCCGTCAACGGCAGCATCCACACCGACCACGGCACCTACGCCGCCTACGGCCAGAAGCTCGAAATCGAGCGCGGCACGATCGCCTTCGCCGGCGTGCCCGACAACCCGCGCCTGGACATCCTCGCGATCCGGCCCAACCTGGACACGCGCGTCGGCGTGCTGATCTCGGGCAGTGCCCAGGCGCCGCGCGTGCGCCTGTACGCGGAGCCCGACATGAGCGAATCCGACAAGCTGTCGTGGCTGCTGCTGGGACGCGCCTCCGAAGGCCTGGGCCGCAACGACACCGCGATCATCCAGCGCGCCGCGGTGGCGCTGCTGGCCGGCGAAGGCGAGGCGCCCACCGATTCGCTGCTGCGCCGTCTCGGGCTCGACGACCTGTCGGTGCGCCAGAGCGACACCGACGTGCACGCCACCGTCATCAGCCTGGGCAAGCAGCTCTCGCGCCGCTGGTACGTCGGCTACGAGCGCAGCGTCAACGCCACCACCGGCACCTGGCAGCTCGTCTACCGCATCGCGCAGCGGCTGACGGTGCGCGCGCAAAGCGGCTTCGAGAACTCGCTCGACATCATGTGGACCTGGCGGCTGCAGGAGCCGCGGGCCGTGCCCGGCGAGCGCAAGTCGGTGCCGGCCAGGACCCCCTAGGAGCGTGGGCGGCGCCCGCTGGGCGGCGCGCACGCTCGGGGTCGACGCCGAATGCGCTTTGCAGCCCCTGCGGCGCCCTCGTCGGGCGCGACTCCGGCGCATGGCGTCAAGCGTCCCGTGCCGCCGGCGTCGGCCGGGCGAGCCGCGGCAGGCTCGCCGCGACGCGGCTCGCGCACGAGAGCGCCACGCCCAGCAGCGGCCACAGCAGCGCCATGCCGGGTTCGGGTCTGGCGAGCATCAGCATCAGCGTCCCCAGGTCGAGCCCGATCATGACGTCGTGCGCGATGGCCGGTGCACGCGCCCGGCGCAGGGCGTCGACCTGGGTCGGCACGGCGCCCTCGCCGGCCTGCGCGGCGGCAGCGCCGAGCGCGCGCCGTGCCGGCACGACGACGCGCGCAGCGAGAACGAGGTTGGCGAACCACGTGGCGAACGCAAGCCAGAACCACGGCGCCGACCACAGTCCGGCGCGGCCGAGGTACAGCCCGCTGGCCAGCAAGACGAGCGCAAGCAGCGGGTTGGCGCGCCCGGTGCGCCGGCCGACGTCCAGCGCACCGCGCAGCGCCGCGAGATCGGGCGCATCGCTGACGCCGCGCTCGGCCAGACGCGACGCCACGGTCGCGCCTACCAGGACGACCGCGGCCGCCACGTGCAGGTACAGAACAAGCAGGTCGATCATCGTCGTCTCCGGTGGCGCATCAGCGGGCAGGCCGTGGCGCGACACCGGCCACGGTGTAAAGGTTGGCGCGCAGCAGCGGCCGCACGACGGCCTGCACGAGCGGGTCGACGCCTGCGCCGGCGGGCAGCGCCGGCGGCGCCCAGCTCGGTTCGTGCGCAAGCATGCGCGCAAAGCTCGCGGCCAATGTGTCGTATTCCGCCCCTGCGGCGCTCGCGCTGCGTCCGAAGTCCGCGCGCACGCCGTCGCGCAGCGGCACCACCATGGCGGCGAGCAGCGGATCAGGGCCGGCGCCCGATGGGGGCTGCGCGGCGACAGCGCCATGCTCGTGCGCGAGCATGCGATCGAAGCTCGCACCGAGTGCGTCGGCGGCGAGGGCGGGCAGGCCGGTGAGCGCCAGCACGAGCGCGACACAGCCCATCTTCGGGGAGGATGCAGGCGAAGCGAACATGAGGGATCTCCTGGTGGTTGCAACGAGCGGGGTGCCGGACGACACGTTCGTCGGTCGTCACTCGTCGGTGACGGCATCTTGTGCCGCCCCCGTATCAACCGCACTTCGCGCACGGCGCCGTTGTGTTTCATTTGTTGCCGCGGCGTCGTGACCTGCCGCAGGCGTGCCCGCCCGTGTCGCCGCACGGGTGCCGTTCGGTGCGCCTGCAGCTCAGGCCGCGCGCGTCGGCAGCCGTTGCACGCAACGCACGAGGTCGGCGGCGGCGAAGGGCTTGTCGAGCCCTTCGGCGCCGCTTTCGCGGCGGAAGGCGCTGGCCAGCGGCGACAGCGTGTCGCCGGTGACGAAGACGAAGCGCCGCGCCAGTTCGGCGTCGCGCGCGCGCACGGCGCGCCACAATTCGCGCCCGTCCATGTCGGGCATGCGCAGGTCGGACACGATGGCGTCGAAGTGTCCCGCGTCGAGCAGCGCCAGTGCCAGTGCGCCGGATTCGGCCGTCGCCACCTCGCAGCCGGCGCTTTCCAGGGCATCGCGCATCATCGCCACGAGTTCGGGTTCGTCGTCGACCACGAGAACGCGCGCCGGTTGCGCAGCGGCAACGGGCGCCGGCAGCGGCGCCGGTGCCGCTGCCGGCGTGCCGGCGGTATCGCGCAGCGGCAGCTCGAGGCGAAAACTCGCGCCGCGGCCGAACGGCGCGTCGTCCTCGAGCCGCAACTCACCGCCGTGCTCGAGCGCGACGGCGCGCGACACAGCGAGACCGAGCCCGGTGCCCACGCCCTCGGCCTTGGTCGTCACGAAGGCCTCGAAGATGCGCTCGCGATTGGCCGCGGGTACACCGATGCCGTTGTCGGCCACGCGCAGCCAGACGCGCCCTGCGCCGTGCCCGGCGGCGACGCGCAGCCGCCGCGGCGCGTCGACGTGCAGGAGCGCCTGCTGGGCGTTGACGAGCAGGTTCAGCAGCAGTTGGCCGAGCCGGTCGGCATCACCGCGCACCTGAGGCAGGTCGACCGGCAGCTCCAGCTCGAGCGCGACGCCGGCCGTGCGCAGGTTGTACTGCAGCAGGTCGACGGCAGCGCGCACGAGGTCGTTGAGCTGCAGCGCGGCGTGCACCGACGGGCGGCTGCGCGCCAGCGCGAGAAAAGTGCGCACGATGCGGCCGCAGCGCTCGGCCGCGGCACGAATGGCCTCGGCGTCGGCGCGCATGGCGCGATCGCGGCACTTGTCTTCGAGCAGGCTGGCGCGCCCCATCACGATCGCCAGCGGGTTGTTCAGCTCATGCGCCACGCCGGCAAGCAGGCCGCCCATCGCTGCGAGCTTCTCGGCCTGGCGCAGCGCCTCGCGCTGGCGTTCGATCTGCTCGTGCGCCGCGCGCCGCTCGCTCACGTCGAACAGCGACGCGGTGACGAAGGTCTCGCGGCCGACCTGGCTGCGCCAGAGAACCATGTCCACCGGAACCTGGGTGCCGTCGGGGCGCAGTGCGGCGGTCTCGACGCGCTGCCCGATCAACAGCGGCGGCTCGCCCCGCCGCAGCCGCCGCAAGTCCTCGACATAGGCCTCGCGCAGGCTGTCGGAGGTGATGGTGCCGCTGGCGGGGCGGCCGATCATCTCGGCGCGCGTGCGTGCGAACATGCGTTCGGCTGCGGGGTTGAACTCGACGATGCGGCCCTGGTCGTCGGTCGTGACGACGGCCGCGAGCGCGTGGTCGACGATGGCCGACTTCAGCGCCTCGGTCTTCTGCTCGCGCGCCGCAGCCGCGCGCCAGGCCGCGAAGGTATCGCGCGTGAGTCGCAGCCAGGGCAGCCACTCGCGCGGCACGCGCGGCTCTGCCGCCTTCGCGTCCACCGCCAGGTGGTGCAGGTAGTCGACCAGGCGCAACGAGGGCTCGCCGAAGTGTCGCCAGATGAAGGCGGCCGTCACGCCGAAGAGCAGCAGCAGCGCGACCGCGCCTCCGATGTAGGACCACATCGCGCCCAGCACGCGGCTGCGGACTTCGCTGCGGTCGGCGGCGTAGAGCGCCAGCCAGGGCGCGACCGACGAGGCGCGCACCGACACGAAGGCCGGACCGATCTCCTGCGCCAGAAGGGACAAGCGCGCGGCCTCGACTTCGTCGCGGCGCAGCTGCGGCGGCGCGCCGCGCCCGATGCCGCCGCCCGGTCGGTCGCGCACCACGCGATCGAGCACAATCCTGCTCTCGGGGTCGACCACCCAGAAACGCCCGACGCCGGAGTCGACGGCCACCGCGTCGAGCGCCGTCAGCGGCACCTCGGCCGACACGAAGCGGGGCAGCACGCCCTCTCCTCCGGTCACCGACGCGCTCAGCAAGATCGTGCGGCCGCCCTCGGCGGCGTCGCGCAGCTGCCAGCCCACCTCCCCTTCGATCGGCGGCGCGTCGGCATCGGCAACGCCGGCCTGCCGGGCCGCCATTCGGGCCAACTGCAGCGGCGGCGCCGGCGGCAACTCGGCACGCCAGGCCGAGAAAGCGATCCACGGGTAGATCCAGATCTCGCCGGCCTCGCGATCGACGTAGGAAACGCGGCGGAAGCGGCGGCCGCGCGCCATCGCAAGCTGCGCATGCTCGGCAAACAGCGCGGCGCGCTCGACGGCCGCGTCGCGCCGCGCCGCATCTTCCCACTGCCGTCCGACCAGGATGACCTGCGGTGCCGCTTCGCGCAGCAGCACGGGCAAGGCATCGAGCGAGTAGACGCCCTGCGCATCGGAGGCAAGCGAGCGCTTGTCGACCTCGACTTCGCCGGCGAGCATGCCGGGAGCACGCGCCGCGACGCCCAGCCGCAGCAGATCCTCGCGCATGCGGCTCAGGACGCCGTCGAGCTGGGCGAGGCGATGCTCGGTACTCATCGCCAGTTGGCGCTGGACGCCCACTTCGACGACCTGGTAATGCAGCACCAGGACGTAGACGATGGCCCCGAGGACCGGTATTCCCAGCGCCAGCATCAACCACGCGTAGCGCCGGCGCAGGCGCTGCAGCGAGCGCTCGGCCACCGGCTGCGGCGCATTCACCCGCCGGCTCCCGGCACGAACAGGTAGCCCACACCGCGCACGGTGCGGATGGCCTCGGGCCGGGCGGGATCGCGCTCGACCTTGCGCCTCAGCCGCATGACGCGCAGATCGATCGAGCGGTCGAAGACGTCCCAGCTGCGGTTGTGGGCGCGCTCCATGATCTGGTCGCGGTCGAGCGCCCGACCGGGATTGCGCGCGAACAGCAGCACGAGGTCGAGCTCCGAGGCCGTGAGCTCCACTTCGGCGCCCCGGGCATCGAAGAGGCGGCGCCCGTCGAGGTCGAGCGTGCAGGTACCGAAGGCGATGCGTTGCGCGCTCGCCTGTTGCGGCGCGCCGGCGCGGGTCGGCTCGTCCGCCGGCCGACGGGTTGCAGGCTCACCGGGCTGCGTGCGCCGCAGCAGGCCCTTCACGCGCGCCAGCAGCTCGCGCAGATCGAACGGCTTGGCGACGTAATCGTCGGCGCCGACCTCGAGGCCCACGATGCGGTCGATCGTTTCGGCGGCGGCGCTCAGCATGAGGATGCCCAGCGTCGGATGTTCCACCCGCAGCCAGCGCGCCAGCGACAGCCCGTCCTCGCCAGGCATGTGCACGTCGATCACCGCCAACTGCGGCGCCGCCGCCGCCACTGCGGCGCGCGCCGCCGCGGCATCGGCTGCGGTCAGGACGTCGAAGCCGTGCCGGCCGAAGTACTCTTTCAGCAGGTCCAGCAACTCGACCTCGTCGTCGACGAACAGCAGCGTCGCAGGCGCCACGCGTTCGATCTCCCGCGAAATGCGAGCCGCGATCATGCCACCGGCACAGGCGCGCAGCGGCTGCGCATACGACCACGGCATCAAACGGGGCCGGCGGTCGCGGCAGGCGAGCGACCCGAGGGCAGCGTGCGAAAATCCGTCCCCACCGGGGTACCCTGAGCGCGCCGGCCGCGCGGCCCGCCATCCCGCCGTAGTTCAATGGATAGAACGGGCGCCTCCTAAGCGCCAGATGCAGGTTCGATTCCTGCCGGGGGGGCCAAATCGCCGGCGGCCACCGCAGCGGCGCGCGTCGGCCCGGCGCCGCACAGCTCAGCGCGCCGGCGCCCAGGTCTGCAGGTGCGGCAGCAGCGCGCGGTACGGAGCGAGCAGCGCCACGGCCATCGCGGCCTTTACCGCCAGGTCGCCGGCTGCGAGCTGCAGCCAGTTCAGCTCGCTGCCGGCGAACGCCAGGAAGAAGAACACGCCGGTGTCGGCCACCGAGGCGACGAGCGAGCCGACGAGCGGCGCCTTCCACCAGCTGGCGCGCCGCCAGCGGTTGAACACCAGTACGTCGAGCAGCTGCGAGACGATGAAGGCCGAGCCCGAGGCGAACGCGATGCGCCAGGGCGCCAGCAGACCCGATGCCGCCACCGCGATCACGAAGCCGGCCCAGGCCACGCGCCGGGCCACCGTCGGCCCGAGCGCACGGTTGGTCAGGTCGCACACCAGGAACACCAGCGGATAGGTGAACGCGCCCCAGGTGAGCCAGGCGTTGATCGGGAACTGCACGGCCCAGTTCGACAGCACGATCACGGCTGCCATCGCGGCCACCGGCCCGCGCATCGGGCGCCAGGGCGCGGGCTGAGGGGCGGCGTTCAGGGCAGACATGCAAGGCGATGGCGGCGCGCGCGGCGCACAGGGCGCGCGCGGCCCGAAGCTCGGGCGAGGGCGGGCATCATACCCGGCGCCTGCGCGGGCCCGGCGTCGCGACGCCTTCAGCGGCGCGCCGGCGGCACAGGTGCCGGGCTCTGCAGCAGCCGCTGCAGCACGTACTCGCCCGTGACCGGCTCGCCCGAGAGGATCATCGCCATCAGTTCGCCGCCGAGCACCTGCGGCGCGATCGTGACGTCGGGCTGCACCAGCCTGATGCGGTTGAGGTGGTGCGCGTCGTTCACCGCCGCGACGGTCTGCGCCGCACCGCGCAGCTCCTTGACGGCGAGCACGACGAAGGCGTTCTCGGAATCGTCGTCGAGCATCGCCAGCACGGCGCGCGCGCGCTCGGCGCCGGCCTGGCGCAGCACGTCCAGATCGCCCGGGTCGCCGACGACGAGATCGACATCGCTCGGCTCGCCCTCTTGCGGCATGCGGCGCAGGATGCGCGTCACGGCACGGCCGCGGCGCGCCAGCTCGCGCCAGGTGTTGATCGCCAGCGCCGTATTGCCGACGACGATGAAGTGGTTCTCGCGTTTCATCCGGGTTCCCTTGCGGTTGACGATGCGCCGCAGGCTGCGGCCCAGCACCGGCGCGATCACCGCCGTGAGCGACGTGGCGAAGACCGTCATGCCGAGCACGATGATCGACACGGCGAACAGGCGTGCCTGCGGCGTCTGCGGTATGAAGTCGCCGTAGCCGACCGTGCTCATCGTGACGACGGCGTAGTACAGCGCGCTCACCCAGTCGGTGATCGGCGGCCTGAACTCGCGTCCGAAGTACAGGCTGCCGAAGGTGGCGTACATCATCAGCATCGCCACCGCGGTGAGCGCGAACAGCGTGCTCGCGGCGACGCTGGCACGGTCGAAGCGCCGCCAGGCGAGCGCGAGCGCCGCGGCCAGCGCGAGGAAGTACAGCGGCAGCGCAACACCGTAGCGCTGCAGCGCCGCAGCCACGCTGGCCGTCGCCGCGGCGAGCAGCAGAATCGCCATGATCCAGGCCACGCGCGAGCGCAGCAGCAGGCCGAAGGCCATCGCGACCAGGCCGCCGCCGACCAGCAGCGGCAGCAGCAGGTGCGGCGGCATGTTCAGGTCGCCGCGGACGAGCCGGTCGAAGTAGGCGAACCAGTCGGCGCCGACTTCCACGCGCAGCAGCCACAGCCCGCCGACGGCCAGCAGCAGGGCCAGCGGGCCGTGCGGGAACCAGGCATCGAGCCGCAGCCGGCCGCGCGCTGCGTGCAGCAGGGTGCGCGCGCGCTCGACGTGCTGCCCGGGGTTCGTCATTCGAGTTCCTGTGCCGTGGCTCGCGCGCCGACACGGCCGCCGCGAGGCGCCGGTGTCGCAAGCCCCGCGCAGCCGGCGGCACCAGCGCCGCCGCGATGCTACGCGCGGCCGCGCCGCCGCGCCGCTGGCACCCCCGCGCCGCTGGCGCCGCTGGCCCAGGCGCCACTGCCGCCGCTACGATCACAGGCCGCGACAAGCCGCCAAGGAGAACCGCCGATGAAGACCCGCATCACCGAACTGCTCGGCATCGAGCACCCCATCGTGCAGGGCGGCATGCATTACGTCGGCTTCGCCGAGCTGGCCGCAGCGGTGTCCAACGCCGGCGGGCTGGGCATCGTCACCGGCCTCACGCAGCGCACGCCCGAGCTGCTGGCGCAGGAGATCGCACGCTGCCGCGCCATGACCGACCGGCCGATCGGCGTCAACCTCACCTTCCTGCCGATCGTCAGCACGCCCGACTACCCGGGGTACATCCGCGCCGTCGTCGAAGGCGGCGTGAAGATCGTCGAGACCGCAGGCAACAACCCGCAGAAGTGGATGCCCCTGCTCAAGGAGCATGGCATCAAGGTCATCCACAAGTGCACGTCGGTGCGCCACGCGCTCAAGGCCCAGGCGATCGGCTGCGACGCGGTCAGCGTCGACGGCTTCGAGTGCGGCGGCCATCCGGGCGAGGACGACGTGCCCAATTTCATCTTGCTGCCGCGCGCGGCCGAGGAGCTGCGCATTCCCTTCATCGCCTCGGGCGGCATGGCCGACGGGCGCTCGCTGGTGGCGGCGCTGGCGCTCGGCGCCGAGGGCATCAACATGGGCACGCGCTTCATCGCCACGCAGGAAGCGCCGGTGCACCCCAGGATCAAGCAGGCCATCGTCGAGGCGAGCGAGCTCGACACGCGGCTCGTGCTGCGCCCGCTGCGCAACACCGAGCGCGTGCTCAACAACGCCGCCGTGCAGCGCCTGCTGGAGAAAGAGAAGCGTCTGGGCGACCAGATCCGCTTCGAGGACGTGATCCAGGAAGTGGCCGGCGTCTACCCGCGCGTGATGCAAGATGGCGAACTCGACGCCGGCGCCTTCAGCTGCGGCATGGTGGTCGGGCTGATCCACGACATCCCGACGGTCAGGGAGCTGGTCGAGCGCATCATGGCCGAGGCCGAGGCGCTGATCCGCCGGCGCCTGCCGGGCCTGCTGGGCTGAGGCACGCTCGCGCGCGCTGCGGCACCGGCCGCGGCGTCGCTGCCGCTTTACCGGGCGTTCACACAGCGCGACTACGATGCCCGGCGCGACGATCGAAGGCAGGGCCTGCCTGCGTCGCACCGAATGCCCGTCATGACCGAAGCCGCGCCCGAGCCCCCCGCACCGCCCTCGCCGTCCGCCGCCCGCCCGCGCCGACGCTGGCTGGCCAGGGGGCTGACGCTGCTGCTGCTGCTCGCGCTGGCCGGCACGGCGTACTGGCTGGTCCAGCGCGCCAAGACGCCGGCGGGGCCGGGCCCGGGCTTCGGCGGGCCGGGCGGACCTGGCGGGCCTGGCGGACCCGGGTTTGCGGGCGGTCCGGGCGGCGGCGGGGTCACGGTCGGCATCGCCCGCGCCACGCCAGGCCAGCTGCCGGTGGTCGTCGACGCGCTGGGCACCGTCACGCCGCCGGTCACTGCCGCCCTCGTGCCGCAGGTCTCGGGTGTGCTGACGCAGGTGCTGTTCAGCGAAGGCCAGCTCGTGCGCAAGGATCAGGTGCTGGCGCGCATCGACGCGCGCAGCTACGAGCAGGCGCTGGCGCAGGCCCGGGCGCAGAGTGCGAAGGACCTGGCCCAGCTCGAGTCGGCGCGTGTGACGCTGGCGCGCTACCGCACGCTGCTCGAGGAGGATTCGATCGCGCGCCAGAACGTCGACACCCAGGCCGCGCTGGTGCAGCAGCTCGAGGCGGCGCTGCTGGCCGACCGCGCCGCCGAACGCACGGCGCAGCTCAACGTCGACTTCACGTCGATCCGCGCGCCGGTCACCGGCGTCATCGGGCTGCGCGCGGTCGACCCGGGCAATCTGGTCGGCAGCAACACCACGGGCGGGATCGCGACCATCACGCAGGTCAACCCGATCGACGTCGTGTTCTCGGTGCCGCAGGACCGCATCCCGGCCGTCGTGGCCGCGCAGCGCGCGGGCAAGCTGCCGGTGAGCGCGCTCGACCGCGCCCGCACCCGCACGCTGGCCAGCGGCACGCTGCTCACGCTGGACAACCAGATCAACACCGCCACCGGCACGGTGCGGGCCAAGGCGCGCTTCGGCAACGCGGACTTCGCGCTCTTTCCCAACCAGTTCGTCAACGCACGGCTGCTGCTCGGCCACGACCGCGGCGTGCTGGTGCCGCTGACCGCGCTGCGCACCGGCCCGCAGGGCGACTACGTCTACGTGGTCGACGACGAACGCGTGGCGCACATGCGGGCGGTCACGCGCGGCATCGCGACAGCCGAGCAGGTGCTGATCGCCAAGGGGCTGGATCCCGGCGAACGCGTGATCGCCGAAGGCGGCGACCGCGTCAAGGACGGCGCCCGGGTGCAGCTCGCCGCACCCGGCGGCAGCACCTCGGCTGCAGGCGGCCGCGCACGCGGCGCAAGTGCGCCGGCAACGGGCAGTGCGAGTGCGCCGGCAACGGGCAGTGCGAGCGCGCCGGCAACGGGCAGTGCGAGTGCGCCGGCAGCCCGCAGCGCAAGTGGGCCGGCAGCCGGCCGCGCGCGTGCCGCAGCAGCCGGCAGCGCGACCGCACCCGGCGCCGCCGCGTCGGCGCCGGCCGAGGGCCGCCCGCCCTGGCTCGAACGCCTGCCGCCCGAGCAGCGCGACAAGGTGCTCGCGATGCCGCCCGAGGAGCGCCGCGCCTATCTGCACAAGCTGCGCGAGACGCGCGACGCGCGCACCGGGCCGTCCGGCCGGTGAGCGGCGCAGCGCCGGCATGAACGTCTCGCGCGTCTTCATCCAGCGCCCGGTGGCGACGGCGCTGTTCATGCTCGCGATCGTGCTCGCGGGGCTGGTCGGCCTCAGGCTGCTGCCGCTGGCGGCGCTGCCTCAGGTCGACTACCCGACGATCCAGGTGCAGACGCTCTACCCCGGCGGCAGCCCCGACGTGATGAGCCGCACCGTGACCGCGCCGCTCGAGCGCCAGTTCGGCCAGATGCCGGGGCTCGTGCGCATGAGCAGCACGAGTGCCGCCGGCGTGTCGATGATCACGCTGCAGTTCGCGCTCGAGCTGAACATGGACGCCGCCGAGCAGCAGGTGCAGGCGGCGATGAACGCCGCCGCCTCGCTGCTGCCTGCCGACCTGCCCGCGCCGCCGGTGTACGCCAAGGTCAACCCGGCCGACGCGCCGATCATGCAGCTCGCCGTCAGCTCCTCGAGCCTGCCGCTCACCGAGGTGCAGAACATGGCCAACACGCGGCTGGCGCTGAAGATCAGCCAGATCCCGGGCGTGGGCCTCGTCACGCTCGCCGGCGGGCAGCGCCCCGCCGTGCGCGTGCGCGGCAACCTCGAGGCGCTGGCGGCGATGGGCCTGGGGCTGGACTCGATCAGCACGGCGATCAGCGCAGGCAACTCCAGCACCGCCAAGGGCAGCTTCGACGGCCCCAAGCGCCAGTACAGCATCAACGCCAACGACCAGCTCATGACGGCCGACGAGTACCGCAAGCTGATCGTCGCCTACGTCAACGGCGCGCCGGTGCGGCTGGAGGAAGTGGCGCAGGTCGTCGACGCGGCCGAGAACGACCGCCTGGGCGCCTGGACCGGCATCAAGCAAGGCGGCGGCGCCGGCGCGCCGAACGCCGCGCCGGCAGCCGGCGAAGCCGCGGCGCTCACGCCGGCGATCATCCTCAACGTGCAGCGCCAGCCCGGCGCCAACGTCATCGCCACCGTCGACGCCATCGTGCGCCAGTTGCCGGCGCTCGAGCGCAGCCTGCCCGGCGCCGTGCGGCTCACCGTGCTGACCGACCGCACGCTCGGCATCCGCGCCTCGGTCGAGCATGTCGAGATGGAGCTGGTGCTCGCGGTGCTGATGGTGGTGCTGGTGATCTTCCTGTTCCTGCACAGCCTGCGCGCGACGCTGATCGCGTCGATCGCGGTGCCGATCTCGCTCGTGGGAACCGCGGCGGCGATGTACCTGCTCGGCTTCTCGCTCAACAACCTGAGCCTGATGGCGCTCACGATCGCCACCGGCTTCGTCGTCGACGACGCGATCGTGATGATCGAGAACATCTCGCGCCACCGCGAGGCCGGCCGCGCGCCGTTCGCCGCGGCGCTCGAGGGGGCCGGCGAGATCGGCTTCACCATCATCTCGCTCACCGTCTCGCTGATCGCCGTGCTGATCCCGCTGCTGTTCATGCAGGAGGTGATCGGCCGCTTGTTCCGCGAGTTCGCGCTCACGCTGGCGATCGCGATCCTGTTCTCGGCGCTGGTCTCGCTGACGCTGGTGCCGATGATGTCGGCGCGCTGGCTCGAGCCGCTCGACCGGGCCGGCTCGCGCACGGGCGCCTGGGCGCAGGCGCGCATGGACCGCCTGGTGGCGCTGTACGACCGCGCCCTGCAGCGCGTGCTGGCCCACCAGCCGCTGACGCTCGCCGTGGCGCTGCTGACGCTCGCCCTGACGGCGCTGCTGTACGCGGCGATCCCCAAGGATTTGTTCCCGACGCAGAGCACCGGGCAGTTGCTGGGCCAGGTACAGGCGGCGGCCGATGTCTCGTTCGCGCGCATGAGCGCGCTGCAAGGCGCGGTGGCGCGTGTCGTGCTGGCCGATCCGGCGGTGCGCTCGATCGCCTCGGTGGTGGGCGTCGACGCGGCCAACAACAGCGCGCTGGCGTCCGGCCGGCTGGTCGTCAATCTGCAGCCGCACGAGCTCTTCGGTGACTCCGAAGCCACCATCATGCAGCGGCTGCGCACGCGCGTGGCGCAGCAGGTGGCCGGCGTGTCGCTGTTCCTGCAGCCGACGCAGGACCTGAGCGTCGACTCGGGCACCGGGCCGACGCAGTACCGCTTCGACCTCGAAGGCGTCGACACCGCACTCGTCGACCAATGGGCGCAGCGGCTGGTGCGCCGCCTGGCCGCGCTGCCCGAGCTGCGCCACGCCACCAGCGCCGCCGGCGCCACCGGCCCGGCGGCGATGGTGCAGGTCGACCGCGACAGCGCGGCCCGCCTGGGCGTGACCGCCAGCACGCTCGACAACACGCTGTACAACGCCTACGGCCAGCGCATCGTCTCGACCATCTTCACCGAGACCAACCAGTACCGGGTCATCCTCGAAGCGGCACGCAACGACGCGACGAGCCTCGAGTCGCTGCGCGACCTGCCGGTGCGCACGAGCGGCGGCGGCACCACGCCGCTGGGCTCGTTCGCGCGCGTGGTCGAGCAGCCCGCGCCGCTGCAGGTGAACCGGGTCGGGCAGTACCCGGCGGCGACGGTCGGGTTCGACACCGCTCCCGGCGTCTCGCTCGGCGCCGCGGTCCGGGCCGTGGAAGAGGCCGTGCGCGCCGAGGGGCTGCCCGCGGCGATCACGCTGCGCATGACGGGCGCGGCCGGCGCCTACCAGGGCTCGCTCACGAACCAGCTCTGGCTGATGCTGGCGGCGGTGGTCTGCGTCTACATCGTGCTGGGCGTGCTCTACGAGAGCTACGTGCATCCGCTCACGATCCTCTCGACGCTGCCCTCGGCGGGCATCGGCGCGCTGCTGGCGCTGATGTTCACGCGTCACGCGCTCGACGTGGTCGGCATCATCGGCCTGGTGCTGCTGATCGGCATCGTGAAGAAGAACGCGATCATGATGATCGACTTCGCGATCGAGGCCGAGCGCGGCCAGGGCCGCAGCGCACGCGAGGCCATCCACCAGGCGGCGCTGCTGCGCTTCCGGCCGATCCTGATGACCACCGTCGCCGCGCTCGCGGCCGCCGTGCCGCTGATGCTGAGCTGGGGCGACGGCGCCGAGCTGCGCCGGCCGCTGGGCATCGCGATCTTCGGCGGGCTCGTGCTGTCGCAGCTGCTCACGCTGTTCACGACGCCGGTGATCTATCTCGCCTTCGACCGCCTGGGCCAGCGCCTGGGCCGGGTGCGCGCGGCGGACGACGACGCCGGGCCTGTCGACGACGCGATGCAGCGCGCACGCGCCGCGAGCGCGTCCGCGCCGACCGACCTGTCCGGCCCGTCGGGCCCGTCAGGCCGGCAGGACGGCACCCCGTTCGCGCCGCAGCGCCGATGAACCTCTCGCGTCCCTTCATCGAGCGGCCGATCGCGACCGTGCTGCTCACCGTCGGTCTGGCGCTGGCCGGCATCGCGGCCTATTTCGTGCTGCCGGTGGCGCGGCTGCCGGCGGTGGACTTCCCGGTGATCTTCGTCGGCGCCAGCATGGCCGGCGCGAGCCCGGCCGACATGGCGCGCACGGTGGCCACGCCGCTCGAGCGCACGCTGGGCACCATCGCCGGCGTCAACGAGATGACGAGCACGAGCAGCACCGGTTCGAGCCGGGTCGTGCTGCAGTTCGACCTCAACCGCAACATCGACAGCGCCGCGCGCGACGTGCAGGCGGCGATCAACGCCGCGCGCGCCGACCTGCCGGCCAACCTGCGCGCGAACCCGAGCTACCGCAAGGCCAACCCGGCCGCGCAGCCGTTCATGATCCTGGCGCTGACGTCGCGCACGCGCACGCCCGGGCAGATCTACGACGCCGTCAACAACATCGTCAGCCAGCGCCTGCTGCAGGTGCAGGGCGTGGGCGACGTGACGCTGGGAGGCGGCTCGCAGCCGGCGGTGCGCGTCGAGCTCGATGCCTTCGCGCTCGCCCAGCTCGGCATCTCGGGCGACGACGTGCGCGCCGCGCTGCAGGCCAACAACGCCAACCGGCCCAAGGGCGCGATCGAGCTGGGCGGCGCCGCCGACGGACGCGCGCTGCAGGTGCTGACGCCGGCGCCGGGCCTGCGCGCGGCCGACTATCGCAACCTGATCGTCGGCATGCGCAACCACCAGGAGGTGCGCCTGGCGCAGGTGGCGCGCGTCGTCGACAGCGTGCAGGACACGCGCACGCGCGGCATGTTCAACGGCGAGCCGGCAATCGTGGTCGCGATCACGCAGCAGCCCGACGCCAACCTGATCGCCACCGCCGACGCGATCACGGCGCTGCTGCCGCAGCTGCGCGCGCAGCTGCCGCCGGACATCGCGCTGGCGGTGGCGATCGACCGCACCGGCTCGATCCGCGCCTCGGTGCGCGAGGTCGAGGCGACGCTGGCGATCGCCGTGCTGCTGGTGGTGGCGGTGGTGGGCGCCTTCCTGCGCACGCTGCGCGCGGCGCTGATCCCGGCGGCGGCCACGGTAGTGTCGCTGCTGGGCACCTTCGCGGTGATGTACGCGCTGGGCTTCTCGATCAACAACCTGACGCTGATGGCGCTCACGGTGGCCACCGGCTTCGTCGTCGACGACGCCATCGTCGTGCTCGAGAACATCGCGCGCCACCTCGAGGCCGGGCTGCCGCGCCGGCGCGCCGCGCTCGAAGGCGCCAGGGAAGTGGGCTTCACCGTGCTCACCATCAGCCTGTCGCTGGTCGCGGTGTTCATCCCGCTGCTCTTCATGGGCGGACAGGTCGGGCGCATGTTCCGCGAATTCGCGGTGACGCTGTCGGCCGCCGTGATGATCTCGCTCGTGGTCTCGCTCACGACGACGCCGATGATGTGTGCGCTGCTGCTGCGCCGCGGCCCGCGGCAGCGGACGGCGGCAGCGCCGCGCCGCAGCCTGGCGGCTCGGCTGCGCGCCGCGCTCGGGCGCTGGGTACGCGGCAGCGAGCGCGGCGTCGCCGGCGCCTACGCGCGCTCGCTCGACTGGGCGCTGGCCTCGCCCTGGCTGGTGGTGGCGGTGCTGGTGGCGGTGATCGGGCTCAACGGCTACCTCTTCGCCGGGATCACCAAGGGCTTCTTTCCGGAGCAGGACAACGGCCAGCTCGTCGGCGGTCTGCGCGCCGACCAGAGCATCTCGTCGGCCGCGATGGCCGACAAGCTGCAGCAGGCCGTGGACATCATCCGCGCCGATCCGGCCATCGGCACCGTGGTCGCGTTCGCCGGCGGCAGCGCGGGCGGCTTCCTGTCGGCGGCGCTGGCGCCGGCCGGGGAGCGGCCCCGGGGCGAGAGCACGCGCAGCGTCGTCAACCGGTTGCGCCCGCAACTGGGCCGCATCACCGGTCTGCGCGTGTTCCTCACGCCGGTGCAGGAGCTGCGCATGGGCGGGCGCAGCAGCAACTCGACCTACCAGTACACGCTGCGGGGCGACAACCAGGCCGATCTGAAGACCTGGACCCAGAGACTCTCGGCGCGGCTCAGGCAGGACCCGCGCCTGACCGACATCGACGACGACCAGAGCGACAACGGCGTCGAGGCCTACGTCGACGTCGACCGCGCCAAGGCGGCCGGCCTGGGCGTGTCGCTGGCCGCCGTCGACGCCGCGCTCTACAACGCCTTCGGCCAGCGCCAGGTGGCCACCATGTACAGCGACCTGAACCAGTACACGGTGGTGATGGAATGGGCGCCGCGCGACGCCAGGGCACCCACGGCGCTGGACGATGTCTACGTACCCGCCACCGCGGCCGGCACCGTCGGCAGCTCGGCCAACCCGGGGCTGCGCAATGCCTCCACCGGGCAGCCGATCTCGCTGCTGCCCAGCCGCATGGTGCCGCTGTCGGCCTTCGCCGCATTCCGCGAGCGCGCCGTGCCGACCTCGGTGTTCCACGACGGCGGCGAGCTGTCGAGCACGATCTCGTTCAACCTGGCCGACGGCGTCTCGATCGAGCAGGGTCGCCAGGCGGTCGAAGAAGGCGTCGACGCCATCCACATGCCCAACAACGTGCGCGGCGCCTTCGCCGGGGCCGCCGCGCAGGCGCAGCAGACGCAGTCGCAGCAGGGGCTGCTGATCGCCGCTGCGATCGTCGTCATCTACATCGTGCTCGGCATCCTCTACGAAAGCCTGATCCACCCGATCACCGTGCTCACCACGCTGCCCAGCGCCGGCTTCGGCGCCGCGCTGGCGCTGCTGGCGCTGCGCATGGAGTTCTCGATCATGGCCCTGATCGGCGTGTTCCTGCTCATCGGCATCGTCAAGAAGAACGCCATCCTGATCATCGACTTCGCGCTCGACGCCGAACGCGCGCGCGGTCTGACCGCCGTGCAGGCCGTGCGCGAGGCCTGCCTGCTGCGCCTGCGCCCGATCCTGATGACCACGCTCGCGGCCGGCCTGGGCGCACTGCCGCTGGCCATCGGCTTCGGCCAGGGCTCCGAGCTGCGCCAGCCGCTGGGCGTGACGATCGTCGGCGGCCTGATCGCGAGCCAACTGCTCACGCTGCTGACGACGCCGGTCGTCTACGTGCTGCTCGATCGCCTGCGCCGGCGCGGGCGCGACGAAGCCGCGCTCGCGCGCTCGGCCGCGGCCTGACGCCGCAGCGCCGAGCGGCCGCAAGCACCGAAGCCTACGCAACGCCGCATACCGCCGTGAATCGCCCACCCTCGCCGCCTTCTCGCTGCCGCCCGGCGCAGGCCTTGTGCCGCCATCGCCGCGAGCGCCTCTTCGCTGACCTGCGGCCTGCCCGCCTCGGCGCGACGCTGATGCTGACCGCACTGCTCGGCGCCTGCAGCACGGCGCCGCGCTACGAAGTGCCCGGCGTGGCGCTCGCCCCCGGCTGGAAGGGCCAGGCGCCGGCGGGCTGGGTCGACACCGACGCGCACCGCCTGTGGCGCAGCGGCCAGTGGTGGGAGCTGTTCGGCGACGCGGACCTGAGCGCGCTGATGCCGGGCCTCGAGATCGGCAACCAGAACCTCGCGCTCGCGCTGGCCGGCGTGACCCAGGCGCAGGCCCTGCTGCACCAGGCGCAGGCGCAGCGCTGGCCGGCCCTGGGCGCACAGGCCGGCACGCAGCGCGGCGGGCGCCCTGCCAACGGCTCGGCATCGATCGGGTTGTCCGCCAGCTGGGCGCCCGACCTGTGGGGCAGGCTCGGCGACGCGGTGCGCGCACAGGGCGCCAATGTCCAGGCCAGCGCGGCCAACCTCGAGGCGGTGCGCCTGGCCGCGCGCGCCGGCCTCGCCAACGCCTACTTCGGGGCGCGCGAGGCCGATGCCGAAGCGGCTCTGGTCGACGACATCGTCACCGGCTACCGGCGCGCGCTGCAGATCACCGAGAACAACTACCGCGCGGGCCAGGCGGCGCGGACCGACGTACTGCAGGCGCAGAGCACGCTCGAATCGGCCCTCGCCAGCCGCGCCGCGCTGGCCGCGAGCCGTGCCGGTTACGAGCACGCGATCGCGCTGCTGCTCGGCCAGCCGCCCGCGGCCTTCACGCTGCCCGCCAGGCCCTGGGTGAATACGGTGCCCGAGGTGCCGGCGCTGCTGCCCTCCGAGCTGCTGCTGCGCCGGCCCGACGTCGCTTCGGCCGAGCGCGCGGTGGCCGCGGCCAATGCGCAGATCGGCGTCGCGCACAGCGCCTTCTTCCCCAGCTTCACGCTCAGCGCCGCGGCCGGCGGCGGCGCTTCGTCGCTGGCCACGCTCGCCTCGTCGTCGGTGTTCACCTGGTCGCTCGGCGCCAGCCTGGCGCAGAGCCTCTTCGACGCCGGCGCGCGCGGCGCGGCCATCGAGCAGGCGCGCGCGGCACACGCCGCGGCCAGCGCCGCCTACCGCCAGGCCGCGCTCACGGCGTTCGGGCAGGTCGAGAACCAGCTCACGGCGCTGGCCTCGCTCGCCGTACAGAGCGAGCACACGCGCGCTGCAGCCGATGCCGCCAAGGGCGCCGAGGAGCGCACGCTGAGGAGCTACCAGGCCGGCATCTCGGCCTACGCCAACGTGATCGCCGCCCAGGCCACCGCGCTGGCCGCCCGGCGCGCCGTGCTGCAGCTGCAGCTGCAGCGCCAGCAGGCGGTGGTGGCGCTGATCCAGGCGCTGGGCGGCGGCTGGATCGCGCCCTGGGTTGCGCCGGCGGACGCCGCGCGCGCGGCGACGGACGCGCTCGCCGGCCCGGTCTCGCCCATCACGCGATCTGGGGATGCGCCGGGAACGCGGAGATGAAGCCGCCCGAGGATGAGGCAGGCGACGCCGGCGCCGCGCGCCGAGCGCTGCCACGAGCCCCCGGCTGGCGCGCGCCCTCACCCAGGCGTTGCAGCAACGCAAGCCGTTGCGCCGCTTCAAGGGAGCACCGCTGGACCAGCCGCGCAGCGCGGCCTCGTTCGCGGCCGGCCCGTCAGCCCAGCTGCGGCAGCGGAATCGCCGCGCGCACCGCCTGTGCGACGAGCAGCGGGCAGCCCGGGATCAGGTCGACCCGCGGCCAGGTGCCGGCATGCATGTGCGCGAAGCGGCTGTTGAGCCGCAGGATGAAGAAGGCGTGGCTGCCGACCATGCCCGAGCCATGCGCGACGCTGATCTTGCCGTCGACCAGCGGGTGGTTAAGCGCTCTCTGATGCGTCTCGATCGCCGCGACCAGGGGGTCGCCTTCCGTGCCCAGACACAAGCCGGTGACGATCACCTTCGCGTAGACGGCCCTGCGCTCGGGTGCCGTCAGCGGATGCACGGCCGCGAGCGTGTAGTACCACTGGATATACGAGATGTCGGTCGGCAAGGTGTTCTGCGCATGCTTGCCAACCGATGCATCGAGGTTCCAGTGGAAGTGGAAAAGGTTGGCCTTGTGGTGGATGTAGGGCTTCATCTCGCTTGCGCTCCTCTCATCGGTCGCGTTCCTTACACGGACGACGAATCGGGTTTCGAGACGGGTAAGGACGGCATCCCGCCCATCCTTGCGACGCGGGACGACAACGCGGCCATATTACGCCGCGGCGGCAGTCGCAGGACGATGCCGTGACCACGCCCGCGCAGCTGCGGCGCTGCACGCACCGAGGTCGGGCAACGCCACCGCGCGAGGCGGGTGAAGCTCCACACCATGCTCCCGAAGTCGAGCGTCACTGACACAGGGCAACTCGGGCCAGCAACCGCCGCGCCTGCAGCGCCACTGGCACATCGACCATCCGACCGGCCAACTGCACCGCGGCGCCGCCCGCAGCGGCATCGGCCTCCACCCCACGCTGCGCCCACGCCAGCTCGACGCCGTCGACCAGCGCGGTGCCGTGGCTGCGCTCGGCGACAGCTCGACCAGCTTCTCCCACCACACCTGATTTCCGCCATGAACATCCACCCGCTGCGCCCGCGCGATCACGAAGACGCAGCCCGCGTCGCGATCTCGTGGTTGGCCGAGCGCCATCGCAAGGGC